>NZ_CP030074.1:0-600000 GCF_003261055.1 Streptomyces cadmiisoli
CGGCCGGATCAAAGAGCTCGGCCGCGAACGTGAACGGCGCCGCAAGCGCGCCACCGAGTACGACACCTGGCTCGCGCAGGCCGGCATGGATCCCGTCACCGACGCCGCCTCCTTCCGCGAACGGACCGACCAGATCTCCACCGCCCGCTCCCGGGCCGAGGAACAAGAGCAGCAGGCCCGCGGGAAACTCGACAATCTCGCCATCGCGCGCGCCACGGCAACACCACCGCGACCGACGCGCTGCGGCGCGAGATCACCAGCCTGCAACAGCAGCGCTCCAGCATCCCCGCCCAGTTGCTGGCCCTGCGCCGCGAACTCGCCACCGCCACGGGCGTCTCCGACGAGGTCCTGCCGTTCGCCGGCGAGCTGATCCAGGTCCGCGACGACGAAGCCGAATGGGCCGGCGCCGCCGAGCGCGTACTGCACGGGTTCGCCTTGTCCCTGCTGGTCCCACACGCCCACTACGACACAGTCTCGGCCTGGGTCAACGGCCGTCACCTGGGCCTCAGACTGGTCTACTACCAAGTCCCCGCCCACACACCCCTCACCACGCTGCCAGACGACCCCACCCTGCTGACCGCCAAACTCCAGCTCAAGTCCGACAGCTGGGCCCGCGACTGGCTCGCCGCGCGGCTGCGCTCGCGTGCCGACTACCTGTGTGCCGAAACCTGGACGCGTTCACCCGCACCACCCGGCCCCGCCGTCACCCGGCAGGGCCTTATCAAAGGCGGCGGAGGCCGCCACGAGAAGAACGACACCCACCGCATCGACGACCGGCGCAACTGGGTGCTGGGCTGGAGCAACCAGGCCAAGCTCGACGCCCTCCTCGCCGAGGCCACCCGCCTCACCCGCGAAAGCGCCGACATCACCACGGCCACCCGGGAACTCGAGAAGCAGCAGCGGGCCCGCGCCGGAACCAGTGCCGCCCTCACCCTGCTGGCCAGCGTCGACGCCTACGCGGAACTCGACTGGCCAAGCACCGTCGCGGACATCGAGCAGTTCGAGCAGCAGAAGAGCGCCCTGGAAGCAGAAGCCGGTCTGGACAAGCTCACCGCACAGCTCCGGCGGACCGAGGACGAGATCGTACAGATCAGCAAGACGTTCACCACGGGGCAGGAGGAGCTGGGCGGCCTGCGCCGCGACGTCCAGCACATCGCCGACCTGCTGGACAGGACCACCACGTTCCTCGCGACGTGCGACCTCGACGGCATGGCGGAGCACGAGGACGCCCTGAGGAAGTTCCTGCCCGCGGCCGACGGCGACGGCCTCCTGGAGATGCTGGACGACGCCGAGCGTCAATGCCGAAGAACGGCTGCTGCGCAGCAGCAGCAGCCGCCACGACGCCCTGCGCCACGCCAGCAGCCAGGCAGCGGGGCTGATGACCGCCTTCCGCGGCAGATACCCGGTCCACACCGCCGAGCTGGACAACACCATCGAATCCGCCGACGGCTACCGCACGTTGCACAGCCGGCTCACCGACGAGGACCTGCCCCGGTTCGAGGAACAGTTCCTCCTGTACCTGCGCACCAACGTCATCCGCGACATCGCTTCCTTCCAGGCCCATCTCGGTGCTCAGGAACAGCAGATCCGCGAGCGCATCGACGTGATCAACACCTCGTTGGCCGGCATCGACTACAACCCGGGGCGCTACATCCGGCTCAACGCCGCCCCACGCCGAACAGGGAGGTCCGCGAGTTCCAGCACGACCTGCGCGCCTGCACCAGCGAAGCGCTCTCGAACGACGCCGGCGACGCGTACACCGAAGAGAAGTTCCTCCAGGTCAAGGCGCTCCTCGACCGCTTCAAGGGCCGCCCGGAGCACACCCGTCTCGACAAGGAGTGGACCGCCCGGGTCACCGACGTGCGGCGCTGGTTCGTCTTCTCCGCCAGCGAACTCAACCGTGAGGACGACGCCGAGTACGAAGTCCACTCCGACTCCGGCGGCAAGTCCGGCGGCCAGAAGGAAAAACTCGCCTACACCATCCTCGCTGCTTCCCTCGCCTACCAGTTCCGCATCGACCCCACCGCCGCCAAACCCAAGACCTTCCACTTCGTCACCATCGACGAAGCCTTCGGACGCGGTGACGACCCCTCCGCCCACTTCGCCCTCGACCTGTTCCAGCGCCTGGGTCTGCAACTCCTCGTCGTCACCCCGCTCCAGAAACTCCACGTCATCGAGCCCCACGTCACCCGCGTCGGCTACGTTGACCGCCCCGACAAGACCCGCTCCCGCCTGAACAACCTCACCATCGAGGAGTTCCGCGCCCGCAAGCAGGCAGCAGCCCAGCAGGCGAACCAGCCCCCGAAGGAGCAGTCGTGACCCGGCAGCATGGACCCGCCCCGAGCATGTGGTGGAAACCCTGCGCCCGCAAGTGGACCAGCGGCCGCTACCTCACCGCCGCCGCGGGCGGTCACCCCTTCGAACCCATCGGAGTGCCGCTGAAGGGCCCGACCGCGGCCGACGCCCTGCAGCACTACGAGCAGGCGCTCGCCTGGGCCCAGTGCTGGGCCCCCGACCGGAACCCCCATCTGCGCATCCAAACCAAATCCATCGGCGGCCGCAACGGCACCCCGTCGAATACCGTTCCGGCCCGAGCCTGGGTCGACACCCGCGACCGCCTCTGGATGCTGCTCCGCGTCACCACCCAGGTCGACAGCTTTCACACCCTGCACGAGCAGACCGCACGCCAGGACCCCGGCATCGCACGGTGGATGGCCGACCATCCCATGAAGGTCCTCGCCCACGCTGCAGACTGGCACCAGCTCGTGCGCACCACGTGCTGGATCCGCGACCACGACACCGAGGCGGTCTACCTGCGCGAGATCGACACCCCGGGCGTTGACACCAAGTTCATCGAGACCAACAAAGGAATCCTCGCCGAACTCCTCGACTGTGTGCTCCCTGAAAGCCGCGTCAACGCCATCGCACCGAAGAGCGATCTCGTCGCACGGTACGGCTTTCGCACCAAGCCCATCTACATCCGCCTTCGCTACCTCGGCGACTCCCCCCTGCCATTCAGCGAACTCACCGTCCGCGCCGAGGAACTGGCCCACTGGTCCCCAGGGGTACGCACCGTCTTCGTCCTCGAGAACGAGATCACCTACCTCTCACTGCCAGCAGTCCCCGACGCCATCGCCATCCTCGGCTCCGGATACGCCGCCGCCCTGCTGCGTCATCTGCCCTGGCTCGACGATGTCGACCTCTGCTACTGGGGCGACATCGACACCCATGGCTTCGCCATCCTCGACCAGGTCCGAGGACGCTTCCCGCACACCACGTCACTGCTCATGGACCGCGCCACCCTCCTCGCCCACGAGTCCCACTGGGGCCAGGAGAAGACCCAAGCACGCGGCGGCCTGACACACCTCACCCCCGAGGAGGCCCACCTCGACCGGGACCTGCGGACCGGCGCCTACCGGCCGCACCTGCGCCTGGAGCAGGAGCGCATCGCCATCACCGCCGTGCGAGAGGCACTGACACAGCACCGGGAATGACACCCAGGGCTGCAGACACCGGACAGCCGCGGACCAGGGCCGTGGTTGTCGAGGAAAAGGCCGCTTCCGCGTCCGCCAGGCAAGCGGTCTGGAGCTCCCCATGCTCCAGCCTCTGCCCCTACGAGGCCCACAGCCTACGGGCGCGGCCGAGCACGACAGACACGCCCGAATCTTGATCACCCGCCGCGCTGGGGTGGGTCCGTGAGTCGTTTTGCGGTTCTGGAGATGCAGCAGCGGCCCGCCAGTGTGGCGGGCCGCTGCCTCAACGAGTCGTTGTGCCTCAGCGTGAGGCACTCATGATGAGTCTGCCTATAGGACGGATCTCGTTTCAACTTGGTGGGACGGCAGAAGAATGGTTCGCATCAGCGGCGCCTTCCATCTGTCATGCGGTCAGGGTGCTGCAAGTACTCTTCGATTTCCCTCACCAGCTGCTTTGCGTCTTCACTTAGCCCTGGGTTGGCTGCAGCACTCAGCGCCATTTGAACTGCCGCAAAAGTGCGGGATCCAGCAGTTGCGCCGCTGGCTTTCCACACGAACAGTGCTGCACTTTCTTCCAACTCAGGTGGCGGAGAAGAGTCGACTGACGTATTCTCTTGCTCCTGCTTTTCCGCATGAAGCATTTCCAGATAGTCCGCCGCGTCCGCGTCGCCTCGTTCTGCCGCCCATTGCCACCAGGCCAGGGACTCTTCATCCCTGTCCAGATATTCCAGGAGTTCCGCGATCCGGCGTGTTTCCTGTGCAGTGGCTTTCCGCGCGCACTCGCGTGCCAGCAGTAGGACGAGTTCACCCTTGGCTTCGATACGGTCTGGGTCGTCCGGACATTCGGCGGGGGCCGGGGGCCAGCCGGCAAGCTGGCCCCCCTCCGCCTGTGCCGAGTCCTCGGGTGTCCGCGGACTCTCCGAAAGGGCCTGCTCGGAGCGTTCGAGCAGGGCCCATACGGCGAGGAGCCGGATGGCGCCCTGCTCGTTTTCCCTGTCCCAGGTGGTCATGCGGTTTCCTCCTCGCCGGTCTCGTTGACGAACTTCTTCAGGTTCATGATGGCCATGCGGATGTACTTCTTCACCGACTCCTCCTTAAGGCCCAGGCGCCTCCCCGCTTCTTCAGGACTGAAATCCTGAAGAACGCACAGGGTGATGGCCTGCCGCTGCCGGTCGGGAAGTTTGGCGACTAGTTCATCGATACCCTCTTTGATCATTTCGTAGGCGGCATCGGGAATACCGGTCTGGGATTCCTGTTCGGGCAGTTCCTGCAACGGGGCAGGAACCATGCGCTGGTTACGCCGGAACTGGTCGATGACCGCGTTCCTCACCGCGGTACGGCCGTAGGCGGCCCGGTTACCGGGCCGCGCCACGATCTTTTCCCACGACGTGAACATGCGCATGTACGCGACCTGCACGGCGTCTTCGGCGCTGTGCAGGTCGCCGCCTGCTTCGGCCCGGGCTACGCGGGAGAACGCCGCGCTGGTCTCGAGGACGAACGCCTCGAAGTCCGTGCCCCGGTCGGGCTCGGTCACGCAGCCTCCTGGGAGGTGATCGCCCGCTGGTCCGGCTCCGAGTGCTTGTAGAACAGCCACGCCGGCTGCCCTTCCTCGAAGCGGGCCGCGGCCCCGCCCTCCGGCAGCGCCGCCGCCATCGCAATCATCGTTGCGCGCTGCTCGCGCTCCGTGCGAACGTGCAGATACACCGTCAGGCACATCTCCATCGCGCTCTTCGTACGGCGCAGCGCGTGGTACGCCAGGAACAACAGCGGGATCGAGATCCCACCCGCGCCCGTCCACTCCAGCCAGGTCACCGACCGGCCTCCCGTCATCGACTCGTTGATGAGGGCCTATCGCCCTCACCACCTACACGCGCCGAGAGGCCCGAATCCGGACGCCGTGACCCAACTTTTTTCCCACGCAGCCCTATTGCCACGCCAGACCCTTACTGACCTGCAGAAACACCGACCCGTAGGGGCCGGGTCAGAGAACTCGTCGTGCAACCGGCCAGAAACAGCGGGCGACTTCGAGGTGCCCGCGCCGGCAGGGCAGGCCCGAGTCGGCACCTGCTGCTGGTTTCAAGCCGGAGACCGACGCGTGACCGGTGACACCACACAAGTCGTACAGATGTGCCGGTCGGCAATCCAGTGCGGGCGGTTCGGCCAGATCTCCCGCTGCCGCCGGTCCCCGGCGCCATCGCCGTCCTCGGCTCCGGATACGCCGCTGCCCTGCTGCGTCATCTGCCCTGGCTCAACGACGTCGACCTCTGTCACTGGGGCGCCAACAACACCCATGGCTTCGCCATCCGCGACCAGATCCAAGGACGCGTCCCGCACACCACGTCACTGCTCATGGACCGCGCCACCCCTCCTCGCCCACGAGTGCCACCGGCAGCAGAAGACACAGACACGCCTCACCCCGAGGAGGCCCGCCTCGACCAGGACCGGGGCTACCGGCCGCACCTGCGCCTGGAACAGGAGCGCACGCCATCACCGCGGTGCGAGAGGCACTTGCGCGGCACCGGGCCTGACACCCAGGGCAGCAGACACCGGACAGCCGACGCCAGGACCGTGGCCGGGGCCACTCCCGCGTCCGACCGGCCAAACAGTCCGCGGTCCCCTGCACTCCAGCCTCCACCCCTGCCGGTCTCACAGCCACGGGTCGCGGCCAAGCTCGACGAACACGCCCGAATCTTCGTCACCCGCCAGCACCGACCGGCAGCCCGCCGGTCAACAGCGACCGACACCTGGAAGGCTGAACCAATTCGGTCCTTCGAGTTCCTGTCCAGCCACGCGATGCAGCGTCTACGGGAACATCAGCCCAGGCCGGAGCTCGCCGACGCCTGCGTGGCCTGCACGATCGGGCACGACCCTGGTCACCGGTAGAGGAAGTCCGTCCAGCACCTCTGGAGTCCGGCGACCAGGGTGACGGCGGTGTCCGCCGCCTCGCGGCGCTGCGCAGGTTCACGGGCGGTGTACATGCCGCTGCTGGTCCGTCCCCGAGCGCGGTACTCCGCGGCGAGCCGGCAAAAGGTGAGCGAGGGGCGAAAGAGGGTGTCCGCCGTCGCGGCTTCGTCGACAAGCTCGGCCGGCAGGCCACCGTACACCTCGGTCGCAATCCAGCAGGCCCAGTCCACCAGCTTGTGCGTCGCCCCCGCGTCCTGAGCGAAACGGTCGAGCAGCATCGAACGGCAGTCCTGGCATCCGTCCGCGGTTGCGTACAACAACTGGTCCAGCAGGGCGTCCTCTGCCCGGTCCGGAACGTCGGGCAGGTGCAACCTGGACGGCGGGACGAACTTCCGGCGCTGTTCCGCCCTTTCCCTGTGCGGATGGTCAGTGGTGATCACGATCCGTTTTCACGCCTCCCCGGCACGCTCGTCGTGCAGCACAGCTCATCATCGCGCGTCCCCGCGTGCGGATGCCGGTCTATTCACGCTTGAAGGCTGCCTTCGAGAGTGCGGACGCAGCAGGCGGGCCTGGTGGTGCCAGACCGGGCCGGGGTACGGGTAGTCGAGCGCCGGGATGGGGTGGCCGGCGTCCCTGACGAGGGCTGTGCGGCGGTAGCCGAAGGATTTACTGAACAGATGGAAGTGGCCCGGTGCACCTTCGAGCTGACGGAAGAACCGGGCGGCTTGCAGATAAGGCCGGGCGTGGGGCGGGATCGCGTACCGGACGCGGGGCGGCAGATGCTCCTGGTCGTACGCGCCGCTGAAGGGCTCGGGCAGGGCGAGCCGGGAGCCGTCGTGATGCACGTCGTCGACGGTGGCGTGGACGAGGCGGTCCACAGCGAGGGCTTGAGCTTGCGGTCCATCGTCTTGTTGCCCGGCGAGGCGGCCTCGACACCTTCGGCATGCGCTGGTGACAGGGTGCTGTGCCGCAAGCTGTCATTGGGTGGCGGCTCTGCGAACGCGGTACTTCCAATGTGAAAGGGACCGCACAACAGTCTCGGCCCCGATGGGGTTAGCGCTGTGCACGTAGACGGTGCCGATCTGGAACGGGTGTCCATAAAAGGCGGCCTCTTCCAGGAGGGTCACCACCGGCATGATGCTGTCATCCCCGCCGAGGTCGTGGTCGAGCCAGAGCTCGTCGATGAAGATGTGCTGGTGCTCCTGGAGGAGTTGGACTCCTTCACGGCTCGTACGGGCGAGCCGTGTCGCTCGGGGCAGCGCCCTGAGGTCGTCAATGGCGAGGATGACCGGTGTCGGTTCAGGAGAGGGCTGCTGCACCCGACCATCATCCCCGCAGGGCGGCGGGCAGGTGTCGGCAGCGGGCGGCGGTGTGCCAGTCCTGTGCGGGGTGCGGGTGTGTGACGGCCGGGAAGTCGAGGCCGGCGTCGCGGATGAGGTTGTCGAAGCGGACGGGGGTACCGAAGCAGCCGGCGAACAGTCCGAGGTGGTCGGTGGTGCGCGGGGTGCGGCGGCGGAAGGCGAGGGCGGCGGTGAGCAGGGGGCGGGCGCGGGGCGGGATGGCGTACATGTGCCGCGGGCCGGGTGGCGTGCCGATGTAGATCCGCGAGTCGCGGTCGATGGCCAGGCGGGTGGCGTGCTCGTCGACGCTGGCGATCTGGGTCATGGCCAGCAGGGACTGATCGGTGCCGGTGAACAGCAGGGCGGCCGCTGCGGCAGCGCGCAGCGGATTGGGCAGGTGTGTGGCCAGGGCGTGGGCCCGGCGGGGGGTGATCGGCACGGTGGTGATTCCGGGGCCGCCCCGCTCGATGAGGTCGTCAGGGACGTCGAGTTGGAGGTGCCGGCTGAGGAATCCTCTCTGGGCTCCGCGTACGCGGGCGAGGGTGTGCTGGGGGCTGGGGCTTGAGACGGTGAGGCGGGCCAGGAACAGGCGCAGACCTTCCAAGTCCGGCCAGTGACCGCTGCTTTCGGGGACGGCGTCCTTGTCCTGGGGGACAGCGCCCTTGGCATCCTTGGTCCGGGGCGCGGCCGATGGTGCGGGTCGGCGGGTGAGCCAGGTGCGGGCGGCGGCGTAGCCCGCCTGGTACTGGCCGTCGGTATGGGCGAAGTCGGCCTCGTTCAGGCGGCGCTTGCACTCCTCGCGGAAGGCGGCCACGTCTGTTCGGGGCAGGTTGGGCAGCCGGTGCACATGATCGGACGGCGGCGGTCCCGGGCACCGGCCCGGGGCGGGCGGGCCGATGGCGTCCAGGATGGACGCAGTGTCCGATATCGTCCGCAGATCGGTGAGGCGGGCCGCGGCCAGCCGTGTGCGCAGGCGCAATTCGGCGGCTTCGGTGGGTGTATGGGCCACGAGGACGAGGCGGATGCCGGTCTCGGCACGCCAGGTGGCCAGGCGCTCCAGGCGTTCGGGTGTGAGGCGGTGGGCGCGCAGCACGGTGGCTTCCCTGATTCGGGTGGTCAGGGTCCAGCAGGTCACCGCGCGCCAGGCCGCGTCGGTGGCCATCCGCTCGGCGTCAGGGCGGGCGAAGCTGTCGCGGCCCATGGCGCGCAGCAGGTCCAGGGCGAGGTAGGCGAGGCTGTTGGTGTGCGGGGTGGGGTCCGTGGTGATGCGGCCGTCCTCGGGGTGGGCACGCTGGTGAGCGGCATGGTGGATGGCGTGGTCGTCGCCCGCATCCAGGAGCAGCCAGACGGGCGGCACTGTGGTCGGCGCACAGGCGGCAAAAGCGGGTGGGGTCATGGGCGGCATGAGGTGTCGATGCGGTTCAGGGTGTGCTGCAGCAGGCCGGGGTCGGGCTGGTGGCGGCCGGTGGCCTTCAGGGTGCGCTGCACGTGGTGGGTGAGCAGGGCCCAGCGGCGCAGGCTGCCGGAGGCGAAGACGCCGTCCAGGAAGAGGAGTTGATCCGGCGTAGTGGTCTGCCACATCGGGTGCAGGGCCTGGGCCGCGTACGGGATCTGGTCGCGGGTGAGCGGATAGAGGGTCAGCCACCGTGCGGTGCGGGTGGCCAGCATCTGCTGGGCGCGCAGCGCCTTGGCACCGCGCTGGCCGGCGATCAGGACCACGCACAGGCCCGAAGGGGTGGCGTCGTACAGGAACCGCAGGTACTCGAAGCAGGCCTCGGGCATCCGGTCGGCCTCGTCGACCACCACGATGTAGGGCTGGGTGGCGAGCGTGCGGCGGATGAGTGTGTCGGCGAGGGCGGGTGCGGCAGGCGCGGTGCCTGGCAGGCCGAGGGTGTGGTGCAGGTGGGTACGCAGATCGGCCGGTGTGGGCCTGGCCCCCAGCCGCAGCAGGAGGCGGGTCGTGGGGAAGCGGGTATGGGCACAGTGGTGGACGGCGAAGGTCTTGCCGACTCCGGCGTCGCCCAGCACGCACAGAAAGCGCCTCTGCCCGTGGGCGTCGGCCAGGGCGTCCTCGACGGCCGCAAGTGAGGGGGTTGCGACGGTGCGGGCTCCAGCCAGGCCCAGGAAGTGCAGGCGCCGGGGCGCGGCTGCGGTGGCCGGGGACAGCGGCTGCGTGCCGGTGTCGGGCAAGGCGGCTGGGTGATCGGTCAGCATCGGGCCAGGGCCCAGTCGACGACCTCGTCGTCGACCTGTTCGGCGCCGAGATAGTCCATGCCCTTGAGCACATGCTTGGTCACCTTGACCCACTCGCGGAACGAGCCGAGCGCGTACTGGGTGTCGATCCGCTTGAGCAGCGCTTCGTCCACGCCCCGCCACACGGGGTGGGAGTCGGGAACCGTTTTGAGGATCTCGTCTTCGGTCATCGCCAGGATCTCCAGACGGATGTAGATCCTGGAGGCCAGTGCCGGGTCGCTCTGCAGCGTCTCGTAGGCCTCGCGGCCGCCGACGAACATGATGGCGGGCTGGGGATCGCAGTTGTCCCACAGTTTGCGCAGGAACTCGAAATTCTCTCTGCGGTACTGCTGTGCCTCGTCGCACACGATGACGTACGGGCGGCGCGGCAGGCTCTCACGCAGCAGTTTGTCGAACGCGGTCGGTGTGCCGGGCATCTTGCTGTTGAGCCGCATCTGGTGGAACAGCTCCTCGCGCAGGTCCTTCGGCCCGGGGCGGGAGCGGGCGAAGTCGAGCGGGAGGATCAGGTCCGGGTTCATCTCCTGGACCGTGGCCCGGGTGGAAAAGCTCTTGCCGAGCCCCGGGCCGCCGTAGATCACCGACATGGCCCTGGACTCGACGGTGTCGATGACGGTGTCTTTGATCTGCAGCAGGGTGTCCGTGGCGACCAGGGTGGAGTCCTTGAGGCCGAGAAAGTGCTGCGGGCGCAGGTCGGGGCGGCGCCTGGATGTCTGGCTCGCCAGGGCGGCGGCCGGCTGGCGGCGCTGGCCGGGGTGTTTGCGCTTGGGGGCGGTCGTCACGAGGCGTCGTCCTTGGATGCGGTGTGGTTGAGGTCTTGGCCGGGTCGTTTCCACGTCGCCGGAACGGGGGTCAGGGGCCGGTACGGCTGGGCGCGGCGCCGCGGCGTGGCGGGCGCCTTCGTGCCGTCGAGTTCGGCGCGGGCCTCCTGCTCGGTCATGCGCAGGGCACGGATGGGCACCTCGGGCCGGGTGGACGGCAGGTGGCGTTCCCGCCGGCGCTCGCCGGAGCGTTGCAGGGCACGTCGCAGGCTTTTGCTGTGCTCGTCCCGCTCGCGGAGCACCTTGGCGCGCAGTTCCTCGCCGGCCTCGTTGCTGAGGAAGGCCCGGCCCAGGTAGCGGTTGCCGCGAAAGGTGTACAGGTCGATCTCGTGGGTGTGATGCGGCATCCACCGCACCCGCACCTCGAGCCCGATCCGGCCCACCCCGTTCTCCGGCATATAGGCGCGGCCCCCGAACTCCACCCCATGGCTGGTGATCTTGCGGACCCTGTGGTCGCTCTCCAGCATGAAGGCACGCAGCTCGCAGGCGCGCGGCTCGGGCCGGATCTCAGTGGGATCCGCCTGCCAGGCCTCAAGCGGCGTCATCCCCGTGCGCTCGATGACATGCACGGTGTTGTGCTTGTGAACCCACTCCCCCAACAGGCCCACGAACGCCTCGAACGTCAGCGGCGGATCCGAATCACCCAGACGGCGGCGGTGATCGAGCCGGGGCGCCTTCGTGTAACGGGGCAGATCAGCGAAGAAACGCGTCATGCTCGTACGGTTCAGCCGCTCGACACCGCCCTTGTGCCGGGCACTGCGCACACGGTGCACAGGGACACCGAGCAGACCGAAGGCCCGTCGGACCGTTTTGGACAGGAAGTCGGCACCGCCATCCACGCGCACCAGATAGGGCAGACCGCCGGCCGGACCATAGGGCTCCTCGCGCAGCACCGCCATACGCACCGCCGCCAGGACCGAACCCCGGTGCGCGGAGCCGGCGGTGACCGCCCAGCCCATCACATGGCCAGTACCGCGGTCCTCGAACCACGTCACCCACACCCTCGACGTCTTCCCGTCCGGCATCAACACCACGGTCTCGGCCTGTTTGTGATCCCCCTCCCACACCTCGTTCCGCGCCACCGCCGGCCGCTGAAAGCAGGGATCGAAACCGCGGGCCGCCGGGATCCCCTCGCGCAGGCCCGCCATGAAACCCGGATCAAGATCCCGCGCGATCGCATCGTGCAGCGTCGTCAGCCCCGGCGGCTTGCGGCCCGCAGCCACCGCCATCTCGACCAAACGCTCGTGAGCGCGCTTCACGTTGCCCTGATAGTCGGCAAGGACATCGATGACCTCCTCGGTGACCCGGAAACGGCGGCGTTCCGGCTTCTCCGCGGATCCGGTCTCCTCCGCTTGGGCCAGCCAGCTCCACACCGTCCTCTTGTGCACGCCCACCGCGTCGGCGACCAGCCGCACATGCGCCGTCGTCAACTCCCCCGCGGCCCGCAGCCGCAGCAGCTGAGCCACCGCCGCAACCCTCAGCTCATCCCGATGCCGCCCCAAACCGTCATCCCCGGTCCCCAAAGCGGCCACGGTCTCAGAAGCGTCGCCGCCCACCATCACCAGAGCCGATACCCGCACACAGAGCGAACCGGTAACCAAGCAGTGATCACAGCACCAGCCTCCGGACAGTCAACTACCGCCCCCACACGAGGCAGTTCACGTCACACCCGTGACAGGCGCGACGAATGAGACGCTAAAGCCGACACCCCCGACAAGAGCCCCGCCGATCACCTGGACGGATGACAGAGACCCCCCTTTCACCTCCGACTCACAACCTCATGCGCTATAGAGCCCGCCTCGAAGGAGATCCGACGAACACCCCACCAACCGATCCGAGAACACACCACCACCAAATCCGGAACACCACCACCAAGATCAACCAGCCGAAACACCCACCGGCCAGCACAAAAACAAGCCAGCACCACTGACGAGAAAACCCGAACACCCCAGTGACACCCTCCCCGAACCTCACAGTGGCTCCGTATCAGGTGGTGTGCCTGGACATCCGCGACCCTCAGTTGCATGCTGCGTTGGTCGGTGCAGCGCCCGGTACGGACGCCGCGCGCGGGGCACGCCTGGCGGCGGTGCAGACCGGGCTGATGCGGGCGGCCGTTGACGAGCGGTTTCGGCGGGTGCTGTCCTTCCACTCCCGGGTCAGTGAAGCGGAAGCAATGGCAGCCTCGGTACTGAAGGTGGCGGCCCGGCTCGCCGAGGACGACCCAGGCACCTTCCCGCCCGCCGAGCAGGTCTGGGCCGACTGGCTCTACGGCGAACACACCCCTGGGCACCGGCAGCAGGTCTTGGATGAATTCGCCTCCGACTTCCTGAAGGAACAAGGATTCGACGGGCGGGACGTTCCCGCCGTGCTACGGGTGTTGAGTTCCGTGCGGGTCCTCGGTGAAGGCGTCGACACGCCAGAATGCGACGCCGTCCTCTTCGCGGACGCGCGCGGGTCGATGGTGGACATCGTGCAAATGGTCGGACGAGCCCTGCGCATCACCCCAGGTGCCGGGAAGCTCGCCACCCTGGTCGTACCGGTATTCCTCGCACCGGACGAAGACCCTGATGAACTACTCACTTCCGACGCCTACGGGACCCTCACGAAGGTCCTCGGAGCTCTGCGGGCCCACGACACGGAGACCATCGAGGCGCTCGCGGACCCGCGTGTGCGCAGCGGCCCGAAACAGGTGCCCGTTGAGACTGAAGACACCGAAACCGCTGGTGCAGCCGAAAGCTCGGACGAGGCCAGGGCAGGGGCCGGCACGCGAGCAGAGACGGAGACTGGAGCTGGGGCTGGGGCCGGGGCGCGAGCGGGGGCAGGGGTGGAGGTTGAGGCGGTCGCGGTGGGCCGGGCCGCAGCCGGGGTCCTGCGATTCAGCGAGGAACGCGACCCCGCCGCGCTCGCACAATACATCCGGCTACGGATCATCGACCCCGAAGGCGCCTACTGGCGACGCGGCATCGAAGCCGCCACCCGATGGCTCCGCGAAACCACCTCAAGCGAACTACGCGTGCCCTACACCTACACCACGCCTGAAGACTGGCCGGGGGTGGGCGGGTATCCGCTGGGCGTATGGATCGCGGACCAGCGCCGCTACTACACCGCCGAGACCCTGGAAGCCTCCCGGGTCGCGGAGCTGGACGCGCTCGGCATGGTCTGGTCCGTGCAAGCCAGTGCCTGGGACAGCGGACTGGCCGTCGCCCGCGCTTATGCCGCGGCCCACGACGGACTACTCCTGCCACCCGCCGACGCGGTGTGGGACGGCTACCCCATCGGAACCTGGGTCAAAAACCAGCGCGCAGCCGCCCGCAGGACGCTGCAGAACGCCGAACGCCGCGCCGCCGGAGAAACAGGAGTGCCCTACGCCGGGGAACTCTCCGAAAGCCGGATGGAAGCCCTCGAGGCCATCGACCCGGGATGGTGTCCCCGAGGTTGGGACATCACCTGGCAACGCTGCTTCCGCCTCACACAGACCCACCTCCACCATGGCGGAACCCTCCCCACAGCAACGGGCGAGCTCGTTGTCCAGGGCGAGGACCTGGCGGAGTGGGTGACCGGACAACGCCGCAGCTGGGACACGCTCCGGCCCTCCCAACAATGGCTCCTCGAAACCGTCCTCGAACTCCAACCACTCACGCCGGACGAAGTGGCGGCGCAACCGACACGACGGACACAAGCCGACCGGTGGACCACCCACCTTGCTGCAGCCCGACAATTCCACCACCGCGAAGGACACCTCCACGTCCCCAGAAAACACATCGAAGAACTAGCCGGTGACGATAGCGAGAGCGGCACGCCTGTCCGACTCGGAACATGGCTCGACAACACCCGCCGCAGAGCCGACAAACTCAACGAACAACGCCGCAACGACCTCAACGCATTGGGAATGCGCTGGTAAACACGAGCATGTGTTGTCGAAGCGGCGGCCCCGTTGACCATCCGGATGGCTGTTCCCGACGGGTTTCAGGGCAGCGCAGTCCACAACCGCCTCGGCATCGTCCTCAGCACCCAGAAGCGCCCGACCTGCACTCGGCCCCGCGGCGCCGCTTGCCTGCCATGTGCAGTGCTCGTGAGCTGGTCGCAGGAGACGAACCCGGCCGTGCCAGGTGAGAACACCGGCGTGCCAGCCGCCCGGTGAGTGTTCGCGAGAAGTGAGAACACCCGTTGGTTGTCGCATGTCGGGCTATCTGCGGGTTACACAGGTTCCAGCAGGACGGCCGGCAGTGCCCCGGTCACGATCTGTTCTTTCGGCAGCGAGAGCCCGAAGAACTCCTGGACGACGCCCAGTGCGGCACGGTGAACCTCTCTGCGGCCCCGCTCCGGCTCCGGCTCCGGCTCCGGCTGCCTGCAGCCGTCAGCCGCTCCTGCACTCGAGCCGCGGTAGAGGAGTCGCCTACGACGCCCTCGTAGCCCCAGGAGGCGTCCAGGTGCAGGTTGAACCCGCTCAGCAGCCGCCCGTCACAGAAGTACGCGAATTGCGGCGGCACCGGCTTGCCGTTCTCCTCCTCGTACTCCAGGAGACAGACATGCGCGCCGTCGCGCGAGACTGGTGCCAACGAGCCGAACTCGGCCTGCCAGCCGCCGTAGGCGACCGCATACGCCCAGTCTCCCTCGCAGCCGAGGCGCAGTCCAATGCCGTCGAAGAAGTCGCCGTAATGGTCGTCCATGAACTCCAGGAGCGAGGTTGAAGTCTGGTCCCCGACCGGCACGACACTGTGCTCCGCGTCGTACAGCAGATTCGCGGCAAGGCGCTCAGCCAGTTCTTGCGGAGTAAGCCCGCGAGCGAGCACCACGTGATAGCCGCCGTACGTAATGGACTGGCGGGCAGCGAGCCAGGTCGTTCCGTCTGTCATGCCCGTCATCTTGACCACTGCCTACGACAACGCCTATGCCAGGCCCGCCCAAACAGCCCTCAAGCGGCCCACTGTGCACTCTGCAGGTCCGACATTCCGACCCTCCACACGGCCCCGCACGAACGGTTGTATCACCGACCATTCCGGCGTCTCCACCACCACACCACCCCGTCTCCGGCCTCAAAGACAGTCGCAGCCTGTGGCGTAGAGCAGTAGGAAAAGGGACGTCATGGCAGCCAGGGTAAAGATGGCGACGGTCAGGGCGGCCAGACCCCGACGGCGCCCCTTCACAGGAGCGCGGAAGCTCTTCCAGCCGCCGTGGGCAAGAGTGAGGCTGAGCAGCCCGACCCCCGCGAGGGTCAAGCGTGGATTGTAGGACCAGCTCAAGTAGGCGATCAGAGCCAGGCATCCGAGCAGGGCGCACGCGAGCAAGTTGAGTATCACCTCGGCAATCGCTTCTCCCACCGTCTCGGTCAGGAAGTCATCGACTCTTTTCGCAGCCCTACGAACCCCCACGGCGCTCCTTCAGCCTCGCTTCCCACGGCCCCGAACGGGCCCGGTATGGAGGACCCCCACCGCGACGGAACGGTTGTCGAGGTACTCAGGAGCGGCCAACTTTGGTGTACAACCACACCTTGCCGAAGGACACGGAGGTGCAACCAACGGTGAAAGCCCATGACGCCCAGAGCATTCAAGAGCCCGCGGCACCCATGACCCAAGTGCTCAGCCAAGGGCCGCAGCAGCGTCTGGTCCGTCTCCGAACCCACTGTGCACCGGCGGTAGAAGGGGGAAGCTCAGCACATCCCCACCCCCAGCGGGTACCGCCGACGACGCCATCCACCACTTGAAGGAGTGCAGGTCAAATGTGAATCTCCACCAGGGCCGCCCCGTCTCTCTGTCCCCGACTGGTCCCGAGCGGATAGTCGCCGAGGACGAGGAGGCAAGCATGCTCGCCATACTGCACGAGCACACCGACGTCTACGGGGAGCGGGCTGGTGTGTCTCGACGGGCCCGGCTTCCGGGGTGACTGAGACTGGCGTGCACAAGTCCCGGCACATGTTCAACCGCCTGGTCCGTCAGCTCCACTACTGCCTACGGCCCCGGCCCCACAATGGAGGCGGCGGCTCTTCCTCTCGGGAACGGGCCACAAGCACCCAGGCAGTGTCGGACATCTGATCGACTACGCTCCTGCCAGTGACCAGCGAGCCCCCTTACGCAGACCGCTTTCTCGGCGAGTTCCGGGAACTCGAGCACGGCAATCCGGACGGCCCCTCCCTGATCGCTGCCGTGCGCAGCGAGGGCCACCCGTACGAGGCGGATCTTGTGCGATACCTGCGTGCCGGCAGCGTGCTCGCCGCTACTGGATCTGCCGTCTACGACTTCCTCAGTCCTACTGGCGAGTTCATCGACGGGCTTCACCTTCTCACCGACGGTGAGTGGTTCTGGCACACCGACCTCGCCCACTACGTCGAGCGCTACCACGTTCCCGTCGATGACCGCTTTGTCGACCACGCACGCCACCGTGGCTGGATTCCCCCGCAGCTGTGCGACGACCAGCTCATGCAGATCGCGGACACCCTCTTCCCTGGCGACGAAGCGTGACATGCCATCCGGCGTCACCTCCGCACAGCCGAACCTGACAACCCGGCCACACGAGGTGTCTTCTGCGACAGCCCGAAAACGTGTCGCCCCTCCCGCCCCACGGCGGCGCCGGGGCCGGGTCGGGAGCTTACGCTCGGAAGTTGGCCGGCGACCACGCCGGAGGAGAGTTTGACCCGGTCGAAAGTATCTTTGAGTCGATCTGGTTCTCGGGTTTGAGCTTCCTGGCCCCAAGCAGGTCCCAGTCGGCGAGGAACACCGCGGCAGGTAAGAGGAGTGCGGCGCTGAAGGTGAGGGCCCGCACGGTGGCGACCGGGCCACCGGCGCTGGCCGCGCCGTTCGTTCCGGCGCCGCGGTGTTGAGACTCCGGTACATGGCCAAGACTGCATCGACGTGTGACCGGTTGCGGCGTGCTCCGGTTGAAGCGTCGGCAGGAGCGTGGCAAGTTCGGGTCACATCGCGTGGGGCTGGCTGTTGTTCGCGTGGGGGCGACGGTGGGCGTTCCGCTGCTGTTCCTCTGCGCTCCGGTTCCTCTGGCACGCCGGCAGCTGCCCGGCGCTCAAGCGCGGCGGCCCAGCCGGCGCGCGACAGCGAACACCGCCGCCCGATCCCCCGAAGCCCGCCCACCCCACCCCTTGCCCTTCCATCTTCCTGTCCGGGGTCGGGCCTGCGGGAGTGTGCAGAGGGGGATGTCGGGCTGCCGACCACACCCGAAGAACATCGTGACCTGCAGGTAAGCCGTCAAGGGCCCGGCAGCCACAGACAGTTGTCGGCGGGGATGCCGGCGGGGTCTTCAGCAGGGGTACCGGCGCGGTCGCGGGCGGGGTTGTCACATTGTGATGCTGGTCGGGCCTTCGTGGTCGACGGTCTGGTCGAGGCTGGCTAATGCCATGGCCGATACACGCGGCGCCAGGCAGGACAGCGCCGCACCGTACGGCGGGAGGCGGCAGCCGCATGCTGAATGTGGATGCGGGTGGTGAGGACCGGCTGGCGCTGGCGGTGCTGGCGCGGTACCGGATGGCAACCACCGAGCAGATGCACCTGGCCATCGCCTCAGGGGTGCGGATCGAGCAGACCCGGCGGCGCCTGGCCAAACTGCAGGCTGAGGGCCTGATCGACCGGATCACCCCTGCTACAGGCCGGACGAACCCGCGCCTGGTTCACCACCCGCTACGACGCCGACATCGTCTCCGAATGGCCAGAGCTACGGCACTGGCAGCCATCGAAGCCAGCGTCGATCTCCTGTGCCTGGCCGAGTTCGGCTACCTGCATCTGGTTAAAGAAGATGGGCGGAGCTGCTGTTACAGATTTTCACCGAGCGGGGGGAGTGCAAGGCGACCACCGTGGCCACCAACTCCCCCCTCAGCGAACGGGACAAGACCTTCGAAGACCCCAGGCTCTGCGCACCGATCGCCAACCGGATCAGCCTCCGCTGCACGCTCATCCAGGCCCGCACCGGCACCTACCGCTACCAAGCCGCCCAGGGCGAACGCCGGGGTAACAAGCGGAGAAGCCCGTGGCATCGCACCCCGCACGCGGTACCGGTGTTGATGCCTCACCCCAACGGGGCGCTCAACTCCATGGAACGCAAAGCCGCCGTAAGGGCCGGTCCATCGCCGACATCGAGGGCTGTATCTGTCAGCTTGATGACGTGTTCATCTCCGTGCGCCAAGGCCCGTTCGAAAACCTCTTCGGGAGTGAAGGTGCCGGGCGGTGCGTATGCAACCGAGGTGGCCGGTGCGTACATCGCGGTCACTGCCGCGGAGGCCGTCCAGGCTGCCCGCAGGCTCGATGGCCACAGGGCGGGCGGGAGCGCGGGCAGGGTGCGCAGAACAGCGTTGGGAGCCGTGGCCGCGTGGACCAGCATCGTCTCCTCACCGTGGCCGTGGGTGGCATACCGGTGTGTTGCCGCCCGCACCAGTTCGGCGAGGCGGCAGTAGGCATCGCCCGGCTCCGCTACCGCGGCCGCCCATACCGGTAGAGCCTTGACGCGGTCGAGCCGGGCGGCAAAGCCACCGTCCTGTACGGCGATGGGCAGTACCGTGTCGAGAGCGGCGACTGCACTGTCAGCACTGGGCAGCGGGGCAAGTACCGCGACGGGCCTGTGGCGCGCGGCCCAGTAGCCGAGGCCATGGGCGAGTTCAGCCAGACGAGGTTCGGTGATCTCGCCGGACAGGAGTGTGCGCACGGCGTGGCCCACCCGGATCACCGGATGCGTCGAGCCGCCGTACATGCCCGGCAGAAGACGCGGCCACCACTGCGTGAGCACCGAACGCCACGGACGCTCGGCCATCTCGCACTCGAAGTAGCAGATCCAGTCGGCCGCACGGCGAGGATCGCCAAGCGCGGAAAGCCAACTGCCGTCCGTCACCGGCTCGACACGGGACGGGAACTCCTCGAGCTTGCGCGCGTACAGATCGAGCCAGCGGTGCACCGAATGTGCCTGTCCGTGAGCAGCGAGGGCCTCGACGGCCATCGGCGCGTGATTGGTGAGGCGCCCGAGGCGCTCGGGCCCCGAGTTGTGCAGTCGCTCAAGAGCCTCGTCCAAAGTCCCTGTCGTATCCATGGCATGGACAGTAGGCAGGACGCCGCGGTGGCGTAACGGGCTGGAGACGTAAGCCCGACCTAGGACCTCCGCCCGCCCCCACTCCCCACTCGCCACCGAGGAAGAACCGCGGACAGCAGGCCACGACGGTGCGCAGGCGGCGCACTTCGGAGGAAGGCCAACCTCACCGCCGCGGCAGTTCCACGCCCGTGAAGGGCACCTGCGGGTACCCCGCCAGCACGTCGAGACCGTCGAGGGCGCGCCCGTACGACTCGGCTCATTCCTCGCCAACACCCGCCACCGCGCCACCAAACTCGACGAACAATGCCGCAACGACCTCGATGCCCTCGACATGCGCTGGTGAGAGCCGTGTTCCTCGAAGAGCGTGCCGTGCGAGCCCCGCCGGCCCGGCAAGAAGACCCGAACACCCCAGTGACACCCTCCCCGAACTTCACAACCGGGTGCAATGACGGGAACCGGACCCCGCAAGTGGTGGGGTGTGGGTCCGGTTCTCCGCTGGAGGCTGTGCCCCTTACCGGTTGAGGATCTGCTCGACTGTGTCGGCCACCTGCTTGGCCTGGATGTCGCGGCCCTTGTCATTGGGGTGCGCGTACCAGGGGAGCTTTTGGCCGTCGCCGATCTGGGAGTCCTCCAGCAGGCCGCTGATGCCCCGGTCGGCGCCGTCGCAGGCCGTGTTGGTGCCGGTGTTGGCGTAGAGGTCGACGAAGTCGGCGCCGCCCTCGGCGTCAGCGGTGGCCTTCTTCATGACGTCGTTCAGCCGCTTCTGGATCTGGTCCAGGACTGGCAGGGCACCGTTGGGGATGTCGGCGAACGGCAGCTGGGTCTGACCGGGCGCCGCGGTCAGGCACTTGGTGGTGTCCTCGGGGACGAGCCGGGGGTAGCCGACCAGGACGCGTTTCGCGTCGGGGGCGAAGTAGCCGATGCGGTCGAGCAGCTCCTCCAGGTCCCAGCCGACCTGCTCGAACTGGCCGTCCAGCCATTGCTTTCCGTCAGCGGTCTCGAAGAACTCACCACACTTGGAGGCCGGCTCGTCCCCGTCCACCGGCTCTCCCGGCAGCAGTGGGTGGCCCCGGAGCTCGTCGGAACACTGCTTGAGGATGCGGTTGAAGCCCAGCGTGTTGCCGCCCAGGCTTCCCACGGCCAGCCGGGTGTCCTGCTTGAGCGCGTCCTGCTGCGGCGCGACCTTCATGCCGCCCAGCAGCTCCTGCTCTTCCCAGAAGTTCCGGACGGTTGCGCTTCCGCAGGAGACGTCCGACTGGACGTCGAGAGTGATGCCCTTGTCCGCGAGGCTCCTGGTGGCGACGGTGGGATAGTTCTCCTTCGCCTGGAAGCAGAAGGTCCTGTCGCCCTCGTGGAAGGGGGCGATGCCGAAGTTGGCGGTGTAGGAGTCGCCGAAGAAGACGGTCGGTACGGGTTCTGCGGGCGCCGCGCCCGCGCTTCCCGCCGGTCCGGCCAGCGCCAGGCAGCTGCCCAACGCAACGGCTGCGGCGGCCAGCCGCCGCACCATCGGAGTTTTCGTCTTACGCATGGCCGAAGACATGGCTGTGCCCTTTCGTCGATGCCCGCAAGGAGAACCCAGCAGGTCAGCACTTTCCGTATCGACTCATGCACGGAGCGTGGTTCCCTCAGAAGATGTGCGCTACGCCCGGGCGTTCTTGGACAAACCCTTCACGCGTGTCCATCTCGCCTGTTCAGCGGGCGTGCCGGGGAGGCACAGCCGCCGAGGTCGGATGTGATCACGACCCGAAGGAGGAGGAGCTTGCGCACTGCCCGCGCGGGCCCAGCGGCCCGGCCGCGCGCTGATGAGGCAAAGGTGCCTGGCACGCAGTCAGCCATGCCGCACAGACCAGCGACCGTCGAAGATGAGTTCCGAGGCCGACCCGGTTGACTCTGCACACTTGGCCAAAAATCTGTCTGAGGAGCAGGACGCGGGCGCATGACGGCGCTGGTGGTCTCGCGCGCGCTGACTCGACCCCCCCCCGGACGGTCTGCGCGGCTGGCGCTTCTGCGGCCCCGGGTCGGCGCGGAGGCTCCCGCCGACGCGCAACAGGCCAAGAGCCGCGCGGTCCCCCGCCGCGCCGACCCCAGCCCCACCCGTTCTCTCTCTGTTCCTGCTGCGTGGATGGCCGAGGGGAGGCTCTGGGGGAATGTTGGGCTGCCGGCCGCACCCGAAAGGCTTGGTGACCTGTGGTCAAGTCGTCAGGCACCCGGGGGCGCGGGCAGTTGTCGGCGGGGTTACCGGTGGGGCCTTCGGAGGGGTCTTGGGCGCGGTCGCGGGCAGGGTCATCGCATCGTGACGCCGACCGGGCCTTCATGGTTGATGGTCTGGTCGGGGGCCGGCTGTTCGCCTGGCTGTACACGCGGCTCCGGGCACAGGGCGCCGAACCGTACGGCGGGAGCGCTTACAGGTGCTGAATGCGAATGTCGGTGGTGGGGACCGGCTGGCGCTGGCGGTGCTGGCGCAGTACCGGATGGCGACCACCGGGCGACGGAAGCTCCGCGAGGTCCGCTCAACCAGTGCGCTCGCAAGATCGCGTACGAGTCATTAGCGCGAACCAACTCGGCACGAGTGGCCTATTTGGGCCTTGAACCAATCGGGCCAGCCAGAAACTTACACGATGCACTTGTTGCTCAAGCAAAGCATGTAAAGTTTTCGGGGCATCGCGGACATGAACCTCGACCGCCCGAGATCACCTAGATGGCCTATGCATCGACGATGATGTAGTTCCACCGGGGAAGTGTGGCTCCTCCCTGAAGGAACCGCGCCATTCCTCCGCGAGTTCAACGAACAGCCGTGCCGGATGCGCTCCGGAGGTCGTTACAGCGGCCGGTCCCTTGTATTCCCGGCTGGAGTACTAAAAGCCGAAATGCAGGACCCTGCGCCGCGCACCGACTGCTCGGCTACCGAGAAGGCAAATAGGGAAAAGGGAGTTAAGAGATGAATCTGAAGACAAAGATACGAGCAACTGCCGTTGCTGCTGGTGTGGGTATCGTAGGGCTAGGCCTTTCGACGACACCCGCGTCGGCTATGGCACCCTGTCCGGCCCACTGTTCGGCGTATGAGGACGCACCGTGGGCGGGCACATACTATGCCGAAGCCAATAACATCTTCCCCTTGGGTCCCGCGCTCTACGCCAGGGGAGATAGCTCCCAGCCTCATATCGACTACTACCTCCAGGGAAGCAGTGCGATGAAGAAGTACTATCCCCCCAAGAAGGACTCGATTACCTGGGAGGGGCAGATAATTGTGGGCCAGAAAATCACCAAGTTCAGGATCTGCGGTCCCAACGGGGTCGGTGGCGATGATTGCAGTGCGTGGCGCGAACCCGCACTGTCTTAGCCTAAGGAGCGGGGCGGAATAGCGGGTGTGGTGGCACGGAGGTCAGTGACAATGCTGTTCTGAACTTGAATTCGTAATGTCGGGCTGAGGACAGTTACCCCGGGCCGCTGGAAGCCGCGCGCGTTAGCGAGCTGGAGCCTCTGAGCATGGTCTGGTCCGTCCAGGAGTCGGCGTAGAACGTCGCCCTCAACGACTTCTCGGTGCGCTCCAACTGCCTGCCGGCGCGACGCCGGAGGTGACCTTGTCGGTGCCCAGAGTGCGCGAAGGCAGGAACGCCCTGGGGTAAAGCCCCCGGCGGAGACGAGAGACCACAGCGCCCGCCCGTCCGCCGGTCAAAGGGCCGCCGAGACCATCGAGGGGGCACCCGTACGGCCGGCTCAATCCTCCACAGCACGCGCCGACGCACTACGGAGCTGTACGAGCAGCGCCTCACGACCTCAACGCTCCCGGCATGTGCTGGTAGGCGCGGACCACGCGAAGCGTTGCAGCGACGACGTCGTTGAAACAGCACGACTCCACACGTCAAGGAGCCCCCGGAAATGCTGCCCTTCGGGGGCTCCGTGGCGTTGCGAGGTAGGTAAGTCCCGATCAGCCCTGGTGCGCGAGGCGCGTCACGCGGTCGGTGCGGGGGCGTTGAGGCCGTTGCGCCAGGCGGTAGTCAGCTCGGCGTCGTCGGCGTCGTCCCAGAGCGTGGTGCCGGTAGCGGCCCGCCACTTGCGCAGGCAGTGCGTGGTCGCCCGGAGCAGGTCGCAGGGCACGCGTGCTGCCTGAGGATCGGCGACTTGGGCTTGCTGCATGTACGGCCACATCCGGGCCCGCAGCCTCTCGGCTTCACCGCGCACGGTCCGCGCGAGGCTGAGGCACTGCACGGCCCCGAGCAGCGCCTCGTACGACAGCGGAGCGGCGAGAACGATCCCACGCTCATCGACAGCGCGAACAGCCGGTATGTGGAGCTTGGTTGGCATACCGGGGAGCGTAGCGGTCTCTGCCGGCGGGAGGTGATCGAGGATGTGGAGGGCGTGCGTCCGATGCTCATGCGCCGGGCAGGCTGCGCAGCAGTCGGCGCACCGTGCGGGAGGCCGCCAGGCGGTGAGTGAGGCCGGGTGCGGTGCAGGCCGTGACGACGGGCCCGGCGGTGACGGCGAAGGTGACGAGCGGGGCCGATCCAGCAGCGCAGGATCAGGACCGTGCCGGTCAGGAGCGGGACGGCGACGATCACGGCGAGCATCGCGTTCAGAAGGCATCACCACGTGATGCCCTTTACGTGACGCCCTTTACGTGACGCCCTTTACGTGACGCCCTTTACGTGACGCCGGCACCGTGGCTGAGGCTCATGGCCGGGGTGCAGCGGGCCGTGCCCGTGCAGCACGAGCCCTCGCGGTCTGCTCACTTCCCCACCAGCCCTGCTGCACCCACCGGCTGGCAGCCGCGGCGAGGCTATCGCGTCTGCGCAGCCGCGCGTTCCCGCTCGGACAGCTCCGAACCCCCAGCCTCCCGCGCCGCACGCTCACGCTCCGACGACTCCGTGTCCCCAGCCTCCCGCGCCGCACGCTCACGCTCCGACGACTCCGAACCCCCAGCCTCCCGCGCCGCACGCTCACGCTCCGACGACTCCGAACCCCCAGCCTCCCGCGCCGCACGCTCACGCTCCGACGACTCCGTGTCCCCAGCCTCCCGCGCCGCACGCTCACGCTCCGACGACTCCGAACCCCCAGCCTCCCGCGCCGCACGCTCACGCTCCGACGACTCCGAACCCCCAGCCTCCCGCGCCGCACGCTCACGCTCCGACGACTCCGTGTCCCCGGCGATGCGGTCGCGGGCAGCAGGGTCGCTCTGCTCGGGGGCGGCGGCGTCACCGGCCCCCGGCGCGGCCGGCCCGCTGACGGAGTCAGAGGAGGACTGCGGGCCATTGCCGGTGGCGGCACCGGTGTCCGGGCCACAGGCTGTCAAAGCCATTCCGGCCACAACCACAGCAAGACCCATCACAACACGGCGCACAGCCTCGACCTTCATCAGACAACCCCATTCAGCAGCGGTGACGAGGCGTGTTCCCCGTCCTGACCACCACACTGGCTCCCCGCCGTCCGCCACACCACCCTCACCCCCGACCGGTGACCACCGCACCGCATGCCAGTTGCCAACCACCGACACCAGTGACACCCAAGAACTCAAAACCTGAAAACTCCCTGACAACCAGCCCGCGGACCCACTGGCCGGCACACGACAAAGTCGGCCATCGGCTGCCGTACCACCCAGAACGGCACGCGCGGGGAGACTGGCTCTGTTCATGAGAGCGGACCGGATCGGCAGTCTTGCCCCCGGCAAGGTCGTGCGATGTCGACTGGCCTTCATCGCCAGGTAGCCAGCACGTCCCGCAGCCCGCCCTCAACGGGATCGCGGTCAGGCGGTGTCCCGTTCGTAAGGGCGACCGCTCCTCCATTCGACCCATCCCGGATCGTCCAGGACGCTCTCCGGATCGGTGACTCCAGCAGCCTCGAGGAACACGACCAGGTCGTGATCCGAGTAGGCAGTCCCGAGGGTCTCCGAGCGCACCGTGACTCGCCGACCGCCCGTGCCGGACGGCCGGTGCACGACGATCGGCGCTTCGAACATACCTTCACGCTGCATGCCGACAGCTTTGGCTGCTACCCGGGGCGCCCATATGCGGCACCCCGATGGAGGGCTGTTAGCGTCGCGCAAGGCGTCACGCGGTGACGCCCTTGGAACGCAAACGCTTCTGGCGGCTGTCGCCAACGATCAGGATGCGCGATCCGCCACGTTGCGCCCTCACTTCGTCGCGTCATCCTGCTGCCGGGGCGCTCCGACGCAAGCCTGTCTGTACAGCGCTGTGACGTTTGAGCATGCAGGTGCGCTGGGTAGTGCGGGCGGCCTGTGTGACGGCTGTGCCCAACTCACGGCGATTCGATCTGGGGATGAGAGTGGCACCACGCGAAGCACGTCATCGACGATCCCCTACAGCTGCCACGACGACGAGCGCCCGCCTGATCAGCCGTTCCGGCGCCTTCGGCACCACACAACCGATCCGCCTCGGACGGTCGGGTACCCCAGGTCCACGCCCGCCCGAACTCCCGGTTCACGGTGGTCCGACAGCAGGCCGCCCACCGGGCACGCTCAAGTCCCTCACCGGTCCCTGAGCGGCTGCAACTGCACCGCCGGGTCCGTACGGCAGGTTCCCACTCAACGCTCTATAAAGGAAACACATGCACAAACGCGCTGCCTTTGCTGTGCTCACCACCGTCGCCGGGCTGGCCGGCTTCGCCATGCCTGGTGCCTACGCGGACGAGACCGTGGGCGACATCCAGATCACCGGCGTCGCCGTCAACGGTGGCAAGAGCACTGTGGTCGACACGGCCGACAAAACGATCACGGTTTCGGTGACCGCCACGGACCCGTCAGGCATCTGGGACGCGGACTTCTACCTGTGGCGGGGCCCGGACGGCACTGACCCGTACGACAACGCCGACAGCTACATCGTGCCCAACGAGGACACCACCCCCGCAGACTGCGTCGCCTCCAACAGCACGACATCCACCTGCTCGAAGACCTTCACCTTCGAACCGGATTGGTGGCTCACGAACGTCGACGCCGGCACCTGGAAGGTCGGTGTCCAGGTGTCGGCCAACGACGACAGCCGGGCCGAGCGGTGGGTCTACACCACCACCCGCATCCAGCGGCACTCCAAGCTGACCGCCAACGCGAGTCCTGAGCCGATCGCCAAGGGCAAGACACTGACGATCACCGGCAAGCTCACCCGGGCCAACTGGGACACGCTCGATTACCGGGGCTACGCCAGCCAGCCGGCCAAGCTCCAGTTCCGCAAAGCCGGTACCACCACCTACACCACCATCAAGACCACGAACACCTCCAGCACCGGCAACCTGACGACCACGGCCACCGCGTCCGAAGACGGCTACTGGCGCTGGAACTTCGCAGGCACCTCCACCACCCCGGCCGTCAACGCGGCCGGCGACTTCGTGGACGTGCAGTAACCCGCGCGCCTCTCGCGGCAGATCACCCTTTGCACCGCGATCACATACGAGCTTGCCGCACTCTTCTCCCGGGTCCTCAAGGCCGCCGCAACACCCGGCCTTCGGGGAACGGTGGTCTTCGAGATCCACAAGATCAGATCGCTTCAGGAACGCTACGAACCGGTCCGTGAGCGGGAGGAATACTCCCCGCTCACGGATCACGGGTGAGCAGCCGGAAACGTGCCGGCCGGAAGACGTGCCGGATCGCGGGTATCAACCGGCGGACCGGCAAGCGATGACAGAACGACAGCAGGCCGTGGGAAAGGGAACCGCTCAGCCCGCACGCACGGTGCGGGCTGAGCGGTTCGTTTCGTCGTTCCAGAACCTCACGGTGGAGGAGCGCGTCCACATCGCCGACCGGGTGCGGGAGAAAGCGTCGGTACGGAAGATCGCGGCCGAGCTGCACTCGGGCGTCTGTATCGACACAGGGTCGGGCACCGGGTTCTGCGCAGAACATGCGGCCATCGCCGCCATGGTGGCTGCCCGCGAGTACCGCATCGCGAAGGTGGTCGCCGTGTGGCGCGCAACGCTGAGCGCCTCTTGCATGTCCGCCCGCCCTGCGGCCGGTGCCGGGAGTTCATGCGCCAGATCGACCCGGCGAACCTCGACAGCGAAGTGACTCTGGGTCGCAGCAGAACCGCGAGGCTTCGCGACCCACTGCCTGCCAGTGAATGGCCCGACCCACTGGACTGACCTGCCGTCGCGTCGAACTCCAGGTTGCTTTTCGTGGAGTACGGGCACGTCCTCGGGACAGATCGCGGACGCCGCCGTGGAGCCCTGCGGACGCTTGTGTCTACGCTGCTCTTCATGATCGCCAAGCTGCAGTGCGTAGTGCTGGACTGTCCCGATGTGCGTGCGCTTTCCCGGTTCTACCAGTCTCTTCTCGGCGGCGTAGTGGACCAGCCGGATCCACGATGGTCGCTTGACGGCAACTGGTCGACCCTCCACACCGGCTCAGGGCTCGTCCTCGCTTTCCAGCGCGCGCAAGACCATCAGCCGCCGCGGTGGCCGGACCCTGCTCACCCGCAACAGTTCCATCTTGACCTGGGTGTACAGGATCTCGACAAGGCCCAACAACAGGTTCTCGAACTCGGGGCGTCACTGCTCGACGCCGGCGACGGCACGCGCAGTTGGCGGATCTACGCAGATCCTGCCGGTCACCCGTTTTGCCTCCTTCGCGACTGAGGTACGACACGAACGGGAGCAGCCACCAGCGATGAGAGGGCGGCCTCAGGGCATGGATCCCGCCCGCAAGCGGATCAACGTGCTGTTCCCCAAGCTCCGCGCCGGGTAGCCCGCCAGTCTCCGAGCCCGGCACCATCACCACAGACAGAAAACCAGTAAGGTTCGAACTCTGGCGCCCGTCGCTGGGTCGCACGGGGACGCGTCGACAGCACTGGAGTGATCGATGACGACCCGGCCAGACCGCGGCCTGAGCCGTAACTTGAGGGGCTAGAAGTACAGCCTGACGGCTTTCGTGTACGGCAGAAGTTCGGGTCTCCGGTCCTTCGTCGTTCGGCCGGCCCCGGCCGGACATCGTCCTGCCGGGACCTGCTCGGTTGTGAGAAATCAGCGCCGCCGCGTGGCCGCGTGCAGTCGGTCATGCGCAGCCCTCAGCAGGCCCCGCGACCACTCCACACGCCTGACTCCCTCGGGCGGTTTCATCGACTCGGCGTGGCTGGCTCCCAGCGCGCGGGCGATCGCCTCCACCGCAATACGCTGCATGAGGTCGTCGGCGCACTCGCCGCGGCCCTCCTCAGCAAGATGCAGCAGGGCGCGGAGCAGTTCAGCGTCGAACCCGTCGTGCAGGATCTCCCCGGCTCCCGAGACCGCGGCCATAAACGCGTCGCTACTCAGGTCCCACTCGGGGGACCCAAGCAACTCAAGAATCTGCTTCCCGTACTTCGCTCCTACTCTCCAGTGCCCCGTGAGCACCTGCACCGCGAGCGCCGATACCTCGGGGGCCTCAGGGTGGATCAGATAGTCGGCGATCACAGACTCGTACGCCGGCCCGCCAGCGCGGGCCACCGCGTACAACAGCCGGTAGATGTCCGGGCCAGCACGTCCCTCGGAGATGGTCCGCGCGATCTCCTTCACCTCGCTTTGTGGAAGAGTTCCCTCCTTCGCCCGCATAGTCAGCTGCCGCAAGTACTCGTCACGCTCTATCGTCATGCCCTACTCATCCCTGACCTCCGGGCAAGCAGCGATGGTCGAGGGTTCCACGCCCGCGAAGGACACCTGAACGTGCCCCGCAAGCACATCGAGGAGGTGCCCGTCGGGGACTCCAGATCCGCCGCCACCAGCAGGGAGATCACTCCCGAGAACACCGTGCCCGTGGCGCAGAGCATGCGGATCACCAACACCCGGCGCCGTGCCGACCAACGCACAACCGAGCAGCAAGGCAATCTCGACACCCTCGACATGCGCCGGTGACAGGGTGATGTGCCGCGAGCTACTCATTGGGCGACGGCTCTGCGAACGTGGTACTTCCAATGTGAAAGGGACCGCACAACAGTCTCGGCCCCGATGGGGTTGGCGCTGTGCACGTAGACGATGCCGATCTGGAACGGGTATCCATGAAAGGCGGCCTCCTCCAGGAGGGTCACCACCGGCATGATGCTGTCATCACCGCCGAGGTCGTGGTCGAGCCAGAGCTCGTCAATGAACATGCCCCGGTGCTCCTCGAGAAGTTGAACTCCTTCACGGCTCGTACGGGCGAGCCGCGTCGCTCGGGGCAGCGCCCTGAGGTCGTCAACGGCGAGGATGATCGGTGTCGGTTCAGGAGAGGGCTGCTGCACCCGACCATCATCCCCCGGAGGGCAGCGGGCAGGTGCCGGCGGCGGTGTGCCAGACATCTGCGGAGTGCGGGTGCGTGGCAGCCGGGAAGTCGAGGCGCGGCGCTGACGCGCGGTGCGAGGCTTGACGCCCGAGCGGGCCCTCGAGTTGATGCCTGCGGCATACCGGCATCCACTTCTTGTCCTGGTGGACTCCGCAGCTGTGTCCTCGACTTGAACTGCCACTTCTGGTGGTGGACCTGCTGCGCAGCCCGACAGCCCCGGCCAGCGATTCGTACCAACTGGACCTCACGCCAGGGCAGGAAGCTGTTGACACCGGCGCCAACACGCTGCTGATCTCGGACCCGTCCGGCACCAGCACCCTGATCACAGCACCGCTAGCACGTGACGCGCGGGGCAACAGAATCCCGGTCTCGCTCCGTCTCGTCAACGACGAGGTCGTCGTAGCACTGGAGCCGACTGCCGGGCAGGCGCTCGCCTACCCTGTTCTCCTGGACCCGTCGTACCTCAGCGAACGTCATCGGCCGCGGCATCGGATGGTCGAAAGCCGGCCAATCGTCTGCCACGACCAGGGTTCGTGACGCCTGCCGGAGCGCCCAGTGGCAGGGCAAGCTGTGGATCATCCGGAACGGATCTCTCGTGCGAAGCTCCTCATGAGGGCGGCAATGAGAACGGCGGCCGGCGCAGTACTCCTTCTCCAGGTGCTTTACGGGGCAATCGTGTGGATCGTGACCGCAACCGTGATGGAGGAGGCGGCGGCCATTGACCACACGGAGGATCCCGGGCTGGGGACCTCGTTCGCGCAGCTGTTGACCGGGGTCGCGGCGCTTGTCCTGCTCTCGGGGGCGGCACTGCTGGTCCTGCCCATCGCTAGGGCCCGTGTGCCCCGATGGCTCAGCGCTCCGGTTTTGAGCATCGTCGCTGTCATGGAGGGGGGCCTGATCCTACTGACCGCGGTCATGGCCGTTCAGCAGGAAGTCGGTCCTGACCTGTTCGTCAACGCAGTGATGATCGCCCTGTCCGGCGTCGCCGGAACGGTGCCCGTCCTGGAAGTCTTCCGAAGGAAGTCAGCAGCCACCGCCTGACCAGACCGCGCAACGCATAACGCATGAGGGGTTCAGAAGCGCGTTGGCCCCGATCTTTCTCGACGGTCTACCGACGGAGTCGGTAGACCGTCGTGCGTTCTGTGACTGGCGAGGGCAGCGGGGAGAACCGACTGTCGTGTCGGGTGGGCGCCGGTTCCACTGCTCCAGGTCGGGTGGTGCTGTCGTCGGGACGGAAAGCTGCTGGTCAGCCGGAATTCGGGAGCTGGGCGAGCCGGTCGAGGGCGGTGGTGATGTCGTGGGCCCAGGGCCAGTACCGGGCGAGGCGGAAGATCCGCCAGCGCCCGGTAATAGCGACTTGCCCGGCCGCAGTAGACAGGCGGAGCCGCATCCGCCTGGATCCCCGAAGCCGCGCCATATCGGTCAGCGCAAGCATCGGCATCCAGGCCGGCGGGTCCAACGCGACATGTCTCCCCCGCGGCGCGACGACCTTCGTCCCACCGTAGCGACTGGCCATGCGGCGTCACACCAGGTCAACGGCTGGGACGTCCCACGATGCCGTCACTTCGCCCTGAACAGTGGTCGGACACCCAGCCCGACCCGCAAGCTCGTTGCGGAGCCGGCCGGTGAGGTCGATTCCGCCCATCGCGCGTCGTTGCACGTATTCCGGTGTGCTCCGGCGGCCGGTCCTTGGGGGCAAAGGGCCGGCACATTCAGTGACCAGGCCGGGCTGCTGTGCCCTTCGTACAGGGCTGACGCTGGCCGTGGTGTGTGCACCGACCGCGCTTCCAGTCCCTTTCACCTTCAGCTCCAACCGAGCTGTCACGTCCGCACATAGCGTTGCCGAAGATCCCAGGAGTCCCGCATGAGAGTCCTCGCAAGACTCAGGAACACGTTGATGACAGGTGCACTGCTCATAGCCTCGGGCGCGCTGGGCCTGGCTACTGCACCGTCCGCCTCAGCGAACGAGCCGCTCGCTAACCCCAGTCTCACTATCACTGGCGGCTGCGCGGGTGCGCGGTCCCTGGTCCAGATCTACTGGCACGGCCCGAATGAGGCCAGCATCCACTGGACGCTGACCGACACCGACCGGGGCGACGGCAAGCCGCCCGTCCTCAGGATGAACGCGGTCGGCGCTGATGGCTCCCAGCCGTTCCTGTTCGTCACCGGAGAAACCGCGGCTGTCCTCTACGGCGACACCGCCTCGGGCGGCGAGGACAACTGGAACCCCTCGGACATCGCCCAGTTCCGGCGTCTGCAGATCATCACCCAGAACGGCAACACCGCGTCGGGCGTCGAGTGCTCGACGACCAAGAGCGTGTACAACTTCTCACGCGTCGCCTACCACTACGCGCTCGACCAGATCGACAAGCAGTACGTGTGGGGCGACGCGGGGCCGAACACCTTCGACTGCTCTGGCCTGGTGTACCACTCGTACAGTCGGGTGCCCGACCTCCCCTCGGACTGGAGTCGCAGGTCAGCGGACAGCTACTACAGTTGGGCGTTGGCGGAGTCCGCGAACAACAACTCCAACAACAGCAACCTCGAACCTCTCGACGTCGTGCGGGTCTCAGCGTCCGATCGGCAGGTCGGCGATCTCGTCTTCTATCACGGCCATGTGGGCTTCTACGCCGGCGATGGCCGCCTCTACTCCGCCCTCAACGAGACTGTGGACATCGGCTACACCAGCGTTGACATTCTGACCAGGCACGACGAGTTCTACTACCGAATCGTCGGCGTCAGGTCGACCACTTCCCCGTAGCGATACTCCCTGTTGTCCGGAGCCATGAACCGAGGCGGAACGATCATGGCGACTGACCCGCGCGGTTTCGCGAGACCGTAAGCAGATCTCCTCCCGACAACCGCGCACCAGATCGCTGACGAGGGCCAAGGTCACCGCAGACCGGACAACAATCTCAGTACCCCCGGCTGGACCGTTTCTGTCCGACATGCGCTATCAGCAGCCGCCAGGGGTACGAGCCGCATACCGTGAGCGCAGGAAACGCGCTCACAAAGTGGTGGTGAAATTCCGAACCCGTGCACAGCCCGGCCGCGGTGACGAAGACAGGAGCAGCGGACCCAACGGGGACGCTCCAGCTTGGCCCGCACGCTGACGTCCACCCCACCGATTCGCCGAGGACCATGACCGGTCCGGCGGCCTGCCGCACGGCTGCGGTGATGCGCTGGTAGTCCGGCAGGAGCACGCTTTCGTCCGCGCCCGGCTCGCGGTGCGGCATGAGCATCACCGCTCGGCCGCCCACCTGCCCGGGCATCGGCGCAGCCTGTGCGCGTTCGTCGGCGAGCTGCGCGCTCACCCGCTCAAGGACACGTTCGGCGTCAGCGGGTTCGTCTCGCTCGGCTCGCACCTCTGCCAGGTGTTTGGCCAGCATTTCCTCGAGTACGTGCAGTTCCGCACGTCGCGCGGTGATCCGTTCCAGCAGCTCGGGGATCCAGCATGCACAGAATCGTAGGAGTACGCCGAACCGCAGCGAGTACGAACAGGGCGGTCAACTCCCCGCTTTGGCCGACCTCTTGAGCAGGAACTGCTTCGCCGCCTCGACTGCTTCTCTGTTGAGCTCCTCGACGGAAACTCCCCAGCTCTCCTCCCAGCCGTCCAGGTTGAGAGCGCACGAGACGAGGGGTTGCAGGCTTTCGGGGTAGCCGAGGTCGTAGGCGATGTCTGCCCAGATGAGGTGGGTGCCGGTGGCGGGATCCAGGGTTCCGTCGGCTATCTGACCGGCGATCCAGTAAGCCATCGCCCACTTTGCGGCTCGAGGGTCGGCAGGCGGCTGGAAGACCAATCCCAGCTCTTCCAGTACCTGGTCGAAGAGCGCTGGTGCTTCGGGTTCCTCACTCCGGAGGAGGCCGGCCAACATGGCGAGGGAGGGACTCTCAACCTCGGCAATGAGTGCGTCAAGCCCTGCCTGGATGAGCCGGTCAGACCCGACGTGCCTACCGAATGCCCGCTCGCGCGCGATGTGGCTGAGCTGCTTGAGGGCATCATCGCGGGTCATCAGAGTCTTCTCGGTCGGCGTCTGGGGAGACCAGGCTCGCACACCGCCGACGCTGCTGCATCGCCCTTCTCTTCGGCCCGACCGTGCTGTCAGACGATCTGATCCGCGGGACTCCCTCCCACGACCAGCACGAGTACCCAGAGCACCCATCACGCCATCCCTTTGACCGGCGACTTGACGTTGGCGGAGGCTCAGTGGACTCCATTGCGCACGCGATGCGCACCACGGTGGTGTCCACTCCGCCAGCGGTAGGCACAGTGACGTCCATTCCCACTCATGGTGCCCGTACAAGTCCTAATAATTCACCGCCACAACAGCGTAAATACACGCGAGAACGACAACCACACAGGTAACGGCCAAGGCGGTCAACGCCCAGCCGAGCACTCCTGTGGTCCCAGCGATCACCGCCCAGCCGAACCGTGCTGCGCGTTCGGCCCGTTGAACTGCGTCGTGGTAGTCGTTGTCGTCATACCAATCACGACCAGCCATGACCACCCCTCCCCGGACCCTACAGTCCTGGCCATCTTGCCCAGAAGCCCACGGTGAGTCTTGGGGGATGTGTAATCTTCCGAACAGCTCCGAGGGCAGCCCGCCCGCTGTCCACCGGTCACTACCAGGAACAACGGGCGGCAGCGGCCGTCCGCGCTCAAGTGGAGCCTGCTGGCAAACCGCCCCGCGAGCGGCCCAAACCCTCACTTCCAGCACCACCTCCACCACACAGGCGACCAGGCCACGGTGTTGCGCCCTGATGTTCCACCACTTCGGCCCCCTTTCACGCCGCGCGGACGGCGGGTCGTTCCGAGCGCTGGCAGTTTGCGCGATCATCGCTGGCGAGATCTGGGGTCTGCTCCCTGTCGGAGACACACTTGTGCGCTCCCGCGACGCGGTCCATGAAGTGCGAAGCGGCTACATCAATGCGGCGCGCAGTCCGTCATGGAGCCGAAAGAGCGCCTGCGCCTACCCGGCCGCCGAAAGGTCTGTCGGGGCAGCCGTCGATGGAGCCACCGAGCCGTGTACGGGCTGTCATAGGTGGGTGAGAGTCTGGACCGGTGCTGATAAAGGGATTCGAGAACGCCCCTGTTGTTGCGGGGGAGGAGCTGCTGGCGCTGCCGGGGTTCTGGGCGGCCTACCTGATGTGGCTGAGTCAGACAGACGAGTACGACCCCATTCCGGAATGGTTTGGTGTCGACGGGGCTGACGCCGACGCGGCCTGCGATGCGCTCGCCGACGAGGATCGTTGGCCTGTCTTCCGGATCCCCTTCGCCGGTGGCCACACCGCGCTAATCCTCGGGCGCAACTTTCCCGACGATCCGGAAACCGAGTACGTCATCACCCACCCCGGTTGGGGACGCCACGGCCACCTGGCCACCATCAGCGGCCACCAGGCCGGCCCCGGCTTGTCGTGGCGAGAGCTCCAGCACATCGCCCGCACGCCCGATCTCAACGCTCCAGGAGTCCACGCCGAATACGCACGCCTGCTCCTGCTGCTGCCTGCACTCGGCGACCAAGACCTGCCCGAGGACGCCCAAACCGTGCTTGGCGGCGCACTGGCAGAGGCAGACGTCCCCGCAGCGCTGGCCCCGCATCTCGCGGGAGCACTCCTTGCCGACCACCCCTTGTGGGAGCCGGCTGAATGGACGCTTGCTGCGGCCTCCCCGCTATCAGGTAGTCAGGAACCCTTCCTCGGAATCCTGCACTGTGACGGGTACATGAGTCCGCGGTGCGGGACTCGGCTCGCCCAGGGCATCACCCGAGAGCAGAGCAACAGCCTGGCCCGCGCACTCGGCACCTGGCCCACCTGAAAAGCCCACCCAGGGCAGCTGTCCCCTCAGCCCCTGCTCCGGCCGTCCAGACGCCCGCCCCGGCCACCGAACAGGTCCCGCCCAAATCCGGGCAGCACCACCAAGAGCAGGACGCGGGCGAGTGGCAGCACTGGCGGTCCCGCACGCGTTGACCCGTCGCCCCCGGAGAATCGGCACAGCGGTTGAGCGGCCGCGAGTCGGCGCGGTGGCTCCCGCCGACGCGCAACACACCAACATCCCCGCCGGATCCCCCGCCGCGCCGACCCCAGCCCACCACCCATCCCTTCTCTGTTCGTGCTGCGTGGATGGCTGAGGGGAGGCTCTAGGGGGATGTCGGCGCCCCCGACCACACCGTTTGAAGGTGCTCACCTGCGACGATCGGCGGCTGGCTGAACGGCCTGCGTAGGAGATGCCGTAAGAGATGTCGTAGGACATATTGTCGGAGATGTCGTAGGACATGTTGTAGGAGGTATGTGGCAACGGGACGGCAGCCAGGCCCCCATGGGGCCCGTCGTTCGGATCATCTGACTGTGAATAGAGTTGCTGGCTGGAGAGGCGATCGCGGTGCCGGTCCCTGGGCCCAGGCTGTTGCAGGCTTTGCGGTGCTGCGTGGGGCGAGTTTCGTGTATCCGGGGGTCGCGGGGACTCTTGCAACGGCTTTTGGGCTCAGGTCGGTGTGCGTGTAGCACGTCGGGGAAACATAGAGCTGCAGCTGGTTGGCATCGGAGACCTGGACGCCGGGCGGGTTGGACACGGTGGCGTCGTCGAGCACGGCGAGGGCTTGATCCTCGTACGGGACCCAACCCCTCTTTGTCGGCGCGTACCGCTCCTACCGGGCAGTTTTGCTGTGTCAGTAGGCGGACCGGAGGAAAATGCCTGCCGACCACCGGACACGAACCAGCAACATCCGAGCTTGACTTCCGTGGTCGGGGCCCATGGTCGGGCCAACCAATGGGCCCTCAGGCACTCGGAAGGGATGCACGATCGCGGTTGGGCGCGGCTCGTTTCGAGGGACGACGTTGATCAATCAGTGAGTGCCAACTTCTGCAGGCAGGGTTTGAGGTAGATACGTTGGTGCTCTTGGCGGGTGTGGAAGCGCCAGTAGAGGTCGAGGTCGCCGTTGGCGAACACGGCACGGAGCCGGAGGACGGCTTCGGCTCCGGGCAGACCCCAGCGGCGCCGTTGATGTCAAGGCGGTCGGCGATCAGGTGGCGGCAAGCGCCCTCGACCGCGCCGGTAGCAATCGGCCAGCCGTTGACGAGGGCTGTGTCGTAGTGAAGTTGATCAAGGTGGCCGTTCGCTGGGCAGTTCGACAAAATGGACACGTTTCGGGCCTCGCGTGAACGGCCCCCAGTAGTCGACTTCCTCTGTCATCTGCGGATGCTCGCCCACTGGCCCAAAGGGCGTCCAACGATTTCGAAGCGCGGCGCCTGTGAAGCCGGGATGATCGGAGGGGTCGGGTCGAAGTCGCGCGACCCGTCCGTGCCTTGCCGGCCAGCCCGCTGTGTGGCCGAGCAAGTCGAAGGCACCGGCTTTGACGAGTGATTCGATGGCCCGCCTTTTGAGGGCCGGCAGCTCGGCCTTGTCGAGGAAGTCGGCGATGCCGGTGAACTTCCCCCGCATGGACGGGAGCACCCCCGCGCGGGCGGGGGAAACGGTCGCGGGTCGTCGCCTTGAAGGCGGCCTGTGCGTACGGGTTCGTAGGTGCGGCTCGGGGCGGTGATTTTCGGCTGGCTGCGCATGGCGGCAGGGCCTCCTGCGCCGTTCCGGAATGTCGAAGTCCATGAGCAGCAGGGGCTCTGCTGCCGCAGTCTTTCCGTGTCCTTGCCTGCTGTGCCCAACTCGTGTGCCCGGCCGTGTGATTGATGGGCGCATGCATACGGCGACGCGGCCGATCGTGCCGAGCGTGTGCGGCGGTGTCCGTGTGGCGGGTGATGCCCGCGGGCTTTCCGGCCTGGGACCGCGTCTTCGCGTTCGTCCGGCCGTTGGCGCCAGGGCGGCCATCACCTGATCACCGAGTTCACTACCGACTGCTCGGCCGTGTTCGCGAGAGTGAGGGTCGGGAGGCGGCACCGGCGACTGCGAGCGTCGCCTCGCAGTCGGCCAAGGCAGCGGCGTCCCTGCCGGCTCCTACCTGCTACCTGCGAGCAGCCCGGATACAACCCTCGCGGCCCGTCGCGAGTCACAGACACCGCGATGGAGTGAGGGCCTTCGCACAGCCGGGCCACAGGGATGGCATACGATGCGCCCGACTCTCATAAAGATCACGTAAGAGGATGTACATGTCATGGCAATCCGTGCCCCGTATCGTTCCCTTCGCGGCATATCTGTCGCTGCCGCCCTGCTCGCGATCGGCGCGGCGGGATGCTCGGACGTAACCGACGCCGTCGACAGCGCCAAGGACGGCGCGCAGAAGGTGGCTCGCCAGCGCTCGGTGTTCTCGCTGGACGTCGGCGACTGCTACAACCCGAACGGCAAGGCCGAGGGGACGGCGTACGCCATCGAGATCGTGCCGTGCGACGAGGCGCACGAGGGCCAGGTCGTCGGTGAGTTCGCGATCGACGAGGGCAAGGAGTACCCCGGCGACGACGGGGTCTCGACGATCGCGGACGACCGCTGCCCGGTCGAGGCGCAGAAGTACTCCCCTGACACCTGGGCTCTCCCCAAGGGCGTCGCCCTGTTCTACTACACCCCGACCAAGGAGAGCTGGGCGACGGGTGACCGCGCGGTGAGCTGCACCTACACCGCGGAGAAGGGTACGTTCAGCGGCTCGCTGGAGACCGCGAAGTCCCTGAAGCCGGAGCAGATCACGTACCTCGAGGGTTCGAACGCGGTCTACGAGGCGCTGTGGGCGAACCAGCCCGAGAAGGACACCGTCGAGGGCGACCTGGCCGGCTACAAGGCGCAGGCCGAGGCCGTCGCGGCCGCTCTCGACGCACATGTCGACGGCCTGGACGGCGTGGAGGGCGCCGAGGTCGGCAAGCTCCGCGCGACGCTGACGAAGGCGGCCGGGAACTGGAAGAAGGCCGCGAACGCCGCCGACGCCGACGCGTTCTACATCGCCTACGACCCGGCGTTCACCGACATCGACCCGAGCAAGTCGGTCGCCGCCCGCAAGGAACTGGGCCTGGCCACCACCGTCCCGGCCGACGAGGCCGAGGTCTGGGCGAGCTGACGCTCCGCCGTCGTACCAGCGGGGCCGGTTCCGCCGAGGAACCGGCCCCGTTTTTCTGGATCTGTCCCGGTCTCGATGCCGCGAAGGATGTGATCCGGTCCTCGTCGGTCGCATCCGGCTCGCTGATCGAGATATGCGGCTGCGTCGAGAGCCGTGGCACGGGCGACGCCTGCCGATGGGGGTACGACGGCACCTACATCCACGGCGCGGACAGCGAGATCCTGACGGTTGGGCCGACCTACTGGGCCCACAACGGCTGCCTGGTCGGCAACGAGGCAGGAGTCGGTTCGTCGGGCGAGGCTCCGCTCCGGGTGCTCTCCCCTGTTCTGGGCGCACCGGCCGATCTCGGCATCGTCGGCCGGGGTGATGTCCTCGACGGGGCTTGTGCCCCGCATCCCCGGGGTCGGGCCCCGGGGTTTCCCCGGGTGCGACGGGGGTGCCCGGGGGCGGGCCCCGGGAGAGACCCCGGGGGTTTCCCCGGCACGAAGCGCATCCGCGTGGCTCACCGTGGACGGGCCGGCGTCACCACGTCGCTGGGCACAGCAAGGAGACACCCCCCACATGACTGCCACTACCGAGGCAACCGCTATCCGGCCGTTCACCTTCGAGTTCTCCGACGAGGAGCTTCAGGACCTGCGCCGGAGGATCGTGGCCACGCGCTGGCCCGAGAAGGAGACCGTCACCGACCAGTCGCAGGGCACGCAGCTCGCCACGATCCAGGAGCTCGCGCGCTACTGGGCGACTGAGTACGACTGGCGCAAGGTCGAGGCCAGGCTGAAGGCCCTGCCGCACTTCATCACCGAGATCGACGGGCTGGACATCCACTTCATCCACATCCGCTCGAAGCACGAGAACGCGCTGCCGCTGATCGTGACGCACGGCTGGCCGGGCTCGGTCGTCGAGCAGCTGAAGATCGTCGAGCCGCTCACCGACCCCACCGCGCACGGCGGCAGTGCCGAGGACGCCTTCCACCTGGTGATCCCGTCCATGCCCGGTTACGGCTTCTCGGGCAAGCCGGCCGAGAAGGGCTGGGGCCCGGAGCGCATCGCGCGCGCCTGGGGCGAGCTGATGAACCGCCTGGGCTACACCAGGTACGCGGCGCAAGGTGGCGACTGGGGTGCGGTCGTCACGGACGCCATGGCCGTACAGGAGCCGGAGGGCCTGGTCGGGATCCACACCAACATGCCGAAGGTGGTGCCGCCCGCCATCGAGGCGGCGATCGTGACCGGCAACCCGCTGCCGTCCGACGTCGTCCTCGCCGATGACGAGGAGAAGGCGGCCGTCGAGGCGCTGGACTTCGTGTACCGCCACGTCTACTACGCCTACATCATGGGGTCCCGTCCGCAGTCGCTGACGGCGCTGGTGGACTCCCCCGTCGGTCTGGCAGCCTTCATGCTCGACCACGACCGGGACAGCCTGGCCCTGATCTCCCGGGCGTTCGCCGGGCAGAAGGAGGGACTGACGCGTGACGACGTCCTGGACAACATCACGCTCTTCTGGCTGACCGGCACGGCGCTGTCCGCGGCGCGTCTGTACGGGGAGAACACGAGGCCGTTCTTCGGTGCCGTGGGCGTCAAGCTCCCGGTCGCCGTGAGCGTCTTCCCCGACGAGCTCTACCGGGCCCCCAAGAGCTGGACGGAGCAGGCGTACCCGAACCTCATCCATTACAACCGCCTGCCCAAGGGCGGTCACTTCGCGGCCTGGGAGCAGCCGGAGTTCTTCGTCGAGGAGGTCCGTACGGGCCTGCGGTCGCTCCGCTAGCCGACCCTCACCCCCTTCCGCCCCCACCCGCCCGATGAGGGCGGCCGGCCGCGGCAGGGCAGGCGGGCCGAGTCGCTCGGTGTGAGCACACGCGGCTCGACGGGTGGCGGGAGATCGGGGACCGGCCACGACAACTCGCCGACAGGCAACCGGTGAGGCGCGCCGTGCGCGCCTCACCGGAACCTCCAGTCAATTCAGAAAGCAAGAACCAACATGTCCGACACAGCCGAAGAGCCGACCGTGAGCATGAAGATCGAAGTCCTCGTCATCCCCGTGGCTGACGTCGACCGTGCCCTGCACTTCTACCAGGGCCTGGGATGGCGGCTCGACGCGGACTACGAGGCCGGCCCGGCATTCCGGATCGTGCAGCTGACGCCGCTGGGCTCGGAATGCTCGATCCACCTCGGCCGCGGCCTCACCCCCGCGGCGCCGGGCTCGGCCCAGGGCAACTACCTCGTCGTCGACGACATCGACCAGGCCCGCGCCGACCTGATCGGCAGGGGCGTCGAGGTGAGCGAGGTCTTCCACCACGTCTACGACACCGGTGTCCAGGAACGGGTGTACGGCCCCGCTCCGGACCGTCGCAGCTACGCCTCGTTCGCCGCGTTCAGCGACCCGGACGGCAACGGATGGGTGTTGCAGGAGGTCCGGGAGCGACAGCCCGGGCGTTGACCGTCGGGCACGGCCGAGGAGGTTCCCTCCACGAGGGTCCGCCTTGTGCCGTCCGCCGGGGCGCAGGTGCGCAGGTGCCAGGCCGAAGGCGCCGGTCCCTCAGTCGAGGGCCGGCGCCTTCGGCGGTCCCGATGGCCGAGCCTGGTGCTCGTAGTGCTCGTGGTGCTCGTGGTGCTCGTGGTGCTCGTGGTGCTCGTAGTGCTCGTAGTGCTCGTAGTGCTCGTAGTGCTCGTAGTGCTCGTGGTGCTCGTAGTGCTCGGGTGCCGGCCGGCGGCCGTGGCGGGCGTGTGGGGAATCCGGCAGGGGTCAGCGGACGGTCGATCGTGCAGCCTTGGTGATCAGACGGGCCACCGCGTCCGGGCGGGACACCGACACGGCGTGGGAGGCATCGATCTCGGCGGTGCGGGAGTGGGCGCGCTCGGCCATGAAGCGCTGTGCGGCGGGCGGGATGTTGAAGTCGCGGGTGGCGATCAGGCTCCAGGAAGGAATGGTCTTCCATGCGGCCCGGGTGGCCTTCTCCTCCAGTGCGGAGGCGGCGACGGGGCGCTGGGTGGCGGCCATGAGGTCGGTGACCGGAGTGGCCACGTCGGCCGCGAACTGGTCATGGAACTTCTCGGTGCTGATGTAGAGGTCGGTTCCCGTGCCGCCGCCCGGGAGCGGGAAGGACACGGTGTTCAGGGCCGAAGGGAGCGTGCTGCCGGGGTACTTGGTGGACAGCTCCAGCGCGCTTTCGCCCTTCTCGGGAGTGAAGGCGGCTATGTAGACCAAGGCCTTGACGTCCGGGTTGCCCTCGGCTGCCTGGCTGATCACGGCGCCGCCGTAGGAGTGGCCCGCCAGCACGATGGGGCCCTTGACGCTCTTGAGGTAGCTGTCGAGGTACTCCGCGTCGCTCGCCAGGCCGCGCAGTGGATTGGCCGGGGCCACGACCGGATAGCCGTCGCGCTGCAAGCGCTTGATGACGCCGTTCCAGCTGGAGGAGTCGGCGAACGCGCCGTGTACCAGCACGACTGTGGGCTTCTTCGTGGGCTGCTTCTCGGACCGGCGGTGCTCGCTGGTGGCGTCGGCCGACGCGGCGGCTGCGAGGGAGAGCACCGCCACGGCGGCTGCGGCGCCCGCAGCGGTGACGCGCTTGCGGACAGGGCGGAAGACGGTCCTGAAGTTCATGGCGAGGCTCCTGCTGTACACGGGGTTTGAGGGCCCGGCCTTGCCGGTCCGGGCCACGTCGAGAAACCTAGCGGGCTTTTTCCTTGTGCGCAACTCACTTGCGGACAGATGGATTGTGCACGATCTACTACGAGAGGGGGTGGAGGGCCAGGGCGCCCTTACTGCGTACCGGTCTGAGTCCTCGGGATGACCGACACGGTGCGTTGCGGGCGCTGCGCGCGGGATGCGACGGAGCCGGAGCCGGTATTCGCCGCCGATGGCCCGGGCGCCGAGCCGGAGATGAGGGAGCTCAGGGCTCGGTGGGCGGTCGAGCCGGGATCGGCGGTCATGACCATGAGCTGCTGCTCGGGGTCGCCGGCGCTGGTGAGGATCTCCCAGTCGACTGTGAGGTCACCGGCCACGGGGTGGTGCAGGAGCTTGGTGCCGCTGGTCTTGCTGGCGACGTCGTGCGAGGCCCACCACTGCCGGAAATCCGCGTCCTGCACGGACAGCTCGCCCACCAGGGCGGCCAGGCGGGAATCGGTGGGTGAGTGGGCGGCTTCCATGCGCAGGAATGCGACGCAGGTGCGGGCGGTCGTCTCCCAGTCGTCGAAAAGATTCCGCACAGTGGGATCGAGGAATGCCAGACGGACGTAATTCCGCTGATTCACGGGAATCGCCGAGAAGTCCGTGATCAGTGCGGCGGCGAGAGAATTCCACGCGAGGACATCCATGTACCGGCCCAGGACCATCGCGGGTGATTCGGTGAGCTGGTCCAGCAGCCGCTGCCACTGCGGGCGCACGCGCTGCGCGCTGCGGCGGCGCGGCCGGGCGACGCTCTTGCCGGCCAGGCCGTACAGATAGGAACGCTGGTCCTCGTCCAGGCGCAGCGCGTGGGAGAGGGCGGCCAGGACATGGGCGGATGCCGGCAGGCTGCCCTGTTCGAGGCGGGTGTAGTAGTCGGTGCTGATGGACGCGAGGTGCGCGACCTCTTCCCGGCGCAGGCCCGGGACGCGCCGGGGCCGGTCGCCGTCGGGCAGTCCGACCGACTGGGGTCGCAGCTCCGCGCGCCTGGCCTTCAGGAAGTCGCCCAGTTCATTGCGCTGCGCGTTGTCGCCGGTCATGAAACCAGTGTCGCAGTCGGGCCCGAGACTGTGAGGGGGAAGGATTTTTCCTAGGCAGAAACCGTCCCCTTTCGAGGTGCGGGCTTGCGTGCGAATGTGGATGAGGGCCGAGCGGAGACCGCTTCCCGAAGGCCGCATAAGAGGGTGCACCGAATTCCCTCCCCACCCGATGACAGCGCGCCGTGCAGTGGCACCGCGCAGGAGAGACAGATCATGAAGAAGAACGTCACTTTCCTCAGCAATGGCCTCAAGGTCGCCGCGAACCTCTATCTGCCCGACGACTACACCGGCGGCCGCCGCGCGGCCGTCGTGGTGTCCCACCCGTTCGGCGGGGTGAAGGAGCAGACGGCCGGGCTCTACGCACAGCGGCTGGCCGGCGAAGGCTTCGTAGCCCTGGCTTTCGACGCCTCGTACCAGGGCGAGAGCGAAGGGGAGCCGCGTTTCTTGGAGAACCCCTTCGCCCGCGCCGAGGACATCAAGAGCGCCGTCACCTACCTGACCACCCGCGACGAGGTCGACCCCGAGCGCATCGGCGCCCTCGGCATCTGCGCCTCGGGCGGCTACGTCTCCTATGCCGCGCAGACCGAGCACCGCATCAAGGCTGTGGCCTCGGTCAGCGGCGCGGACATGGGCGCCCTCTTCCGTGAGGGCCTGGGCGGCGGACAGAGCGAGGACGTCATCCGCGGCATGCTGGCCCGAGCCGGCAAGGACCGCACGGCGGAGGCCCGCGGCGAGAAGGCCCGGCTGGAGCACATCGTCCCCGAGACGGCGCAGGAGGCCGAGGGCTGGCCCACCCTCTACCAGCAGGGGAGCAACTACTACCGCACCCCGCGGGCCCAGCACCCCAACTCGCAGAACTGGTACGTCGCCCGCAGCGTGGACCAGATCGCGCAGTACTCCTCGTACGACCTCATCCACCTCATCTCCCCGCGTCCGCTGCTGATGATCGCGGGCACCGAGGCGGACACCGCCTACTTCAGCCGTGAGGCGATCGAGCATGCGAACGAGCCCAAGGAACTGTTCTGGATCGACGGCGCCAGCCACATCGACCTCTACGACAAGGAGGAATACGTCCCCACAGTGGTCGCCAAGCTGAGCAGCTTCTTCGGGGAGCACCTGAACGCCTGAGCGCCTGAGCGGCACCGTAGGAGCCGGCGCACTCGGCTCCGGCCCCTCCGGAGCAGCGGGCGCATGTGGTGTGATGATCTCCATGGATGCGCGGAATGCTGCTGTTCACGGTGATCAGGACCTGCTGGTCAGGATGGAGCGGAACCTGGCGGAGCACGCTTGCCACCTGCATCGTCGTATGAAGGACGCGCGGGTCACGGAAGCGGACGACCTCCTGATCGCCGACAGCGGGCTCGATGACGACACCTTCAATATCGTTGCCGCGGCTCGCTTCTCCGAGCGGACCGCTCGCGCGCGGGTGGCGGAAGTGCTGGGTGCACTGAGCGGGACCGGCCGCCCCTTCTCCTGGTGGGTCGGCCCGGCTTCCACCCCGCACGGCATCTCCACCGTCCTGACGGGCGCGGGCCTTGAGGCTTCCGAGACCGAGACGGGCATGTGGAAAGACCTGTCCGCAGGACTGCCTGATGGCCCGGCAGTCGGCTTGGACATCGTCCGGGTGAGCACCCCGGAGCAACTCGCCGACTACGCGGCGGTTCTGGCGGCGAACTGGGACCCGCCCGCCGCGACAGTGCGCCGGTTCTTCGGCGACGCCGCCCAGTTGGCCCTGGAACCCGGATGCGCCGCCCGATACCTCGTCGGATACATCCACGGCCGTCCAGTCTGTTCCGCTGAGGTCTTTCTGCACGCGGAGGTCGCCGGGATCTACAACATCGCGACCCTCACCGCGGACCGCCGCCGCGGCTACGGCGGCGCCATCACCCTGGCCGGCCTGCGGACTGCGTACGACGAGGGATACCGCACGGCGGTCCTCCAGGCGTCGGTGGACGGTGAACCCGTCTACCGCCGTCTCGGCTTCTCCGCTTGTGGCCGGTTCACGGAGTACGCCGTCACAGCAGGTGGGGAGCACTGAGGGCGGGTCTGGCCGGCGCGGTGGAACTGGCGGCGTAGGTCACGCCGGCGGACTGGTCGTCGTTCGGCTCTCCTCCGCGGAGCCGGTCGTCGCGGCGTGCGCCGAGGTCAAGTGCTCAAGGCCGGTGAGCAGATGGGTGCGGACGAGTAGGCACCGCGACCGTGCCGGACGTCCGATCCGGGACCCAGCGAGACGCCGGTTCCCGCCGCGGACCACGCAACGGTGTCGTGGCGTTCCTGCCCAGGCCAGGAGGGGATCGTGCCGCGGCGCGGTCAGTACCCGGGGCCGACCGCCGACGAGTTGGTACCAGCGGGGATTGAAGATTCGGCTGTCGCCGGTCGTGTCAGTGCCGCGTGGTTGGGTGCGCACATGAACGATCTCAAGGCTGAACACCTGACGCCCTCGGTACCGGAACTGCTCGACCGTGCGCGGGCGCTCGCTCTGATCGACGGGATCCACGAGCCGGACACCTGGGAGTACGGTGGCTACAGGCTGGAACGCTGGGACGGACACGAGTCCTGTCTGACTCTCTCGGCCGGGCATGTGGAGTGCCGTCTCGTCGACGTGCACTTTTCCGACGCCGGATGCCTCGTCCTCGGCTACGACGTGGATGAGCAGTCGCTGGGCGAGGACGAACTCCAGGACGCCCTGACCGCGCATCTGCCGACCGCCCTGCGCGGTTGCTATCGCAGCAACTCCGCTCACTCCTGGCTCCGCGAGAAGGATGGCACCTATGCAGCGCTGGTGTTCGCCATGTGGCGTACACCAGCCGACAAGACATGGCGGCGGGTGAGCTTCGTGGACGGTTACGGCGCCATGACGGATGAAGCCCGCATGGACGACGCTGAGGCGGCCCGGCTGGAGCCCGAAGTCTTCGAGCTGCTGTCGGACCTGATCAGCCCGCGTCCGGAACAGCTCGTGCTGGGAACGGAGTACGTGCGCGGGGCTTCTCTGGCAGAAGTCACGTGGCCCCGGACCGGTCTGACCCGGTCCGAGGCAATCGGCCATGTGATCGCGTTGCGGCCCCTCACCGAGCGGGTCGTCCGGACGCTGAGCCCGCACATCAGTCTTGACGACGCTACTGCTCTCGCCGCCCGCCTGGACTACCCACAGGACGGTTCGCGGGCCCAGGAGTCGGTTCCCGGGGCGGGCACAGCGGTCATGGCCGGAGTCTGGGCCCAGGGGCTGCCGATGGCGCCGTGGGTGGCATTCGCGCTGGACGCGTCGCAGGACGGTGGGCACCGAATCTCCGCCCGGCACTCCGGCACGGTGTGGGACGTCGTCGGAGAGGGGGCCGACGCCCGTGTGATTCACGCCGAACCCCGGCCGGGCGACAGCCAGCGGTTCATCGTTCAGCGCGTGTCCCCCCAAGGAACGTACACGGAGACCGACACGTGGGAGCGGTACGGCCGGTACCGCATCCTGTCCGCCGGCTCCCGGCTCGCAGTGGAGGCCCCGGCCGAGGGAAGCCCCCTCTTCCTGGCCCCTCCACACGGCGGCGCCAGCCAGCACTTCCAGGCCGACTACGTGTTCCTCGGCGATGCAGAACTCCCCAACCGTCACTACTACCGTCTGGTGACACCGTCGGGAATCGTCGGCACCCACCTCGGACCCGACTGGGCCGAAGCCCACCACGAACAACTCCCGTCACCCGCCGCCGAAATGGTCGAGCCGTACGGGGGCGGAAAAGGGATTCGGTTCAGGATCCGCAACGTGAAGATCGATGGCCAGGGCAACGTGGTACGCGTCCGCGGAGGCGGGACGCACGAGGTCAGTTTCGATCTGCTCCATGACTGCTCCGAGTGCGGCGGCGCCATCAACCAGGTGATCGTCGGGTTGGCCGGCGAGGATCGCGCCCAGGCGTCGGTCTGGAACGGTAAGCAGCGCAGCGGGGGCTCGCTGCGGGTGGTCAATCGGGGCACGGCTGTCGAAGCGATGGCGGAGGAGAACCCGGGTCCGGCCGAGTGGGTGAACGTGGCGTGCGACATCGTCGTTCCCGACGAGCCCGGCACCTATTCGGTCCGAGCGCGCTACGCGCAGGCGTGGCAGGGGCGGTTGATGACTGTCGAAGGACGTGCCATTCCCCAGCCGGAATACCAGGACGTGCTGGGCTGGTGGAAGGTCGACCGTCCTGATGGGCCCGGCCCGGAGTCGGCCATAGGCACCATCGTCGTCGAGCCTTGAGGCGTCCGGCCCGTCGTGCGTTCCCCGGCTCGGGGACCGCTGTCACGTGGTGGTGCCGGGGAGTCGAACGCTGACCACGAGGCCACCATCGGGGCGGGCTGTGGCGGAGGCGGTGCCGCCGTGTGCGCGGGTGATGGAGCGGACAAGGGTGAGGCCGCGGCCGTGGCGGCGCCTCGACCAGGACTCGGCCGCCGGGATCATCGCGGGGTTCCCCGAACTCGCGCACGGCGACGGCGAGTTCGTGATCGGCGCGACTCGCTCCCGTACATCGCGGTCGGGTGCGACGAGGTACTGCACCTCAAACGCGGCAGACTCACGCCACGGTAGGCGCCGGCGGCGGCCAGGCGCTGGGGAGCCTGGCCGCGTCCCCGATCCACGGGCTGGCGCCTCAGAGGCATGCGTGCCAAGGCCGTGAACGGATCCGTCAGCCAGCGGAAGGGCTCGGAGAACCCGGTCGGCATGCCTCCGTGGGCCGGACCTGGGCCGCCGAACGCCACCGCGTCCGCCTTGAACCCAGAACAGAACCCAGAACAGCCACGCCCGAAAGCGGGCGAGGTAGTCAGAAGCCGCCGGTGAAGACGAGTAGGAAGGAGAGCGGGTAGAGCACGCCGATGGCGCCGGTGGTGAGGCCGATGGCGCACTGGGTCCTGTTGACCGTGCCGATCAGCCCGAGAATGCCGAAGGTGATCGCAAGGCTGCCGGCCAGGATGCCGAAGAAGCCGAGGAAGAACGCGGCGATCAGCGCGACGACGCCGAAGCCAAGTGAGAGGGGCCCATAGAGGGTTGCGGGGCTTTCGGTGGTTCCGGTTGCCATGTCGCGTCCCTTGTTGTGAGGTGCCGGTCATCCGGAGTGCGGGAACACAATTCCGCACCCATCCTGGCATTCACCGGCGACCCGTTCGGCGCGGCCCCTGAGCACTTCGCCGTCCGTGGGTGCTGGCCTCAGCGGATCGTCGCGCCGTACACGTGGTCGACCGGCATGGTCATCAGTACCCGGCGGTCGGAGACCATCACCGACCGGTACTCGTTCCAGTCGGGGTGTTCCCCGGCGGCCCTGCGGTAGTACTCCACCAGTGCCTCGACCTCGGGACCGTGCGGGTCGGTGCCCGGTCCGACGAGGCGGGCCGTGCCTTCGGCTGTGGCCCACGACCAGCCGTCGGGGCTGGTGACCTCGAGTGCCGCGCGTGGGTCGCGGCGCAGGTTCACCGTCTTGGCGCGCCCTTCGGTCATCGAGACGTACAGGACGTCGGCGTCGCGGTCGTAGTAGGGCATGACGGGGGAGAGCTGGGGGCGGCCGTCCGCCTTGATGGTTGCGAGGACGCCGAGGCGGCTCTCGGCGAGCAGTGCGCGTGGGTCGAAGGGTGTGGCGGTCACGGTCGTCCCCCTGAGGGCTCGCGGAACTGCTGGTTGGTGCAGCGTAACCGTCACTGCCGTCGCCGTGTTCACGGCGCGGTCGGCGAGGCGGCGTATCGCGGCGGGGAATGTGGGTCCGAGGGCTGGCCTCATTCGTCCACGTCCTATTGTGGTCACCCCATCAGGCCTTCCGCCGCCCTGAGTTGCGGCAACACTTGTCGTCGTGACACGGCGACAGTGCAGGAGTCGGGGAGTACGTGGTAGATCCCGCGGCTCTGTCGGCAAGAGGCCCACACGAATGGATGCTGGTACTCGCCAGAAGACCGCACTGTCATGCCTTCCAACTTGCTGAGACGGAAGCGGGATCCCTCATCTCGGGTTCCTGCGTGAGGGACGCGTCTCGTCCACCTGGCTGAACCAGTACGCCATCGACAGCTGCCACAGGAACACACTTCACAGGCATGTACTGGTGCCGGGCGGCCATTTGGCCTCGGGATCGCTGAGCAATGCGACAACGGCACACCGGCTCAGTGCTCTGCCCTGAGCGCTGACATTCGCCCCGGGGACTGTGCTTGCCGGACCACGAATCTTTGGATGCTCCCGAGCATCGCCTCACCGAAGGCTCACTCAGGTCCGTTCCCCACGGCTATGACGCGTCCTCCTCCGGCCTCCAATAATTTGACCGTAAGGAACACACGTGACGCCCCATACGTCCACACCGTTCGCGCGATCTCGTCGAATTGTCGTCGCAGCCACCGTCGGCGGGGCACTCCTCCTGACGGGGTGCTCCGACAAGAGCGACGAGGCAGCCGACAGCGTCGGCGTGGAGCCCGCCGACTCCAGCCTCGCCTCAGAAACCGAAGCCGCCAAGGCGAAGGCATCGCCGACATCATCGGCATCGGCCACCAGATCCCCCTCCGCTTCGGCATCCCCCTCAGCCGCCGGCACCGCGTCCTCGAGCGCCGATCAGAGCCGCTCCGGTGACGGGAGCAGCACCAGGCAGGGCAGTGGTTCCACCGCCGCGGACGCCGGGAGCGAGAGCGGTCCGAACTTTCCCGTTCCCGTGCAGGTCGGCAACGCCACACAGGTGATAACGGTCAAGGCCAGCGGTTCCTATGCCACCGTGACGGCGTGGGCCAAGGGATCCTCCGGGTGGAAGGCGCAATTCAGCACCACGGCAGGCCGGGTCGGTTCGAACGGCGTGACCGCCGGGGCGACCCGGCAGCAGGGCACATATACGACGCCGTCCGGCACGTACACGATCACGGAGGGCTTCGGTGTCGAGTCGAGCGGTACCGCCATGCCGTACCGCAAAGTCGTGAGCACCGACTGGTGGGTTCAGGACCCTGAGTCGAAGTTCTACAACTCCATGCACAGCGAAGAGGGTGCCGACTTCCCGCTGACGGAGGCGGGCGAACGTGGCAGTGAACGTCTGATCAACTATCCGACTCAGTACGCGAAGGCGCTTGTCGTCAATTTCAACCGCTGGCCTGCCGTACCCGGGCGCGGCGCGGGAATCTTTCTCCACGTCAATGGCAGCGGGGCGACCGCCGGGTGCGTTTCTGTGCCCAAGGCCACCATGGACCAGTTCATGAACTGGATCTCGCCGTCCGCCCATCCGAGAATAGCCATTGGCTGACCGTACGCCGTAAGGGTCGTAGGGGTGGCGTCGTCGAACTCGGCGACTCCCTGCGCTGGAGCCCTCCGGGGGTGTGTATGTCCCCCCGGGGGGCTTCGGCGTTTTACGGGCAAGCGCCACAGATGGGCGCCAACTCGACCCGGTGCCCGCTGCGCACCGGGTGCCTGTGCTGGCCGTACTGGGCCAGGGACCATTGAGGCCACCCGGATGTGCTGTCCCAAGCCCTGAACTGAGCAAAAATGGTGGAGCGCCGGCTGAGCTTCTGGCGGATTGGCGGATTGCAGGGGCTTGGGCTCAGCCGGCGTCACCATGACGCGCCACCTCGCCGATGCCGGCGTTGCCGGGGCGGCGCGCCCCTTCTCCCGCACTGTCGGCCGGAGTTGTTCGCCGCGCGGTCCGGATGTTCCCGGGCGTTCCGATGAAGCGGGCCGAAGGAGACAGGCGTCACACACACCCCGCTTCTTGTCACACCCGGCCGTGCCGCCGTGGTCAATGATCCGTGTGGCCGATCGGTGCTGTTCATGATCATTTAGTCGACGCGTCAGGACTCGACCGGTCGTGTCTGATGAATGCCTGCCGGCGAGCGGGAAGATCGGAGCGGATGGTGCCGGGCTGCGATGCCTTCGACACTCATGACGAGGGCGGGTCGGATCGTACGGGTGACAGGGGCCGGGAGGCCGACGGCGCGGGGGGTGCGACCGGCCGGCGCGGAAGGGTGACGAGCCGGACGATGGTGTGCCTGGTCGGGGAGGACGGGTATCTGCGTGTCGGAACGAGGTTCCGGTACGACAGCGCTGACCCGTACGCGGTGTCCGTGGTGTTCAACGTGGACACCGCCACGCCCAACAAGTGGGAATTCGCCCGCGAACTGCTGGCGGCCGGCCGGCAGGAGCTCAGCGGTACGGGCGACGTCCAGATCTGGCCCTCCGAGATCCTCGGCTCCACGGTGGTCTTCATCTCGGTGCGGTCCGGAACGGAGGTGGAGGTCGTCGCGGCTTGCGCGACGGTGATCGACACGTTCCTCGAACGCACCCATCAACTCGTGCCGCCAGGGGAAGAGAAGCAGCACCTGGACATCGAGGACATCGTCTGCCGACTGCTGGACCAGTCAGCGTGACCGGGCGGACGCGCTTCACCTGACCCGTGGTGACCTTGTGACCGACGTGCGTGTCACGGACGCGACCCGGTTGCGGCCGTACTCCGGTACCTGGGCCGGCCCGTGAGATCCTCTCCGCCATGTCGGAGTGCGAGCGCAGCCGGCGGGCGACAGCGAGCGTCGAGGTCCACGTTCGCGGCTTCTTCGCCGGCCATGAAATCACGGTCGGCGACTACGACCTGGGGCTTGGACGAAGGGAAGCGGTCCCGCACTTGAGGATCCTCACCGTCAGCCCAGGACCGCGCGCCGACAGCTGGGCCTACATCACCGCCGGCTGCTGGGCCACGGCCGAGAGGGACGGCCACGGTCTGGAATTCATCCTCACCGGGCCCGTCCGCGACCGGCGTTTCGCCGATCTCCTGGCCATGACCGCCTACTACCACGCCTCTCACCACGTCGACCTCGAGCACAGTCTGCCCATCGGGGAGCCGTGGCTGCCCGGGTCCCGCTGCGACCACCTGCTGATCAGCCTTCCCTACCTGCACGGCCCGAGCTGGAGCGCTGCCCGCTGCCGGACGGTCATGCCCGCATCCTGTGGGCTCTGCCGGTCACCGCGGCCGAGATGGCGTACCGCCGCGAGCACGGCCACGAAGCCCTTGAGCGGCTCTTCGACGAGCACGCCATGACTCCGACCGATCCGAGACGACCATCCGTCGTCTGAACGGATCCGTGGTGTGCCGGGCCGGAGCTGAGGGCTGCGGCTGGCAAGCGCTGCGCGCCGTCGGTGGGCCAACGGCGCTCCGGTGAGCCGGTGTTCGGCAGTCGGTGGCGGATCGTGTCATCGGGATGCGCGGTGGACGGAGTTACAAGGGGTGGAGAGGCGCCCTCCACCCCGATTGCTCGCAACGATCCGCAAGGAGTCCTGCATCCATGACTCGGATGACGACAACGAAGAAGTGCGTGGCCGCCGTGGTGGTCGCAGCCGCGCTGGCGGCAGTGCCGGCGGCGGCTCAGGCCGTCGCGCCGGAGCGGGCGCCGGCCGCCGCCGAGGCTCAGAGCCGGTCCGCCGAGGCGGCCGGACGTGTCGCGGGGTCGGTGCGGGTGGTGGCGCCGGATGAGCGTGTCCAGGCCGGGGCAGGCGTCGAGCTGTGGCTGACCGAGGAGGGCAAGCACTGGTCGACCCCGGAGATGGACTACCAGTTCCGCAGCGTGGTCGACGGCAACATCGACCTGAGCAGGCCCAGCATCGGCCTGATGACGGAGGTCCTGGGCGACCGCTACTTCCTCTCCGGCATCTACGTGACCAAGAACACCGCCGTCCGGGTCGTCGTCGACACCAGCGACGGCAAGGTCACCGGCTCCGTGATCCGGCTGGCCGGCAAGCCCGGCTGGGGTGTCTGGTACACCGATGTCCCCCTCCACGACGACCTGGCCGTCAACAGCGTCACCCTCTACGACCAGCACGGGAAGAAGATCGCCTCCCTCACCCCCTCCCGCCCGTAGGCGCCCTGGGCCCTGATGGCCTTTCAGAGGTGACCTCCTAGGCGAGGGCCGGACCCGTCCGGCCCTCGCCCTCGCCTCTGCCCCCGGCCCCATTCAGCCGGCGCTCCCCCAACTCCCCCCAACCTCAAGGATCCGTTGTCGTGACGCACGAGAGCCACGCCGACTTCACCGAGTTCGCCACCGTGGCCTGGCCCCGCCTGGTGCGTACGGCTCATATGCTCACCGGCGATTTCCACGAGGCCGAGGACCTCGTCCAGACCACGTTGGCCAAGATGTACGCGCGGTGGCGGAAGATCCCGCGTGACGAGGTCAACGCCTACATACGCCGGGCTCTGGTCAACAACAACATCAGCCGGGTGCGCAAGAAACGTATCGCCCACTTGCTCATGCCGTTCCTGCCCGAGTCGGTGCACCGGTCGCACGGCGGGCACGCCGAGGCCGTCGAGCAGAGCGCCGTACTCGTCCAGGCCCTCGCGGTGCTGTCCGCCCGCCAGCGTGCCGTGGTGGTGCTGCGCTACTGGGAGGACATGAACGAGCAGGAGATCGCCGAGGTGCTGAACTGCTCCGTCGGCACCGTCAAGACGCATGCCCGGCGCGGGCTGGAGGCCCTGCGCACCCATCCCCAACTCTCCCTCCACCCAGCCGACCAGGAAGCGAAGCGCTGATGTCCCGGACTTCTGGGCCCGCCCCTCAGCCTCGGTATGAAGCCGAACGACTGCATGACGCATTCAGCGAGGTGGCCGATGGCCTCACACCTTCTCCCGTGCCGCTGGCCGCCATCGAACGGGCAGGCCGTGCCAGGCGGCGCCGACGCACGGCGGGGCTGGTGATCGGTTGCGGCCTGCTGCTGGCTCCGCTGGCCGCCCTCACCGTCCGCGCCGTCCTCCCCGATCACGCGCCTGCGGAGCAGAACAGGGTCGCGGCCCATCCGACGCCGCCGGACAACCCGGCTGTGGACACCGTGCGGGTGGTGGCGCCGGGCGAGCGTGTCGAGGCCGGGGCGGGTGTCGAGCTGTGGCTGACGGCTGACGGCAAGCACTGGTCGACACCGGAGATGGACCAGCAGTTCCGGAGCGTGGGCGAGAGCGACATCGAGATTCCCCGGCCTCGCGTGGGGCTGCAGGCGGAAATCCTCGGCGACCGCTACTTCCTGTCCGGGGTGTACACGGGGACCGATGACGCCGGCCGTGTCGTCGTCGACACCAGCGACGGCAAGGTCACCGCTTCCGTGGTCCGGCTGGCCGGTGAGCCCGGCTGGGGCGTCTGGTACACCGACGTCCGCCTCCACGACGCCCTCGCCGTCAACAGCGTCGCCCTCTACGACCAGCACGGAAAGGAGATCGCCACCATGACCCCCGCCCAGCCCTGAGGACCTCGTGGCGGGCCGGCGGCGAAGCGTCGAGCGCTACGCGTCCCGGTGTCGGCACCGACGTGTTGGTTAGTGCATAATCTAATCAATACCCATGGCGGCTATGGAAAGGTGTGTGACGTCCCGAGGCCGGAGCAAGGGCTTGCGCCGCCGTACGGCGCACCGGCATCCCGTGCCGGCGACCGGGCGTCGGCGACCCGGCGACCGCGACGGCGACTTCAGGCACCTCTTGACGTACTCGCACCGATCGATCGGACATCATGGCGACGACCACGCCGACCGCTCTCTCCGTACCGCGCTCCCCGGCCCTCCCCGCGGCGGGGTGGGGGCTCGCCGCGGGACTCGCCCTCGGCGTGCTCACCAATCTCGCCCAGGGATGGCTTCCCGGGCACTCCAACCAGACAGCCAACTCCGGAGCGGTCTGGTCGGCCGCCGCCTTCGCCGTCGGCGCGGTCTTCGCCGGCCGGGTGTCCCTCCTGGTCGCCGCGGTGACCGGACTGCTGACCGAAGTCGGCCTGGTCATCGGCTACTACGGTTACGCCGAATTCGGGCGCGACGGCATGGGCGACCTCGAATGGCCCCTGGTCTGGCTGGTCGCGGCCTGTGTGGCCGGCCCTCTCTTCGGTGTGGCGGGCATCTGGTCGCGCGCCGGCGGCAGCAGGACGCTTCGTATCGTCGGGACCGCCGCTTTCGCGGGCGTCTGCGGCGGAGAAGCCATCTACTACGCACGGGCGCTGAACTACTGGATCGAGGCAGCCGGCCTGATCCTGGTGCTGCTCCTCGTCTCGCTCCTGCTGCCCCGCACCATGAAGGACCGCGCCCTGACCTTGTCGGTCGCCGCCGTCTTCTCCGTCGTGTCCTACGTCGGCGTCACCACGACGGGCAATGTCTTCAAGCCCGAGCCGACGATCGGCAGCGTCCGGGGTCTGACCGCCGCCGAACTCCGGGCGACCGTGGTCGCGATGGTGCCGTCGGGGTTCGAAGTGACCGCGCAAGGCGGTCAGAACGGCGAGAGCGCCTACGTCGTGGTGACGGACGGCAAGGCGTCCTCCCGTGTCGACGTCAACGTGCAGACGGGAATGTCCTGGGCAAAGGACCAGCTGTTCGGCGGTTCCACCCGCCTGTCGGACGGAACGCTGCTGGCCACGTCGAAGCAGACGGACAGCGCGAGCGGCCTGGTCACCTGGTCGGCCGACACCCTGCGCGAGGGCGGGCTGCGGGTCGCCGTCACCGCGTACAACGCCGACGACATCGACCGGCCGGCCGCCGGTACGACACCCGTGCTGACCGTCGAGCAGCTCACCGCCATGGCCACGGACGAGGAGTGGGCGCAGCTCTCGTGATGCGCGGGTGACGCTCGACCACGAGACATGACACGGCGGGTGCCAGGGGCCTGAGGCCTCTGACACCCGCCGTGCTGCTGCGGCCGGGTCGGGCCGCGGTGTGATTACTGTGCGGTTCAGGCGCCGCGGTGCTGGTAGGCGCGGTCGACCGTCTGCTGGACGCTGTTGCCGGCCGCGTCGGTCGCGGTCACCCGCAGCGTCACGTACGCGTCACCGTGGACGCGCGAGGGCCGCTCGACGGTGGCGGTGAAGCCGCTGCCCTTGCGGGCCGTGGTGGCCCGGGTCCAGCTCTTGCCGTCGTCGTACGACGCCTCGACCTTGAGCTTCACCCCGCTCGGGGCGGCCAGGCCGTCCTGCATGCGGACACCCAGGCCGAGGGTGTGCTTGCGCTGCGAGCCCACCGCGTTGCGCAGGTCGACCGGTACGTCGTAGTCGAGCTGGAGCATCGGCAGCACGGTCTTGGTGCTGGTCGTGTCCGAGCGGAACGTCCACGAGGTGCGCGTGCCGGTGCCGAAGCGCCAGTTGTCGGAGGCGCGGCTGGTGGCCAGGTCGAGGCGGTACTCGGCGTTGCCCGCCGGCACCTCGAAGTTGGCCCATGCGCCCTGGCCGGACTCCGCGATCTGCTTCCCGTTGCGGTACAGCACCGCCTCGGACTTGTCGCTGACGCCGCCGAACTGGGCGTGGGACCAGTGGACGGTCTCGGAGGAGTCGTTGAAGTCCGAGACGTACACGGCCAGGTTGTTTCCGTCGCGCACCGACGGCAGGTGCCCACCGCGCGGGATCGACGGACGGACGACGGCTCGGTACCAGTCCTCCGTGGTGCGCTGACCGGGCCGGTAGGTGTGCAGGTCGTCGCGCATGCCGCCCTGCAGCGGCGAGGCGAGCTGGTCGACGGGGCCGTACGCGACGGCGTGCTGCCACTGCGTGTCGCCGGTGCTCACGTACTCGACGCGCTCCTGTCCCACCGGGACGTAGCGGTCGTACCCGTAGAACGCGACGTTCTGGTAGGGCCGCCAGGCGAAGCGCTGCTCGCTCGCCCAGGTCGGGGCGCCGGTGCGGGTGTAGCGGCCGCTCACCTGTGCCGTGTCCCGCTCCGAGACGTTGAAGACCGCCTGCGCGGGGACGGCGCTCTTGGTGAGCGCCAGGTCGTACATGTACGGGCTGCGCACGGTGCCGGAGAACTCCACCTTCGTGGTGCCCTTCCTCACCCGCTCCAGCAGGGCCGCGCCGTCCGCCGAGGAGGCGCGCAGGACGGGCAGGACCAGCCGCTCACGCACCGGCAGCCATTCGGCGCGGTAGCTGACACCCGCGGGATACACCACCATCAGCGCCTCGGCGCCCGCGTCCAGCGCGGCACGTTCGAGTGCGGCGCTGTCGTAGCCGCCCGAGTAGTCGTCCCGTACGACGGCCAGCTTGCCGCGCACGCCGCGGAAGCTGGGCGCCTGCGCCGTGCCGGCGTCCGCGGCGGTCAGCCGGACGCCCTTGTCGCTGAAGGGCGGCGACATCGGGTCGTAGGAGGGGGTGAGCTCCAGCGGACGGCCGGAGACCTTCGCCCGGAGTTCGGGGGCCTTCATCTGCGTACGCAGGCTGAACTCGAAGGCGCCGTCGGTGACCGGGGCGGTGGCGTTGGTGTAGTAGTGGTCCGTGGGCCAGATCATGGTGCCGACGTTGCGGACGTTCCCGTCGATCTGGCGGTAGTAGACGGCGTCGAGGATGCCGTACCGCTCGGCGGGGCGGGGCGTGTTGACCTTCACCTCGCGCGCCTCGGCGGCGTTCAGCGTCACCGTCATGTCCTTGGTGACCTTGGCCTCGGGGACGACGACGTCACCGTACCTGGCGGTGCCGTCCTCGCCGCTCTCGTAGAAGCCACCGCTGATCTGGTACGTGCCCTCTTCCACGAAGGCGACGCCCGCGTGCGGGTCCGTGAAGTCCACCACGCCGTCGGCGCCCCAGATCTGCGCATACGCACCGGGGACGACCTCGCCGTCGCGGTCGCGGAAGACGACGGTCAGCCGGTGCTTGGGGGCGTGCACCGCGAGGGAGACGGTGGTGTGGGCGAGCACGGTGCCGTCGGCTGACTTCGCGGTGACGTAGCCGAAGTACCGGCCGCGGACCGCCTGCGCGGTGTCGGTGCTCAGCGGGACCTGCGCGGTCGCGCCGGGTGCCACCTGCACGGTGCCGGAGTCGACGCTGACGACGCCGTCCGCGAGCGCGCGGCCGGAGTTGGTGGCCAGCTTGACGGACAGGGACAGCGTCAGCGGCTTGTCGCCGGTGTTGGTGTAGCGGACGGTCGCCGCCTGGCGCGGTCCGCTCTCCTCGCCGAGGTCCACCGCGGGCAGCGCGAGGGTGCCGGTGGCGGTGAGCGGGCCGGTGGCCGTGGCCAGGTCGACGCGGCCGCCGCCCTGCTCGGTCACCTTGGTGCCGGCGACCGTGTGGGAGGTGCTGATCAGCGCGTCCTTGAGCTGCTGCGCGCTCCAGTCGGGGTGCTGCTGGGCCAGCAGCGCGGCGGCGCCGGCGACGTGCGGGGTCGCCATCGAGGTGCCGTCGAGCGCGATGTAGTCGGCGTTGACCGGGGTGCCCAGCGAGGTGCCGGCCGCGCGGGCGGCGATGATGCCGACGCCGGGGGCGGTCACATCGGGCTTGACGGTGTCGTCGCCGTAGCGGGGGCCGCGGCTGGAGAAGGAGGCGAGGGTGTCGTCGCGGTCGACGGCACCGACAGTGAGGGCGGCGTCGGCGGCGCCGGGCGTGCCGACGGAGTACTGGCCCGGGCCCGAGTTGCCCGCGGCGACGACGAAGAGTGTGTCGGTGGACTCGGTCAGGGCGTTGAGGGCGACGCTCATCGGGTCGGTGCCATCGGTGCGGACGTCCGCGCCGAGGCTCATGTTGACGACCTTGGCGCCCTCGTCGGCCGCCCACTCCATGCCGTCGATGATCCCCGACTCGGAGCCGTAGCCGTTGTCGTCGAGGACCTTGCCGATCAGCAGGTCGGCCTTGGGCGCGACACCGCGGCGGGTCCCGCCGGACGCGGCACCGGTGCCGGCGACGGTCGAGGCGACGTGCGTGCCGTGACCGAAGTGGTCGCCGGTGTTGCCGCTGCCGGAGAAGTCCTTCGCGCCCGCGATCCGGTCGGCGAGGTCGCGGTGGTTCGCGTCGATGCCGGTGTCCAGCACGGCGACCTTGACGCCCTGGCCCTCGTAACCGGCCTTCCACGCGGCCGGGGCGTTGATCTGCGCGGTGCTGCGGTCCAGCACCGCCTCCACCTTGCCGTCCAGCGCGATCCGCGGGGTGACCTCGGCGCGCGCGGCGTCCGACTTCTTGCCCGGGTTCAGCGTCTTCCAGAAGGCAGCCAGGTCCTGGCCGGCGACCCGCACCGAACGGGCGTCGATGCTCTCCAGGCTGCGGGCGGGCGCCTTGCCGGAGTTGAGCGCCACCAGGCGGTCGGCGGTCGACGCCGCGGCCTTCGCCGCCCGATCCGTGACACGGGCACCCGCCCGCGACGGCTCCGGCAGCGAGGAGACGATCAGCGGCAGCGCGGAGGTGTGGGCCTCGTCGAAGCCGTCCTCGATCAGGGCCGTCACGTCGAACAGCCGACGGTCCAGAGCGCCGGCCGACACCAGCGGCTCGGCGTCGAACGGCATGACCGTCAGCGCCTTGTCGTCGCCCTCGATCCGCTTGAACGGCATGTGTTCGCGGCCGGGTCCGGGCTCGACCGACACGACGCGCCGCCCCCCGGGCAGCGTCGTCACGGTCACCCGGTCACCCGTGATCAGCCGCACCGTGGCGGATGAGCCCTTCGTCGCGGCGGTGGGACGTGCGGCGGCACCGGCAGGAGCCGACTGCGCCGTGGCCACGGCCGGCACACCTCCGGCGACCAGTACCAGCCCCGCCGCTATCGCCGCTCTGAGGCGGCTTCTTGAAGACATGAGTTAGAGCCCTTCGTCCACCTGCAATTCACAACCCGGCCGATCATGCGTGGAAGAGTTCGAAGGCGTCTACGAATTGAGATGGCGCAACCGCGACATGTCCTAACTCCGACACGCGCTGCCCTCAAGCGGTCGAGCGGGGTGCGCGAGAGGCTCGCGACGCTGACGCGACTCCCAGTTGGCGCAACCGCGACATGTCCCAACCACGACATGGGCGTGGCGCGCCCTCGGGCCGTCCGGCGGGGTGCGGGAGAGGGGCGCGGCGCTGATGCGAAAGCTGCCGGGATGCCCTGCGGTCGGCTCGGGTGGGAACCGTGGGGCCGGCCTACTGAGGCAGCAGCTCGATCCGGACGGCGAGCGCGCCGAGGGCTTCGAGGTGGGGGTACTTCACCCGCACCTCGATCGTCTTCCGTCCGGCAGCGACGAGATCGGAGTGCGGCGGTAGAGGTTCAGCTTACGAACGCGATCAGCGGCGCCTTCCGTCATGAGGCGGAACGCTCCTCGATACGTGTGCTGCGGCGGTTGTCGGGCGGCGTACACGGACAAGGATGGCAAGAGTCCGGTCGCGGCCGGGAGGAAGGCACCTGTGCCATACGGGGATTGCGTGCGCAAACGCCATGGCCGCGGGTTCAGGGGGAACCCGCTGTGGTGGGTTGTTGGCGTTCGCCCAGCTTCCTTCTCGGCAGGTGGCGGGTGAAGGGGAAACCCGCCAGGGTTACCGCCGCCGTGGCCAGGACGGCTGCCTTGAGTGCCTGGATCTGCGCGTCGGCGTACGCGTCGACGATCGCGTCGGCCTCCGCCGGTGGCAGGTCGGCGCGTTGGGTGGCGGCTCGTACGTGGTCGGTGCTGACGAAGCTGACTCCGGCCTGGAGGGCGATGCCGGTCTGTTCCCGTGCCGCCTGTGAGATGGCGGGGTTGTCCTCGATCCGGGTCGTGAAGGCGTTGACCAGGGCCCCGATCAGCAGCGATCCGATGAGCGCTGTGCCCAGGGAGGAGCCGAGGTTCTGCGCGGTGTACTGCAGGCCGCCGACCTCGCTGCGGGCGCTCTCCCCCACGGCGGACTGGGTCACGTTGCCCAGTTGGGAGGCGAGCAGGCCCATGCCGAGTCCGAGCAGGCCCATCGCCCAGGCGAAGGACTGTGTGTCGATCTGCGGCTCGACCGTGGCGAGCAGCCACAGGATCGCCGCGAGCAGCACCAGGAGGGCGAGTCGTACCACCGTGCGGGGCCCGGCGAACCGTCCGATGAGGGGCCCGCTCATGGCGGACACCAGCATGGTGGCGGACACCGGCAGGAGTTGCAGGCCGGTCTCGAAGGCGTTGTAGCCCTGCACGACCTGGAGGTACAGCGGGATGGTGAAGAACAGGCCGAGCAGGATGAGGTTCTGGTTGAGCAGCATGGTCAGGCCCGCGCGCAGCGGCGGCACGGTGAGCAGAGAGAACCGGATGAGGGGTTCGCGTTCCCGGGTCTCCTCGCGTCTCTCCCATTCCCGGAACAGCCACAGGACGGCGATGCCGGCCGCGATGACGAAGAGGGTGAGGGAGAAGCCGAAGACGGTGACGGGGGAGTTCCGGGGCCGCAGCCATCCCCACGTACTGCTCTGCAGGACGCCGAGCACCACGAGTGCGAGCCCCAGCGCCGACAGGACGGCGCCGACGGCGTCGAGCCGGATGCGCGGACCGGTGCGCGGTTCGTCGGGAATCCACTTGATGCAGCACAGCATGGCCACGACCAGCACGACTTCACCGGCGAAGACCAGCCGCCACGTCAGGTACGTCGTCACCCAGCCGCCGACCAGTGGTCCCACCGCGATGCCCGCTCCGGCCAGGCCGCCGATGACCCCGTAGGCGACGGCCCGGTCCCTGCCTCGGTACGCTCCGGCCACCAGGGCGGCGAGGGCGGGCAGGACCAGCGACGCGCCGAGCCCTTCGATGACGGACCAGCCGAGGACGAGGGTCCACAGGGCCGGGGCCACCGCGGTGAGCGCGGATCCGACGCCGTACACGGCCAGGCCGAGCGCGAACGTGCGGCGCCGTCCCAGCATGTCGCCCAGCTTCCCGCCGGTGATCATGAAGGCGGCCATGACCAGGGTGTAGAGGGTGATGACGCCCTGGATGGCGGTGACGTCCGTGTCGAAGTCCTCCACCAGCTGGCTGATCGACACGTTCATCACCGACGTGTCCAGAACCATCAGGAACTGTGCCGTCCCCAGGACCATCAGAGCTCGCCAGCGCCGCACCTCGTGACCTCCGCGGGTGTGCGCCGGGCCGGTGCGCGGCGCTCGGTATCACGGGAGCACAGGTGCGGTGCCGGGCCCGGGACATTCGCGCCCGGCGGTGTCGCAGTACCCGGACGGACGCCCCTTTCGGGTCGCAGGTCTTCGGGCGTCCTATGCCGCGGTCCCTGTTCCGGGCTCGCCCGGATCGCCCGTGGGCCGGGTCAGCACGTCGTCCTCGTCCGCCCGGCGCCATGGCTCGGTGCAGTCCAGCTCGTAGTGGTGCCGGCAGTCGTCGCACCGGTACTCCGGCGGTCCGATGTCCGGATCGAGTGTGGCGCCGTACGGGCAGCGGGTCCCGTCACCACGGCCGACGCATTCCTGGCTTTCGCCTGTATCCGCCATGTATGGGACCGTGCGCGGCGCGGCCGGTGCCGGGGAAGGGGGTCTGCGGGGCGCACAGGCGCTCAACGCCCGTGCATCGCCTCAGCGTCCAGCAACTGCCCCACACGCGTTGCTCCCGGCGAGGGCTTCGGCCGTCCGGTCCAGGCTGCGGAGGCGGCGGACCGGTGCCTCAGGAACCGCGCTTGCGGCCGGGCCAGTCGGGGTCGGCCTCGGCCGTGGGAAGGTCCTGATGTCCCTCGTGCCAGGGGTTCGTCCAACCGCAGACACCGCAGGCGTAGCGTCCGTTCACGCCCGACACCTGGCTGCCGCACCCGCGGCATTCCGTCGTCGTGATCTCCTGCGCCGCGAGGAACCCGGCGGCTGCCGCCGGTGTCCGGGTGCGCGGCGCGGGAGCGGCCTTGGGGTGCTTCTTCCGAGTCACGTCGTGACCCTACCCAGGGTGCGCCCGTCGACCCGGGGGTTCCGGCCCCATGCGAGGAGTGGGGCCGGTGCGGGCGTCCCCGGCTCAGTCGTCGGCGGCGGGCCGCCTCGATCGAGCCGGCCTCCGGTGGCACACGGGTCTGTCCTGATCCCGGCGCCGGAGGCTTCCCCCTCGTGGCCGGGCGCCGGTCAGGTCGTCTCCCGTGCCAGGTCCGGGCGGGCCCCCGCGCCCACCGCGTCGGCGCCGCGGGCGTCCGTGCCCGCGCGATCGGCCCCCGCGGTCGGGGCCGGAACCGGCACGGGCCGTTCGTTCCGGCGCCCGCGGCCCGCGAGGCGGCATCCGAGGCACTCCGGGTGCCCGGCCCGCGCGTGCGGATCCCGTACCCGCATGCCCCACTCCTCGCGCGGTCGCACTCCCGGCGGTTTGCCCCACCCCGCCAGGTGCAGACCCCAGGTGATCAGGGCGCCCAGTGCGACGATCGCCAGCCCGAGCCCTATGAGGGCGCCCGAGACGACGCACACGCCGACGCCCGCCACGGAGCTTCCGACGGCTGTGACGGCGACCCCGGTCCAGCCGGCGACGGTATGCCCCTCGTCGTACAGCGACATAGAAACCTCACGATCTAAGAAGTTGCAGTGCCTAATATCTTACAAGGTAAGAGAAATCGAAAGCAGATATCAAGGGACCCAGCAAGAAGCAGCGCGGACACAGAGGAAGCAGCCTTCGATGACAGCCCAGCCGCCGACCCGCCCTCCCGCCACGGCCGCCGAGGCGCTGTCGGCGATGGACGACCTCATCGCGGCCAGCCTGGTCGGCCAGCAGGAGATGGCCCAGCGCCTGGGCCTCAACGTCACCGACCTGACCTGCTTCGCCTATGTCCTCCAGGCCGGAGAGAACCTGCTCACCGCGGGCGACCTGGCCACCCGCGTCCATGTCACGACGGGCGCGGTGACCGGCATCCTCAACCGTCTCGAACGCGCCGGCTACGTCACCCGCCGCCCCGACCCGCACGACCGCCGCCGCGTGCGGGTGTCCGCGCAGCCGGACGCGGTCGCGCGTGTCTACGCCCTGTACGAGCCGTACTACGCCCGCCTCGGCACGCTCTTCGCCGACTACTCGCCCGAGGAGATCGCCGTCCTCACGGACTGGTTCACCCGGGCGACGACGATGGCGCACGCCTACCGGGAGGAACTGCGGGGACGCGACGAGGCGGACTGATCGCCGAGGGCCGCCGGCGCTCCGGGCCAAGTCCTGGCTCTACGCGCTGGTCCGAGTTCCTGCCCCGCCCGGAGAAGCTGCCGCAGATCGCGACCGTGCCCCTGCTGACCCTTCAGGTGTCCCGTGACAGCGGCGTCACATGGGACGACCACAAGTCCTTCGGCAGCAGCGACGGCCTCGGCCCGCTCGCCGATGCCGGATGGCCGCCGTGCGAGTGCCGGCGCTGCCGCGCGGAGGAGAAGGCCGCCTACTACCAGGAGCGGCGCCGATCGCGCCGGTAGCAGGACAGACCCCGCCCGCACCGCCCTCGGGCCGATGCGGGGCGGGCGGACCCCGCGAGCCCGGCCGGCGCCTCCCGTCGTCGACCCGGGCCCGCTTCGCGCCCGGGGACATCCGCTACCCCTGTCGGCGATGAGCGACACCCGGGCCCGGCCCGGATCGCGCGGCGGGTCCGGCGTCCCGGTCAGGTGTCCGGGCCGCTCTCGCCCTCCCAGCGCAGCAGGTCCCCTGGCTGGCACTGGAGCACCTCGCACAGGGCGGCCAGGGTGGAGAAGCGCACCGCCTTGGCGCGGCCGTTCTTCAGGACCGCGAGGTTGGCGGGTGTGATCCCGACACGTTCCGCGAGTTCGCCCACGGACATCTTCCGCTTGGCGAGCATCACGTCGATGTCGACGGCGATCGGCATCAGATCACCACGTCCAGCTCGGCCCGCATCCGGCTGGCCTCGACGTCGCGTGCGACGGCCTGGGCGAGCAGCATGCGCAGGACGAGGACGACAAGGGCGACCCCGAGGGCGGCGAGGCCGAGACCGCCGATCAGCAGGACGATGCCCGGGGGGACGGCTTCGCCGGGTGCGAGAACCACCCCGAGTGTGAACACCAGTGTCGCGGCAGCGACGATCGCGCCGATCACGATGTGCACGTAGCGGAAGGCGGCGTGGGAGAACACCGTTCCGCGTCGCACCATCGTCACCAGCCGCCACACGCAGGCCAGGACGACCTGGACCGCGGCCACGCCCAGGACCACGATCACGAGGACCGGGGTGCGCAGATGGGCGACCTCCGCGTCGAGCCCTCGCATGTCGATGGCCAGCAGCGGCACCATCACCGTCTGCACGAACACCGATCCGGCCAGCAGCGCCCCCAGTACGACGCGCAGTGCCAGCACTGTCAGCTGTCCCATCACTTCACCCTTTCAATCGAGCAGCGATGGAAATCTATCGAATCTCGATAGGCTAAGCAAGGTGAGGGTGAAGGGCCCATCAAAGGCCCGGGGTATCGATGAGGCGCGACGGTGCTCCGACCGCCTCTCTCGAGCGGTGGGTGTCATCCCGGTCAGCGCGTCGGGAAGCCGAAGGTGCGGTCCCGCTGCTCGATCCACGGCAGCAGCCGGCGCAGCGCCTCGACGGACTGGGCGCGGTCGCCGCCCCCGTCGTGGAGGAGCACGGTCGGCCCGTTGGCGAGCTGCGACTGCACCCGTCTCACCAGGACGTCCACACCGGGCAGTTCCCAGTCACGGGCGTCCACGCTCCAGCCCAGCGGTCGCATACCGTGCTGTGCGGCCAGCTTCCGGCTGTATGCCGTGAAAGCTCCTCCCGGTGCGCGGTAGTACAGCGGCGGGACGCCGCCGGAGGCCTCGGTGATGGCCCGTGCCCCGTCGAGGATCTCCTTCGCCTGATAGGACCTCGACTTCTTGTCCATGGTGGAGTCGTGCGAGGCGGCGTGGTTGCACAGGCGATGCCCCTCGGCGACGATCCGCTTCACCAGTCCGGGATACCTGCGGGCTTCCGAGCCCACGACACAGAACGTCGCCTTTGCCCCGTACTCCGCGAGGACGTCCAGCATCCGCGGCGTGAATTGCGGATGCGGTCCGTCGTCGATGGTGATGTTCACCGCTTTCGGACCGCCCTCCGACGAGCGGCTGAGTTCCTCGCTTACCGGCTTCGGCGAAGGCGGCGAATTCGTCGGTGAGGGCGGCGGTTTCGGCTCGTTGTTCCGTTCCTTCGGTCCGGCGTCCTCCGTGTCGCGTGCAGCGGAGGCAGAAGGTTTCACCTCGTCGTTGTGTGCGGCAGCCGTCGGGCGCGAGGCCGAGCCGGTTTCCTGTCCGCCGCGCCGGCTTCCTTCGGTCCACGCCGCGGCCACCACCATCGCCGCCACTATCGTCAGGACGACAGTGGCTATTCGCCCACGGGTTCCCATCCGCATGTTTCGCTCCTCCGCCTGGCCGGCACGTCAAGGGGTCATCGCGGAAGAGGTATCTGCGGGGAATGAGGATCCCCGGCCGACGGCGCTGCAGAATTGACGCCGGCCACAATTGACTTCGCGGATATGCCGTGCTAGCGACTTCCGCGGTTGGAGAAAGGGGACGATTTCACCGGACGTTCCCCGCAGCGGCTTTCGCCGGATGGGAATTCTTGATGTTCTGCCCGGCTGATGAGGCAGCGTCCATTTCGGGAAGTCGATCCGGCCGAGGTGAATCGCGCCGGGGAACTGAGCAATTCCGGACGTCCGGCCGAGATTCGATGCACGCCGGCGCAGGAGCCGTTTTCAGCGTGCGGGTTCGTCATCCGTCTTGATGACGTCCTGGTTCCGGGCCGCCCCCGCGTGGCGTTCGATGTCGCCGGGAACGGGCCGGTCCAGCCTGAGCGCCTGCCACAGCCGCCGGCTCTGCTTCTCCAGCGGCACGACCCGGTTGGGGTCCAGGGTGTCCAGGGCGACCGGCAGGGTGAGGAAGCGGACCTTGTCGGGGTCGAGTCCCTTCAGGCCCCTCCCGAACTCGATCAGCGCGCGTGTCGACGCGAGGCGCTCGTCGGTCGTGACCGACCGGGCGCTGATCCGGGCGAGTTCGTACAACTCCGTCGGGTCGGTGAACACGCCCACCTTCTCGACCCGGGCGAGCAGGGCGGTGAACACCGCCTGCTGTATCTCGATCCGGCCCAGGTCGCTGCCGTCCCCCACCCCTTTTCGGGTGCGGGCCAGGGCCAGCGCCTGCTCACCGTTCAGCTTGTGCCTGCCCGCGGGCAGGTCGATGCGGCTGTCCGAGTCCACGACGCGTCGGGTGGTGGTGAGTTCGACCCCGCCCAGCGCGTTCACGATGTCCTTGAATCCGGAGAACTCCACCTCGAGGTAGTGGTCGAGGCGGATGCCGGACAGGTGCTCCACGGTCTTGACGGCGCACGCGGGACCCCCGACCTCGTACGCCGAGTTGAACATCGCCCGGTCCTGCGCCGCCACCGTTCCTCCGCCGCGGCCCGTGCACCGGGGCCGGTGGACCAGCGTGTCCCTCGGTATGGACACCACGGTCGCGCTCTTACGCCCTTCCCGCAGGTGCACCAGCATCGCGGTGTCGGAGCGGGAGGATCCCTCGTCCCGGCCGTACGCGGAGTTGTCGCCGGCACGTGAGTCGGACCCGAGGAGCAGGATGTCCAGCGAGCCGTTGTCGACGTTCCGCGGCCGCTCGGTGCCCAGTGCCTTGTCGAGATCCACGGTCTTTCTGCTGTTCTCCACGCTGAGGTAGCCGTACCCGACCACGGCCGCGGCTGCCAGGAGAGCGCCCACCACGACCGCGGCGACGAGGCGTGCCCACCTGACCGTGCCACGTCGCGGCGGGTCAGGAGCCCTGTGTGCCGCCCGGGTTCGCCGGCTTCGCTCGGTCACGCGCCTCCCCCTCGTGCGTTCCTCGAAGGCGGGTCCGAGCCGGCTCACTGCCGCTCTGCTGTCACCCGTCGCCCGGGAACGCGGTTGCGCCGCCTAAGACGGCACCTCGGGGGGCCAGGTTTCCCGCGTCCGGTAGCCGGAGGGTCACTCCTGGTGATGAGCGCTGTTCAGCGGCTGTCCGGCGGGCGTGTGCGGTCGCCAATGCACAGCGGGTTGAGCAATTGGCCCGCCCGTGCCCGCCCGTGCCGGGCCCGTCGTACCGGCTTGCTCGGCACACGGCCACGGCCGGTGGGACCCTCAGGCGGAATGCGGCACTGCCTCGGGCGCCTTTTCGGCTCCGACGTGCTTCTCCAGGAGTTCGAGTGCCTCGGCGCCGGTGTCGGCGACGAACAGCAGCTCCGCGAGGGGCAGCGGCAGGAATCCCTGTTCGTCCATGTGCCGGAGCTGGCGGATCAACCCGTCGTAGAAACCTTCCGTGTTCAACAGCACCACGGGCCTGCCGTACAGTCCGTGCTTCTTCAGCTCCAGGACCTCGGTCACCTCGTCCAGCGTGCCCACTCCCCCGGGCATCACCACCACCGCGTCGCCCCGGCCGAGCAGCAGGGCCTTCCGTTCGGCGAGATCCTCGGCGAACGTCATCTCATCGGCGTCCTCCCGGGCCCACTTGCGGAGAAAGCCGACGGAGATCCCGGTCAGCCGCCCTCCCCGCGCCCGCACACCGTCGGCGACGACCTTCATCAACCCGGTGTCGGAACCGCCCCACACCAGTGTGTGACCGCGCTCGCCGAGCAGCTCCGCGAACTCGCGGGCCGGCCGGGTGTAGCGCTCGGTGAGGTCACCGGCGGAGAGGAAGACGCTGACGCTGATCGGGGCGGGTGCTGTTGCCGTCATGGCCCCGACCGTATGCGGACCGCCGCGGCGAGGTGCGGACCATTTCCCGGCGGAGAATCCGGGCCATTTCACGGCCGGCGGGCGGACCCGGCCTGGTCGCGCGGGGCCGGTGGGTGCGGTCGTACGGTGGTGCCATGCGTGGTGTTGCGGACGACGGCGCCTCACCGCCGTCCGGGCGGGCGGAGCTGGACCGGCTGCTGGGTCTCACCGTGCGTGACGCGGGCGCGCACGCGGCAGCCCTCTTCCTGCTCACACCCGACAGGAAGGCGCTGCGTCTGGAGGTCACCGCGGGGATCCCGGCGGAGTACCTGACACCCTGGCTGGGCATCGGCCTGACCAGCCACGTTCCGGTGGCTGAGGCGGCGCGGGAGCGGCGGCTGCTGTGGTTCAGCCGCACCGAGGAACTCGCCCGGCGCTACCCGCGCACGGCGATCGCCCTGCCCTACGACTACGCGATGGCCGCGGCGCCGATCCTCACCGGCATCACGGTCTGGGGCACGCTGCTGCTGCTCTGGCCTTCCGCCGACACCGCCGGGCCCATCGGCACGAACCCCCGGCGGGTCGACAGCGCCTGCCGGCGCATCGGATGGCTGCTGCGGGACGCCACCGCCGCGGGCCGGCCGGTGACCGCCGCGGCGCTCCCGCGCACACTGCCCTGGCTGCCGGCCCGCGAGCGGGAGCCCGCCGAGGCTCTGGCCGCCGCGGACTACGTCGAACGCCTGCCGGAGGGCAGCTGCTCCCTCGACCTCAGCGGCAGAATCACCTTCATCAGCGCTACCGCCGCCGACCTGCTGGGCCGCAGCGTCACCGATCTGATCGGCCGCCGTCCCTGGCAAGCGGTGTCGTGGAGCGACGAGAACACCTTCGAGGACCGCCACCGCGCGGCCGTCGTCAGCCGGCAGCCCGGGTCCTTCACCAGCCTGATCCCGCCGGACCGGTGGCTGGCGTTCGATCTGTACCCCGACCCGTCCGGGGTGAGCGTCCGTATCACGCCGACCGATCCTGTGCCCGCCCCACCGGGGGTGCCGGCCGAGGCCAGAGTGCCGCGTGGCGGTCCCGTGCGCGTGGGCGAGCTGCACCAGGTCGTACACCTCGCTGCGGCCCTCTCCGAGGCCGTCGGCATGTGCGATGTGGTCGAGCTGGTCGCGACCGACATCCTGCCGGCCTTCGACGCGCAGACCCTGGCCCTGTTCGAGGCCGAGGAGGGCAGACTGCGCGTCGTCGGATGCCGCGGCCACAACCCGCGGCCGCTGGAGCTCGTCGACGGAGCGGCGCTGACCACCCCGACCCCCGAGGCGGAGGTCCTCGCCGGCGGTGTGCCGACTTTCTACGCCAGTGCCGAGGAGCTGGCGCTGGCCCACCCGCGCGCCGTGCTGCCGGAGGGGCTGCACGCGTGGGCGTTTCTGCCGCTGGTCGCGTCCGGGCGGCCGGTGGGTATGTGTGTGCTCGCCTTCGACCGGCCCCATGCCTTCCCGGACAGCCAGCGCATCATCCTGACGGCTCTCGCCGGTCTGATCGCGCAGGCGCTGGAACGCGCCCGCCTGTACGACACGAGCAAGGAACTCGCCCAGGCGCTGCAGGCGGCGCTGCTGCCCGACTCGCTGCCGGATCTTCCGGGGCTGGACGTGGCGGCCCGCTATCTGCCCAGCGTCCGCGGCATGGACATCGGCGGCGACTTCTACGACCTGGTCCGCGTGGACGACACCACCGCCGCCGCCGTCATCGGCGACGTCCAGGGCCACAACGTCACCGCCGCCGCGCTGATGGGCCGCACCCGTCCCGCTCTGCGCAGCCACGCCGCCACCGGGGCCACACCGGCCCAGGCCCTCGCCCAGGCCAACCGCCAGCTCGTCGACATGGACTCGGACCGCTTCGTCAGCTGCCTGTGCGCCCAGCTCGACCTCGCCCACGGCCGGGCCGTCCTGGCCACCGCAGGCCACCCACCGCCGATCCTGCGCCACCCGGACGGACACACCGAGGTCCTGCGCCTGCCGCCCGGGCTGCTGCTCGGCATCGACCGCGACGCGGACTACCCCACTACCGAGATCACGCTGGAGAGCGGCACCGTCCTCGCCCTGTACACCGACGGACTCGTCGAGACCCCCGGCGTCGACCTCGACGACTCCATGGACGGCCTCGCCACCCGGCTCGCACAGGCCCCGCCCCAGCCCATGGACCGGCTCGCCACCGACCTGATCGACCACGCGAAACGCACGGGACCCCGCACGGACGACATCGCGCTGCTGCTGATGCGGCTGGTCGTGGCGGGACAGGTCCTGCCGACACGCGGGTGCGGGGCGGTGGCCGAGAGGCCGCGCGGTGGTGCGTCGACGCACAGGCCGTGTTGACCCGGTGTGACAGCATGGTCACGTGGTGAACAGAGGGCAGTGGGCGACGGACGCGGAAGACCCTGCACCGGCCAACGCTGCCGGCCCGCCCGGCGACGGTGGGGCCGCGGACGCGCTGACGGTGGGCGCGGAGGAGGAGTACCTGCTGGTCGATCCGGTCACCCGGGCGGTGAGCCCGGAGGCCGGCAAGGTGGTGGCGGCAGCGTCGGCGGAGCTGGGCGACCTCGTCACCACGGAGATCACGCGGTACCAGGTCGAGGTGCGCACCGACCCCCATACGAGCCTCGCCGATTTCGCCGCGCAGATCCGCTCGCTGCGGAGCGCGGTGTCGCGGGCCGCGGCGGACAACGGCCTCGCCGTCGTCTCCAGCGGCACACCCGTGCTCGAACATCCGCTGCCGCCGCCCGTGACGGACGGACGGCGATACGCCCGCAGCGTCGCGAGGTTCGGCGCGCTCGACGACGAGCAGAGCGTCTGCGCCTGCCATCTGCACGTGGCCATGCCCGACCTGGACACCGCGCTGAAGGTCAGCAACCACATCCGGTGCTGGCTGCCGGTCGTCGTCGCGCTGTCGGCCAACTCGCCTTTCTGGCAGGGGCGCGACACCCGGTACGCGAGCTGGCGCACCATGACATGGGCCCGCTGGCCCGCGGCCGGTCCTCCTCCGCACTTCGCGTCACGCGCCCATTTCGAGGACCTGGTCGCCGATCTGATCGACTCCGAGACCGTGCTGGACCGGGGCGGGCTGTACTGGGACATCAGGCCCTCCCACCATGTGCCCACGCTGGAGATCAGGGCCGCGGACGCCGCCGCCACCACCGAGGACCTCGTGCTGCTCGCGGCGGTCGTCAGGGCGCTGGTGGCGATGGCGCTGACCGACGTGGCGGCCGGCGTCCAGCCCGCGCGGCCCGACGCGGAGACACTGCGTTCGGCTTGCTGGCGTGCCGCCCGTGACGGCCTGACCGGCCGGGGCCTCGACCTAGGTTCCCGGCGCCTGACGCCCATGACGGCGCTCGTCGACCGGCTGCTCGCCCACATCCGGCCCGCGCTGGAGCGGCACGGCGACCTGCACACCGTCACCGCCGGCTGGAAGCGGCTGCGCGCCCTCGGCAACGGAGCGGTCCGCCAGCGTACGGCCGGACGGCGCTCACCCGTTGATGCCGTGGACCACCTGATCCGCGAATTCTGACTCGCGGCACGCGTCCCGGCCGCGGAAAGCGGCCGGCTCACGGGACGCGACCGGCTCGCCGGGCGGCGTCGCGACTTGAGCCGTAGTCAGGCGCCGAGGGCGCGTCCCGCGGTGGCCAGGACGACGCGGCGCGGCGCGAACCGGGTGGCCAGCGAGGACAGGAGGTTGCTCAGCCCGGCCACCGTGCTCGGCGGAGTGCTGCGGCGTTCCAGGGCGCGACGGGTCGCCGTGACCACCTGGGCGGGGGTCGACATGCGCCCGACCGCGGCCTCCTGCGTGCCGACGACGTCGAAGAACTCGGTGCTGACCGGCCCCGGCGACACCGCCAGCACACGGAGCGAGGAGTGGCGGGTCTCGTAGGCGAGTGCTTCGGTCAGGCTCAGGACGAACGCCTTGGTGGCGCCGTAGACGGCCATCGCCGGGGTGGGCTGGTAGGCGGCGGTGCTCGCCACCGTCACCAGGGCGCCCCGCCCGTCGGCCGCCAGGTCGGGCAGGAAGGTGCGCGTCAGGTCGGCGACGGCGCCGACGTTGACCTGGATCATGCGGGTGATCTCGTCCGGGTCCTGCTCCAGGAAGGCGCCGTGGCTTCCGAATCCGGCGTTGTTGATCAGCGTCTGCACGGTGATGCCGCGCTGCTGGAGTTCCGTCCGCAGAGCTGATCCGGCGCCCGGCCGGGCGAGGTCGGCGGCGAGCGGCGTGGCGGTGACGCCGTACGTCCGCTCCAGGGTGTCGGCCAGCGCGGTGAGCCGGTCGAGGCGCCGGGCGACGAGCACCACGTCGGCGCCGCGTTCGGCCCACTGGCGGGCGAACTCCTCACCCAGGCCCGCGCTGGCGCCGGTGATGAGGGCCGTGGTTCCCCGGTAGGACATGCTGGTCATGGTCGGGTACTCCGCTTCTCGGCCGGAAAGTACGACATAATCAATGTTGGCATCCGCCAGCATTGTAGTCAACTGACAACATCGGGAGGGGATCGCCGTGGCCGACGGCTCCTACCATCACGGCAACCTCAGGGCCGCCCTGCTGGAACGGGCCGAGGCCGTGCTCGCGGAGTCCGGGCCCGTCGCGCTCTCCCTTCGCGGGCTCGCCCGCGACCTCGGTGTCAGCCACGCCGCACCGACCCGGCACTTCCGCGACCGGCAGGCCCTGCTGGACGCCCTCGCGGTCGACGGTTTCACCGAGTTCAACCGGCGGCTGCGGGAGGCCGCGGAGGGACCGGGCGATGTGGAGCAGCGCCTGAAGGCCCTCGGCAGGGCGTACTTGGGCTTCGCCGTCGAGCGGAACGCGCTGCTGACGCTGATGTTCACCGCCAAGCACGACGACCGCTCCGGGGCAGAACTGCGCGAGCTCGGCCATCAGTCGCTGGAGACCACGTCCCGGCTGCTCGCCGAGGCGCAGCAGGCCGGCGTCATACGCCCCGGCGACCCGGTCCGCCTGGCCCAGGTCGCCTTCTCCACCGTGCACGGACTGGCCGTCCTCGCCGTCGGCGGCCTCCTGGACGACACCCCGCTCGCGGACGCCACGGATCTGGCCCTGGAGATCCTGCTGACGGGACTGCGCCCGCAGGGCTGACGGAGGCGGTCAGCGAGCGGTACGACGCCGCCGCGGCGCGGGCCTGGTTCCGCTGCCGGAAAATCCGTTGCGGCCCGGTGGCGGCCACCGGACAGTGGCCCCATGACCACCTACGCCAGCCCGCCGTCCGGCATGACCGTGCGCCCGGCCACCCTCGACGACGCGGCAGCGGTGTGTGCGCTGCTCAATGAGGTCGATGTGCTCGAAGTCGGCCGCGCCGACACCGAACTGGCCGATGTCCAGGCCGACTTGCGGCATCCGGAGGTGGACCTGGAGCGGGACTCGTGGCTGTTGTACTCCGGCGACCGGCTCGTCGGGTACGGGCTGCTGTGGGACGACTCCGGCGGTGAGCGCATCGACATGGACCACTACGCGCTGCCGGACCGGCCCGACGGCGCCCTGCACCTGTTCGACCTGATGGAGGCCCGCGCCGTGGACGTGGCGGCGGCCAACTCGGCGGCACGGGCCGTGGTGCACCTGCATCTCAACACCGCGCCCACGACCGACCTGAAGGCCCTGCAGGCCAGGGGCTGGCGCACGGTCCGCCGCTACAACGTCCTGGCCAGGCCCCTCTCCCCGGCGGACGCCCTGCCGACGCCGCCGCCCGGTGTGACGCTGCGCCCCTGCGATTCCGAACCCGACCGCAGACGCGTCCACGCCCTGCTGCAGGAGTCCTTCGCCGACCACTTCGACTTCCAGCCGCGGACGTACGAGCAGTGGCTGGACGACATCGACGGCAAGAACGCCGACTGGTCGCTGGTCTGGATCGCCCATGTCGACGGCCTCGGCGACGCGGCGGTGCTGCGCACCCGCAACGACCGTTCCGCCATGGCCTGGATAGCCCACCTCGGAGTGCTGCGGCAGGCCCGGGGCCGGGGTCTGGGCAGCCACCTGCTGCGTCACGCGTTCGGCCACTACGCGACACTGGGCCGCGACCGGATCGGCCTCGGCGTGGACACCGACAACAGCAGCAACGCCCTCGCCCTGTACGAACGGCACGGCATGACGCTCGACTTCGCCGTCGACACATGGGAGTTGATCCGCCCGGTCCCGGCGAGGATGTGAGCGAGAGGGCGGCGAGCGAAGGCGGGATGGCCGGGGACATGGGCGCCACTGGATACACGACGGCCGAGTTCGGGGCGGTGAGTGTGCTCGTCGGGGCCCGGCAGGGTGCCTATCCGTACGGCAACTCACTGCACGTACGGGGCACGACGGCGTCGTTGGTCGTCGATCCGTCGCTCTCCCTCGTCGAGGCGGCGCCGCCCGCCGATCTGGTCCTGGTCAGTCACGCGCACGAGGACCACATCGCCGGACTCGGACGCTACGACGTGCCGGTCCAGGTCCACACGGCCGACCTGGCGGCGCTGCGCTCCCGTGACGTCATGGTGTCCGGGATCGGACTTCCGTCCGACGTGGTGGCCGAGGTCGACACGATGATGCGGGACCAGTTCCATGTGCGGGGGCGCCCGGACGCGACCGGCTTCGAGGACGGCGCCGTGTTCGACCTCGGCGGGCGCACCGTCACCGTCGTCCACCTGCCCGGCCACACGGCGGGCCACAGCGGCTTCCTGATCGAGCCTGACGGCTTCTTCTTCGTCGCGGACATCGACCTGACGTCGTTCGGCCCGTACTACGGCGACCTCGGCAGCGATCTCGAGGACTTCGAGGCGTCGATGCGCCGGTGCCGGGAGATCGACGCGCGCTGGTACGGCACCTCCCATCAGAAGGGCGTGATCGAAGGCGCCGCGGAGTTCGGGCGCCGCCTCGACGCGTTCGCCGGGGTCGTGGAGCGGCGGGAGGCGGCACTGCTCGCGTTCCTCGGTGAGCCGCGGACGGTCGAGGAGATCGCCGGGCACCGGCTGGTGTACCGGCCGCACGTCCAGGGCCCGCATGTGATGCCCGTGGAGCGGAGAACGGCGATGCTGCATCTGGAGCGGCTGATGGGCGCGGGGACGGTTGTGGAGGTCGAGCACGGGCGGCCGGGGCAGGGGCGGCGATACCGCGCGAGGTGAACCCCGTCGTGCCGGATGCGTTGCCGTACCCGGCACGACAGGCGTGCGGGGTCACCGGGCGGTGGTCGGCCTCCCCTCGTCCGCCACCCAGCTGCCGTGGATGCCCGCGGGGACCCGCCGGGGCATCTCGACACTGGCCACGCGGGTCAGGTCGCCGGCGTCGAGGACCAGCAGTTCGGACCCCTGGGTCATGCCGTGGGACACCATCGACAGCAGCCAGCCGGCGTCCTCCTCACCGTCGCCACCGCGCGCGGGTACGAAGATCGCCTCCCCCGGTGACGTGCCCGGCCCCGTGCCGAAGGACCGCGAGGTGCCCGCGACGGTGTCGTACTTCAGGATCGCGTGCTCGGCGACGGTGTAGAGGTAGCGGCTGCGACGGCCCGTCAGATCGTCGTTGACGGTGGGCAGTTCGACGTACCGGTCGTCGAGGGCCTGTTCGCTGACCGTGCCCGTGGCGGGATCCAGCCGCCAGCGGTGCACCCGTCCGCCCTGGGTCTCCCCCAGCAGCCATCCGGTGGTGGCCGGCGGATGCTCGACATGGCCTCCCATCGCCTGCCACATGCGGTGGTACGCCTCGTGGGAGTAGCGCACCGCCTCCAGCACGACCCCTCCGGCCGCGTCCTCGTGGGCGTTGCCGACGTGGAAGACGTAACAGGGGTCGACATCGAACCAGCGCACGTCGCCCGTGCCGTCGCGGCGCATCAGCCCCAGCCGGGCGCCGTGGTCGTCGTCCCAGCGCATCGGCATGCTCCGGCCGACCAGCCGGGGCTCGAAGACGACGGGCAGATCGAGCCAGACGACGTGGTTCTCGGTGATGGCGAAGTCGTGCATCATCAGGCCCGCCGGGACCGGTATCTCCCGGCTCTCCACGAGTTCACCCGTGGCCGACAGGCGGTGATAGGTGACGTACGGGGGCGTGGGGCCGTAGCCGAAGAAGAGGAGTTCACCGGTGACCGGGTCCTCCTTGGGGTGGGCGGTCATCGCGGTGGTGAGCCGTCCGCCGAAGTCGCACGGGCCGACGGTCTCCAGCTCGGCGGTGACTTCGTACGGCAGGCCGCTCTCGACCAGGGCGAGGAGTTTGTCGGCGTGCGCGATGACATGGGTGTTGGCGTTCACCGCGGTGCGGTCGACGGTGCCGTCGGCGCGTAGATACGGGGCGCCCGCGAGCTTGTTGGTGCGCACCCAGCGGTTGCGGTACCACTCGGCGCGGCCGTCGCGCAGCCGGACACCGTGCAGCATCCCGTGGCCGACGAACAGGTGGCCGGGGTCCTCGCCGGGGCGGGGATTGGGGCCGTTGCGCAGGTAGCGGCCGTTCAGGTCGGGCGGCAGGGTGCCGGTGACCTTCAGGTCGAAGCCGTCTGTCTCGTCGGACACCGGGGCGTAGTGCCCGAGGAGGTAGGGCTTGCTCGGTCCGGTGCTGTGGTCGGTGGGCTTCATGGTTCCTCCTGTTCGGGGGTGTTCGTCGGGGTCGTGCGGGTCGACGGTCGCGCGGGTGGGTTCGCGCGAACCGGGACGTCGGCGGGGTGGCGGGCTGTGTCAGACCAGGGACTTGACCGGGGTGCCGGCGGACGGAGTCCGCTCGGCCTTGCGGCGGGTGGCCGGCAGGAACGCCACGGCGAGGAGGAAGGCGGCCGCCCCGACGGCGGAGAGCCAGGGCAGGGCGTGGGCGGTGGCGGCGGCCTCGGCCTGGCGCAGCCCGTGGTCGAGGGTGCCGGCGAGAGTGTCGGCGTAGAGGGCGCCGGCCACGGCAAGGCAGACGGAGCCGCCGATCTGGCGGAAGAAGGTGATGTTGGCGCTGGCGGTGCCGAGGTCGCGGGGATCGACCGCCTCCTGGACGACGACGGTCAGTCCGGAGAGGGCGGGGCCGATACCGAGGCCGAGCAGCACCATCCAGACCGACATCGCCCACATCGAGGTGTCCAGGGTGAGCCGGGCGAACAGCAGGGAGCCCGCGGCGGCCAGCGCGGCGGCGCCGAGCAGCCAGGGCCGGTAGCGGCCGGTGCGGCTGATCAGCATGCCGGTGAGCAGGCTGCCGGCGACGGTGGCGATCATGAGCGGGTACAGCAGGAGCCCGCTGCGGCTCGGGCTGTGGCCCAGGGCCTCCTGGAAGTAGCGGGGCAGGAACACCACGGACGCGAACAGGCAGAACGCCGAGAAGAACGAGGCGACGTTGGCCAGGGTGTGGGCCCGGTTGCGGAACAGGCCCAGCGGCATGATCGGCTGAGCCGCCCGCTGCTCGATCAGCACGAACGGGACGCCGAGCACCAGCCCGAGCAGGATGGGTCCGATGACCACGGCGTCGGTCCAGGTGTGGCCGTCGACGCCCTTCATGGTGAGCCCGATCAGCAGGGCGCTGATCCCGACCGTCAGTACGCCGATGCCCGCGTAGTCGGGGCGTCCGGCGGTGCGTACGCCGCCGCCCGCGGGCAGGTATCGCGCGACGGCGGCGAGCACGACGGCGCCGAGGGGCAGGTTGACCAGGAACACCCACTGCCAGCCGGCGCCGTCGGTGAACACACCGCCGAGGTAGGGGCCGACCACATAGCTCAGAGCCATGACGCCGCCGACCGCTCCCTGGGTCCGGCCCTGCCGTTCCGGCGGAATCGTTTCCGCCACCAGGGCCAGGGACAGCGGGAGCAGGCCACCGGCGCCCAGTCCCTGGAGGGCGCGGAACGCGATGAGTTGGCCCATGCTCCCCGACAGGGCGCACAGGGCGCTGCCGGCCAGGAACACCACGATGCCGATGATCAGCAGGGGCTTGCGGCCGTACAGGTCGGAGAGACGGCCGTACAGCGGGACGGTGACGGTCGAGGTGAGCAGGTACGCGGTGACGGTCCAGGTGTAGAGGCTCTCGCCGCCGAGTTCCTGGGTGATCCGGGGCAGGGCGGTGCCCACGATCGTCTGGTTGAGCATCGCGAGGAACATGCCGCCGAGAACGGCGACCAGCAAGAGCCCGCTGTGCGAGCGGGACGACTCCTTCATGTGTAGGACCTTACATGTAAGTTCTTACACGTCAACTCCTAGGTATCCTGGTCTCATGTCGCTCCGTATCGCCCTGCTCGGCACACTGGCCCACCACGGGCCCGCCTCCGGCTACGAACTGGCCAAGCGTTTCGACGCCTCGGTCAACTTCGTCTGGCAGGCCAAGCACAGCCAGATCTATCCGGAGCTCGCCAAGATGGCGCAGACCGGAGCCGTCACGGTCGAGGACGCGGGCGGCGGACGGGGCCGGAAGATCTACACGATCACCGACGCCGGCCGCGAGGAGATCGTCCAGTGGGTCAGCGGCGAGGACCCCTACCGCAGCGTCCGCAACGAGTCCGGGCTCCGCGGCTTCCTCGTCACGCTGCTCCCCCCGGACGAGGCGGCGGCCGTCATGCGTGCCGAGGAGGCACGCCACACGGCCTCACTGAACGGACTGCTGTGGCTGAAGGAGGACGTGGCCGCCCGCACCACGCCGGGCAGTCCGTCCTTCGGTCAGTACGCGCTGGATCTGGGCCTGCGTACCACCCGCATGCTGCAGCAGTGGGCGGCCGACACGGCCGAGGACCTCGAAAGGCGTGCCGGCACCGAGCACACACCCTGACGACCGCCGTGCCTCAAGGGGCAGCCGGTGTCTCCCACGCGGGTGCCCGGAGTGCATGGCGAGGGCGTCCGCCGCTCCGACACAGTGGCGCAAACAGCCGACGTGGAAGGGATCCCGCGCCCCCGCTCAGGCCTCGTCGAGGAGTCGTACGTGATCGATCCGAACCTGCTCTACTACGCCGTTCTGGAACGGTGGGAGTCCGCGCCGCAGGAGGAGTACGGGCACTGGTGGACCTTCTCCCAGTTCCTCTGCGAGTCCGATCTCCGCGACTGTGCGCAGTACTTCACCGACTTCACCGCCGAGCGCCCGGACATCCACGCCTGGCCGGAGGGCGTCCCGGCCGAGGAGTACCGGCTGTATGTGGTCGGCCACTTCATCGAGTGGTTCACCGCCCGCCAGACCGCCGAGTACGAGCAGTACGGCCAGTACGCCGCGTACGCCCGAGGCGGGGAGTACGCGCAGGACCCGCAGTACGCGAACGGCGAGTACGGCTACGCGCAGGACGGGGCGGGTGGGTACGGCGAGCAGGGCCAGTACGCCCAGGGCGGGGAGTACGCCCAGGACGCGAACGGGCAGTACACGCAGGGCGAGGCGTACGCGCAGAGCGACGGGTACGACCAGGGCGATGCGTACGCGCCGTACGCGGAGGGTGCGTACTACCCGCAGGATCTGGAGCAACCACAGGAGCAACCGGCCGCCGAGGATGAGGGCCGGGAACCGCCCACGGACCCCGAGGAGGAAGTCAGGCGGTTGCTGGAGGCGCTGGCCGCGTTCACGGGTTCCGTCGAGGACGGCGCCCAGTTGACGGCGGACCACATCGCCGTGCTGGAGTCCTACGAGATCTCCCTCGAAGAAGTGGCAGCGTCGTGAGCGGTTTCCCGACTCCGTCCGATGTCGTCCGGGACCGTGAGCACGGCCCGACTGCGAACCAGTGAGGGATGAAGATGGTTACTCCTGCACTTGCGGCCACGGGTCCGCTGGGCATGATCGCCGCGAACGCGACGAACGTGATCTACTCGATCCTCAAGGACCTCAACACCTCCACCAGCCTCGAAGCGACGTCACCGGCCGCGGTCCACATCCTCCCCGAAGCCCTGAAGAATGCGTACGTCGACCAGAATCTTGGCCAGCACGGGGTGCGCGGGGTGTTCTTCACCCACCACCGACTGGCTCTGCACAAGCCCATCGAGGCCATCCGGAAACGTTTTGGACATGCGGCCCCGGCGAATGTGGTCGACGTCGAGCAGTGCGAGACGCGTGTGGGTCTGCAACTGCCCCTGGAGTTCTCGTACACCGCTGTGCGTCTTGACGCGTCGCAGGTCGTCGGTGAGCTGACGGACAGGATCAACAAAGAGCGCGCGGCCATGAATCCGGACGAAATCAACGAGGCCGAGGATCGCGTGGCGACCCTGACCCCCCAAGTCAGGGGCAGCCGCACGAAGGAGCAATGGGACGCGCTGCTGGCAGTCCTGAATCAGGCTGATCAGCAGGTCAAGACGTTGAAGCAGCAGTCGGCGGGCAACCCCGGCCTTCGGCCGCGCTACGAGCAGGCGGTGGCCGACAGGGATCGCCTCAAGCGGGACATGATGGGCGGTCAGGACGAGCGGCAGTGGCGCACCTTGAACAGTGAACTTGAAAAGGCCAAGCAGCTCATCCGAACGTACAAGTCGCACGAGCGGTCGGCGAACCGCGTTCTCCAGGAGATGAAGTCCCTCAAGGAGGCGGCGAACCTCGTCTACATGAAGGACTTCACGGTACGAATCATCGAGGAAATAGGGCCCATGAAGGCGAAGAATCCCACGGGCATGAAGGCCAAGGGCGCCATAGCCGTGCGGGCGAAGCAGTTCCAGGCCGGCGGTTCCGGGGGCTCGCGGACGGGAGTCGCCATTCAGTTCGACTGGCACCAGGACGGCGTGGGCGGCCTCGGCTGGGCCAAAGACTGGCACGGCACCCTCGAATTCGTCTGCGGCGCGGACGGGCGGCCCGACGGGATCACCGGTACGGGAAAGTTCTTCGAAAGGTTCAATCAGTTCGGGCAGGTCTTCTGAACCGAGAACTCACTCGCGCTCCGCGTCGATGACGGGCCCCCGCCCCCTCGCCGGACGCGGCCCGTCAGATACGGCCCGCCCGGTAGACGAGCAGGGCGATCTGGACGCGGTTGTTGAGGTCGAGCTTGCCCAGGATGTGGGAGATGTGGGACTTCACGGTGGGCACGCTCATGTAGAGGTCCCGGGCGATCTCGGCGTTGGTCCTGCCGCGGCTGACCGCGAGGGCGACCTCCAGTTCGCGGTCGCCGAGCAGGGACAGCGGCTCGTGGGCCTCCGGCGTCCACCGGGCGGGCGTTTCGGGCGGCGCGCCCTCGCCGGTCGTGGTGACGGTGCTGATGAGCAGGCTCAGGGCTTCGGGGGACATGACCGGTTCGCCCGCGGCGGCCGCCCGCACGGCTTCGATGATCCGCTCGGGGCGGGTGTGCTTGAGGAGGAAGCCGGCGGCTCCGGCCTGCAGTGCGCGCAGCACGTAGTCGTCGGTGGTGAAGGTCGTCAGCATCACGACCTCGGGGGCGTCGGGGCGGGCGCGCAGGAGCCGGGTGGCTTCCAGCCCGTCGAGACCGGGCATGCGGATGTCCATCAGGACGAGGTCGGGGCGGTGCTTGTCGACCAGGGACTCGACCTCGGTGCCGTCCGCGGCCTCGCCGACGACGTCGATGTCGGGGGCGGAGGCCAGCATGAGGCGCAGCCCGGCACGTACCAGGGCGTCGTCGTCGACGAGCAGGACGCCGATCATGCGGGCCACGGCAGCTGCGCCCGGACCTCGTGGGTCCGCCCGTCCCGGCGGTGGGTGAGCAGGCCGCCGATCAGGGTGGTGCGCTCCTTGAGTCCGTTCAGGCCGGAGCCGCTGCCGGGCAGTCCGCGGGGGGCGCTGTCGGGTATCTCGTTGGTGATCCGCATGGTCAGGCCCTCGTCGGGGGCGCCTTCGAGGTGGATCCGCACGCTCTGGCCGGGCGCGTGCTTGTGCGCGTTGGTGAGGGATTCCTGCACGATGCGGTAGGCGGTGCGGCCGGTGGTCTCGGGCACCGCGACGAGTTCGGCGAGGGTCCCGGCCGGGGTGACGTCGATGTGCATGCCGGACGCGCGGGACTGCTCGATCAGGTGGGTCAGATCGGCCAGGGTGGGCTGCGGCGGCTCGGTCTTGGCACCGTCGGGCTGAAGCGGGGTGCGCAGTACGCCGAGGACCTGCTGGAGGTCCTCCATGGCCTGGTAGGCGCTGGAGCGGATGACGCCGGCGGCCTCGCTGACCTGTTCCCGGGAGGCCTGGTGGTTCACCTCGAGGGCGCCCGCGTGCACGCTGAGCAGGGACAGCCGGTGGGCGAGGACGTCGTGCATCTCGCGGGCGAGGGACTCCCGCTCGCGCTGGCGGACCTGTTCGGCACGCAGCGCGGCCTGCACCTCGGCCTGGTCCGCGGCGGCGTACATCCCGCGTACGAACAGTCCCCACCCGACGGCGCCGCCCACGAGCACCGCGCCGGTCACGGCGCCGGCCAGCGTCGCCGTGTCGGACGGCCGGTGCAGCACGCAGTACAGCGGCAGCGGCGCGAGCGCCAGGGCGGTCAGAGCCCAGGTCTCGCGAATGGAGCGCAGGGCGGCGACGGTGAACAGGGCGATCAGCGCGGCAGGGATGAGTGGGGTGACGGTCGCCATCAGCACCAGGCAGATCGCGATGCCCACGGGCCACCGCCTGCGCCAGAAGAGCAGGGCGCTGCCGGCCACCAGCAGCAGGTCGTCGGCGACTGATCCCACGAAGACGGGCAGGGGCAGCAGCCCGTAAGTGACAGACGGAACCCCATGCGAGACCAGCCGCGGGTACACCGACAGGCCCCGTGTCTCCGCGAGAGCCACGGTCATCGACAGCGCCAGGGCCGCCACCACGACCAGGACGTCGGTGAGCCGCTCTTTGGCCCGGTTTCTGCTTGCGCCTTGCATGACGCACCAGTGTACGTGGCAGGAAACTCCGGATCGGATGTCGAAGAATTCTCTGTACCAAAGTATGGGGCCGCTTCCCGACTCCACCTTTCGATACCCCGACCTGCAGACTTTCCGCCGAAGATGAAGGGCACCGCCCGTTCCTAGCGTGTTTCCCGTCGAGCGTTCCGCTCATGAAAGGGAAACACACATGAAGTCTTCTGTTCCTGCTTCGACGCGCCTCGCCGTCGCCGCGCCGGCGGCGGTTGTCGGTGTTTTCGCCGTCGCCGGGGGTGCGCCGCTCGCCACGCGGCTGACGCAGCTGCTTTCCGGATACCTGTTCGGCAACTTCTTCTACGGCGCCGCGCTCGGCCGGCTCGCCCTCCTCGCGCTCGGCTTCGCCGCCCTCGCCTTCGCGGCGCACCACGGCCTGGCCTCGCTGCGGACCGCTCCGACCGATGCCCGGGAGCGGTGACCAGCACCGATGATCCGCACCATCCGTACCGCCGCCCTGCTGTTCGCCTCGGCCCTGACCGTGTCGGCACTGACCTCGTGCAGCACGCTCACCGGCGTGGTCTCCCCGGCCGACGCACGCGGCGAGGCCGCAAAGGACAAGGCCGCCGCCGGGCCCGTGGACTGCCGGGAAGCCCGCTGCGTGGCGCTCACCTTCGACGGCGGGCCCAGCGCACCCACCCCGAAACTCCTCGACATCCTCGACCGCGAGAAAATCAAGGTGACGTTCTTCCTTCAGGGAAAGGGCCACACCGACACCTATCCGGAAACCGTGCGCCGCATGGCGCGGGACGGCCACGAAATAGCCAACCACACCTGGTCGCACAAGGACCTGACAAAACTCAGTCCGGCGGAAATACGAGCCGAAATGGCCCCGGTGCAGAAGGACATCACGGAAATCACCGGAAAGGCTCCGAGGCTGATGCGCCCGCCGCACGGCACCACCAACGACGACGTGTCGAACGTCATGAAGGACCTCGGCCTCGCCCAGATCCTGTGGAGCGTCACCGCGAAGGACTTCCAGACCACCGACAGCGAACTGATCAAGAAGCGCGTCCTCGACCAGGTCGGCCGCGACGGCATCATCCTGCTCCACGAACGGTACGCGGGCACCATCCCCGCCGTCGAAGACCTGATCCCCGTCCTCGAGAAGCGCGGCTACACCTTCGTGACGGTCTCGGAACTCATGTCCCCGGCCACACCGCAGCCGGGCAAGGTGTATCGCCCTTGATCTGCCGGGGCTCGCTGTGTGCGCCGGACTGCCTCCGGGTGGATCGTCGCCGACAAGACCGGCAGTGGCGCGTACGGGACCTGCCACGACGTGGGCATCGTCTGGCCCCCGGGCCGCTCCCCCGTCGTCATGAGCGTCCTCACGACGAAGCACGACACCGGCGCGGCACCTGACAGTCAACTGATCGCCGAGACGGCGTCGTTGCCGGCGACGGCGCTGACCTGACGCGCCTCGCCGTCGGCCGGTGGCCTCCGGCCGGCCCCGAGTCGCGCAGTCCGGCTGCGCAGTGTCGTCCGCCGGGTGGCCGTGTGCGTGGCGGGTGGTCTGCGGGAGCAGTGCCTGTTCAGGGGCGGAGTGCACGCATCTCCCGGTGATTCGGCGGCCGTTGACGGGACGGACGCATACCTAACGGTTATGTAGCGTGCTTCTCGCGTCCCGTCGTAGGGGCCGCTCCCCCACACCTCAGAGGTCACCATGAATCGCTGGTCGAGCGCGGCGGTGTGCTCGATGGTCTGCACGGCCGCGCTGTTCGTCTCGGGCTGCGCGGACACCGCGCCCGGTCCGGTCGGCGCCACCACGCGGACGGGCACACCGGACGACGGCTCTCCCGAGAAGCGGCCGGAAGCGCCCCGCCGGAGTGCCTCCTCCGCGCCGGGCGACAGCGAGGAGCGTGACCGTACGACGACACTCCCGGTCGCGCCGGGCAACACGAGCAGCGGTGCCGCGTCCGTCAGCCGCCCTTCCGACGGGCGGCCCGGGCGGGACACGGGCGCCCAGGTCACCCTCGCCTCCTACGACGCCGCCTCCGGTCGGGCGGTCGTCAGCCACGACGCCGGTTCGACGGCCCCGCTGCGCAAGGGTGATGTGGTGGCCAGTCCGCCGACCGGGGCGGCCCCGCGCGGCGCGCTGTTCCGGGTCACCGGCGTACGTGCCGGAAGCGATACGAGGACCGAGGTCACCACCGCTCCGGCCGGCCTCGCGGAGGTCCTCGGGGACACCCGGGCCGTGGGTTCGGTGCCGGTGCCGGGGGCCGCCTGGGAGATCGATCCCCTCGTCGAAGGGATCGACCTGGGAAGCCGTGTGACCGGCCGCGCGAAGAGGGACGCGTCCGGGAGCGGTGACAGGTCGCTGCGGATCGGTTTCGACACCCGGGTGCCCATGTTCCGCGGCAAGCCGTGGCTGGAGCGCGAGACGCGGGTCGGCGGGTTCTTCGAGATCGCGCCCGAGGTCACCTTCGCCTACGACGGCCGGGGCACCACCGAGGCGGAGGACGCGACCGCCTCGGTGGGCGTGGCCGGTTCGTACAAGTCGGGCTGGCGCATCGAGGGGCCCGTGGTGGCCCCGCGCCTCGCGCCCCGTCTGCCCATCGCCGTGCTCGCCGCCTATCCGGTGGTGATGGTCGGTTCGGTGCCCGTCGTGGTGTCGCTCAAGCTCCGGCTGGTGCTGGAGGTGCGGGCCGACGGCGCGCTCCGGGTGGACGTGGAGCAGACGGCCGGGGGTTCGTTGCGGATCGGTACCCGCTACTCGAAGGCGTCGGGTTGGAAAGGCGACGCCCGTGCCGAGGGGAAGCCCGTCGGGGACGGCACCGCCGAGGTGACCGGTGAGGGCGATCTGCGCACCATGCTCGGTCCGGAGGCGAGCATCGGCCTGTACGACGCTGTCGGCATCGACGCGTTCTTCGGCCCGTATCTGCGGGTGAAGGCCAGGCAGCCCGGCCTGCTGGGCGCGTCGGACGAGGGGCGGGAGGGTCGGTGGAACCTGTACGGCGGGGTGACCCTGGAGACTTCCCTCTTCAGCCGGCTGCCCTTCACCGTGCTCGGGTTCCGGCCGACACCACGCCTTGTCTTCCCCCTCATCACCAAGGAGTGGCCGATCGCGAACGGCAGCCTCCCTCCCCTTCCGTGAACGGGCCGCACCCGTCGCCGCGGTCGCCCTGACCGCGTCGACGGGTGCGGCCCTTGCCGCGGTCGGGTCAGGAGACCGTCAGGAACCGGGACTCGCTGGGCACCCCGTCGGCGTCGAGGGCGAACAGCATGTAGTTGCCCGGGAGTACCACGCCGGGATCGGACGGGACGGTCACCCGGTACGTGCCGTCTCCCGTCGCCGTGGACTCCAGGGGGACGCGGCGTTGGTCGTTGTCGGTGGAGTGGGTGGCGGCCGCGGCCCGCATCAGGACGAAGGACTTCACCGGCTTGTCGGTGGTCACCGTGAGCGTCGAGCCGGGCGCGGACCTCGGCGGCACACCGCCGGTGATGGCCGGGCGCGGCTTCGGCGATCCGTCCTCGTCCAGGAGGTACGGCGGTGTGAAGACCGCACCGTCGGGGTGGTTGGTGTCGCAGCCACCGCACAGGCCTCCGCCGCCGGAGAAGATGCGGCCGTCCGGCAGCAGGTTGGCGACGCTGTGGTAATTGCGCGGGACCGCCATGGTGGCGAGCGGGGTGAACTCGCCGGTGGCGGGGTCCCACAGCTCGGGTGTCATGACCGCCGTGGCGTCGCTGAACGGCACCACATGGGACTGTCCGCCGAACACGGCCACCTTGCCGTCGGGCAGGACGACGCTGTTGCTGAAGCCGCGGGCCTGTTCCATGTCGCCGGTGCGGGCGGCCTCGACCTTGTCGCCCGAGACGCTCACGGTGTAGGCGCGCCGGGTGGCGTCGGACTTCTCGTAGGCGGGAGCGCCGCCCAGGGTGAGCAGCTTGCCGACGTCGTAGGGGACGGCGTTGCCGTTCATCGCGTCGCCGCTGTCGGCGCGGTTGCCCGCCGAGGTGAGGCTGCCGTCGCCTGTGGTGGTGATCCAGTTCATCTGCTTGCTCGGGCCGACCTGAAGGACCTTGCCGCCGGAGGTGGCGTGCAGCCACATGTGGTTGTCGGCGCGGTAGGGGCTGTCCGGGTCGGCCGTCATCGCGCGGTCGGCGGGGACGCCGGGGAGCTTGCGCCAGGTCTCGGTGTCCGGTGACCACACCTCGCCGTCCTTGCCGCCCTCGCCGCCGCTCCAGGATCCGCCGAGGACGAAGGCGTCGCCGGTGGAGAGCAGCGTCATGGCCTGGTAACCGCGGGGGATGTTCATGTCGGTGGTCTCGGTCCACTCGTCGGTGGCCGGGTCGTAGATGCTCGCCTTCTCCGCGTTGCTGCCCCCGGTGACGAGGACGCGGCCGTCGGCGAGCATGGCTATGCCGGGGCAGAACATGTCGTGGCCGGTGTTGTCGACGCGGCGCTGGGTGACCTTTCCGGTCTTCAGGTCCAGGATCGCGGTCTGGGTGAAGCCGTTGCTGCCTCCGAAGTTGTCGACCGCGTAGGCCGACCAGGCCAGCATCTTGTCGCCGGGCAGGACGGCGGTGGCCACCGGCACCAGGGGGAAGCCGATGATCCTGCCCCAGGAGCCGTGCACGGCGGGGTCGGCCGGTCCGCTCAGACGTATCTCGCCGGCCGAGGTCCACGGGCCGCGCCCGCCGGCCTCCGTGGTCACGGTCAGCCGTACGTAGCGTGCTTTCTCGGTACGGGTGAAGGTGGCCGTCTTGACCGTCTCGTCGTCCTTCCAGGTGCCCTTGGCGACGGGCTCGCCGAAGGTGGTGCCGTCGGTGCTGGTGGTGACGGTGTAGCTGCCGGCGCGGCCGTTCGCCCGGTCCCGGCGCGGCTGGTAGCTCAGCGCGGAGACGTCCGCCGTGCGCTTCATGTCGACGGTGATGCTGTGCGGCAGCGGGGCGGCGGTGCCGCTCCACCTGCTGTGCCAGAAGGTGTCGGGGTCGCCGTCGAGCACGTTGGCGGCACGGCCGTTCTCGCCGCCGGTCTCCTCGCTGCTGGCGGTGGCCGTCCACCCGGTCCGGGCCAGGTCGACGGTGGCTTCCGGGCTGCCGGGGTCGCCGAGCAGGTTCAGTTCGGCGGCGGCGGCCCAGGGGCCGCGGCCGCCGGCCTCGGTCTGCGCGGTCAGCCGTACGAACCGGGCGCCCTGCGGGGCGAATCCGAGGGTCTTGGCGCCGACGTCGTCCGCGAGGGTGCCGGAGGCCACCGGGCTTCCCCAGTCCTGTCCGTCCTTGCTGACGCTGATGCTGTACTCGCCGATCCGCCCGTTGGCGTTGCCGGTACGGGGCTGGTAGACGAGCGCGGACACGACGGCCGTGCGGTGCATGTCGAGGGTGATGGTGTGCGGCGGGCGGGTGGCGGTGCCGCTCCATTTGCTGTGCCAGAAGGTGGCGTTGTTGCCGTCGAGCACGTTGGCGGCGCGGCCGTTCTCGCCGCCGGTCTCCTCACTGCTCGCCGACGCCGTCCAACCGGTCCGGTCGAGGACGGGGGCGGACGGCTCCATGGCGCTCGCGGGGACGGCGGGGTGGTGCGGTGATGTCATCGCCCGCTGCTGCTCGAAGGGCGGGGGTGCGGACCGGGACTGCGCGGTGCGGTCGGCCGCGGCCGGGCTCGCGATGCCGACGCCGAACAGTGTCGTCAGTCCGACCAGCAGTGAGCCGGCGCCGAGGGCTATGTGCAGATGGGAGCGGCGTAACGCCCGCGAGCGGGCGAGGAACCGTCTGGACTTCAAGCTGACCTCCTGGGACTTACTGGTGCAATCCCGAGGAATCTAGGCCAGATGGTCGGTAACTGATTGAGAAACAAACGTAGTTGGCGCAAAGCGACAACAGTGGCCGACGGCCGGTGGTCTCCTTCCGCGCTCCCCCTCAGGTGCTTCGGGGACGGACCCCGGCCCGTTCTCCGCCGCACGGCCCACGCCGCACGCCGCACGGCCCGGCCCGGCGGCTTCTTCTCCACCCACCAGCCGACGGACCAGGCGTGCTGTGCGTGCCCCGTCCAGAGGTCGCGGACGTGCGGAAGACGGAACGACGCACCGCCGAGGCTGCCGCAGCGGACTCGGGACGGCAACGAAGTGCTCACCGGCCCTCAGCGTTGTCGCCGCGCGGCCCGCGGCACGACCGGGGCAACCGCACAGGACGCGTGAGCGGTTCCTGCGGCGGCCGGCCCAAAAGCCTCTGGGCAGAGCGGTGCGGGCGGCTGCCGGTCCTCCCGACCGCGGCGTCGCGGGACCTCGGCGCGCCATGGCACCGACGGCCCGGGGCAGGAGGCCCATGAGCCGACGCGACCGCGAACTCGCAGGGGGACGAGGGGTGTCGACGCCGCGTCTCATGAGGGGGGACCGACGAAAGGAGCACATATGGCCGACGCGGGTCCCGACGCCGACCTGAACGACATCCGTCTGCTCAGGACCTTCATGGTCGTCGCGCAGGAGCTGAGTTTCACCCGAGCCGGCGCGCGGCTCCATCTCACGCAGCAGGCGGTGTCGTCGCAGGTGCGGGCGCTCGAAACCAGCGTGCGGGTGCAGTTGTTCCGGCGGACCACCCGCAGCGTCCGCCTCACCCGGTCCGGCCGGCTGCTCCAGGAGCGGGTGCAGCCGCTCCTCCAGGCCCTGGACGAGGCGATCGTGGACGCCCGTGAGGTGGCCCACCGCGGCGGGGCGGTCCTGGTGGTGGGTCATACCGCGTCGGCCGCGCACCGGCTGCTTCCCGGGGCCGCGGGTGTGCTGGGCCGCGTCGCGCCGGAACTGCATCTGCGCAGCGAGCAGTACTCGGAGCTGGGACTGCGGGCCGCCGTCGCCGAGGGGCGGGTGCACTTGGGCGTGGGGCTGGAACTCGCCTTCGGCGGCCGCCGGATCGCCCGCCAGGAGGTGGGGCGCGAACCGTGGTGCGCCGTGGTCGGGCCGCGGCATCCGCTCGCGGACCGGGGGCGGGTGGCCGTCGCGGACCTGGCGGGGCACGTGTGGCTCAGCTGGCCGCGCTCCAGCCACCCCGGGCACTGGCGCGCGGTCCACCGGATCGCCTCCGCGACGGAGGCGACACCGGCCGTCGCGGAGACCTGGCTCAGCCTTGCGCAGGCCCGTCTCACCACCACCCGCGCGGTGATGTTCCAGCCCCTGTCCGTGAAAGCGCACCTTCCGCAGGGTCTGGTACCGCTCGAACTGGAGGACGCGCCGGTCGGCAGCTTCTCGGCGGTGTGGAGCACACTGGCCACTCCACCCTGCCTGCACCAGGTCCTCTCGGCCCTCGCGGAGGCGGCCGAGCACCCCGGGGTGTCCGGCGTCCCGGGCCGGGCCCTTCGCACGTGAGCCCTGCACGCGGACGAGCCCGACGCGTATGTGTGCCCCACGCGCGTGTGCGGCGTGCGTGCGTCCTACGCGCAGTACGTGCCGCGTTCCTCCGCCGTCATCGGCCGGGAGCGCTGGGTCTTGACGCTGGGTTCGCCCTCGGCCGGGCCGGTCGCCTCGAAGGGGACGTACCAGTAGCGCTTGCCCTCGAACCGGTCCTCGAAGATCAGCTCCACGGTTCCCTCGACCTTCTGCACCTTCGGGGCCCGGGTCACCCAGCCGACGTGTCCCGCCGGAACGTTGATGAACGTCGTCTGGGACTCCGTGTGCGACGACGACCAGGTGCGGGTGAAGGACTGCTCGAACGACGCCTTGAAGATCTTGATGAAGCCGAGGAAATCGGTCTCGAAGTCCTCCCGCAGGGACACCTTGTGGGTGTTGGTCTCGCCCGTGGTGTCCTCCCAGGCCCGTGAGGAGGTCTGGTCGTCCTCCGTGCAGTTGAAGGCGAGGTCACCGACACGATGGTCCTCGCCCGGGGTGATGGTGAGTCCGCCGGTCGGGTGGAAGACGCACTTCTTGGTCCCGTTGTCGCACTTGGCGAGCAGCTCGCGATCGGTCGGTGGACTCTCCTCGGCCTGCGCCGAGGGGCCGCCGACCAGGCCGCCGCCGGCGAGCAGCAGGGCGAGCGCGCCGGCCCACCGGGCGCGGTGGTGCGCATACGACATGATGCGGGTCTCCTTCCACATGGGCCGAGCCGCCGTGGCGCGTGCCCTCAGCAGTGGTTCGCCTTCTCTTCTTCCGTCATGGGCCTGGAGCGCTGCGCCATGCTGCTGGTCTCCAGCGGGCCGGTGGCCTCGAAGGGCACGTACCAGTAGCGATGCCCCTTGAAGTGGTCCTCGAAGATCAGCTCGTAGGTGCCCTGGACCTTCTGCATGTCGGGGGTCCGCTCCAGCCAGCCGATCTGATAGGGGCGCACGTCGATGAACGTGGTGGCGCTCTCGGTCTTCGCGCTCTTCCATGTCGTCTCGAAGGACGTGGTGATGCTGATGCTCAGCGGGCCCCCGAAGCCCGCCCCGACGGTCGTCGACGTGCCGACGCTGTTGGTCTCCTCCACGGTGTCGGACCAGGTGATGCCCGAACGCTGCAACCGGGGTGTGCAGTTGTAGGCCTCGTCCCCGACCTTGCGCCGCTCACCGGCCACCTCGACCAGGGGACCGCTGGGGTGGAAGACACACTTCTTGGTGCCGTTGTCGCACTTGGCCAGCAGTTCGGCCTCGGTCGGAGGGGTTTCCTCGGCCTGCGCGGAGGGTGCGGTCAGCAGGCTCCCGGCGAACAGCACGGCGAGGGCGCCCGCCCGGCGGGCACGGTTGTACGACGTCCTCGGTGCTCGACGGTCGCAGCCGGCGGTCTGCGTACGCGGTGTCCCGCTCATGGTCTTCCCCGTCACCGGAACTCGATGGACTCGGCGTAGTCGTTCCACTGGCCCTCCAGCACGGGTGTCAGATCCGCGAACCGGGGGGAGGCCACGCCGTCGAGGTAGGGCCGCGAGTACAGGGTGACCTCGCACTCGGCCCAGCCCTGCACGGAGGAGACCTGGCCCTTCCAGTCGTCCGGGAGGTTGAAGTAGAAGCCGGTCTCGCGCTCCTCGCCGCAGGGGCGGCTGCCCCACAGGGTGATCGAGCCACCGCCGTAGCGGTAGTCCTTGAAGAGGGTGCCGATCACCACGTCGGTCGGCAGCGCGACTTCGGTCTGTGCGCCGAGGGCGTCGTCCTTGATCCGGACGGCGGCGTACTCCTGGGCCGCTTCCGGTGTGCTGAAGCACTTCTCTTCCTTGTTGCCCACATTGACGGTGCAGTGCTGCCCGTTCTCCTCGGGGGCGGCACCCGCCGAACCGATGGTGACGGACGCCGCGCAGACGATGCCGAGGATGCCCGCGCCCATGACCACCGCCCTCCTGTTACGCCGTTTCCTGCTTCGCATGAGCGTCATTCCTCTCGGGTGTGGTGACCGGGCGGCCCGGTTCCGCTCCGGCGCTCGTCATCGTGCTGTCGCCGTGACCTGCGACGCAACAACATCCGTGTGCCGGGCGGGAGTTGTTGTGAATGCCGAAGGCCTCGTCACCCGATGTCCCGTAGTTCCGCTTTATTACGCGGCTTTGAGTTGTGAACACGGTCAGCGGCGGACCCGGCCCGCTCGCCGTCGACGCACCGCGGAGCCCGGTGCCCGCCCAACGCGCAACGCTGTTGATCATTGGTGCCGAACGCGGCGGAAGAAGCGCGGAGTTGTGTCACGATGCCGACGTCCGGCCGGTCGCGGCAGCACACTGGCGAACCGCGGGCCGGACGGCAGACGACAGGGCGACGGCGGGTACAGACGAAGATGAGCGACGTGCGGTCCCGCACCTATGTGCGGCCCTCCGCGGTGACCGGCACACGTACGGCCCCCGTCCTCGGCCTGGAGACCAGCGGCGGGGCGACCCCGACCGGTACGGCACGGCACCCCCACTTCTACTCCGGTGTCCTCACCGCCTCGCAGGCTGCGGCGGTGGGTCTGCTCGCCGTCGCGGACGTCTCGCGGACCTGGTACCGGGAGGAGCACCCCGGCCGTGCCGTGCTCGACCCGGTGGTCACGGGCCACGACGACCGGCTCCGCTTCGAGGCGCTGTCCCCGTGCCGCGGGCTCTACGCACGGCTCGACATACTCGGCGACGGCGTGAACGGCGCCCGTATCCACCGCGGCAGCGCGCACTTCGACGTCAACGACACCCTGCTCCACGCCCTGGGACGGGTCCGCTCCCGCCGTCCGCTGCACCTGCGCGTGGGGCCCGTGCTGCCTGCCGCGAGGGCCGCGCTCGACGGCCCGAACGTACGGAAAAAGGTTCCGTCGCCGCAGCTGCCGCTGCGTGACTTCGCCGAGGCGCAGGCCGTCGCGTCCCGGCTCGGCCTGCGCGCCGAAGTGCCGCGGCTGCGGGCGCAGCGGCTGGTGCGGGCCCTGGCCCGGCAGGGGGACGTACGGCTCTGGGCGACGACCGTCAACGGTGGGCTCGGACTGTCGGCCGTGCCGTCTCCGAGCGCTGTGCCCCTGCCGGACGCCGGGCGGCTGGAGGTGCTCCAGCGCGTCGCGCTCCACATGACGTCGCTGCGCCTGTACGGCCCACCGGCCGCGGCCGGGCACGCGGGCGCCGCGTCCGCGTGGGAGGCCGTACTGCCCGGGATGCGGCTGACGCTGGTCCCGCTGTCCGGCGTGCACGCGAGCCTCACCGCCGACGGCCGAACCCCGACGGCACCGGACGCCGAATCCGACACCCACGCCGATACCGATGTCCATACCGATACCGATACCGATACCGATCCTGATGCCGGCTCCGACTCCGGCTCCGATGCCTGTACCGACGCCGACGCGGATCCCGAACAGGGCCGGCAGGACGCCGAACTGCTGTCGGTGCTGCTGTCGTGGGAGTCACGCATCGACCCCGCGGCGCTCGCCGAGCAGGCCGGATTGACGGTCGCGCGCACGCGTACGGCGCTGGCCCTCCTCGTCGACGCCGGGCGGTGCGGCTACGACGCGGCCGAGGCGGCGTACTTCCACCGGGAGCTGCCCTTCCACCTCCGTGAACCCGAGCCGCGCCACCCGCGCCTGGTCGACGCACGGGCACTGGTCGAGGCGGGCGCGGTGACGCTGAACCGGCGGTCGGGGACGGCCACCGTCGCCTCCAGCGGGACCGTCCACCACATACGCGAACTCCATGGCCGACGCACCTGCACCTGTCTGTGGTGGTCCCGCCACCAGGGGGTGCGCGGGCCGTGCGAGCACGGGCTGGCGGCGGTCGCCGCGCTGCGGAACGGACCCTCCCGGTCACGCCCGGCCGCGCGCAGGACGTAGGCGAGTCGGCCGAGTCCCGCGCATGGACCAGAACTCCATGTGCGGCTCCGTACGGGTCGGTCGCCACACCCGCGCCTGACCGTCAGCCGGCGCACGGGGTGCGTTCGCGGGCGCGGGCTGTATACTCATTGTATGCAACCGTTGTGGGGGCCGTCATGACGTCGGGCAGGGAGAAGGCGTACGCCTTCCTCAAGGAGCACGTTCTCACCGACCCGGACCGGCAGGGCGAGTTCCTGTCCGAGCAGGAGCTGGCGGATCGCATCGGGGTCTCCCGCACCCCCATCCGCGAGGCGCTGCTGCTGCTCGCCGCCGAGGACCTGGTGCGCCTGGTGCCCAAGCGCGGGGCGCAGATCGTTCCGCTGTCGGGGCGCGAGATCACCGAGCTGATGGAACTGCGCGGCATCGTCGAGCGGTACGCGGCGGAGCAGGTCATGCCCGCCGGACCTGACCTGGTGTCGGAGCTGACCGGGATCCTGGAGCGCCAGCGCGCCCTGAGCGGCCCCGAGCACGCCCGGGAGTTCATCGCCGCGGACCATCTCTTCCACGCGACGATCGTGGCGGCGGCGGGCAACTCCCTGCTCGTGCGGCACTACGACGGGCTGCGCAGCCGGCAGATCCGGGCCGGCGTGGTGGCGCTGTACAACCAGCAGGGCCGGCAGCAGGCCGTGCTCACCGAGCACCGCGCGATCCTGGCGGCCGTCGCCTCCGGTGACCGTCCGGCGGCGCAGGCCGCGATCGACGGTCACCTGGAGACCACTCTGAAGGTGCTGCTCGCCGGCTAGCGGGCGGTCAGCCGGCGGTTGGCCAGGACCGGTACGGCCCGGCGGACCGCCGCGACCTCGTCCGGATCCACGTCCACGAGCAGCAACCCGGGGTCCGCGCCGAGGCGTCGGCGCACCGTGCCGTCGGGGCCGACCAGCGCGCTGTGTCCGATCCCGGTGGGTGCCGTCGACTGTGCCGGACCCGCGCCCGACGCGGCCGGGTCCGCCTGGCCCACGGCGGCGAGCCACACCGTGGCGTCCAGCGCCCTGGCCCGGATCAGCAGTTCCCACTGCTCGGTCTTGCCCGGCCCCGCGCCCCAGGACGCCGACAGCAGCGACACCAGCGCCCCGGCGTCGGCGTGCGCCCGGAACAGTTCGGGGAAGCGGACGTCGTAGCAGGTGGCGAGGCCCATCCGGATGCCGTCCACGTCGATGGTGACGACCTCGGACCCGGGTGCGACGGTGTCGGACTCGGCGTAGCCGAAGGCGTCGTAGAGGTGGATCTTGTCGTAGGCCGCCTCGACGCCGGGGCCGGTGGCGAGCAGGGTGTTGGCCACCTTGCCGCCCGGGGCCGGGGTGAACATGCCGGCGACCACCACCAGCCCGGCCTCCTCGGCGAGGGTGCGGACCGCGGACGCCCAGGGGCCGTCGAGGGGTTCGGCGAGCGGCGCGAGGGGGGTGCCGAAGCACGCCATGGCGGCCTCGGGGAAGACGACGACGCGGGCGCCCTCGTCGGCCGCGCGGTGGGTCTCGGCACGCAGCAGTTCGAGGTTCTGCTCGGGCCGGGGTCCGGTGGTGAGCTGGCTCAGCGCGATACGCATGGACGGTCCTGACTTGTGTACGGCGGGGGGTGTCAGTGCTGCACGGCGGGCTGCGAACGGGTCGCGAGCGCTTCCGGATCGGGGTCCATGTCCTCGGACGGGTTCCCGTCCCGGCCCAGGCACAGGCCGACGACGGTGACGACCGCGGTGACCGCCACGTAGAGGGCGAGCGGGAGCCAGGAGTCGTAGGTGTCGAGCAGTGTGGTGAACAGCAGGGGTGCGACGGCTCCGCCGATCACTCCGGCCAGGGTGTACGCCAGGGACGAGCCGGTGTAGCGCAGCCGGGGCGAGAACTGCTCGGCGATGAACGCCGCCTGAGGTCCGTACATCAGTGAGTGGACGGCCAGTGCCACCACGACGCCGAGCACGAGCAGCACCCAGTCGCCGCCGCCGATCATCGGGAAGAACAGGAACGGCCACACGCCCGCCGCGACGGCGGAGACGCCGTACAGCAGCCGCCGGTTGACGCGGTCGGACAGCGCCCCGGCCAGCGGGATGAGGAACACCTGACAGGTGGAGCCGATCAGGACGGCGGACAGCGCCGCGCCCCGCGACAGGCCCAGCTCGCCGGTCGCGTACGTCAGGACGAAGACCGTGAACAGCGCGTACAGCACGTCCGGGGCCACCCGGCACAGGATCGCCGCGGTCAGTTCTCGCGGGTGGGTGGTGAACACCTCGCGCAGCGGGGCCTCGGGGCGCTTCTGCTCGGCCTCCATCGCCTTGAAGACCGGTGTCTCCTCCAGTTTCGCGCGGATCCACAGGCCGAAGAAGACCAGGACGCCGGAGAGCAGGAAGGCCACGCGCCAGCCCCAGGAGATGAACTGCTCCTCCGTCAGGAGGAAGCCGAGGGCGGCGAGGACGCCGTTGGCCATCAGGTTTCCGGCGGGCGGGCCGACCTGGGCGGCGGACGCCAGGAAGCCGCGCCGCCGCGGGTCGCCGAACTCGCTGGAGAGCAGTACGGCGCCGCCCCACTCGCCGCCGACGCCGACGCCCTGGGCGAAGCGCAGGACGACCAGGGCGATGGGCGCGGCGACGCCGATCGTGGCGTGGGAGGGGAGCAGACCGATCAGCAGCGTCGCGGCGCCGATCAGTACGAGCGTCGCGATGAGGACCTTCTTGCGGCCGATCCGGTCGCCGAGGCGGCCGAAGACGAAGCCGCCGAGGGGCCGGGAGACGTAGCCGACGGCGTAGGTCGAGAAGGCGAGCAGTGTGCCGGTGGCGGGGTCGTCCGACGGGAAGAAGACCTCACCGAAGACGAGTGCGGCGGCCACCGAGTAGATGGCGAAGTCGTACCACTCGAGGGCGGTTCCCGTGAGGCTCGCGAAGAAGGCCCGGCGGACCGCCGAGCCGTTGTGCTGTGGCGCTTCCCTTCCCTTTTCGCTGCTCATGCCCGTGCTCGTGCTGTCGTCCACGATGACCGTCCTTGCTGGGGTGCGCTGTCGACCTAACGGCATACTTCTTGTATACAGGTCGTATGCGCAAGCCTTCGCGCACCTCGATTTCGCGCCTCCCCTGATCGATGTGGAGAAAACCCCATGGCATTGCTGACCTTCGAACTGCCCGACGGCACCACCCGGAGCGTCGATGTCGTCCAGGTGCTCAACGCCGGGTACGCCGGGCGCCGCCAGGAGGATGTGGCCGCCCATGTGGCGGAACTGGCCGAGCTTGGGGTGCCCGCGCCGTCCGTGACCCCCGCGCTGTATCCGGTCGCGCCGTACTTGGCCCAGCACACCGGCCGGGTCAGCGTCCAGCACGGACGCACCTCGGGCGAGGCGGAGTGGGCGCTGGTGGTGGACTCCGAAGGGGATGTGCTGCTGACGGCGGCCTGCGACCACACCGACCGCGAACTCGAGGTGCACGGGGTGGCCTGGAGCAAGAACGCGGGTCCGGACGTCCTGGCCCGCCGCGCCTGGCGGTTGAGCGAGGTGCAGGACCGGCTGGACACCCTGACGCTGCGGGCCTGGGTGAGCCACGACGGACAGGAGAGCGCGATCCAGGACGGCACGCTGGCCGAACTGCTCACGCCCGGGTACTGGATCGAGGTGCTGCGCGCCCGTGACGGTCTGCTGCCGGGGACGGTGCTGATCTCCGGCACCATCCCCATGGCCGAGGGCGTCGACCAGTTCGCCGACCGCTGGCGGGTCGAACTGGGCGACCCGGCCACCGGAGAGGTGATCGAGCTGGTCTACGACGTGGTGCGCATGCCCGCGCCGATCGGCTGACGGAGCCGGCGCGCGGAGGGGTCCGGGGGCCGTTCCGGGGGCCATCGCCCCTGCCCGGTACCGCACCGGCGCGGCGGCCGCCCTCCCCTGCGCCGGTGACGCGGGCCGCGCCCGGGGCCGGAGCAGGCGGCGGGCACCGGCCGTCCCCGGGGCCGGTGCCCGCCGCCCAGGTGTGCCGTCGGCGGGGTCATGCCGACGACACGCCTGGGCGGCGGGTCTTTCGGGGGCTCGGTCCGCAGGTCAGGGCATCCAGAGGTCCACCGTGGCGGCCGACCAGTCGAGTTCCCAGCCGGGGCGCAGTCCGCGCGCCGCCCAGGTGCCGGGCCGGCCGATGGGGATCTGGCGCCCGGCCCGGTGGGCGGCGCGGGCCCGGTCGTAGCCCTTGCGGGCGCGCTTCAGGGCCTGCCGGCCGGACGACGCCTCGCCGGTGAAGACGTGCACCCCGTGCAGCGCCGGATTCCGGTTCGGGTGTGCCGGTACGTCGACCTGGAAGAACTCTCGGTGCGGCATGACGGTGGATCTCCTCTCCGGACGAGCCGTCGGCGAACACCTCGGCGGTCCGGGACGAGTCCGGCGCGGGCGACGCGGTGGGCCCGCGCCACCCCCGCCGGCCAGGGATCAGCCTCTGGGCCGGGACCACTTCCGTGTGGCTACGCGATCCACAATCCTCCGATTCGCGGCAAATCGGATCAGGGGTTCTCCCCAGTCCCGCGGATCGGCCGCCCCTTCGGCACCCCGGCGCGTCAGCGAGCGGCGACGCCGCCCCGCGAGCGCGGCAGCGCCCGCAGCGGCCGGCGGTCGTACTGCTCCTTGACCAGCTCCAGATGTGTCCACGACTGGAGGTCCCGCACGCCGTCGATCGCCCGCATCCGGTCCAGGATGTCGATCGTCTCGGCGCGCGTGCGGGTGATCAGCGTGCCCACGGCGTCGCAGCGCCCCAGCGTGCGCGCCAGGAAGTCCACCTCGTCCATCCGGCCGATCGCGCTCAGTGCCGCCGCGCCGTCGGTTTCGAGATGGAGTTGGAACCCGCTCATCTGGGTCATGCCGAACGCGGTCGGATTCACGATCCCGGTGACGGCGACGACGCCCGACTCGATCAGCCGCAGGACACGCGTGCGCGTGGCGCCCCGGGACAGTCCGACCCGGTCGGCCAGATCGGCGTACGGCATGCGGCCGTCCTGCCGCAGCAGCTCCAGCAGATGGCGGTCCGTGTCGTCGAACTGGTCCAGGTTCCCCGGCCCGTTCGCCGGGGTGTGCGGCTCCTTGACCAGGTGGGTGTAGAGCAGCGTGTCGACGGACTGGACGCCGTCGACGGACCGGATCAGGCTCACCGTGTCGGACAGGTTCGCCACGTCCGAGGAGCGCAGCTCGGCGACGACCGCGTGCCGGCCGGACACGATCGACACGAAGGGCGTGTCCGGGAGTTGCGCGACGGACGCCGCGACCTGCGCCGTGGTCCTGCCCTGCACCGCGATGGAGACGTGTCCGAACGCGTGGATCCCGTCGAACTCGGGATGGACCATGGCGACGACCCGCAGCACACCGGCTTCGAGGACGCGCTGCACCCGGGCCCGGGCCGCCGTGCGCGAGAGCCCGACCCCTGCGCCGAGCGACTCGAACGAGGCCCGTCCGTCGATGCGCAACTGCTCGATCAGGGCGAGATCGAACTCGTCGAGCTCCATACGGGTCCTTCCTGGTCAGCCACCACGCCGGACCCTAGCAACTCGGCACGGCCGCAGATGGGGTCACCCTCATCACCAATCTTCGATGCGTCTGCGAATCACAGCGAGAGGAAATCATTCGTTCGCCATATGCGCAAGAGACGACCGAATGGGTATTGACGGAGCTGTTGGGCAGCCATAACCTCGCCGCCATGTCCAGGAACTCCCACACCGGCGGTGCCCGAGCGGCCGCGCTGTCGTCGTTGTTCGCGCCCAAGACCGTCGCGGTCGTCGGCGCGTCCAACGACACGGCGAAGATGGGCGGGCTGTACTTCCAGCACCTGCTCCGGTCGTTCGACGGCACCAGTCACCCGATCTCCCGCAGCGGCCGGCCCGTGCAGGGCGTCGCCTCCTACCCGTCGCTCACCGACCTCCCCGACGTACCGGACGTCGCCTTCGTCGCCGTGCCCGCCGCCGCCGCGGCGGCCGTGACCAGGGAAGCCGCCGACCTGGGCGTCCCGGTCGTCGTCCTGCACACCGCCGGCTTCGCCGAGACCGGTGAAGCCGGCGAGGCCGCCGAACGCGAACTCACCGAGTACGCACGGGCCCGCGGCACCCGCGTGGTCGGCCCCAACTCGATGGGCATCTACGGAGGTGCCACCGGGGTCAACCTCCTCGGCCTGCCGGCGCGGCCGGGCGGCGTGGCGTTCATCTCCGCCAGCGGCTCGCTCATCGAGTCCGTCGCGCCGAAACTGCGGGCCGGCGGGCTCGGGTTCCGCAACGTGGTCGGCTTCGAGAACCAGGCCGACATCGAGATCCACGAGTACGTCGAGTACTGCGCGACCGATCCCGGCGTCGAGGTGATCGCCCTCTACCTGGAGGGGATCAAGAACGCGAACGGGCGGCGCTTCGTCGACGCCCTCGAAGCCGCGGCGCGCACCAAGCCGGTCCTCGTCCTGCGCGGCGCGCAGACCAGCTCGGGACAGCGGTCGGCGGTCTCCCACACCGCCGCGATCGTCTCGCCGTCGATGATCTACGACGGTCTGCTCGCGCAGGCCGGGGTCATCGAGGTGGAGGACGAGTCGCAGCTCGTGCCGCTGATCGAGGCGCTGTCCATCGCGCCGCACGCCGGCAGCGACCGGGTCGCGATCATCGGCAACGGCGGCGGTTTCGCCACGCTCACCGCCGACGCGGTCGAGCGGGCCGGACTGCGGGTCCCGGAGTTCTCCCCGGACGTCCAGGCGGCGCTGCGCGAGGCCCTGAACCCGCTCGCCGCCGTGGGCAATCCGGTCGACGCGGTCATCGACAGCGACGGGGACGGCTCGCTGTGGGCGGAGCTGGCCGAGATCACCCTCCGGGACGACATCGGAGCCGTGCTGAAGTTCGGCCTCTACAAGGACGAGGCCCAGTCACGCGAGTTCTCCTCCATCGTGGGCGAAGCACGCGCCCTCGGCCGGCTCAGCAAGGCGACGAAGACCCCGATCTACGTCTACTCGCCGTACGGCGACGCCGACGACGCGATCGTCCGGGCCTTCCTGGACGAGGGCGTCCCCGTCGTGCGCACGCCGCGCATCGCCGGCCGGGTGCTGGCGGCGAGCGCCGCGACGGGCGCCGGCCCGAAGCCGGCCGGGAAGCCCGCCGCCGGCCGGCGGGACCACCACGGGCCGTCGGCGGCCCTGCCCGAGTTCGAGAGTCTCGCGGCCGTCGCACGCCTGGGCCTGCCGGTGCCGGCCCGTCAGTTCGTCACGGCGCGCGAGCTGGCGTCCGATGACGCGACCGCGCTGACGTTCACCGCCCCGAAGGTGGTGCTCAAGGTCGTCATCGACGGCGTGCACCACAAGTCGGACATCGGCGGCGTACGCACGGGCGTGCCCGGTGATCAGGCCTGGGCCGGCGCCCGCGCGATGCTTCAGCGGTTCGCCTCGGCCGGCGAACACGAGGTCGAGGGAATCATCGTGATGGAGCAGGTGGTGGCCGACGGCCCCGAACTCCTGCTGAGCGCACGGCGGGATCCCGCCGTGGGGCCGGTGATCACGGTGGGCGCCGGCGGCGTACTGGCCGAGCTGCTGCGGGACGTGCGGACGTTCGCCGCCCCGCTCACCGACGACGAGGCCGTCGCGCTCCTCGACTCGCTGAAGATCGCGCGGCTGCTGCACGGCTACCGCGGCTCGCGCGGAGTCGACGTGGCAGGGCTCGCGGCCCGGATCGCCGCCTTCAGCCGGGCGTTCGCCGAGGACCACACCCTGCAAGAAGTCGAGATCAACCCGCTGATGACGGCCGCGGAGCGGTTCTGGGCCGTCGACGCCATCGTTCACCGAGAGGACCAGGACCCATGCTGACCACGAACGAAGTCCGGCTGGAGGACATCCCCGGCCTGCTCGGGCAGACCGTCGAGAGCCCCTGGATCAGCGTCGACACCCGGCTTCGCGGGCTGTTCGAAGAGGCGACGATGATCGACGAGTTCATGACGCCGGAGGACCGGCTGCTGTACCCCGAGGGGCTGCTGGAGGGTTTCCATCTGCTCGGCCTGCTCGACCACTTCATCAGCAAGTACATCAACTGGGACATGAGCTCGACCTACGGTCTGAACTACGGCCTCGACCGGGTCCGCTTCGTCTCCCCGATGGTCGCCGGCCGGCCGCTGCGCTTCCGTACGACGGTCACCGAGGTAGAACCGAAGCACGACGGCTACCTGATCGTCTTCGAGTGCGTGCTCGAGCACGAGGACGCCGACCGCCCCGGGATGACCGCCACCTGGCTGTGCTACCAGCTGCCGACGGTCGACCCGGCCGGCGAGGCGACGACCGAAGACGGCGCGCGATGACCACCGTCGTCGAGGAGCTCAGACGCGGACCGGAGTCGGAGCTCCCGCCCGTCGCCGCGCGACGGCATCCGTGGCGGACCGGCTTCGCCGTGTTCCTGCTGGTCGCCGCCGCCTGGTCGGCCTACCTGCTGTCCCGCAACGAGCGGTTCGGCTGGGACGTCATCGGCACCTACCTGTTCTCGGAACCCGTACTGGACGGCCTGGTCCTCACGCTGTGGCTGACCGTGGTGTCGATGGCGATCGGCATCCTGCTCGGCATCGTGCTGGCGGTGATGCGCAGTTCGGAGAACTTCGTCATCTCGGGGCTGGCCGCGGGCTACGTCTGGTTCTTCCGCGGAGTGCCGCTGCTGGTCCTGCTGGTGTTCTGGTACAACCTCGCCGCGCTGTTCCCGACGATCGGGGTGGGCGTGCCCGGCGTCTTCTCCGTCGTCGACCTGAACACGAACGCCCTGATCACGCCGGTGGCCGCCGCCATCATCGGCCTGGGCCTGAACGAGGCCGCGTTCATGAGCGAGATCGTCCGGGCCGGTATGCGCTCGGTGGACCGGGGGCAGATCGAGGCGGCGCGGGCGCTGGGGATGTCGCCGGATCTGGTGCTGCGCCGGATCGTGCTGCCGCAGGCGATGCGGCTGATCATCCCGCCGACCGCGAACGAGATCGTGAACATGCTCAAGACCACCTCGCTGGTGAGCGTCCTCGCGGTCGCCGACCTCATGTACTCGGTCCAGCAGATCTACGCGAGCAACTTCCAGACGATCCCGCTGCTGATCGTGGCGAGCGTCTGGTACCTGGTGCTGACCTCGGTCCTCAGCGTCGGCCAGTACTTCCTGGAGAAGCGCTACTCGAAGGGTGTGCAGGTCAGGAAGTCACGGCTGGCTCTGCGCCGGGCCGAAGGAGGGTCCTGATGACCACGTCCACAGCGCCGCGGGACACGATCGTGCGGGTGCGCGGGATCCACAAGCGGTTCGGCTCCCTGAAGATCCTCAACGGGGTCAGTCTGTCCGTCGGGCGCGGTGAGGTCGTCTGTGTGCTCGGGCCGTCGGGCTCGGGGAAGTCGACGCTCCTGCGCTGCATCAACCATCTGGAGAAGGTCGACGACGGCCTCGTCGTCGTCGGTGACCACACCATCGGCTACGAGGAATCGGGCGGTGTGCTGCGCGAGTTGAGCGAGCGCCGGGTGTGCAGGCAGCGGACCTCGGTCGGCATGGTCTTCCAGCGGTTCAACCTGTTCTCGCACATGACGGTTCTGGAGAACGTCGTGGAGGCGCCGGTGCGCGTCCACCGGCGCAAGCGCGGCACCGTCGAGCGGGAGGCCGTCGAACTGCTGCGGCGGGTCGGTCTCGCGGAGAAGAAGGACGCCTACCCGGACCAGCTCTCCGGAGGCCAGCAGCAACGCGTCGCCATCGCCCGGACCCTCGCGATGAAACCGGACGTGGTGCTGTTCGACGAGCCCACCTCCGCGCTCGACCCCGAACTCGTGGGTGAGGTGCTCAGCGTCATGCGGGGCCTCGCCGAGGACGGACTGACGATGATCGTCGTCACCCACGAGATCGGATTCGCGCGCGAGGTCGCCGACCGCGTCGTGTTCATGGACGGCGGCGTCGTCGTCGAGGAGGGCGCTCCCGCCGCCGTGCTCGACACGCCGCGCGAGGAACGCACCAAGGCGTTCCTGTCCCACGTTCTGCACTGAACCCCGGCCTCACGGGGCCACCTCCCGTCCCGCACCACCCCGCGCACCCAAGGAACGTCCATGGCCAGATTCGTGAAGTCCCTCTCCCTCGTCCTGCTGTCGGCAACGGCCCTGAGTGCGTGCGGCTCGGACCTGGTGGCGGACGACTCCGCTCCCGAGGGCAACCCGAAGGTCGTCGCCCTGCTCCCGGACGACCTCGCCAGGAGCAAGACCCTGCGCGTGATGACCGACCCGACCTATCCGCCGCTGGAGTCCATCGACGGCTCGGGAAAAATGGTCGGCTCGGACGTCGACCTCATGAACGCCGTCGCCGAGCAGATGGGCGTGAAGGTCGAGTGGAAGCGCGGCTCGTTCTCCGGGATCATCCCCGGGCTGGCCGCGGACCGGTTCGACGCGTCGATCGCCGGCATGTACATCACCGAGGACAAGTTCACGTCGGTCACCATGGTGCAGTACGCGGAGGCCTTCGATCAGATGCTGGTCCCGGTGGACTACCGGGGCCCGCGGCTGAACTCGTACGGGGCGCTGTGCGGCCTGAGCGTGACCATCCCGCAGGGCTCCACGGAGATCCCGCTGCTCAAGGACGCCTCCGAGAAGTGCCGGGCCGACGGTGAGTCCGCCATCGACATCAAGCAGTTCGAGAACGCCAACAACGCGCTGCTCGCGGTGACCAGCGACCGCGCCGACACCGCACTGGTGACCAACGTCAACGCCGACTACGTCGTCGGGAAGCTGAAGGCGAAGGTGAAGGTGCACGGCCGGCTGCCCGGGGAGTTCCCGATGGGGATCACGGTGGCGAAGGAGTCGAAGGAACTCGCCGACGCCGTCTCGGCGGCACTCGGTGAGCTGAGGAAGTCCGGCGAGTACGACGAGATCATGGCGAAGTGGGACCTCGGCGACTCCGCCGTGGCCGAGTTCCCGGTGAACCCGAAGGCCGCGCCCGCCCAGTAGCCGCCGCCTCAACCCTCGGTGCGCCCACCACTCCCCCGCGCCTCACCCCGTCGTACCGCGTCGGAGTGCGTGCCCCGGCGCACCGGCCGACCCGCGCATCGCGCGGGCGCACATCATGAAAGGCAGGTACGACCATGCCGCAGGACCGCACTCTGCGCGGTGCCGCCGCCATCGTCGGCATCGCCGAGGAGGCGTCGCCCACGGGAGAGCTCGACACCTGGGGCCGGGCACTCGAAGCACGAGTGATCAAGGCGGCGCTCGACGACGCGGGCCTGACCCTCGCGGACGTCGACGGCGTCGCGCATACGGATTCCTCCCTCGACCTGGCCGAATTCCTGGGCATCGCCCCGGTGTTCAGCGAGGCGACGTACAACGGCGGTTCCAGCTTCGAGCTCTACGTCGAGAAGGCGGCGTCCGCGATCGCGGCCGGGCTCGCCGAGACCGTCCTGATCGTCTACGCGGCGACACCCCGCGGCGACCGGCGCCGCGGGACCGGAGGCTGGGTCGATCCCCCCGGCCCGCGGGACGAGTTCGAGGTGCCGTACGGGCTGGGCCTGATCGGCTCGTACGCCCTGGCCGCGAACCGGCACATGAGCACCTTCGGCACCACCCCGGAACAGCTCGCCGCCATCGCGGTGAACACCCGCCGGTGGGCCGCCATGAATCCGCGGGCCAGGCTGCGCGAACCGATCACGGTCGACGACGTGCTGGCCTCGGCGCAGGTCTGCACGCCGCTGCACCTCCTGGACTGCTGCCTGGTCACGGACGGTGCGGGAGCGATCGTGGTCACGTCCGCGGAGCGGGCCCGGCACCTGCGGAAGCCGCCCGTCCACGTCCTGGGCGCGGCCACCGCGCACTCGCACCGGATGATCCACGCGATGCCGGACCTCACGGTGACGCCGGGTGCGGTGTCCGGGCCCCGGGCGTTCGCCGCGGCGGGCATCGAGCACGCGGACGTCGACCTGCTGATGGCGTACGACTCCTTCACCATCACGGCGCTGCTGCACCTGGAGGACCTCGGTTTCTTCAAGAAGGGCGAGGCCGCGGCGTTCGTGGCGGCCGGCGGGACGGCGCCGGGAGGCGCGCTGCCGATGAACACCAACGGGGGCGGGCTGTGCTACACGCACCCCGGCATGTACGGGATCTTCCTCCTGACGGAGGCGGTCCGCCAACTGCGCGGTGAGGCCGGCGAACGCCAGCTGACCGCGCCGGACGTCGCGGTGGCCCACGGCACGGGCGAACATCTCTCGGCGACCTCGACGGTCGTCCTGGGCACGGAGGACACCCTGTGAGCCAGACCGACTTCCTTCCCCCCGACCGGCCGGCGACGGCACCGTACTGGGACGCCACCCGGTCGCGGACGCTGCTGCTCCAACGCTGCGGGCCCTGCGGGCAGTTGATCCACCACCCGCGGGAGGCATGCCCGCGCTGCCTGGCCCAGGACTTCGCCTGGGAGGCCTCGACCGGTCGCGGCAGCGTGCACGCCGTGTCCGTGCACCATCGCCCGTTCGAGGTCATGGACGCCGCGGAATGCCCCTACGTCGTGGCCTTCGTCGACCTCGACGAGGGAGTCCGCTTCCTGTCGAACATCGTCGGCGCGGACCGCCTCACGGCGTCGCCCGGAAACCGGGTCCGGCTGGTCTGGAAGCCGGTCGCCGGCGGCTACCACCTCCCGCAGTTCGAAGTCGACCGCGCCGCGGACCGGTGACGGACATCGCCGCCGCCCGTCCTCGTCACACACCACGAAAGGAAACCCACACCGTGGAGATCAAGGTCCCACGCCATCTGGAGGACCTCCCTGCGGGTACGACGTTCGGCACGGCCGGACGGACCGTCACCGAGGCCGACATCGTCACCTTCGCGGGTCTGTCCGGCGACTACGCGCCCATGCACGTGGACGACGCCTGGAGCCGGGCGAACCATCCGTTCGGCTCGCGGTTCGCGCACGGGATGCTGGTCGCCTCGATGTCGTACGCGCTGCGCACCCCGATGCTCGACCACCTGCACGTGGTCGCCTGGCTGCAGACCACCCGGCGGTTCGTGGCCCCGGTCAGGCCCGGTGACACGGTCACCGCGACCTGGACGATCGCCGAAGCCCGCGAGCGTGCCTCGGACCACCGCACGGGTGTCGTCACCGCCGACATCGAGGTCCGCAACCAGGACGGCGTCGTCGTCCAGCAGGGCAGCGACGTCTGGCTGGTCGAGCGGCGTCCGGAGGAGGACCGATGAACGGCAGCACCGCGGGCGGGGCCCGCACGACACCCGAGGCAACCGCGCGCGTGGCCCTGGTCACCGGGGCGGGATCGGGCATCGGTCTCGCCGTGGCCCGGCGGCTCGTCTCGGACGGGTGGACCGTGCTCCTGGCCGACCGCGACGTCGCGGCGGCCGAGGCGGCGAACGCGGCCGTCGGCGGGGCGGCGACCGCGTCCCGAGCGGTGGCCCTCGACGTGTCCCGGCGGCCGGACTGGGCCCGGGTCGTCCAGGACGTCGGCGACCGGGAGGACCGGCTGGACCTGCTCGTCAACAACGCGGGCATCACGCGGGACCGGACGGTCGAGAAGCTCACCGACGCGGACTGGCAGCAGGTCATCGATGTGCATCTGACGGGCACCTGGCTGGGGTGCCAGGCGTTCCTGCCGCTGTTGCGCGCGTCGCGCGGCGCGATCGTGAACCTGTCCTCCGAGGGCCGCCACGGCTCGTTCGGCCAGGCCAACTACAGCGCGGCGAAGGCGGGCGTGGTCGGGCTGACCCGCACCATCGCCCTGGAGCAGGCCCGTCACGGGGTGCGCGCGAACGCGGTCGCACCGGGCCCGGTGGACACACCGATGCTGGCCGCGGTGCCCGACGAGGTGGTGAACGGCTGGCTCGAACAGATCCCGCTCAGGCGCCTGGCCCGGCCCGCGGAGGTCGCGGCGGTGGTCGCCTTCCTGGGTTCCGGGGAGTCGTCCTACCTCACCGGGCAGGTCATCGCCGTGGACGGCGGCTCCTCACATCCGTGAGTCAGAGCACCTTGTCGATCCAGCCCCGGTAGCGGGACACGTCGACGAAGTTGCTGACCGCACCGTCCTGCGACCGTCCGTTGCTGGAGGTGACTCCGGCGAGCCGCCAGGTCCCCTTCCGCTGCACGACGAGCGGACCGCCGGAATCCCCGGGGCCCACCCCGCGCAACGCGGCGTTGTTGAACACGAGGTGGTCGCCCCGCTTCTGACTGACCGGAAGGGTGATCTCCTGCAGCACTTCCGGCGTGCACAGCGCGTCCCAGCACATGTTCCCCCAGCCCAGGGCGCGTGCGGGGGTGCCGATGCGCGGGGCGGCGGTGCCGGTCCGGAGGGGCTGGTGGCGGACCGGCCGGTCGAGCCTGAGCAGCGCCAGGTCGGGCCCGGTGAAGCCTCCGCCCTCGACGAAGGACGCGTCCGGGTGCCCGACCACTCGCTCGACCCCGGCGAGCGTGCCGCCCTCGGCGCTGCTGCGGCTGCCGATCCGTATCCGCAGGTCGTCCGCGTCCCGGTTGCCGACGCAGTGGTACGCGGTGACGACCCACCGACGGTCGATCAGGGTGCCCCCGCAGAACGCCTGGCCCGACTCGCTCCGGAGGGACGCCATCCAGGACTCGGCGGCCGGTGCGGGGGCCCCGCCGATGACGGCCTGCCCCGGCGTCGCCGCGGCCACGACCCCCGCGAGGGCGGCGAGACCCGCGAGCGCCGCACGGCGGCGGGGGCGGCGGACACGGCTGGACGTTCGGTACGGATCGGTGACGAACGGCATGGATGCCCTCCTGCGAACTGCTCGACCGGGACTCGGTCCGTCACCGTGGCACCGCGGGGGGTTTCAATTCCCTAACAGGCGTGCGGGTTTGCCGCGCGGGATGCGGTCGCGGAGGGCGCGGCGGGGTGCGTTCGCCGGGGCGTCCGGCGGGCCGGCGGCAGTGCGGCGTGGTGGTTCCTACTCCTCGGTGGGCAGCCAGGTGCCGTGCAGGCCGAGGGGGACGCGGACGGGGATGCGGACGCGGGCCACCGGGCCGCCGGCGGGGTCGGCGGCCGGGAGGACGAGGAGCCAACTCGTGCCGTCGGTACGGTCGGTGGCGAAGGTCAGCCAGTGGCCCCGGGCGCTGTCGTGGGTGCCGGGAACGGGTGCGAAGACGGGTTCGCCCACGGAGAGGTCGCCGGCCGCCCAGGTACGGCCGGTGACGGAGCCGCTCCCGGTGTCGTACCAGCGCAGGGCGTCGTACTCGCCGGGCAGCAGACCGTCGACGCGGCCGCTGTCCGCGGCGACGGCGAGGTGCCGGTGCGGGCTGCCGATGGACCGGTCGTCGATGCGGGGCAGTTCCACGCGCGTGTCGTCGAGCCGCGTGCGCCGTACGGAGCCGGCGGCCGGGTCGATGACGGCACGGGTCAGGCCGTGGTGCGCGCCGCCGGGCGCGGGGCCTGGTCCGGGTCCCAGGGAGAGGGCCGGCCACTGGACGTAGTCCAGGACGACGCGCCCGTCGTCGGGAGCGTCGTAGGCGTTCACGGTGTGCCACAGCCAGTACGCCTCGTCGTCGGCCCAGCGGACGGGGCCGCCGTCGCGGGGGATCAGCGCGACATGTGTGCCGCGCTCCGGGCGCCAGGCGAGGAAGGAACCACCGCTCATCGCCGCGGCGATGTCGAAGTACGCCGGTGCCAGGACGAGCACGAGGTAGCGGTCGGTGAGGGCCATGTCGTGGATCATCTGCGGTTCGTCGACCCCGTCCACGGGTGTGGGACCGCGGCGGACGGCGCCGTCCGGGCCGATGAGCGACCACGTCAGGAAGGGCGGTTCCAGGGCGTAGCAGAAGACGGCCATCTCACCGGTCGTCGGATCGATCTTGGGGTGGGCGGTGATGCCGGCGGGCAGGCGTCCGTCGAAGGTCTCCTTGCCCAGGGTGTCCAGGCCCGCGCTCATCCGGAACGGGCAGTCGGACTCGGCGAGTGCGAGCAGGCGTCCGGCGTGCTGGACGACGTTGATGTCGGGCAGCGGTTTGAAGACGCCCGCGAGTTCGTCCCCGACCTCGTCCGGACCCGGGACGATCATGGACTCCAGGCCGCCCCACAGCGCATGCCCGGCCTTCTCCTCCGCGCGCAGGGCGGGGGTGCGGACGAAGCGGTTGCGGTAGCGTGCGCGGCCCTCCGACAGCCATACCCCGTGGATCATGCCGTCGCCGTCCAGCGGGTAGAGGTAGCTGCCGATCGGGGTGAACCGGGGATTGGGGCCGTTGCGCAGGTAGACGCCGTCGAGGTCGGCGGGCAACTCCCCGTCGACCTGGAGATCCACCGCGTCGACCTCCTCGGTCACGGGAGCGAAGCAGCCGGTGAGGTGGGCTACGCGCGTGGGGTCGAAGGCCGTCGTGCGAGTGGTCATGCGTTCCTCCGGACCGAGCGGGCCCCCTCCTGAACCAGTGAAGTACCAGCGGCAGCGAGCCGCCACCCGCGTACGAGCCCGGAGAAGTAGGGACGGTCCGGGCGCTCACACGTTCAACATCAAGGTGGTCGGGCAGCCCGGAGCGGGTTCCCGGAAGGGGAGCTGACCGGCCGGTCCCGACGCGCTGCGGATGCGGTGGTGTCCGTGTGTCCGGGATCCTGGGGGCGGGATGCCGATCGTCTGTGTCGCTGCCGTTCTGGTCGCCGCGAACCTGATCAACAACAGCGCGGCGGGCGGACCCGTCGCGTACGTCCTGACGTGTGCCGCGGCGACGGCCGTGCTGCTGCTGATCGCCCGCTGGGACGGGCTGACCGCGGCCGATCTGGGGCTCGACGCGGCGGGGGTGCGCCGGGGGCTGCGGTGGGCGCCCGTCCTGGCGGGAACCGTCCTCTTGGTCTACCTGCTCCTGCTCGCCGTACCGGCCGGCCGTGAGGTGTTCACGGACACGCGGGCGGCCGGCCTGACCGGCGGGCAGGTGCTGTGGCAGGCGCTGGTGCGGGTGCCGCTGGGCACCGTGCTGCTGGAGGAGACGGCCTTCCGCGGTGTGCTGTGGGCCATGGGGCGGCGCCGGCACGGCACGGGGTGGGCCACCGCCGTGTCGTCACTGCTGTTCGGGCTGTGGCATCTGCTGCCGTCCCGCGGCCTCAACAGCGCCAATGCGGCCGTGGGCACTGCCTTCGGCGGCGGCCCGGCGGGCGTGGGACCGACCGTGGCGGTGGCCGTCCTCGCCATGACCGGTGCAGGGGTGGTGCTGTGCGAGCTGCGGCGCCGTTCGGGCAGCCTGGTGGCGCCCGCCGCACTGCACTGGGCGGTCAACGGTTTCGGTTACGCCCTGGCCTGGGCGGCGCCTCGCTGGTGGCCGCCCGTCTGAGCCCGGCCGGAGCGGCACAGTGCGGGCTCCCGCCGATGGTGAGCGGGAGTACGACGACGGTCTCGAGGCCGCCGTCGGGCAGGGGTGTGATGTCCAGGGTGCCGGAGTGGGCGCGCGTGATGGACTCGGCGACGGCCAGGCCCAGGCCGTGTCCGGCGGGCCGGCCGGTACGGGTGGACTGGCGGGTGTCGAGCCGGTGGAACGGTTCGCGCATCTGGTCCGCCTCCTCCCGGCTGAACCGGCGCCCGGTGTTGCGCACCACGAAACGGGCGACCCGCTGGTCGGGGCTCTCCTCCACCCGCACCTCGGCGCTTCCGCCGCGGTGGTTGTGCCGGACGGCGTTCTGCACGAGGTTGCCGGTCAGCTGACGCAGCAGCACCCGGTCGCCCATGATCTCGGCACGGCCGCAGTCGACGCTGACCGTCACACCGAGCTCGTCCGCCTGCGAGCCGGCCTCGGTGACCGACTCCCTGGCCACCGCGCCCAGCTCGACCTTCTCCTTGTCGACTCCGCCCTGGTCGGCGCGGGCCAGGGTCAGCAGCGCGTTCAGGATGTCGGCCGAACGCGACGTCAGGGTGAGCAGTTTGGGCCCGATCTCCTGGAGGCGGTACTCCTGCGGGGCGGCCAGCGCGACCTGGAGGATGGTGCGCATACCGGTCAGCGGCGTCTTCAGTTCGTGCGAGGCGTTGGAGGCGAACCGGCGCTGCGCCTCGAAGCTGCGGTCGAGCCGTCGCAGCATGTCGTTGAAGGTCTCGGCGAGTTGCCGGATCTCGTCCTGGGGTCCGCCGATGTCGATCCGTTCGTGCAGGGTGGACCCGGCGATACCGCGCGCGGTGGCGGTGACCTTCTGCAGCGGGGCCAGCATGCGCCCGGCCACGAACCAGCCCACGAGCAGCGCGACGACCAGGAGTACGGCGAGGGCGGCGGCACTGAAGAGCAGCAGCGATCGCAGGAAGTCGTCCTTGGTGGAGATCTCGTACGTCGCCGCCCAGCCGTCCGGGCCGATCTCGCCGGTGGGTGTCACCCCGCACAGCGAGATGTGCGCGCTGCCCTCGTCCCGCGCCATCAGCTTCCCGCGGAGGTTGCGGACGACCTCGCTCAGTGACGGATCGGCACAGTCCTTGCTGAGGGCCGCGCCCTTCATCGGGGGTGCCCAGGCGCTCGCCCCCTCTCCCAGTCCGATCCGCTCGGCGTTCAGCCCGCCGCCGTCGACGGACAGGCGTTCGCTGTAGACCGGGACGTAGGTCATGAACGCGTAGAGCAGCGCGATGAGGGTGCCCGCGACGACTGCCAGCAGGGCGCCGTAGGCGAGGGTCAGCCGGGTGCGCAGGGTGACGCGGGTCCGGGCGCCGGCCCTGGGGCGGACGCCCTTCACCGGGCCTGCGCCAGGTAGTAGCCGACACCGGTGACGGTGTGCAGCAGCGGCGGGTCACCGAGCTTGCGGCGCAGGGTGGAGATCGTGATCCGCACGGCGTTGGTGAACGGGTCGGTGTGCTCGTCCCACGCCTTCTCCAGCAGCGTCTCGGAGCTGACCACTCCCCCGTCGGCCGCCATCAGCTGGTGCAGCACGGCGAACTCCTTGCGGGTCAGCCGCAGGAACCGGTCGGCGCGGTAGGCCTCCAGCCGGAACGGGTCGAGGCGTACGTCCGCGCAGTGCAGCACCGGTGGCGGCGGTGTGCCCGCGCGGCGCTGGAGGGCCCGCAGGCGGGCCACCAGCTCGGGGAAGTCGAACGGCTTGGGAAGGTAGTCGTCCGCGCCCAGGCGCAGCCCGTCGACCCGGTCGTGGAGGGCGGAGGCGGCCGTCAGCATCAGCACCCGGACCCCGCTGTACCGCTCGGCGATGGCCCGGCACACCTCGTCGCCGTGCAGCACCGGCAGGTCGCGGTCGAGCACCACGACGTCGTAGTCGTGGCAGGCCAGGTGTTCCATCGCCGACGCGCCGTCCAGGGCGAGGTCGGCGGCCATCGCCTCGCGCCGCAGCCCCGCGAGCAGCGCCTCGGCTATGAAGGTGTCGTCCTCCACGATCAGTACCCGCACCTGTCGCTCCCTTCCTCGGTCACCCGGAGGTGCCCCTGTGCGCGAACGCCCCTATTTCAGCCTTCATGCGGACGACAAGGCAACGGTCGGCGGAGTGCGGGCCGCTCGCAGGGCCGGGTAGAGCCCGGCGAGCGCACCGATGACGACGGTGGCCGCGACACCGCCCAGCAGGGCCACGAACGGGATCGCGGTGGGCCAGTCCTGACTGATGGCGTAGCCGGCGGTGACCGCGCCGCCCAGCACCGCGCCGGCGACTCCGCCGAGGGCGGACAGCAGCAGCGCCTCGACGAGGAACTGCCGGCTGATGTGGCGGCGGGTGGCGCCGAGCGCACGGCGCAGACCGATCTCGCGGCGGCGTTCGATGACGGAGATGACCATGGTGTTGGCGACACCGATACCGCCGACGAGCAACGCCACCCCGCCCAGGCCGACGAGCAGGCCGGTGAAGGACGCCTCGGCCGCCTGCCGGGCCTTGAGGGCGTCGGAGGGACGGCTGACGGCGACGTGCTGCGGGTTCTCCGGGTTGACGGCGCGCGGCAGCCGGGCGCGGACGGTCTCGACCAGGGCGTCCGGGGAACGCTCGTAGAGCAGGGTCGGATGCCCGTCGTAGCCCAGATACCGTTCGGCCGCCTCCGCGTTGACCAGCACCGCGGTGTCCATCTCCGGTGTCAGCCGCACCGGGGAGAGCACACCGAGCACGGTGAAGTAGCGGTCGCCGATCCAGACCCGCTCCCCCGGTCCGGTCACGCCGAGGCGCTGGGCGGCCCGTTCGCCGAGGACCGCGGTGGGATAGCGCCGCGGCGCCCGGTCGAGCCAGTTACCCGAGGACAGCTCCGCGCGCAGCGCCCGCAGCAGGTCCCGGTCGGCTGCCAGCAGGGCCAGACCGTTGCTCTCGGCCGGGTCCACCCGCTCGTTGCGGTACACGCCGACGTCCTTCATCGCTCCGGTCGCGGACACGACGTCGACGCCGTCGACCCGGGCGGCGGTGCTCGCGGCCGTCCTCGGCAGCGGCAGGACTTCACCGGTGTCCGGGTCCCGGCCGGGAGAGACGGTGAGCAGGTTGGTGCCCAGTTCGTCGAGCTCGGCGTCGAGGTTCGCCTGGCTGGAGGTGGAGATGCCGATGACGGCGAGCATGGCGGCGATGCCGATCGCGATACCGGCGGCGGACAGCACGGCGCGCACCGGCCGGGCCCGCAGTCCGTGCGCCCCCAGTTGCACCAGGTCGGACGCGCGCAACCGGGATCTGCCGAGTCCCCTGCCCCTCATGTCAGCGCCCCCTGCCCGGCACGGACGGGCTCCGGGGCCCCGGTGTCGGCGACGAGTTCCCCGTCGCGCATCCGCAGATGCCGGGGCAGTTGCCCGGCGAGTTGCATGTCGTGGGTGATGATCACGACGGTGGTGCCCGTGGTGTGCAGGCCGCGCAGGAGTTCCACGACGGCCCGGCCCGAGTGGGTGTCGAGGGCGCCGGTGGGTTCGTCGGCGAGCAGCAGGGGCGGGTCGCCGACCACGGCACGGGCGATGGCGACGCGCTGGCGTTCACCCCCGGAGAGCTGATGGGGCCGGTGGTGCAGCCGGTGGCCGAGTCCCACGCGTTCCAGCGCGGCTTCGGCGTGCCGGCGACGCGTACGACGGGGCATACCGGTGTACAGCAGCCCGCCCGCGACGTTGTCGATCGCCGAGGTGTTGTCGGCGAGGTGGAACTGCTGGAACACGAAGCCGATGCGGTGGGCGCGCAGGGCGGACAGCTGCGCGTCGCCGAGCCGCCCCACGTCATGACCGTCGACGACGATCTGCCCGCTGCTCGGACGGTCGAGCGTACCGACCAGGTTCAGCAGCGTGGACTTGCCGGACCCCGAGGGGCCGACGACGGCGACGAGTTCACCCGCGTCCAGGGTGAGATCGACACCGCGCAGCGCGTGGACACGATGTGCTCCCTGGCCGTAGGAACGGCCGACGCCCGACAGTCGTACGAGGGGTTCCGCGGCGGGCGGCGCGTTGCGGGTGCGGTTCACAGCTTCGGCACCCCCACCCGGGTGCCCTCGGCCAGCCCGGGGCCGTCGACCTCGGCGCGCCCGTCGGCGAAGGCACCGGTGCTGACCGGCACCGAGCGGACCTTCGTACCCTCGACGACCTGGACGGCGTAACCGCCGCCTTCCCTCGGCAGCAGCGCGGTGACCGGGACGGACAGCACGTCCTTCGCCTCGACGCGCTTCAGCTCGACGATCACCTCGGTGTTCTGGACCTTCTCGACGTCCTCGGGATCGGTCAGCCGCACCGTCACGGGCACGACGCTCCTGTTCTCCTTGTTCAGCCTGCTCGCGCCGACGGACGCGATGGTGCCGCCTGTGGTGCCGCCGTCCGGGAGTATGACCGTGGCCTTCGCTCCCTTGACGGCGAGATCCTGCTCCGCGAGCGGGACCTCGATCGCCACGTGCTGGTTCGCACCGCTGGTGCGCAGCACCTCGGCGCCCGGTTCGGCGGCGTCACCGGCGCGGGCGAGGACCTGGCCCACCCGTACCGGTGCGGAGAGGAACACCACGCGGCCCAGCTCGATCTTCCCGGTCGCCGGGAGGCCGAGGTTCTTCTGCCAGCGTTTCACCGCGGCGACCGTCTTCTCCGTGAACTCCTCGTCCACGGTGAAGTTGGTGTACCCGAGAGCCGCGAGGTTCTCCTCCAGCGCCAGTACGTCCCGGCCGTCGTCCATCCCCGGCTCGAACGCCCGCCACGCGGGGAGGTCGCCGAGCAGCAGGACCACCGGCTTGTCGTCGACCGCGTACAGCTTCCCGCCGCGGTCGACAGTGCCGTTGACCACGGGGGTCCAGGTGACGATGCCCTTCATCTGGTTCTTGATCGTCCGGCTGCCGGAGAAGCGGATGGGTCCGATGGCGCGCACTGCCTCGACCAGGTCGCCCCGCACCACCTTCTCGGTGGCCGGCGGGAGCCGCGTGGTCGCGGCGGGAGCCGGCGCGTTCGAGGAACCGCCGTACAGCAGGAAGGCACCGGCGCCCACCGCGGTGACGGCGACGACTGCCGCGACAGCGGTCAGGACACGGCGGCGGGTCCGGGGCGGAGCGGCAGTCGTCACCTCCTCCGGCGGGTGGAGATCGGCCGTCACAGCTCGCCCGCTTCCATCAGCTCCTCGAGCCGGTCGCCGGCGGCCTTGTCCTCGGCTTTGCAGGCCTTCATGGCCGTACGAAACGCGGGAGTGAACTCCAGACTCACGCCCCCGTTCTTCTCGTCCGGCTTCGGCATTTCGTAACCGTTCTTCTTCAAACAGGCATCACGCTTCAGTTGCAACGCCTGAAGCTCGGGGTCCGTATCCACCGTGTCCGGGAGGTCGCCGAACTGCGCCCCGCCGGCGGGGTTCTTCCCGCAGACCTTCTCCGCGCGTTCCAGCTGGCTCTGCGGGACGTCGGTGGGGACCTGCACGACACCGTCCGGGCCGGGGTCGGGGACCTGGACGCCGTTGTCCCGCATGCACGACGCATAGCGGAGCCCGGCGTCGTCGCCGTCCTGCGACGAGTTGTCCGACGGGGCCGGGCCGTCTTGCTGCTCGGACTCGGACCGGCCCCCGGATCCTTCGCTGCGGACACCGGTGCCGTCCCCGGACGTGCATCCGCTGCCGGCGGCGAGGACGAGGACCGTTCCGGCTGCGGCCAGCCAGGTGCGCAGGGCATGGGACGGCAGATGCATGCTGTTCCTCCACGGTGTCGGGGGCCGGATCCGCCGGGCTGGGGACGGACCGTGGCCGATCCGGATTCGCACCACGCAGGGTGCTGGGCGTCCGTCCCGGGTCGAGGAGATCAGGCTGGGACTATGGCCGGGATCTGGCTACGGCCATAACTCCGCCATATGTGCGGCGGGCGCCGGCCCGCAGCCCGCCCGAGGGGGGTGGCTGCGGGCCGGCGCACCTCAGAAGCCGCACCGCGAAATGCTCACTCAAGTTGAGCGGTACCGGTCGTCGTTCGCGTCGTGGAGGTCTCCGTGTGTCGGACGCCGGTTCGGGCTCCGTGTCAGACGGCCGGTTCCTCCGCCAGAGCGCGGAGTTCGTCGAGGATGCCCTGGACGTAGCGGGCCCGGTCCGTGTGGTCCTCGTCGGGGAGCGTGCAGGCGCCGTCCAGGAGATGGACGGCGAGCCAGACCTGGCCCGTGATGTGCGCCTTGGCCTGCCAGACCTCCTCCTGCGACCGGTCGGAGCGGCGCGCGGCCTCGAACGCCGCCCGGCCCGCGGCGATCACATCGGCGGCGAGCTGCCCGGTCCGGTCCCCGGGAACGCCCAGGGTGGTCGCCACGTGGAGACGGTCCAGGGCGTCGCGGTCGGCCCGCCACGCTTCCTGGTCACGGCCGGAGCGTCCACGCCGGAAGAACCCCGATCCGCCGTTGTGTCGTCGCACCGTGTCGTACGTCTCCCGGTCCAGCCCGAAGGGGAAGAACCACGCATCGTTGTCCCTGCCCGGTATGCCCATGCCGACGCCTTACCCCGGCCGCGGTGAACCCAATGCCGGGCGGGGCTCGCACGCCGTGCGGATCACGGGCCCAGCACCGCGAGGCCGCAGGCGTGCCGGTGACCGCTGCCCCGCCGATCCCTCTGCGGTACGGCCGGTGGACCTCGACGACGGCCCGGCGGGAGCGGGCTGTGCTGATCCGACCCGTGGCGCCGATGCACGGATTCGGATGCCGCGCCTGTCGCCGCCTTTGCTCACGTGGTCCGAGCATTCGCCGACGGGTGACTCGGGAAGGGGCAGGCCATTTGCCCCATTGCTTCCGTTCGGCTCGGCGAAAATGTCTCATCTGGAGCTGAATTGGCGGGTCCGACGGCGCCACGCGTGGACCCGCGCAACCGGTGCGCCAGGTCTCTTCCCTGTCAGTGCCGCGTGCTCATCTGGGGCGCGGATCCGGTGACGGGATCCGGTTCGCGGCACCTCCGACGATGGGATCAGTCATGCCAAGGACGTACCAGGCCCTGGCCGCCGCCGTGTTCGCGGTCGTCGTGCTGGGGGCCGCGGGATGCTCCGGCGCGTCCGGTGGCTCCGGTGGCTCCGATGGCTCCGATGGCTCCGGTGGCTCCGATGGCTCCGATGGCTCCGATGGCTCCGGTGGCTCCGGTGGCGACATGAGGGCCGGTGGCGAGAACGGTTCCGGCGCCGCGGACGGGAGCGGTGCGGACGGGAGCCGCGGGGACTCCTCGGCGAAGGGCGACGACGGGAAGGGTTCCTCCGGGAAGCGGTACGCGCCGTCCAAAGTGGAGCGGCTCTCCGCGCGGGAGATCCTCGACAAGGCGGTGGCCGCCACCGAGTCGGCGCGGACGCTTCGCCTCCGGATACCCGGCTCGCTCGACGTCACCATGGACCGCGAGGGCAACTGCGCCGGAAGCTTCACCGGGAACGACGAGCAGCCCTACGAAGTACTGCGCAAGAACGACAAGGCGTGGCTCAAGCCGAAGGACGAGGCCGCCTACCGGAACAGCAAGCAGGGACGAGCCCTCCTGGCCGAGATGCCCGAAGCCGGCGGGAAGTACATGCACGCCGACACGTCCGACTCCTTCACGCTCGGTCTGGCGACCTTCCCCTGCCAACTGGGCAGACCAGGCGCCCTGGAGAAGATCTCGGCCGGCGAGAAGGCGACCAAGGGCGGCCTGTCGGAGGTCGGGGGCCGCACGGCGGTGGCGGTGAAGGTCTCGTCCGCCGAGGACGGCGAGATCACCGTCCACGTGGCCACCGAGGGTCAGCCCCACATCCTGAGGCTGGACCAGCCCAGGGAGGCCCCGCGGACGATGCTCCTGTCCGACTTCGACGAGCCCTTCACCGTTCCCGGCAGCCCCCCGGCCGCGCAGACCTACGACGGGGTCGAGGCGGAGCGGCTCCTGTCAGGACTCTGAGCGCTCCGCCCGTCCTACGCCGAGTCGGCCGGCGTTCTCCGGTCGATCGGAAAACCGGGCGGCGCTCTCCGGTCAGTCGGAGAGCCGGGCGTCGATCAGCTCCTTGAACTGCTCGTAGGAGGCCGGATTGGGGATGGCCTCCCCGTCGAAGAAGAAGGTCGGCGTGCCCTGGACGCCGAGGCCGACGCCGTCGCTCTGGTCGGCGGCGACCCGCTCGGCCGTCTCCGGGTCGGACAGGTCGGCGTCGAACTTCTTCATGTCCAGGCCGATCTGTTCGGCGTAGCCGCGGAAGACGTCCTCCTTCGACTCCTGGGACTCGCCCCATTCCTTCTGCGTGGTGAACAGCTTGTTGTACATGGCCTCGAACTTGCCCTGCCGGGCGGCGGCTTCGGCGGCACGGGCGGCCAGCTCACCGTTGCGGTGGCCGGGCATGGGGAAGTAGCGGGCGACGAAGGTGACACGGTCGCCGTACTCCTCGCGGAGCTTCTCCACGGCCGGGTGGTACGCGCCGCACGCCTCGCACTCGAAGTCGAGGAATTCGACGATGGTCAACTCGCTCTTCCTCGGTTCGGAGAGGCGGTGGCTGGACTCGCGCACCGCCTCGGCCCGGGCTGCGGGCCGCACGTCCAGTGCGCCGCGGTCGCGGTCCTCGGGGGCGAGCAGCAGGTAGACGCCGAAGGCGGCGGCGAAGCCGGCCAGGATGACGGCCGCGGCGATCAGGTGTTTCGTCAGTCTCTTCACGGTTCCTCGCTTCGGGGGGAATCGACAGGGGTGTCGGCAGGCGTGTCGGGGTGCGCTGTCGGGCCCGCGGCGGTCGGCGCTCGCCGGCTCGCCGGGCCGGAGTTGCGGCGGTCGGCCGCGTGCAGGGCGGCGAGGTAGGCGTTGTAGGCGGCGAGCGGGTCGTTGGCGTCGCCGCGCTCGATCTGCCGGTCGACGCGTCGGGCCTCCCGCCGGTCGGATCGGACCCACTGGACGGCCAGGACGAGTGTGGTGATCAGGACGGGGATGTCGCCGGTGGCCCAGGCGATGGCGCCCGCGTCGTACTGGTCGTCCAGCGGCTCCTCGACCCAGGGACGGTCCAGCAGGGACCACCACTCCTCGCCGATCAGCGCGCTGGAGCTCATCAGCGAGATGCTGAACCAGGAGTGGAACGGCATCGTCAGGATCAGCACGAACAGCCGTCCCAGGTGGGGCGGTCGGCGCGGGCCGGGGTCGATGCCGATGACGACCCAGAAGAACAGGAGTCCCGTGGCGAGGAAGTGCAGCGTCATGAACAGGTGGCCGAGGTGGCTGCGCATCAAGGTCGCGAACAGCGAGGTGTAGTAGACGGCGAAGGCGCTGCCGATGAACAGCACGCTCGCCACCACCGGGTGGGAGGCCAGTCGCAGGTAGCGGCTGTGCAGGAGCTTCAGCAGCATCTCGCGCGGGCCGTCGGGCGCCCCGTCGCGTGCGACGGGGAGGGTGCGCAGCGCCAGGGTGGCGGGCGCTCCCAGGACGAGCAGGAGCGGCACTGTCATCGCCAGGATCATGTGCTGGCCCATGTGCACGCTGAACAACACCTTGCCGTAGACCCCGAGTCCGCTCATCGTCGCCAGCGCGGTGACCGCGAGCCCGGCCAGCCACGAGATCGTCCGGCCGACGGGCCACTTGTCGCCGCGTGCCCGCAGCTTGCGCACCCCCGCTAGGTAGAGCAGTGCCGCCGCGGCGGTGCCGAACGCGAACAGCGGGTCGAAGTGCCACTCGGTGAGCAGCGGCGTCCACGGGAAGTTCCCGAGGGGCGGCGGCATGGGGTGGCCCAGCAGCTCCTCCGCGGGTGAGAGCGAGGCGTCGCCCGCGCCGGGGGCGGGCGTGCGCGACAGGCCGACCGCGAGTCCCGTCACCGCCGCCATGAGCAGCAGTTCACCGGCGGCGAGCCGGACGAATCCGCGGCTCCTGCCCTCCTGGAGAGCCGGCAGGGTGCGGCGGCGGTGCCAGTGGCCGATGCCGCCCAGCGCGGCCAGTGCCACCGCCTTGCCGAGGACCATCAGCCCGTACCGGCTGCTGAACAGGTCGGCCGGGGACAGCCGTAGGGCGGCGTTGACGAGGCCGCTGGCCGCGACCGCGAGCAGCGCCCAGCCGGCCAGTGCGCTGAACCGCTCTACCGCCTCTACGGCCCGGTCCTCCCGGCGCGCCGCCGCGACCAGCACGAAGACCAGTCCGCCGATCCAGACCGCGGCTGCGACCACGTGCAGGGCGAGGCTGGTGACCGCCGCGTCATGGTTGCTCGCCGAGGAGGAGTGCCCGGTGAAGACGGGTGGCAGCAGCCCCGCCAGCGCCAGTAGGAGCACCAGCCGGGCCCAGCGGGCGGTGCCGATGCCCACGCACAGGGTGGCGGTCAGCGCGGCTCCGGCGGCCGTCAGTGCGTAGGCGCGTCCCCGGGTGTCGGTGGTGGCGAACTCCGTGACCGTGGCGGGGTTCAGGATCTCGCCGACGGGCTGGGCGGACAGGTCGGACAGGGTGAACACCAAGGCGGCCGCCGACGCGGCGGCCCAGAGCCCGGCCGCCACCAGGGCCCAGTTGAGGTAGCGCAGTTGTACGGGGCCGAGCCGGCGCCCGCCCGGTATCAGGACCGCCACCAGCAGCAGGGCGCCGACCGTCGCCACGGACGACACGTCGACGAGCGCACGGGCCACGGGCAGCCCCCACGCGGTGACCGGTCCGGCGTCCGCGATGCCGGGTACCGCGGTGCTCCCGCCACCGCCGGCCCACACGGCGGCGAGCGCGACGGCGACGCAGACGGCGGTCGCCGCGACCGGCAACAGGGGCAACCGGCTGAAGGCGCGCGGCCCGCTCCCCCGGCCTTTCAGCCCGGCCCCGGTCTCAGTCGCCATGCCGGTTCCTGCGGCGCAGCACCATGGCGGCGACCGCGGCGGCGGCCACCGCCAGTGCGCCCGCGCCCGCGGTGATCGCCACCGTCGCGCCGGAGGAGCCTCCGCCGCCCTGACGGGCGACGGGTTCCGCGCGGGTGGTGGGCTCCTCGCCGCGGACCGTTGAACCGGACCCGGCCATGGGTGTGGGTGTGGGCGTGGGGTCGGCCGCCTTCTCGACGGTGAAGGTGTACGAGCCGGAGACGGGATGCCCGTCGGCGGACACCACCCGGTAGCCCACCGTGTAGCGGCCCGCCGGGGCGTCGGTGTCGAGCAAGAGCGTGACGGTCCTGCCCTCGACCCGTGGTTCGCCCTGCGCGGCGGCGTCGCCGTTCGGCGCGGTCACGGCGACCTTGGCGAATTTCTGCGTCATCGTGTCGCTGAAGGTCAGCGTCACGCGGGGCGGCAGTGCGGCGAGCCGGGCGTTCGCGCCGGGGCCGGCGGCCTCGAGTTCGGTATGGGCCGCGGCGGGCCCGGCGGTCGCGGCCAGGGCCGCGAGCGCGGCGGGTACGACGAGGAAGCGTGCCGCCGTGCGGGCGGCACGCCGTCGAATGACGTGCATGGACGGGCAACTTTCGGTCGGCCCCCGGCACCAGGGGCGCCGGGACGGGTGGGACCGGCCGCCGAACCGGTCCGCACGCGGCGCCTGTCAGGGCAGGCAGGGACCACCGATCGGCATCGGCCGGAAGAAGGTGAGGGATGCGCGCCCGCGACGCGGCGGTGCCCGTCCGGCATGGTGGCGCGCCATCACGGCCGAGCGCAGGGGCGAGGTGCTCACCCGGAAGGCGACCCGCGGTCCGGTGCCGAAGGCCCGGCCGAACACGGGCCAGATGAACAGGAGCAGGCGCCGTACGGCCGTCAGCAGCGGCCTCGACTGCCACAGCAGCCGCTCCGTGACGCCCAGCAGGCGGGCGGCGAGCAGCAGTGCGATCAGGTGTCCGGCCGGCAGCCCGCCGGGAGGCAGCTCGGCGACCGGGAGGTGCTCCAGCAGCCACGCCGCGCCGCCGGGGCCGTCGGCCCGCGCCGCCGCCGCGCACGCTCCGGGCAGCGCGTAGGCCAGGTGGTGGACGAGCTGGGCCACCGCGAGTGTCCCGAGGAGCTGGGTGTCGGTGAGCTGTCGGCGGGTGAGGACGGCCGCGCCCGGTACGGCGACCGCGGCCGTCGCCACCACCATGAGCCATCCCGGGGCGTGCCCCTGCGACAGCACGTGTCCGGCCAGGGGCAGCAGCACGCAGAGCACCGCGAGGGCCCCGGCCCGCAGCCCGCGCAGCACGCCGCCGGCCGGGGAGGCGGGGGATGCCGGGCTGAGTACGCGCATGAGGTGGGGTCTTCGGGACGTCCGTCGCACGGACGGGGCGGGAGGGCGGCCGGGGTGGGCCGGTCGCACACGTACGGACCGGAACGCCGTACGTCCTTGGCAGCGTACCCACCCGCTTCCGGCGGGCCCGGCGCCGGGTGGCCCGGTCGCGCGTCCCCGGCTGGTCCGGGGCGCCGGCGCCCGCTGCCCTCCCCCGCGCGAAAGCCGGTGGTGGCGCCGCGGGGTTCCCCTGCCCCCGCGGCGCCACCACCGGCGGTCCCCGCCTCCCCCCGGGAGCGGAGTCCGCGGTGGTACGGCCGGTCAGCCCCAGACGCTGGTGTAGTTGTACTGGCGGTCGTAACGGGGCGTCCAAAGGCTCGGGTACGGCTCGGCGATGTTGCCGCAGGTGCCGAGCCGGATCGCTTCCCGGCGGCCGGCGTCCATCAGGCACTTGCCGCTGGCGGCCTCGACGATCTCCCAGTGGTCGTTGCCGCGGTCGACCCAGCGGAACAGCTGGCCGGGGCCCTGGCAGTGGCCGATCACCATCGGGGTGCCGTCGGCGACGGCGGCGTTCTGGGCGCCCACGCAGTACCTGCCGTAGACGCCGATCATGAACAGGCCCGGGGTGCCGGAGGGCTGGAAGTAGAAGCGCTGGTGCAGTTTGCCCTTGCAGTCGTAGCGCTGGACGATCGCGCCGGGGCTCTGCGACTCACCGCGCACGTCCATGCACTGCCACGAGTACGAGGCCCGCATCTCGTAGATCGCGGCGTTGGTGATCCAGCCGGTGTAGCGGATCGGCGGATCGGCAGCCTGTGCCGCACTGGGGACCAGCAGAACGAACAGCGACACCAGGACCGCGGCTATCCCACCGCGGCGCACACTTCGAGCCACTTTTCCTCCTTTGTTGCCCGGATTCCGACCGGCGTTCTGACCCGACGTGATGATCTGATGGCTCGTCGTGATCGCGCCGGGACGCCCTGAACCTAGTGGGCGCCAGGGCCGGGCTGTACCGCCGTTTCAGGGGGGTTGTGTGGGTGCGGGTGAGGTGCCATGAGCGTGGGTTCGGGTCTGCACCGGGCGCACGCGTTCATGGTGCTGGCGACCGGCCTGTACCGGGCCAGCCATCTGGTGGTCGGTGTCCTCGCGGTGGTCCAGCACCAGCGCGCGAGCGTGCTGTCGTGGCTCGCGCTCGCGGCGGCGCTGGGTTCGAGCGTCGCGGTCTTCGCCCCGGCCCGGTCGCGTCGCCGGTTCGGTGTGCGGGCGGCGCTCGTGGACGTCGGACTCGTCGGCTGCGCGCTGCCGTTCGTCGTGTACGCGGGCGGTGCGGACCGGGCGCCGGGCCTGTCCTGGGTGATGCTGCTCGGCGGGTCGGCGAGCGCGGTCTGCGCGGTCGCGTTCGTCCGGACGCCGGCGGTGGCCGGTGCCGTCGCGGCGCTGGTGGCCACCCACACGGCCGGGTACTGGCTGGCCGGAGCGGATGTCGCGGTGATCGCCTCCCACCTCAACGCCCTGGTGTCGTCGGCCGTGTTGTCCCGGGTGTTCTGGTGGTACCTGCGCCGCCAGGGCGGTCTGCTCGACGCGGCCACGGAGCAGGCCCTCGCCGCCGAGGCCGAACGCGCCCGGTACGCCGAGCGCATCGCCCATCACCGGGCGCTGCACGACACGGTGCTGGCGACGCTCACCGCGATCGCGAGCGGCCGGGCCGACGCCGACGCGCCGTCCGTGCGCGAGCGGTGCGGCCGGGAGGCGGCGTATCTGCGTCGGCTCGTGCAGCAGCACGCCCGCGAGGACGTCGCGCCGGGCACGGCGGCGGCCGTCGAGCGCGCGGTGCGTGCGGCGGAGGGCCTGGGGCTGCGGGTCACCGCGCAGTACGGGCGCCTGCGGGAGATGCCTCCGCACGCGGCCGCGGCGCTGGGCAGCGCGGTGACCGAGGCGTTGAACAACGTGCTGCGGCACTCCGGGACCGACCACGCGTACGTGACGGTCACGGGTGACGGCGAAGGCGTCGAGGTGACCGTGGTCGACCGCGGCTCCGGCTTCGACCCGCGGGCCGTCCGCGAAGGGCTGGGACTGCGTTCCTCGGTCGGCGCGCGGATGCGCGAGGCGGGGGGCGCCGCGGAGGTGGACAGCGCGCCCGGCGAGGGCACTCGTATCGCCCTGCGGTGGCCGGCGTGATCAGGGTGGCCGTGGTGGACGACGACCGGATGCTGCTCGACGGGCTGCGGGCCTGGCTGGACGGCGTGCCCGAGGTGCGGCTGGCTGCGACGGCGGGCACGGTGGACGACCTGCTCGCCGGGGCCGGTTCGGCCGAAGTCGGCGGTCCGGTGCCGTACGACGTCGTCCTGCTGGACCTGGTGCTCGGCGACGGGTCGCAGCCGCCGGACAACATCGGGCGGCTGCGGGCCGCCGGCCCGCGGGTGCTGGTGATCAGCGCTGTGGCCGACCGGCGCCGGATCGTCGCCGCGATCGCGGCGGGCGCGGACGGCTATCTCACCAAGGACCACGATCTGCCGACGCTGGTGAAGGCGGTCGAGGAGGTGGCCGGGGGCGGGACGGCGCACTCCGCCGAACTCGCCTTCGCCTGGGCGCACGACGACGGCCCGGTACGGCCGAGCCTGTCGCCGAAGGAACGCCAGGTGCTGCTGGAGTACGCCTCCGGCCTCACCCTCAAGGCCACCGCGCGCCGGGCCGGGGTGAGTCCGCACACGGCCAAGTACTACCTGGACCGGGTGAAGGAGAAGTACCAGCAGGCGGGCCGCCCGACCTACACGAAGATCGACCTGGCGGCCCGCGTCCGCGAGGACGGGTGGGCGGAGGACTGACCGGGAAAGGCATCCGCAGGTTCCGTAATGCTCAATCGAATTGAGCATTGTGCGGCTCAGAAACGCGTCCGGCGAGTGCTCACCGAGCGCGGTGACTCGCCCTCTTCCGTGACGTCGCAGAACCATTCGGAAAAGGGGAATCCGCCGCCCGGCAATGCCGTACGCACGGCGAACAGCATCTGAACACACCACCGTTGACCAGGAGCGACAGCGGCTCGGACAGGGTCGGGGACTTCCGGTTCCATGCCTCTCGGCGCACCGTGGAAACGCATCGGCGGCCACGGCGCCGTTTCTTTTCGTCGGCCCTCTCCTGTAACCATGGCGCTCAATTCCCCACCCTTTTCGCAGGAGTCGAACGACCGTGAGCGAACAGCCACCCCAGTCGCCCGGAAACAGTCATCCGCAGTTCGGCGCGGCCGGGCGGTACGGCTCGTTCGGCCCGCCGCCCGGCGGCTGTCCCCCGCCCGGCCCCGCCCCGTTCCCGCCCGGCGCCCACCAGCCGCCCCCGGTGGCGTACCCCGTCGACCCCGACGCCCCGTACGGCTACGACCGCTTCGGCCGCCCCTGCTCCGACAAGATGAAGCTCATCGCCGGGCTGCTCCAGATCCTCGTCCCCTTCGGCGTGGGGCGTTTCTACGTCGGTTCGTGGGGCGTGGGCATCGCTCAACTGCTGACCTGCGGGGGCCTGGGCATCTGGTCGCTGATCGACGGCATCCTCTACCTCACGAGTGACGAGCGCACCGACGCGCGGGGGCGTGTCCTGCGTGACTGAGGGGACGGGACCCGCACGGCCCGGACGACGTCTGCTCCGGCATCCCGCGCTGGCGCCGGCGGCGGTTGTGGTGGCGGGAGCCGTGGGCGCCGTCCACCTGTGGGGCACGGATCCGCACGAGCCCGGCGGACTGCTGCCGAAGTGCCCGTTCCGGCTCGTGACCGGGCTGCTGTGCCCGGCCTGCGGGGGCACACGGATGGCCTACGACCTGATGCACGGCGACCTCGCCCACGCCTGGCTGGACAACAGGGCCCTGTTGCTCGCCGCGCCGCTGGCGCTGGCGCTGTGGGGACGGTGGACGGTCGAGGGCCTGCGCGGCCGGAGTTGGAGCCCGCGGATCGCCCGCCGGGGCCAGGCACTGATCCTGCTGACGGCGGTCGTCTGGACCGCCGTACGCAATGCCGTCTGAGGGCGCCCCCGGAACAGTGTGACGGCTCGTCGGAAACACATCGATCACTCAGCGTGAGCGTTTGGCCAGGAAAGGTGCCTCACCGTGCAACCGGGTCCCTACGCTGCCTGAACGTGGGAGGAACGCCCACCTCCGCTGATCCGTGGGCCGCTGTGCGTACGCGCATGCACGTGGTGACCGAGTTCCCCCGACTCCCGGGAAGTTCGTCCCGACTGTCACACCATCCCTTCTGGAGTAACACCATGTCCCACCGTTCCGAGGCCCCCTACGGCTACGACCCGCAGGGCCGCCCGTTCTCCGACAAGTCGAAGATCATCGCCGGCATCCTCCAGATCCTGCTGGGTCCCCTGGGCGTCGGCCGCTTCTACGTCGGCTCCGTGGGTATCGGTGTCGCCCAGCTGCTCACCTGCGGCGGTCTGGGTATCTGGTCGCTGATCGACGGCATCCTCTACCTGACGGGCAACGACCGCACCGACAAGCAGGGCCGTGTCCTGCGCAGCTGACGCCGCCACGACACTCCGGCGGCCGCACGCCGCGCGAGTCGAGGGCCCCGATCCGACCGACGGATCGGGGCCCTCGACGCATGGTGTGGACCGGTGCCTCGCCTCCGCTGAGTGACCGCCCCGGTCGATATTCACCATCAGTCGGGTTATCCCGGAGGAAAGACGACGTTTTCCGCAGCCTTTGCCACAGACCGGCAGAGCCGCATTTCCTACAGCGTTCACGCACCCACCTCATGGGTGTGTCGTCGGTCTCAACAGGGCTCATTGGCACAGGTTCTGACGAATATTCACGTGTTCCGCCGGTGATACCATCACCGCGATTGCGGATCGAACGGATGGGCGAAGAGTGACAAACCGCCTTCGGGACAGCCCAGGGCGGCGGTCCCGGTACGGGCGGCACTGCCCGGTCGTCCGCATTGACGGGAAATCAGCAAGCCGGCCGTCAGTCGCCTGAAGAGAGTCCTATGACCGAGTACACAGGGAACCCACTGCTCTGGGCTCTGCTCGTCGCCCTCATCGCCGCCGTCGCCCTCATCGCCCGCCAGCGCAGGGCATCGCGTGCATTGCGGCAGGAAGTCCAGGACCTGAAAAGTCATTACACAGAGCTGGAGACCGATTACGGAAAGTCTGTGCAGGCCGCTCAGGAGCGGGCCGAGGAGGAGACTAAAACCGTCCTGAAATCCGCGATGCGGACACTTCAGGGCCTCGCCGCGGAGCAGCAGTTGGTGCTCTCCCGGCTCCAGTCCAAGTACGGCGACTCGGCCATGTTGCAGGACCTGCTGGAAATCGACCACACCAACTCGCAGTTCGGCCGGCGCGCGCAGTCCATCGCGGTGCTGTGCGACGGCTGGCTGGGCGGCCGGCGTGACACCGCGTCCGTGTTCGACGTGGTCCGCAGCGCCCAGGGCCGCATCCGGCACTTCCGCCGGGTGGAGATCCTCTCCCAGGTCGACTTCGGCATCACCAGCCGGGCCGTGGAGCCCGTGGCCCTGGCGCTGGCCGAGCTGCTCGACAACGCCACCAGCTACTCCAGCCCCGACACCGTGGTCGAGATCAACATCCGGACCGTCCCCAAGGGTCTGTGTGTCATCGTCGACGACGCCGGTGTCGGTATGAGCAACGAGGAGCGCGTGCGCGCCGAGAAGCTCCTGTCGAGCGAGCGCGCCACAGGTGTGGCCGGGCTCGGCAATCCCCCGCAGTTCGGCTTCGCCGTCATCGGCCTGCTGTCCGAGCGCTTCGGCTTCGAGGCGTCGGTGGACTCCTCCTCCCCCTACGGCGGTGTGCGCGCGGTCGTCCTGCTGCCGCACGACCTGCTCACCGCGATGCCGGAGAAGAAGGCGCCGGCCGCCGCCCCGGCCGCGCGGACGGACGGCGGCCCCGAGGCCGCGCTCACCGCGCCCGCCTCCGACGACGGTCTCCCCCGCCGCCGTCGCAAGCGGCCGATGGCCATCGTTCCCGGCAGTTCCTCGCCCGCACGCTCCGCGGGCCGCTCCGATGCCGAACAGGCCCAGATCATGGGTGCCTTCCAGCGGGGCACGCAGTCCGGCAGGGCCGCGCGGCCCGGGGCCGGAGACCAGACGAGCAGCACACCTGGTGCAAGCAGCGAAGGACATGAGGTCTCGTGAACGACGATCTGTCATGGATGCTCGACAGCGCCCTGGAGATTCCCGGGGCCCTGCACGCGGTCCTGATCTCCGCCGACGGCCTGCTGATGGCCCGCACGAAGGACATCGGCAAGGACGACGCAGACCGGGTCGCCGCGGGGATGAGCGGTGTGCAGTCGCTCAGCCGCGCGCTCGGGTTCTTCTGCGGTGACCCCAACCATGGGTGGCGGCAGACCCTGGTCGAGTTCGACGGCGGCTGGGTCTTCCTGATCTCCGCCGGCGAGGGCGCCTACCTCGGTGTGTCCGCCTCCCCCGACGTCGACATGGCCGACATCACGTTCCGTATGCAGCAGCTGGTCGCGCAGCTCGGCAAGGAGCTCACGACACCGCCGCGCGAAAACCTCGGCGCGCGCTCATGACGCGGCACGACGGCTGGGAGCCGGAAGCCACCGATTTAGTGCGGGCGTACGTCATCACTCAGGGACGCGCCCTGCCCGACGAGGGGAAGCTGTCCCTCATCACGCTGGTCACGGCGTCCCCCGAGCACGCACAGCGGCCGATGCGGCTGTCGCCCGAGGAGCAGAGCCTGATGGACATCTGCTCCGCGGGCTACCTGTCCGTCGCCGAGATCGCCGGGCACACCCGGCTGCCCCTGGGAGTGGTACGGATCCTGCTGGCGTCCCTGGCGGAGGGCGGTTACGTCCTGACCCGCCCGCCGGTGGCCCGTGCTCCTCTCGCCGACAGGGAGATCCTGGAGGAGGTGCTCAATGGTCTCCGCGCCAAGTTTGGATGAGCAGGCCTATGTCCGCGGCGGGGAGACCCAGACCGCGGTGAAGATCCTCGTCGTCGGACACTTCGCGGTGGGCAAGACCACGTTCATCGGGGCGATCTCCGAGATCGAGCCGTTGTCCACCGAGGAGACGATGACGCAGGCCGCCGAGGCGGTCGACGACCTCAAGGGCGTCCAGGACAAGACCACCACCACGGTAGCCATGGACTTCGGGCGTCTGACCATCAGCGAACGCGTGGTGCTGTACCTGTTCGGGACGCCCGGGCAGCAGCGCTTCGTGCAGATGTGGGAGGACATGGCCCGCGGCGCCCTCGGGGCGCTGGTCCTGATCGACCCCGAGCGGCTGGCGGACTCCTTCCCGGTGATCGACCTCATCGAGCAGTACGGCCTGGACTACGCCATCGCGGTCAACCACTTCGCCGGATCACCGCCGCGTGACGAGCAGGCGCTGCGCGAGGCGCTCGACCTGCTGGACGACACACCGGTGGTCACCTGCGACGCACGCGACGAGCGCTCCTCCGCCGACGCACTGATCACCCTGGTCCGCTTTTTGCTAGACCGTTCCCACTAGTGAACTAGAGAGCAGACATGGACGCTCACGACAACGCCCCGGTGCCACCACCCGGATGCCCCGCCCACGGCTCCGGCGGCCGGGTGCCGCTGTACGGGCCGGAGTTCGCCGCATCACCGCAGGCCTACTACGAGTTCATGCGGCATTACGGCCCCGCGGCGCCGGTCGAGCTCGCCCCCGGCGTCGAGGCAACGCTGGTCACCGACTATGCGGCGGCCCTCCAGCTCCTCCAGGACTCTGTTTCCTTCCGTAAAGACGCACGCCACTGGAGGGCCTTCAACGAAGGCCGGATCAGCGAGGACAGCCCCGTCGCGCCCCTGCTGGCGTACCGGCCCAACGCGATGTTCGCCGACGGCGCCGACCACCAGCGGCTGCGGCAGGCGGTCACCGACAGCATGGCGCGGGTGGACACGCGCCGGCTGACCCGTATCACCGAACAGGTCTCCGGCTACCTCATCTCCCGGTTCGGCTCGCTGGGTTCGGCCGACCTGCTCGCCGAGTACGCCAAGCAGTTGCCCCTGTTCGTCTTCAACGAGCTCTACGGCTGCCCCGCCGACATCGGCGACCGGGTGCTGTTCGGCATCTCCGGCATGTTCGACGGCATCAACGCCGACAAGGCGACCATGGTGCTGTTCGAGGCCGTGGGCGAACTCGTCGCGATGAAGCGGCGCCGGCCGGGCGACGACATCACCTCCTGGCTGATGCAGCACGAGGCGAAGCTCACCGACGAGGAGATGGTCCACCAACTCGCCCTGCTCATGGGCTCCTCCGAGGCGCAGCGCGGCCTCATCGGCAACACGCTGCACCGGCTCCTCACGCACGAGCGCTACGCGCACGGCGGCGGTCTGATCGACGAGGCCCTCGACGACACGCTGTGGGAGAACCCGCCCATGGCGAACTACGCGCCGCACTACCCCACCTCCGACATGGAGTTCGCCGGGCAGCAGCTCCAGGCCGGCGACCTGGTCCTGGTCAGCTTCGCCGCGGCCAACACCGGTCCGACGCTGACGGCCGCGCGCCAGGCCGGCAGCAACCGCGCCCACCTGGCGTGGAGCGCGGGCCCGCACGCCTGCCCGTTCAAGGACCAGGCCCGGCACATCACGGTCATCGCCATCGAGAACCTGCTCAACCGGCTGCCGGACATCCAACTCGCCGTGCCCGAGGAGAGCTTGAGCTGGCGGCCGGGCCCCTTCCACCGCACGCTCACCGCGCTTCCCACCCGTTTCACCCCGGTGCAGACCGCCGATCGGCCCGGCCGGGCCCCCGCCGCGCCGGAGCCCGCGCGCGCCCAGGAAACCTCGACGGCCCCCCAGCCCCAACGCAGTGGAATGTGGAGCCAGTTCCTCAACTGGCTGACAAGGTGACGTGCTTAACGTCCTCCCACAGCACCTGCCCGGCATGGAGGTTGATCGGCAGGGGTAGTGAGCAACGCGGCATTCGAGTTGCTCACGAAGCAAAGGAGGTGTCATGGACCACATATCCATCGACGCCGCACATCTGCCGAGACTCCCGATACCCGCCCTACGGGGCGGGTATCTTCCTGTCCGCGTCCCGCACCACCGGACGAGCCGGTGAGCGGGGCGCGGGTCGGCGCTGAGTCGCCCGGCATACCCACTCTCGGTTCCTTCACCGGCGGCCAGTCGCGCAGGCTCTGCGCGGCCGCCGGTCTGTCCCAGGACGACTGCGACACCTACGCCCAGGTACTGAGCGAATCCCTGGGCACCGCCTCCGTACGGTCGTTGGACCTCCCGCCCCCGAACCGCACCTTCCTGTCCGACGACCACACGCCCGTGGAGTTCTCCCTGTCGTTCCGGCCGGGTGCGGCACCCGCGGTACGGGTGCTGGTGGAACCGGGCTGCGGAGCGGCCGACCTGGCCCGCAACGGGCGTACCGGACTCGAGGCGGTCCGCGCCATGGCGAGCCGCTGGCGCTTCACGACCGAACCTCTCGACGCGGTCGCGGACCTGTTCCTTCCGTCGTCCCCGCAGGGCGATTTCGCCCTGTGGTGCGCCCTGGAACTGCGCCCCGGCGGCATCCCCCAGCTCAAGGTCTATCTGAACCCGGCCGCTTCCGGCCGCGAACACCGTGCCGAGACGGTACGGGAGGCGCTGCGGCGGCTCGGCCACCACCAGGCCTTCGGCGCCATGCCCGAAGCCGACGGATACCCGTTCCTCGCCCTGGACCTCGGGGACTGGGAGCAGCCGCGGGTGAAGGTCTATCTGAGCCACGACGACATGACGGCCGACCGGGCCGCACTCCTGTCGCGGATGGACCCCGGCCCCGACCCCGCGGACCTCGAGGAGTTCTTCCGCGCGGCCGCGGGCACCCGCTCCGAGGCGGACCGTCTGACCAGGCGGCCCGCTCTGACCTGTCACGCGTTCACCGACACCGCGGCCGCACGGCCGAGCGGCTTCACTCTGCACATCCCCGTCAGGGACTACGCGCGCCACGACAAAGAGGTCCTGGCCCGCGCCACCAACCTGCTGCACCGGCACGGCATGGACGCCGGCCCGCTGGACCGCGCGCTCGCCGCCCTCACCCGACGGCGGCCCGAGGACGGCGTCGGTCTGATCTCCTACCTCGCACTGGCCCACCAGCACGGTCGGCCGGCCCGGGTGACGACGTACCTGTCCTGTGAGGCGTACGCCGTCAGGCCGCCGAACGTGATGGCGCCGGACCCGGTGGAAGCGATGCGCTGACTCAGGTGCCCACCCGAGGCCGAGGGCGCCGCCGACGCGATGCGTGGCGGCGCCGGACCTCCGAGAGATCCGCCGAGACGAGGACCGCTTCAGCCCTCGCTTCCGGCCGGGCAGTGCCTCCCGGACGGCGGATCACACATTGATCAGCCCCCGCAACTCCCCCAGGTACGGGCCTACGTCGACCTGGATCGAGGCCCCCTGGGTACGGCCGTAGCGCTCGGCGATGTCGTCCAGGTACGCGGAGATCTCCGCCCGCATCACATCCCGCGACGGCAGCGTCACCTCACCCTCGATGATGCGGGTGACCCACTGCGCCTGTGCCTCCACCAGTCGCGTGATCGCCCCCACCGGCCTGACCAGTCCGACGAAGTACAGGCCCGGCCGGCCCGGGGCGACCACCCTCCGGTACAGCTCCACCGAACCGTCCGGACCGATCGGGCAGCCCGGGGGCAGGAACGGGAAGGCCATGTGGAATCCGGTGCAGTAGACGACGGTGTCCGCCTCCACGTGCGTCCCGTCGGTGAAGACCACACGGTTGCCCTCGAAGCGGTCGATCGCGGGCTTCGGCGTCACCGCGCCGTGCCGGATACGACTGAGGATCTCGTCGGAGATGGTCACCGCCGAGGAGAAGATCGGGTGGTCGGGCTCGGGCAGCCCGTAGTCCCCCAGTCGGCCCCGCGCCACCAGCAGCGCCTGCTCCACGAACCGGCGCTTCTCACCGAGGGACATCACGTTCCACCAGGAAGCCTCGGCGATCTCGTCGACCGATGTCCCGAACAGCTGCTTGGGGACGATGTGCAGTCCCCGGCGTACCGAGACGACGGTCTGCGCGGCATGCCTCGACAGATCGGCCGCGATGTCCACCGCCGACGCTCCGAGGCCGACGACGACCGTCCGCTGCCCGGCGTAGTCGCTGCCCTGGCGGTAGTCCAATGAGTGCAGAATCGTTCCAGCAAAAGCGGCGGCACCCGGCGGAAGAGGATCCGGCAGGGCGGGCTCGGAGTGATGGCCCGAAGCGACGATCACTCGCTCGAAGCGCCGCGACACCACCGCACCGTCCGCGCCACGGCTGACCACCGTCCACATGTGGTCCGCCTCCTGCTGCACCGACAGCACCTCGGTACGCAGTTCGACATGCTCCAGAACGCCCGACCACTGGGCGAACGACCGCAGATAGGCCGCGACATCACTGTGCCGCGGGTACAGCGGATAGGAATCCGGCATCGGAAAATCGGCGTAGCCGGTCAGCTGCTTGGCAGTGTTGAGGTGCAGTGACATGTACCCCGGGCCCCGCTCACCGGCTTCCGGCTGACGCCAGACCCCGCCGACATCGGGAGCCTTCTCAAGACAGACGACCTCGATACCGCGGTCCTTCAGGGCATACGCCACCGCCAGCCCTGACAGCCCCGCACCGATCACACACGCACGCACGGCTTCCCCCCTTCCTCCCCAAGCCGGACACCACCTTCCTCCGGCTCATTCGAATTCTCTGCACATTCGTTCCCTCCCACACACTGGCCCGCCGCCCATGCGTCGAAACACCGCACAGCGACCACCCCTGTACTCGGCGAAGCAAGGGGGGTGCGTGGAGGCAGACGAGGAGCACGGCCAAAGGTGGGGCTCGGGAGGAAACTGAGGCGCTCTAAGCTCCGGGCTCACGGCCGAGCGGGCGCCGAACACAGGACGGGAGCCCTCCGCACGTCACGGCAGAGGGCTCCCCTGGTGGCCTGTCACTGGCCGACGCGGTCGCCGGCCCCGGCGTTCCTCTGTCGCTGATGGTCATTGAGAATCCGAAGCATCCGGTCGAGCTCGACGTCACTCATCTTCTTGATGAGATGCATGGCGATGAACGTGCCGTCGTCGTAAGGAAGATTCGGCGGGGTGCGGCCTTCTGCCTGAGCGGACGCCGAGGCACCGGTCCGCTCCTCGCCACGCGGACCCGAGGGGTCGGCGGTCCCCACATCGCCGCGCGAACCTGAAGGAGCGGAAGCGGCGGTCACATCGCCGCGCGGACCTGAGGGCGTCGCGGGCCTGCTGTCGCTGCGCGGCTCGGGAACACTCTCCGGCCGCCGGGACGTCTCACCACTCCGGCTCTCGGCGGGCGCGGCAGGTTCGATGGGCTCGGCATGCTCAGCGGTTGCGGCCGGTTCGGCGGGCTCGGCGATGTCCGTTTCCCGGGCCGGGGTGATTACGCCGTAATCACTCTGCCCGTTGAGAGGCGCGGTTTCTGACTTGGGTTCGGGCTCGAGTACGGGCTCAACCGGTTCCGGTTCCGGTTCCCGTTCCCGTTCCGGGGCCGGGGCCGGGGCCGGGGCCGGGGTGATTACGGCGTAATCACTCTGCCCGCTGAGTGGCCCGGGTTCCCGCTCGACGGCGACCGATTCGACGGGCTGCGGCTTGGGAGCCAGCGCGGCCTGCCGCTCCGCCTCCTTCCGGGCCCGCTCCGCCTTGAGTTCCTCCAGAGCCGCTGCCTGCTCCTCGTGCGGCCGGTTGCCGACGGCACGCAGCAGCTCGATCGGTTCCTCGCTGATCCGCGCCTGGAGTTCCGGGGTGAGATTGAGCAGCGCCAGCCGCTGCGACACCCAGCCCTGGGAACGGTGCAGCCGCTTCGCCAGACCCCGTTGGCTGCCGTGGATGGCCAGCAGCCGTTGCAGGGCGCGCGCCTCGTCGAGTTCCTCCAGGTCCTGACGGTGGATATTGGCGACGAGCGCGGACTCCAGGAGTTCCTCGGAGGTGGCTCCCTGCTCGTCGCTGACCATCACCTTGACGGCGGCGAGGCCGGCTTCGCGCGCGGCGGCGAGTCGGCTGCTGCCGTCGATGACGACGTACGCGGTGTCCGGCTCGATGTCGCTCTCACGATCGGGGTTGGCCTTGACGTAGGCGTCACGGTTCATGACCGTGATGGCCTGCTTCTGGCCGTGCGTCTTCAGACTGCCCGCGAGATCGGTGAGGTCCCCGAGGGTGGAACGCGGGTTGTCCGGGTTGAGGCTGACACGGTGCGGGGGGAGTTCGTTCGGTGGTGCGACCCCCTCGGTGGGGACACCCGTGGCCGCCGCGACGGCCTGGCGGCGGGCGCTGACCGGGCGCACTCCCCCACCGAACCGGCCGGCACCCAACTGGTCGGCCTTGCTCACAGCACCTCCCTGGCAAGGGCGCGCATCCCGATCGCCTGTTGTGACTTGGGGGCATACGACAGCAGAGGCTGCTTCACTCGGACGGCTTCCTTCTGTTCCTTCAGGTCGCCGATGAGACCGACGACCCTCGGATCCTTTATGTCCACCCACCCCTGAAGGGATGATGTTGCGATGTAACCACGGCGGGAGTCGTACAGGTTGACGACGATGCCGAGGTAGTCGATGTCGACATCGAGGTCGCCGCGCAGGTCGTCGATCTGGGTGGTGAGCAGGTCGTAGGCGTCCGCGGAGCTGTCCTCGGCCTGGACGACGATCAGGGCGCCCGACTGGCCGGGCCGCTCACCGTCGCGGCGGCGGCCGTAGTAGGCGGCCGCGTCCATGCTGAGTCCGAGGCTGGGCGGGCAGTCGACGATGATTACGTCGTAATCACTCTCGAGCGGTGCGAGCGCCCGCTCGAGCGCGGCCTCACGGGCTCGCACCGCGGAAAGGCGTACGTCGAGAAGGAAGGCGTCGTGGCACGCCGGAAGCAGGTGCAGCCTGCCGGCGAACTTCTCCTCGTCGACGGAGACCACGAGGTCACGGAGATCGCCCTTGGGGTCACCCGCCATGTGGTTGGTGAGGCTGTCGCCGTTCATCGGCAGGGGAGTGGCGCCCAGTTGGTTGGTGAGGTGGCACTGCGGGTCGAAGTCGACCAGGAGCACACGCTGACCGAGCCCGGGGAGGTTCTCGATGTCGAGCGGGTTCTCGTTCTGCTCCGCCTCGTCGGCCTGGACATTGCTCTGCCCGAGAGCCTTGGCGAGGGCCTTGGCGACCTGCACGGGGTGAAGGGCGTTGGAGTCCTCGGCGAGGGCTTCACCGACACCGGCGGTGACGGCCGTCTTGCCGACCCCGCCCTTCTGGTTGCAGACCACCATGCGGCGAGTGATCTCGGGCCGGGTGACGTCCGGTGCGGGGTTGGTGTCGAGCCAGAGCTGGACCGACTGGGCGAGACCCTGGATCAGCGAGACTCGCCGGTCGGTGACGGTCTGCCGGAACTCCTCCCACTGACCCGGAGGCAGGAAGGTGGAGAAGGAGTCGGCGCCCGAGGTGTCGACGGCCGCGATGGTGGAAGCGAGGTCGCACCAGTCCCTGATGCCCTGCTCGACCGCCGCTTGGATCTCGATGCCGTGCTGGGCGGCTCTGATCTTCAGGTTCTGCCGGAGCCATCCCGGCAACTTGCTGACGACCTTTTCGCGGTCGCTGGTTGCTGGCGAGTTCATGAGGGAAACCATACTAACGTCCATGATCTTTTGAAGCATCGACACGTTAGTTATGGAAGGTTCCCGGCCCGCAAACCCTCTCTCAGGGAGCCCAGAGGGTGATTACGCCGTAATCACCCTCTCAGCACTCGGCACATGAGTCACGGGTCGGCAGGGTCCGTCACGGTCATTGCTCAACGAAGTGAGCGGCCGCGGACAGGGCGAGACCGGCCTCATCCGTCATGGTGACCGGTCGGGCCGTCCGCTGCTCCAGCCGGCTCAAGGCGCGGACCGCGGCACCGAGATAGCGGTGGAGGCTCACCATCTGAATCCCGGTGACGCAGTTGGGGAGGACTTCGGCGACCTCGTCGAGCCAGTACTCGGCGTCCTCGTCCAGGACCAGACCCTCGCGGTGATCCAGGAGGCGTTGCGCCACGGGCATCAGGAGACGGTGACGTTGCCGAGCGGCTTCCTCGGCTCGCTGGGCTTCCTGCTTCTGACGGGCGATCCGGAGTTCGGCCGCGATGACGGCTTCCGGTGTCCGGCGCAACGGGTCACCGTCCGGCACCTCGTCGTCCAGAGCGGCGGCCCGGAGCCGCTTGGCCTTGTTGTAGGCGGCGCTGGGTGCGTTGACCGCGAGAGCGGGGGCGAGCTCCACCCACTCCGCACCCGCGGCACGTGCGTCGGCGACGGCTCGGGCCTGATGGATCTCGGCACGCTCGCGCAGGTACTCCCAGAGCTGGACCCGCCGGGCAGCCGCCGCCCGCTGCTTCTCCAGAGCGAGCTTCCGCAGAGCGCCCGCGTGCTTCTCCGCGTACAGCAGCGCACCGTAGACCTCGTCGTCGGCCGGCATACGTTCAACGCTGGGATCCTCGGCCTCCTCGTGCAGCTGCCGCAGCTCACCGACGACGGCCGCGGCGTCCATCCTGCCGATCCTTACAGGCGGCTTGACGAGGGGTTTTGTGGGAGCGGGTGCCTTACCGGTGCGACGAGCCATACGACAGATTCTGCCCGCTCAACCTCGATTCACAGACTGTGAATCGAGGTTGATAACCGATTAGATGAGTGCGGGGGAGTCCGCTGGGACCTGAACCGAGGGCCGCTGACCAGGGGTTTTATGGTCCGCCGTGCCAGGGTGATTACGGCGTAATCACTTGCCGCCCCGCCAGGAGGTACCGCTGCTGTGGCTGTTCACGTTCCGCCCGCCTGGCAGCCGGCCCGGGGGTGCCCCTATGTGTTTGGTCAAGGTGGTGGGTGCCGGGCGGGAGTCCGTCTGGCACTCTGCCGGCCATGAGTGATGAAGCGCGCGTGCAGGAATCAGCCGATGAGGGCATGCGTCCGTGCGTCTTCTGTAGTCACCCAGTTGTGATCGACTGTCTCGACGAATGGGACTGCCCGGTGTGCGGTGCGCGCGATGAGGATCAGCCTGAGGTGGCGGGCCGGGATTCGTAGAAGGTTGCGTCGCGGAGCATGGCGAAGAGGACGTCGGCTCGTCGTCGGGCGAGGCAGAGCAGGGCCTGGGTGCGGTGCTTGCCCTGGGCGATCTTCTTGTCGTAGTAGGCCCGGGACGCGGGGTCGCCGGGGCGAGTCCGGCGTCGGCGGCGAAGTGGCCGGAGGTCGGGAAGGTGCTGCCGTCGCCGACCTCGATCAGGATCCTGGCCCCGGTTCTGACACCGACTCCCGGCATGGACGTCAGGACCGAAAGAGGGTGAGCCTCCAGCAGTTCCTCGATCCGTCCCGCCAGGAGTTTTCGCTGGTCGAGCACCGCCGCCAGCGAGGCGGCCAGGCTCGCGGCGATCAGCGCGGCCGCCTCGGTGCCCGGGACCGTCACAGTCTGCTCGTCCAACGCGGCGAAGATCTCTTCGACCAGCCGGTCGGCCATCACGGTGCCTTCGGCCGCAGCAGAGTGACCAGGCGCCGTCTGCCGGTCTGGCGGATCTGAGCCGGTGACCCGAACCGTTCCAGCAACGTGAGGACGGCCGGGTGCTGCAACCGCGGCCCCAGCACCCGCTCCAGCGACGGATGGATCTGCGTCAGCAGGCCGTGCGACCGGTTCGCGACCCGGGTCGTCTCGCCGGCCAGGTCGTCGTCGAACCCCACGATCATCTCCAGCTCGGCGATCGTCTCGTCCACGCCGTCGATCGCCCGCAGCGGGTGCGGCAGGGCCCGGGCGGCGTCGGCGATGATGATCGCGTCCTCCGCATCCGTCTTCGCCTCGCCCGGATAGAGGTCGGCGATCCGCCGCATCGTCAGCCCCGGCAGATAGGCGACCGGGCAACCCATGTCCCTCGCGACCGTCAGCGGCAGGGCCCCGATCGAGGCCGGCTGGTCGACCACGACCAGAACGGTCCCGTGCTTGGCCTGGAGTTGGGCGAACAGTTCGCGGAGCTTGGGTTCGATATTGGGCAGGCGTTTGTCGAACGCCTTCTTCCCGGCCGGGTGACGGCCGTGGCGTGGTGTTCGCCCTTGCCCACATCCAGGCCGAGGAAGACGTCGATGCCGTCGGCGTCGATCACGTGCAGGCCCCTCGGGGGGCGTCGTCTCGGCGCGTAGTGATTACGGCGTAATCACTTTCGCCGGGGTCTGGCACTCGCGGGGCAGCTCCGCACTCGACATCACCACGCCGCCACGCCGTCCTGAAGTGACCACACGGCGATCATTACAGGCAGGCTGACTGCGGCGGCGGATGTCGCCGCCGCACCACGGGAGACTGCGCATGACTGACTACTACCCCTACCGCATCTCGAGCAGAAGCGGGGAGCTGATCCTGATCTGGCGGCCGGGAGAGGAGGACGCACCCGATGAACTCCTCGTGGACGACAGTGGTCGGCTCCTTGCGTTCCACGACCTCAAGACGCTCCAGGACTACTGCGCTCACAACGGCTGGGAGCTCGTCATGGAAGAGGCCGCCGCTCTCGATCTCGATGCTGTCCGACGGTGGGCCGAGCACCCTCACCGTGGCCCCGTGTCCGCCGGGCTGCTGCTGGACGCGTGGAACTTCTTCGACGATCTGTCCCGCAGCTTGAAGACCGGCTCACCGCTTCCCGCACCAGGATCGGTCCACGACAACGCCTACGAAAAGGTCTTCAGCGGCGACCCTCTAGCAGCCGACGTCAGCCGGGGAGCCTGGACGGACGAGGAGACGGAAGCCATGAGAGAACTCCTCCGCGCGGGCCTGGACCTGTGGGAACAGGCGGTACAGGGATCCGCCTCCGGCTGACTGACGGACCTGCAACGGCTCCACCCCTGATTCCTGCCGCCGAGGTCGGCGCATCAGATGCCGGGGTCTGGGCCGTACCGAGGCTCGGGGCGTTCATCGACTGACATCGGAAGGTGCTGCAGTTTCACCGGACCTGGGTAGTAGGCGGAGCTCTTGGGGCCGGCCAGGTCCCCGCCGATCAGGTAGCGGTAGAGCCATTCGGCGAAGCTCATGGTGTACCGCGACCATCCGCCTGCCTGTCTTCGGCCATCAGGCATGGAGCGCCAGATTCCACCACTCGGTCGCCGGGTGGCGAAGATGCAGATGACCGTTGAGCTGAACCGGTGCATAGGCGTCGACAAGAACCTGGTAGTCGAATGGCAGATGCACCCCGAGTCGTTGATGGAGACGGGCCCAGGCGGAGGGGTCCGCGTAGCGGTTCTGGGCCGGTCCGAGCCTGGGCCGGTCCGAGCATCGCCAGGGCGGCGGCTGCCGATAGCTGTGTCGGTAGTGATTACGGCGTAATCACTCAGCAGCCCGCCGAGAGACGAGAGCGATGCGGCCTGCCCTACGGCGGGCAGGCCGTGGGTGATCCCACCGAGGTCCGCGCAAGTGGCGTCCTTGTGCTGGCGTCGTGTGCTGTCGCGCAGGACCCCACCAGCAGATCCCGTCACCCAGCACCGGTCCGCCTTTGCTGCTGGGTGATTACGGCGTAATCACCATGGCGCGGCCGGGGGAGGAGGACCGACCCGGTACACAGGGAGGCCACACACGTGGGGGAGACCTCACCGGGCATGCCCGGCCCGGGCATGCTCTCCCCGGATTCCGCGCTCATCGGTGTGCCGGCCGGTAGGGCATCATCGACACCCGGGCGGCGTTCAGGATCGCTCGGTGATGTTCGAGACCCAGTCGCTTCAGTCGCTTCGGTCGCTGGATCCAGGCCTCGGTTGCGCACTTCGGTCGCTGGATTCGAACCCTGGCATCGCGCTTGAGTCGCTTCGGTCGCTTCAGTCGCTGGATCCGGCGCGCCCGGCCAGGGGCTCATGTCGAGCGGATCAGCCCAGCGGAGACCGTGCGCGGCCCAGGAACTGGCGGGGGAGGGGCCTCCAAAAGTACCTCGCTATATATAGGGGACAGGTGCGGGCGCAGTCGGCGGGGATCGTCTCCGTCCCGATGCCAGGCCTTGAGTCGCTTCAGTCGCTTCGGTCGCTGTCGAGAACAAGCCTGGCTTCCCATAGGGTGGTTCTCGGTCAGGAGTTTGCAGGCGCTCGACCTGGCGGGCGATCCAGCCTGAATCGGGGCGTAAGTCCGGAGGTTCAACCCTGAAGCCATGCCGGGAGCCCCGCCGCGGGCGCGCCCCGGCAGCGCACTTCGGTACCGCTCCACCCCGTGTCTCATTCTTGGTCGCTTCAGTCGCTCGGGTCGCTTCAGTCGCTGGCGGAAATACGGCGGTTCTGGGGCAGCGACTGAAGGTTCAGCGACTCAGCGACTGTTCAGTCGCTGCCCCCAGGGGGGATAAAACCGCAGGTCAGAGGCCTATGGAACAGAATCAGCGACCGAAGCGACTGAAGTTCCGGGTATATGAAGACATTCATGTGCGCGCGTGTGCGTTATATATAGGAAGCTTGAGTCGCTTCAGTCGCTGTTCCAGGTATGGCTACCTGTTTGACCTGCGGTTTTGTCCGCGTGCCTGAGCAGCGACCAAAAGCCCCTCGGTCGCTGACAGGCTCGTTCGGTCGCTCGAGAGCCTTCCGACCGTCGCATCATCGACACGGCGGCAACGCAACTTCGCATGTGCTCCACTACCTCACCAGCCACGTTCGCTAGTCTGTGTCCGTCGTTGAGTCGCTTCGGTCGCTGATAGGGGGTGCAGATGCCTGTTGAACTGCGGTTTCCCCGCAGCGACTCAGGGCAGCCCGCCCCTGGTCCTTCAGTCGCTGAGCTGTCACTCGCCACCGCGCGCTGGTGTACGCGCCGTGGCTGGCCCGTGCATCCCCTCTCCGCGGGCCGCAAGACCCCCGCAGGCAACTGCCCCGACTGCCGGGAGAACCCGCACCCGCCGGCCGACTGCGCCTGCCTGCCTGCCGGCCGCTGGTGCCACGGGTTCCACGCTGCGACCCTCGATCAGGATCGCATCCAGCAATGGTGGGGGACACACCCGGAGTTCGGTATCGGGGTCTCCTGCGGTCCGGCCGGGCTGATCGTGCTCGACGTGGATGCTCACGCCGCAGAGCCGCCCATCCGGGACCGGCTCCTGCCCGGCATCCCCATCGCCGACCACATCGACCTCACCGGACTGGCCAACGGCTTCCACACCCTCGCCATCCTGGCCGCACTCCGCGGCCGGCCCAGCCCCGCCGCCGACGAGACCACCTTGCGCGTCCGAACCCCCTCCGGGGGCCTGCATGTCTGGTACCGGGTCGGCGACGGCCGACCCTGGCAGTCCTCCGTCGGCTCCAGTGCGGGCCGTGCGCTGGCCTGGCAGGTCGACATCCGAGCCCACGGCAGCTACATCATCGCCCCGGGCACCACCACCCGGCAGGGCACCTACACACCGATCGGTGATGCCCGTGAGCCCGCTGCGCTTCCCCTCTGGCTGGCGCAGGAGCTGGAGCGCACCGGTCATCTGCCCGCCCCCAACCTCCCCGGGCCCAGGCCGGTCCCGCCCCGTGCCCGGCAGGCCGTGCTCGCCGCCGGCGGCGGCCGCGACCGGGTGCGCCCCGTGCTGGCCTCGGTACTGGCTCCCGTCGAAGTGTGCGGGCAGGTGAGTGAGGGCGCGGGGTTCTCCGACGCGCTCAACCGTGCCGCCTACACGCTCGGCGGGCTGATCGCAGCCGGCCGCCTGCCCCGGGAAGAGGCGGAACAGGCCCTGAAGGAGGCCGCGACCGTGGCCCGTCCCGGACAGGAGCGGCGTATCGAGCAGATCATCCGCAGCGGCCTCGCCGCCGGCCTCAAGCGCCCCCTCCACGACAACGGGGGGCGCGCATGACGTCGCCCAGGCCCGAGACCCTCTTCGAGTTCGACCCCGAGGCGGTCGCCGCCCAGATCCGGGCTCAGGGGCCCGCCGCCGTGCCGCGTCCGGCGAAGTCCGACACGGACCGGGCCGCGGCCGGTGAGGCGACGGCGGACGGGCTGCTGCCCGACACGCTGTCCGACCGCGGCAACGCCAAGCTGTTCGTCAGGCTCTACGCCAACGACTACCGGCACGTCCCCGGTATCGGCTGGTACCGGTGGGACACCACCCGCTGGCAGATCGACGAGGACGACACGGTCCTGTGGGCCGCCGGTGACCTCGCGGAGAACATCGCCACCCACGATCCGCGAGGCGTCTACACCACCACCGCGCTCCAGCGGCACCGCCAGCGGGCCCTGTCCACCACCGGCATCAACGCCATGCTCTCCCAGGCGAAGTCCGCCCCCGGAATGGTCCTGAACGCCGCCCTACTGGACGCGGACCCGTACGCGCTGTGCACGCCGGCGGGCATCGTGGACCTGCGGACCGGTCTGCTGAAGGTCCCCGACCCGAACAAGGACTTCCACTCCCGCTCCACCACCGTGGGCCCCCAGCACCTGCCCACGCCCCGGTGGGAGAGGTTCCTCAGCGACACCTTCGGCGAGGGCACCGAAGGCCGGGAGATGATCGACTACCTGCAACTGCTGCTCGGATACTCCGTGACAGGCGACGTCGGTGGCCAGATCCTCCCGTTCCTCTTCGGCTCCGGCAAGAACGGCAAGTCCGTTCTGCTCGACGTCCTGATGAAGTTGCTGGGCGACTACGCCGACGCCGCCCCGCCCGGCTTCCTGATGGCCCGTCCCTACGAGGGCCACCCCACGGACCTCGCGGAGCTGCACGGCCGCCGAGTCATCGTCTGCTCCGAGGTCAAGCCGGGCGACAAGTTCGACGAGGCCCGCGTCAAGCTGCTGACAGGCGGCGACCGTATCAAGGCCCGCCGTATGCGGCAGGACTTCTTCAGCTTCGAGCCGACCCACAAACTGTGGCTGCTGGGCAACCACCGGCCCGAGGTCGGCACCGGAGGCTTCGCCTTCTGGCGCCGTATGCGGCTGATCCCGTTCGAGCGCGTCGTCCCCGACCATCTGAAGATCGACAACCTGGCCGACATCCTCGTCACCGAGGAAGGGCCCGGGATCCTGGGCTGGCTCATCGCCGGTGCACGGCACTACCTCGCCGGCGACCGCGACCTCACCGGTCCCGAGTGCGTCCGTATCGCCACCACGGCCTACGCGGAGACCGAGGATCACACCGGCCGTTTCTACGAGGAGTGCTGCATTCTGGACCCGGATCTTCGAGCGGAGCAGACGGCGCTCTACGCCGCATACAAGTCGTGGTGCCAGAATGAAGGGGCGCCGGTCATGTCCTCACGGGCGTTCGCGGCCCGGACCCGTGAACTCGTGGGGCTGGCCTCGCCCAAGGAGATGATCCTGTCCAACCAGCGCAAGCACTACCCGGGCATCGGACTGCTCACCGACCAGGAAAGGGACGCATGAGCTCCCTGATCACCGAGGACGAGGTCAGCCACGAAACCGAGTTCGTATGGCTGGAAGACATCGCCGACCTGGATTACGTGCGCCAGAGTCTGGACAGGCTCCCGACTCGCAAGGGCAGGCCTGCGTACCACCGCGACGGCCGTATGGTGGGTTACGCCCTGCTCGGGCCCACCGCCAAACCCTCACGTACCTCGGGGACGTTCCGCCGTCGGGTCTTCTGGCTGCTGCCCCACGATCGCGACACCGAGCCGGACGGCCTCTACGCCAAGAGCGCTCCGGCCGAAGCCGTCGACCCGCGCACCCTGGAGCCGCGCGTGAAGGGCTACAAGACGGAGCGGTCCGAGGGCGGGCCACCCTCCACCGCGATGCAGCAACTGGGGATAACGCTGCCGCTCTGAACGGCACGCCCGCGGTCGCCGATGGCGGAGACCGGTGAAGGCCGGTGAGGGAAGCGGGTCAACCGCAAACCTTCGGTGAGCACTTCGCACCGGTGGCGGTGGGTGCGGTGCCTGAGGGATTCCGCTGATTTTCCCGCTCCGCCACCTTGTCCGCGCCGGAAATCCTTCGTCCGGCGATCTCCGCGAAAGCAATCCCCGCCGTCGTGCCGGCTCCGCGCCCGTCCCCGGGGGTGCGGGACGGACCGTCCCGTATGGCACCGTGGATGTGGGTTTGGCCCGTGCTCCCCCGAGCGGGCCAAACCTTCCCCACAGCACCTGTGCCGCCCGCGGCTCAGCGCAGGGCGCTCCTGCGCTGCCACGCGTCCCAGGACAGGTTCCACTCGCCGAAGCCGTTGTTCGGCGCGACCGTGCCCTTGGTGTCCTCGCCCTCGATCTCGAACGGGTCGCCGGGCCGCACCTGCCCGTAGAGCCATCGCGCGTCGGCGTCGCTCATCCCGATGCAGCCCGAACTGCGGTTGGCGTTGCCGAGATACCGGGCGTTCCACGGCGCGGCGTGCGCATACGTTCCGGACCAGGTCAGTCGCATCGACCAGTCGACCATCTTGTTGTAGGCGTCACCGAGGCCGACGGTCTCGGAGTTCATGTTGATCGTGCCCTCCTTCGCCATCAGCACCGTGGTGCCCCGCCAGGAGCGTTTGTCGCCGCCGGGTGTGCCCCCGGAGACCGGGATCCGCCGGACGGTGCTGCCGTCGCGCACCAGCGTCAGCTCGTGTTCGTCGAGGTCGACCCGTACGACCTGGCGGTCGCCGATGGTGAAGTCGGTCGAGTAGTCGCGGACGAACCAGCCGCCGTCCGGCCCGGAATCGGTGCCGTTCAGCTCTGCCTTCAGGGTGACCCTGGTGCCGGGCTTCCAGTACGTCCTGGGCCGCCAGTCCACCCGGTCCTTGCCCGACCAGTCGCGCATCCAGCCCCAGGAGCCCTCGGTGCCGTTCGACGTGGTGACCTCGAGCTGCTTCTCCACCTCGGCACGGTTCTCGACGGGGTGGTCGAAGACGAGCGAGATCGGCTGGGCGATTCCGACGGTGGTGCCGGTGCCGGGCCGCCAGTCCACCTTGTTGACCTTGTCGGCCTCCGCCGTGGTGAAGGAGGCCCGCCTCGTGCCGGCGGTGCCGCCCTTGCTCCGGGTCGCGGCCGTGACCCGATAGGCCGCGCCGGGCACCGTTTTGCGGTTCGAGATCCAGGACGTGCGGTCGGCCGAGAACCGGCCGTCGAGTCTGCCTCCTTCGGCGTCGGTGACCGTGACCGAGGTGAGGCTGCCCCGCTCGGCGGTGACCTCGACCGGTTCGCCGGCCGTGACCCGCCGTCCCTCCGGGGCCACGGACACGACGGCGGGCCGGTCGTCCGCCACCCCGCCGTCGGCCGGTGGGGGAGTGGTGCCGCCGGAGCAGGCGGCGAGCGGTGCCAGCAGGGCGGCGGCGCCGGCAGCCCGCAGGCCCGAGCGGGCAAGGGCAGGTACACGTATGCGCTGCAACAGGACCTCCGTGGGTGGGACAGCGGCCCGGACAGGGCGGCTGCCGTGACCCTAGAGTCGGAAAATCCCAGGTGAGCGCCGCGACGGCGATGTGACAGCGACTGGTGGGAAACGGTCATGGTCCGGTCACATACGCCGCGCGGCCCGGTCACAGGCGGCTGTGAGCATCTCGGCACCCCCGCGACAGGACGGGGAGGAACAGAGAGGCCCACACCGTGTCAGCGCTGCTCGTGCCGCCCGGCCGCGGTCACCCGGCCCGGAATCCGGATGTCCGGCTGACGTCCCTCCCCGCCGGGACCTACCGCGCGTTCCTCGCCTCCCCCGCCGGCACCGCGCTCGGTGCCGGATTCCTACAGTGCCCGTCCTGGGCGGCCGTCAAGGAGGGCTGGCGGGCCCTGCTGCTCGGCTGGGGACCGGACCCGGAAGCCGGTGGGCTGAACGGCGTCGCACTGGTCCTGCTCCGCCAGTTCCCCGGCACGCGCAAGTACTTCGCCTACCTCCCGGAGGGGCCCGTCGTCGACTGGGCGGACCCGGACCTCGACGGCTGGCTCACGCCGCTGCTGGAGCGTCTGCGCGCCGAGGGCGCCTTCGCGGTGCGCATCGGCCCGACCCCGCCGTACCGGCGCTGGGACGCGGCCCTCCTGAAGTCCCGCACCGGCCCCGGCCGGAGTCTGGGTGACGTCCTCGCCGCCGAGGTCGACCCGCTGGGCACGGCGGTCGCCGAACGGCTGCGCGCCCGCGGCTGGCACCGGTGCGGCGGCGACGGCCCCGGCCAGGACGGCGACGCCCAGCCGCGCCATGTCTTCCGCATACCGCTCACCGGACGCGACAGGGACGACCTGTGGGCCGGACTCAACCAGGAGTGGCGGCGCAATGTCCGCCGCGCCGGGAAGGAAGGCGTGGAGGTGGTGCTGGGCAGCGCCGCCGACCTGCCCGAGTTCCACCGGCTGCTGCGGATCACCGAGGAGCGCGACGGCTTCCGGCTCGGGCGGTCGCAGGCGTACTACGAGCGCCAGTACGCGGCCCTCAACGCCGAGGAGCCGGGCCGGATGAAGCTGTATCTCGCCCGTCACCACGGTGAGGTCCTCGCCGCCCACACGATGATCACGGTGGGCCGACGGGTCTGGTACCAGACGGGCGCCTCCGCCGACCACCGCCGTGAGGTGCGGCCCTCCAACGCCCTGCAGTGGCGGATGCTGCTGGACGCCCACGCGCTCGGGGCCGACGAGTACGACATGCGCGGGGTACCCTCCACACTCGACCCCGACGAACGTGCGTACGGACTGCTGCGGTGGAAGCTCGGCACCGGCGGACAGGTCGTCGAGACGCTGGGGGAGTGGGAGAGACCCTTGGGTGGCACCGCCAATCACACGCTGTACCGCGCCTTCCAGGCGTATCTGGCCCGCCGATGACGACGGTGACACCGGGCGCGGGACGTGCCGTGCCCGATCCGCGGGCCGAGGCCGCGGACACCGAAGGGACGGCTGAGCCGCCGTCGGCGCTGCGCAGCAGCGCGGTCATGGCCGCCGGGTCGCTGGTGTCCCGCGTCACCGGGTTCGCCCGGTCCGCCGTGGTCGCCGCGGCACTCGGTATCGGCCTGACCGCCGACGGCTACGCGGTCGGCAACTCCCTGCCCACGATCGTCTACGTCCTGCTCCTCGGCGGCGCGCTCAACGCCGTCTTCGTGCCCGAACTGGTCAAGGCCGCCAAGGAACACGACGACGGCGGCGCGGCGTACACGGACCGGCTGCTCACCGTCTGCGTCGTCGCCCTGCTCGCCCTCACCGCAGGCGCCGTGTGGGCGGCACCCGTGATCGTCGACGCGTACACCGACTACAGCGGCGACCAGGCCGCCATGACGGTCGCGTTCGCCCGCTTCTGCCTGCCGCAGATCTTCTTCCTCGGGCTGTTCACGCTGCTCGGCCAAGTGCTCAACGCGCGTGGCCGGTTCGGCGCGATGATGTGGACCCCCGTCCTCAACAACGTCGTGGTCATCGCCGTCTTCGGCCTGTTCCTCGCCCTGGGCGCCGGGGATCCGCTCACCGCCGGGGAGACCGCGCTGCTCGGCTGGGGCACCACCGCCGGTATCGCCGTCCAGGCGCTGGCCCTCGTCCCCGTCCTGCGCGCGGTGCGCTTCCGCTGGCGGCCCCGCTTCGACTGGCGCGGCAGCGGACTGACCCGCCCGCTGCGTTCGGCGGGCTGGCTGGTGCTGCTGGTCCTCGCCAACCAGGCGGCCTACTGGGTCACCACCCGGCTCGCCACGACCGCGGGCCTGGCGGGCGGTCCCGGATTCAGCGCGTACAACAACGCCTACCTCCTGTGGGTCGTCCCGCACGGCATCATCACGGTCTCCCTGGTCACCGCGCTGATGCCACGGATGAGCGCGGCCGCCGCCGACGAGGACACCGCGGCCGTCCGGCGCGACGTCTCCGCCGCGCTGCGCAACAGTGCCGCCGCCGTCGTACCTGCCGCCTGCATGCTGTTCGCCCTCGCCCAGCCGCTGATGTCCGTCGTCTTCGGCTACGGCAGGACCGGCGCCGCGGACACGGCGGCCATGGCCGGGATCCTGATGGCCTTCGCGCCGGGACTCGTCGCCCTGTCCGGCCAGTACGTGCTCTCGCGCGCCTTCTACGCGCTGTTCGACACCCGCACCCCCTTCCTGCTCAACCTGGTGGTCGTCTGCCTGAACGCGGGTCTGTCCGTGGCCGCCTGCATGCTGCTGCCGAACCGGTGGGCCGTGACCGGCATGGCGGCGGCGTACTCCCTGGCCCTGTGGGCGGGTTGGGCGGTGACCGGCCGGGTGCTGGGGCGGCGGCTGGCCGTGGCCCGGCCGCTGCGGTCGTCCGCGGCCGGCGCCCATGTACGGCTGCTGCTCGCCGCGCTGCCGGCCACCGCACTCGGTCAGCTGGCCGCCCGCGGCGCCGCTCCGGCCGGGGCCGTCGCCGCGCTGGCCGCCGGAGCGGCCGTCATCGTGCTCACCTTCGCCCTGCTCGCCCGCCCGCTGCGGCTCACCGAAGTCCAGGCCCTGCTCACCGGCGCCCGCCGGCGACTGGCCCGGAGCTGACCCCGACCGAGGGAGGTACCTGATGCCCCGAGTGCTCCTGGTGGAGGACGACCCGTCCGTACGCGAAGGGGTCGAGCTCGGCCTGCGCCGCCGCGGCCACGACGTGCGCTCCGCCGCGACGGGGGAGGCCGGACTCGTCGCGCTGCGCGAGTTCCACCCCGATCTGCTCCTGCTGGACCTGATGCTGCCCGGGATGAACGGCGTCCAGGTCTGCCGGCAGGTGCGGGAGAACAGCCAGCTCCCGATCATCATGCTCACGGCCCGCGGCGACGACTTCGACGTGGTGGTGGGACTGGAGGCCGGGGCCGACGACTACATCGTCAAGCCGGCCCGTACCGAGGTGATCGAGGCCCGGATCCGCGCTGTGCTGCGCCGTATCGACGACCCCGGCCAGGGCCGCCCGGCCGTCGAGGTGCACGGCGACCTCGCCATCGACCGGGCGGGACTGACGGTGACCAGGTCCGGGCACCGCCTGGCGCTCGCGCCCTCCGAACTGAAACTGCTGCTGCACCTGTCCGCCGCCCCCGAGCAGGTGTTCAGCAGACAACAACTGCTGGAGCACGTGTGGGAGCACAGCTTCCACGCCGACGCGCGGCTGGTCGACGCGTGCGTCAGACGGCTCCGCACCAAGATCGAGGACGAGTCGCAGCCGCCGCGCTACATCCAGACCCTGCGGGGTTTCGGCTACCGCTTCGGACCGCTGTGATCACCCTGTCCCGTTCCGAGGCCGGCCCCGCGCACGGCGCCCGCACGGCCGACGGCTCCCCGGCGGGCGACGACCCCGCACCGGCCGTGCGCCGCGCGAGCCTCGGGCGGGCGCTGCGCCGGGCCCGGACCCTGACGTTCGGGCTGCGTACCCGGCTCGTGCTGGCGTTTCTGCTGATCGCCGCCGTCACCGCCGTCACCACCGCCGCGCTGACCTACCGCGAGGCCCGCAACGCCCTGCTCAAGACGACCCAGGACACAGCCGTCTCGTCGTTCCGCGACCAGGTCCAGCAGACCGCCTTCTCGCTGCCCGTGGAGGCCGTCACCCTCCAGGAGCGGTTGCGCGAGATCGCCGCCAAGGGCAAGCCGCGCCCCTGGGTGGTCTTCGCGGAGTACGGCGCGGTGCGGGCCTCGTCGGGCGCGAACCCCGTCTCCACCGTGATCACCCCCGAACTGCGCCGCGCCGCCGGCGCCGACCCCCACGGCACCTTCCAGCGGGTCGTCAAGGACGGCGAGCCCTATCTGACGATCGCCATGCCCACCGTCTTCGCGGCAGGCCCGGACACGGTGCTGCCCACCCGGCTCGTGGTCTACGCCGTCATGCCGATGACCGACGAGCAGACCAACGTCGACGCGCTCCTCGTCGCGGCCCGCAACGGCGCCCTGCCCGGCCTCGCCATCGCCCTCGTCCCCGCGCTGCTCACCGCCCGCAGTGTCCTGCGCCCGGTGCGCGAGCTGCGGCGGGCCGCCCGCAGCATGGGCAGCGGCCGGCTCGACACCCGCATCCGGCCGCAGGGAAACGACGAACTCGCCGAACTCGCCCACACCTTCAACGACTCCGCGAGCGAACTCGAGCACACCGTGCGCGAGTTGCGCCAGGCCGAGGCCCGGGCCCGCCGTTTCGCCGCCGACGTCTCCCACGAACTGCGCACCCCGCTGGCCGGGATGCTGGCGGTCACGGAAGTCCTCGACGAGAGCGCGGAACAGCTCGATCCCGACACCGCGCGGGCGGTACGGCTGGTCAGCACCGAGACCGGCAAGCTCGCCGTGCTCGTCGAGGACCTCATGGAGATCTCCCGCTTCGACGCGCGCGCGGCCGAGCTGAACACCGACGAGGTCGATCCGGCGGAGGCCGTCCGCAAGACCCTTCAGGCCCGGCACTGGACCGACGACCGGTTCCGCACCGAACTGCCCGAGGGCCTACGGGCGCTGCTCGATCCGCGTCGCTTCGACATCGTGATCGCCAATCTCGTCGGCAACGCGCTGCACCACGGCGGGGCGCCCGTCACCGTACGGCAGCGCACCGGCGTGCGCTCCGACGGCAGCCCCGTGCTGATCACCGAGGTCGCCGACAGCGGCCCCGGCATCAGCCCCGAGGCCCTGCCGCACATCTTCGACCGCTTCTTCAAGGCGGACGCCGCCCGCACCCGTTCCGCGGGCAGCGGCCTCGGGCTGGCGATCACACTGGAGAACGTACGGCTGCACGGCGGGACGATCCACGCGGGGAACCTGCCCGGTGGCGGTGCCCTCTTCACCGTCGAACTGCCGCTGCACACGGAAGGCCACGTCGGATGAGAGGCACGCGCGCGAGCTGCCGGCGCATCGCCGCCGCGCTGCCGGTCGCGCTGCTGCTCGCCGGGTGCGGTATCCAGCGGACCGGTGTCGTGGAAGCGGGCGGTCCGGCCACGATCGAGATGCCACGGGACCGGCGTGCCGCGATGCTGCTCTTCTTCCGGTCCCCGGACGGCGGGCTGAGCCCGGTGTCGCGGCCCAACTTCCAGGGATCCGCGGCGGATCTCGCGCAGAACGAGGTTCCGCCCCGGTTCGCGGAGAAGGCGATCATGGCGCTGCTCGCCGGTCCCAAGGGTGCCGACGAGACCGCGGCCGGGCTCAGCACGTCACTGCCCCGTGCCACCGGCGGGGAGTCCGTGGGGGTCAAACCCGTGTCGGAAACCGAGGCTTTGGCCCGGGTGCCCGTCGCGCTGGACGAACTCGACGACACCGCACTGCGTCAGCTGATCTGCACGATCGCCTACGCCGTGGACGACGACGGCCGCGCTCTGGTGCGGATGACGGGAACGTACGACTCCGCGGCGTCCGGCAGCTGCGATCTCGACGTCAAGGGCGGGACCGAGCGCGAAGCGGTCGGGACACGGCCGCCCACCACGACCGGGTAGACCACCGGTCCTGTGCCGGGCCCGGCCCGTTTCAGCCGGGCAGGCTGTCCACGGCGGGCTTGGCCGGAGCGGTCAGCGGGGCCGGGCCACGCTGTGACCGCGGGGTCTTCTCGCCGACCTTTCTGGGGCGGATGGTCCGCGGATCGACGGCCTCCCCGGGGGCGCCCTCCTGGTAGAGCCCGTCGGGCTGGTTGTCCCGGTCGTGCGGGAGGAGGAAGAACACGCGCCGCCGGTACAGTCCGCTGTCCGGGTCGGCCGGGGCCGAGTCGTCGAGCTCCGTGTATCCGACCATGCGGCCGTCACGGGCGTAGCGCGGCTTGTTCCGCCGGCGCGGCGTCTTGTCGAGGGCTTGGCGTACATAGTCGAGGCCGCCCACGTTCTCCAACCACACCACTTGCGCTTCGTGGGCGAGATCGCTGTCGCTCAGCAGCGAACTCATGGGTGGGATCCCTTCCTGGTCCATCCGGCCGGGGGGCGGCCACAGTTCGTGTTCGTCAGAGGGCCCGACAAGGGGGACCTGGTACGACGCACGTCGCCGAAGCCCGCCGGACCTTGCCGTCCGGAGCCGGGCCCGGTGCCCCACATGATGCCATCGTATGAGGCACGGGCGAGAGCTGCGAGGGGTTCTGCCCCCCGTGCTCTCCGATCGCGATCATTCAGGGACACCTAGTCCACCACCAGGGCGATGCCGGGGTAGTACTTCCGGCCGTTGGATTTGATCATGTCTGCGGGGGTGGTGAGGCCGACTTCTTGTCGGACGCGTTGGGCGAAGACGCGGGCGTTGGCGGGGCGGATGCCTTCGGTGGTGCTGCACCAGGCGCTGTAGGCGGTGTAGAGGTGGCCTTGTTCGGTGCGGAGTTCGGTACCGTGTCCGGTTTCTGTGTTGGTGTTTTGGGTGCAGCATTCGGTGAGGAAGCGTCCGATGTGGTCTTCGGTGGCTGCGTAGGCGTGGGTGGCGATGCGGACGCGGTCGGGGCCGGCGAGGGTGTTGCGGGTGGTGAGGTATCGGTGTGCTCCGGTGAGGAGCCATTGGAGGATGCCGGGTCCTTCGTCGCGGACGAGTTCGAGGGCGAGGTTGTCGATTTTGGCTTCGTCGGGGACGACGCGTTCGAAGGGGATGAGGCGTATGCGGCGCCAGAAGGCGAAGCCGCCGGTGGAGACTTCGGGGCGGTGGTTGCCGAGGAGCCAGAGGTGGTGGGTGGGGGTGAAGGAGAAGAAGTCCTGGCGCATGCGGCGGGCTTTGATTTTGTCGCCGCCGGTGAGGAGGCGGACGCGGGCTTCGTCGAATTTGTCGTTGGGTTTGAGTTCGCTGCAGACGATGAGGCGTCGGCCGTGGAGTTCGGTGAGTTCGGTGGAGTGTTCGGAGAAGGAGCCGCGGTCCATGAGGAAGCCGGGTGGGGCGGCGTCGGCGTAGTCGCCGAGGATCTGCATCATCACGTCGAGCAGGACGGACTTGCCGTTCTTTCCCTCGCCGTGCAGGAACGGGAGCACTTGTGCGCCGACGTCGCCGGTGACGGAGTAGCCGAGCAGCAGGTGCAGGAACTCGATCATCTCCCGCCCTTCCGCGTCCCCACCGAACGTGTCCGTCAAGAACCGGTGCCAGCGGGGGATCGGCATGTCCTGGGGAGCGACGCTGGTGGCACGGGAGTGACAGCCCTTCTCCGGATCGGGATCACTGAGCAGACCCGTGTACAGGTCGATCACCCCCGCCGGGGTGCACAGGGCGTAGGGGTCACCGTCCAGCTCGTCGGGGTCGACGGACAGGCTGGGAGAGGCCTTCGCCTGGGTCAGCAGCGCCTTGACCCCGGCGGTCGACAGCGTCCGCCTGCGGTGCATGTGCAGCTCCCGCTCGCTGAAGCGACCGCTCGGGTCGCGCAGCGGCATGGCTTCGGCCATTTCGCCGGCCGCCCACAGTGCGGCCTTCTCACCGCCGGTGCGCTTCCACCGGTAGCCGTCCCACGCGAACCAGCCCAGCCCGTCCACATGCCGGAACCGCCCACGGAACCGCTCCACGAACAGCTTCGCGTTCCCCCGGTCCGTCAACGTCCCCGGCAGATCGCGGTCGTTGACGGCGTGCGCCGCGCCGGTCGGCGGGGGACCGCCCTGGGCGGGCACGGAGGGCGTCAGGGGCCCCTCCAGGCTCTCGAACTCGAGCATCTGCTGTGCGGCCGCCCCCGCGTCGAACCGCACGCTCCTGCCGCCGCTCACGGGCTCTCCCGGAGTCGGAACGGATGCCGGTGGCCGGCGTCGAGCCCGCCTTCGATGATGCGGTCGTTGCGCCGGGACTGCCACGGCCGCGCGGCCTCGGCGGCGTCGTGCAGCAGCCCGCGGGCCTCGTCGGCGGCGAGGGAGCCCGCGGCGACGAGTCCCCCGGCCGTGTACGCGGCCCGGTTGAGCTTCTCGCTGAACCCCGCGCCCTCGGGTGTCGCGGCGCACTCGCGCACCTCGTCGAGCAGGGGCCCGAGCACCCGCCGCGCCTCTCCGGTGCCGGCCGCCCCGGCACGGGCCGTGGCGGGGGCTGTGGCGGCCGTACGGCGGGGGAGCGGGTCTTCCCCGTGGCCGGTGCGCAGCAACTCGTCCGCCAGCCAGCCCGGCAGGGGCGCCGGAGCCCGCGCCGGGCCGACGGGGCGGTAGTCGCCGTCCTGGGTGCGGGTGCCGGGGGCGACGATGTACCCGCCGTCCGCGCGGACGTCCACCTGCCAGGCGAGGGCGGCCCGGGAGCCGGAGCCGGTCGAGGAGCGGAACAGCGTGGGGTGGGCGGAGGCGTCGTACCAGACGTGCAGCCCTCCGGAGGGTGTGCGGACTCTGAGGGTCGACACGTCCTCGGCGGGATCGGGGCGGCCGCGGTAGGCGGCGAGCAGGGCGAGGGTGTCGAACCCGGTGGTCATGCCGGACAGGTCGACCCGGTCGTCGATGCGGATCCCGGGCAGGAGCCTGGCCCGCTCCGGGACCGGCACGGAGTGGGCGTCGACGTCGACCACCACCAGGCGCGCGGCCCCGCAGGAAACACCCACCCCGAAACCGGGGTTGGCCGACCACCAGCTGTCCAGGAGCCGCGTGTCCGTGGTGGCCGCGTGGAAACCGTGGCACCAGCCTCCCCGGGCCAGGCACGGGCAGTCCTGCGGCCTGTGGGGGTGCGCTCTGCACGCCGCGCAGTTCCCCGCGGGCGTCTTGCGGCCCAGGGCGAGCGGATGGACGGGCCAGCCGCGCGAGGCGCACCAGCGCGCCACCTCCACCGGTGCGGCAGGGGAGTTGTTCGCGGTCGTCAGCACGTGGTCGTCCTTGTGGGGTTTGCCGGCCCACCGCCCGGCACCCGGCAGTCGCCGACGCACAGGCGAGAGGACCACAGCGGCAGGGACGTCGGGGACCGTTCTGCGCGGGTGTGGTCGAGCCGGGGGACGGAAGGAACAGTGCATCGCACCACGTTCTACCAGCTCTCCGGTCCCTTGAGTCCCTTACGAAAGTTCCAGCAAGAAGCCCGCCGGAGCCGGTCGGGGGCACATGCCGTCTTCCATCGGTTCGGCGGAAATCCGGTTGCTCCGAGCCGACGGAACGAGGGACCCGGCCGGACAGGGTCTGAACCCGGTAGTGCTTCAGTACCTTCGGTCCCTGGGGTGTTTTTGCCGGTCAGAGGCCTTCTCGACGGCTGAACAGGGTCTGAAGGGACTGAGATCCCTATTTATCAGCGGAGTATGCATTGTTTCGTATGTGTGTACGCGCGTGTGCATACATACACAAGTATGTATATCTTACCTATGCGTATGTGCGCTGATAATAGGCGAGTTGAGTCCCTTCAGTCCCTCAGAAGAGGCTGGACAAGGCTCTGACCTGGGTTTTTATGCCAGGGACCGAGCAGGGTCCGGTCCCGGTCCCTGCCCCGGGTTCCGTCCCTGGACCCTCCGCCTGGCGGGCGGCGGCCACCCGCTCCGCTCGGGGTGTCCGTCCTGGAGGGGCGGTCGAGGGTGTCGCCCGGTCGAGGCGAATTCCAGTCAGTGCCCGGGTGGGTGAGGCCGAAAAGTGGTCCCGAGGGACGCGCGACGCCTCTGTTCTGCGGGAAATCTTTTTCACGGCGAAAGGGCTTGCGTTATCAACCCCCCGAAAGAGCCTTAACCCGCTCCCGGGTCCCCGAGCTTGGCGCGCGCCGAAAAACCCGCGGGCGCTTTTGTCCCCTTGTAGCTGGCGAGCGATTGCTCACGCAGGTTGAGCATTTCTGGGGCGAACAGATATTCCTACTCTCCAGTACGGGAGTTGGGAGGGGACGGCAATCTTCGAAAGGGGTGCACCCCGTACCCCGTGCGCGCTCTGGATCCGGCTGGAAGCACCGCGGCCGCGGTGCGGGATCACCCCCGGGCGACCGCGACTGGCGAACGGCGCGGCCACGCACGGCTGTTGCTCAGGGTTACGGCCGGAGCGTCGCCCCCGTAGGGGCGGCGGTCGACGCGGAGAGCGGGCGAATCGGCGGGGTGCGTCCTCCCACCTGGGGTGATGCCCGCCGGGTGCCCGCAGCCACGACCGGACCGTGGCCGGTGGATTCCTCGGGTCGTCACAAGTGCCGCTCACTGGCTGTTTTCCCGCCCGGAACGACGACATGCCGACACGATCGACGACCGCGCGCCGCGGAGCTGCTTTCCGCGGGCCCGGTGTGGTGGCCGCGCACGTTCGGAAGCGCCTTTACAGCCCGGGCAGCCCCGGGAAATACGGCCCCGAAGTGAATCTTGTTCCGGCGGGGTTCGTCGTGCCAGTCTCGACGCCGCACGAGCGCGCACGGCGAAAAGGATCGGGGCCACCGCGACCCACGGTGACTCCCTCGCCGTACGGCGGACGGTCACCGGCCTCCCCGGGAAGCACGGCTGAAGGAGGATTCTTGTCGCACCTGCTCACCCGCCGCCCGCCGGCCCGCCGGTCAGTCGTCGACTCCGCGCCGCTCACCCGGCAGATCGGACGCGAGCTGTGGGACGGCGAGCCGGGCCCGGCGCTGACGTACGCGGGACTGTGCACCCGTGACGCCGCCTCCGCCGAACGACTTGCCGCGCAGGCGGACGAACGGGCCCGGAGCACCCCCGGGCAGGGCTCCTCCCGCGGGCTGCCCTCCGTCCCCGTCGCGCTGAACGCCGTCCTCGACACCGCCGTCGCGTGGGCCGCGTCGCCCGAGGAGCGGGACCGGCTGTCCGCCGGGCTGCTGGACCGGCTGGGCGACGCCGGGGCCGGGCGCGGACCCTGGGAGGACGCCGGAGAGCCGCTGGCCCTGCGCAGCCTGCGCGCGCTGGACGAGCCGGACGGCGAACTGCTGTGGTGGGCCTGCGTCGAGGGGCTGCCCGACACGGTCATCGCCCGGCGGCTGGGCAGCAGCCGTACCGACGTCGCGGAGGACGTCCGCAGGGTGACGGCCGAGTTCCGGGAGCGCGGCTGGCTGGCGCACAACCTACGGCTCCAGAACCCCGTGTGCCGTACCTACGCCGGTCTGCTGGACGCCACCGCCCGGCAGAGCGCCCCCGCCACGCCGGTCGACCTCCTGGAGCACCTCAACCAGTGCCGCGACTGCACCGAGGCCTTCGCATGTCTGAGGATCGACAGCAATCTGCTGCCCTCGGTGATCGCCGAGGCCGCGCTGCGCTGGAACGGCTCCGCGTACGCGGCGAGAAGGCGCAGGCAACTGGCGGAGGTCCCGGCCGCGACGGTGCCGCGCCCGGCGGACCGCAGCGCGGCACCGCCCCGCCCGTCCGGCGGGCTGCGGGACCGGCGGCACGCGCTGCGCGCGGCGGGTGTGGCGGTCGGCCTGGTGCTGCTGGTGGCCGCGCTGTACGTGCGCGGGGACGACGCGCCGCCGCGGGCCGACCGGCCGCCGGGCGTGACGGAAGCGCCGGGGCAGATCACCCCCGGCTTCCCCGAGCAGCCCGGAGCCGGGGCCGACGAACCCGGGCCCGCCGACACCGCCGAACCTCCCGAAGAGTCTTCCGGCGCCGAGCCGTCGTCCACCGGGTCCGCACCGCCGCCGAGTGCCGCGTCCGATCCGCCGCCCCGTGGGCGGGCGCCCGCCGCGCCACCGGCCTGCACCGCGACGTTCGACGTGCAGAACACGTGGCCCGACGGAGTCCAGGCCGACCTGGAACTCTCGTCGCGGCACGCGCTCGAGCGGGGCTGGGTCGTGACGTTCCGGGTGCCGGACGGCGTCGACGTCGAGGTCTGGCACGGCACCTACACCCGGCAGGGCGACCGCGTCACGGTGACCGCCGCGGACTACAACCGCGCGTACACGCCGGGCGAGACGGTCGTGATCGGGCTGGTGCTGCGGGGCCGCGCGGCCGGGGACACCTGGCTGTCCGACATCCGCGTCGAGGGGCGGGCCTGCCGGTCGTAGCCCAGCGTGGAACTCCCGTTTCCACCGCTGTCAGACCGGCTTTGACTCCTCGGCCGGACGTGAGAGGACCAGATACATGGCGAACAGGATGAACAGGCCCCCGATGAGCGTGCGGGCGCCCGGCGGTGTGCCGACCAGGAAGCTGAACGCGGAGACGAACAGCGGTTCACAGGCCAGGACGACGGCCGCGACCGCCGCCGGGATCCGTGCCTGCGCCCATGTCTGGACCCCGTACATGAACAGGGTCGCCATGAGGGTCAGATAGACCAGCCACCACCAGCCGGCCGGGGTGTCCGGGAGATCCAGGCCGGAGCCCGGCAGTCCCACCGAGGCGATCAGTCCCGCGCTGAGCAACTGCACCGCCGTCATCCCGTAGACGGCCCGCCGGTCGCCGAACTGGGACAGCAGCACCATCTGGGCCGCGTAGCCGAGGGCGCCCGCCAGTGTCAGCCAGCTGCCGACGCCCACGCTCACCCCGTTGAAGGAGATGATCGCGAGTCCCGCCGTCGCCACCACCACGGCGGCCCACACCGCGGCGGACACCCGCACGCGGAAGGCCGCCCGGGCGACCAGCGGGGTGAGGACGACGAACAGCGAACTCAGGAACCCGGACTCGGCCGCCGACAGATGGTGCTGCCCCTGGATCTGGAGGAGGGTGGCCGTGCCCAGGCAGGCACCGGTGAGCATCCCGACGACCGCGGGGCGGCGCCCCACCGACAGCACCGCGCGGGGCCGCAGCAGCACGAGCACGGCTCCCGCCACGGCGAAGCGGACGGTCACCATGCTGGAGACACTCATCTCGGGCAGCAGCCAGACCACGGTGAGGTAGGCCCAGCCCCACACGGCCGTGGCGGCGGTGAGGGCGACGAGGGCGACGTGGTACTCCCAGCGCCCGGGGGACAGGCCGCGCGCGGGCGCCGAAGGGGCGGTGACCATGACACTTTCTCCTGGGGTGGCAGCAATGGTGTTCGCCGGAGGCGTGCCGTACGACGCGACGGCCGGTACGCGGGCGAGCGGGCACGGCCGACCGGCCACGCAGCAAGGCGAGGCGCCCGGCGGGAGGACCGTCGCCCCGTGGTGAAGAAGGGTGCCGCGCTCGGTCAGCCCAGCCAGAGACGGTCGTAGTAGGTGCCCGTCTCGCCCCTGGCCCGGAAGTTCTGGAGCAGGGGGGTGCGTGCGGTCACGATCCGCTTGGACGACAGGAACACGCCGGGCGCGTCCTTGACGAGGACTTCCTCGGCCTCGGCCAGGATCGCGTTGCAGCGCTTCTCGCTGTCCTGGCGGCGCGCCTCGGCGAGCAGCGCGTCCACCTTCTTGTTGCTGTAGCCGGTGTAGTTGCCGGAGCCGTCCGAGCCGAAGCACTGCGCGGCCAGGTCGAGGCCGTTGGGCATCGCCATCAGCCACTGGGTGGGGTAGACGTCGCCCTGCTTGGCGTACGTGGCCTCGTCGAAGGCGCCCTCCGACATCAGGTTCAGGTCCAGCTCGATACCCGCCTGCGCCCACTGCTGCTGGAGGACCTGGGTGATGTTCAGCCAGGGGTCCTTCCGGGTGTAGAGGTAGCTCAGGCGCAGCTTCTTCACCCCGGCGTCCCGCAGCAGCCGCCCGGCCCGGTCCGGGTCGTAGGTGTACGGCTCGGCGGTCCGCTCGTAGTCGGTGAGTCCCTTGGGCAGCGGGAGCCCCCAGGGCAGTTCCGTGCCGTAGGTGAGCTTGAGCAGGTTCTCCCGGTCGGTGGCGTGGTTGAGGGCCTGGCGGACGCGCCGGTCGCGCAGCTCCGGGCGGTTGAAGTTGACGGCGAGCCAGCCCGTGCCGAGCACGGGTATCTCCTGGGTGTACTTCTCGCCGAGGCTCGGGTCGGCGCGGATCTGCGGGGCGAGCGAGCTGGGGACCCCGTCGCCGAGGATGGACGTCTGGCTCTTGCGCAGCTGGAGGAGGCCGAGTTCGCTGCTGGTGCCCCAGCGGAACTCGACGGAGTCGATGAACGGGGTGCCGGTCCAGAAGTAGCGGGGGTTGCGGCGGAACACCGCCTTGCGCCCCGACCGGTCGTACGAGGCGATCATGAAGGGACCGGTGCCCACCGGCCGCCGTCCGAAGTCCTTGCCGAGGCGCTCGACCTCCTCGCGGGGCACGGCTGCCGTGTAGGGCTGGCACAGCACGTACGGGAAGGTGATGTCGGGCTCCTCCAGGCGCACCCGCAGTGTGTGGTCGTCCAGCCGCTGGAGGCCGGTGACACGTTGGGCCTTGCCCTCGTTGTACGCCCGTGCCCCGCGGATGCTGGAGAGGAAGCTGCTCGCCCACGACGCCAGGTCGGGGTCCAGTACGCGGCTCCAGGAGTAGATGTAGTCGTCCGCCACGACGGGGCGGCCGTTGTGGAAGCGCACGTCGCGGCGCAGCCGGATCGTGTAGGTGCGTCCGTCGGAGGAGACCGAGGGAAGGGCGGCGGCCGCGCTGGGCGCCGGGCCGCCGCTGGCCCCGTCCAGTTGGAGGAGCGGGGTGTTGAGGACCGTGCTGATGGCCTCCCAGGCTTGGAAGTCCCAGGCCAGCGCGGGATCGTAGGTCAGCGCCTCCTCGGCCCAGGACGTGATCACCCGCCCGCCGCGGCGGACGAGTCCCCGCACCTCGGGACCCGGGGCCAGGCGGGAGGGGGGAGTGATGTCGCCCCTGCGGGGCGTCACCGCCACGTCGCTGCCGCGCAGGCAGCCGGACAGCAGCGCCGACGAGGCGCCGAGCCCCATGCCCAGCAGAGCGGTGCGGCGTTTCACAGGCGCAGACATGTATTCCTCGATCCGGTCCAGAGGTGGCGCCCTGCGAAGGAGGTGTGCCTCCGGGGTCAGGACTACGGCTCAGCGGAGAGAACGGAACATGATATTGACCGTCGATTCAGTCAATCGATGCCTCCGTTCTGTGTCAAGGGTCGGGCCGGAGGACCCTGAATACGAGGGCCTCTGCGCAATTGCGCACGGCGCCGGACGATGATTTCGCCTCACCGCGACGGCATCGCCGACGCCGAATATTGACTCGCGAATCAGTACAGCCGTACGGTCCCCTGGGTCGGCGCCCGCCCGCCGGGGCCGACATCCGGTGACGGCCGGGCGCGACGGCGGCGGGCGTACGGATCACGGACGGCGAGGAAGGAACGTGCGATGACGCAGCGCGTGCAGGGGGTCGTGGCCCTCGGGAAGAACGAACCGGTACGGGTCGAGACGGTGCTCGTGCCCGACGCCGGGCCGGGGGAGGCGGTGGTCCGGATCCAGGCGTGCGGGGTCTGCCACACGGACCTGCACTACAAACAGGGCGGTATCGGCGACGACTTCCCGTTCCTGCTCGGCCATGAGGCCGCCGGTGTGGTCGAGCAGGTCGGCCCGGACGTCACCGACGTCGCGCCGGGCGACTTCGTGATCCTCAACTGGCGTGCCGTGTGCGGCCACTGCCGGGCCTGTCTGCGCGGACGCCCCTGGTACTGCTTCGACACCCACAACGCCCGGCAGAGGATGACCCTGGCCGACGGACGGGAACTGTCGCCGGCGCTGGGCATCGGCGCGTTCGCGGAGAAGACGCTGGTCGCCGCGGGCCAGTGCACGAAGGTCGACGCCTCGGTGGCGCCGGCGGTGGCCGGTCTGCTCGGCTGCGGTGTGATGGCGGGCATCGGCGCGGCGATCAACACCGGTGGCGTCGAACGGGGCGACACCGTCGCGGTGATCGGCTGTGGCGGGGTCGGCGGCGCGGCGATCGTCGGGGCGCGACTGGCCGGGGCGGCGAAGATCATCGCGGTCGACATCGACGCCCGCACGCTGGAGACCGCCCGGTCCATGGGCGCCACGCACACGGTCGACTCCCGGGCGACGGACATGGTCGACGCCGTGCGCGAGCTGACCGGCGGCTTCGGCGCGGACGTCGTCATCGACGCCGTGGGCAGGCCCGAGACCTACCGTCAGGCCTTCTACGCCCGCGACCTCGCCGGCACCGTCGTCCTCGTCGGTGTCCCCACCCCCGAGATGCGGCTGGAACTGCCGCTGCTCGACGTGTTCGGCCGGGGCGGCGCGCTGAAGTCGTCCTGGTACGGGGACTGTCTGCCCTCGCGGGACTTCCCGATGCTGGTCGACCTGCACCAGCAGGGCCGGATCGACCTGGACGCGTTCGTCACCGAGACCATCGGGCTCGGCGACGTCGAGGACGCCTTCGCGCGGATGCACGACGGCGACGTGCTGCGCTCGGTGGTGGTCCTGTGAGCGGCGCCCTCGTCGACCAGCTCGTCACCTCGGGCACGTTCTCGCTGGACGACGGCGTCCGGCAGGTCGAGAACAACGTCTGGGTCGTCGGCGACGACCGTGAGGCGATCGTCATCGACGCCGCCCACGACGCCGACGCCGTCCTCGCGCTGCTGGCCGGGCGGGAACTGCGGGCGATCGTGTGCACCCACGCGCACAGCGACCATGTCGCGGCGGCTCCCGCCCTGGCCGCGGCCACCGGCGCGCCCGTCCTGCTGCACCCCGACGACATGCCGCTGTGGAAGCTGACCCACCCCGAGGTGCGGCCGGACGGCGCGCTGAGCGACGGGCAGAGGCTGAGCGTCGCGGGCGTCGATCTCACCGTGCTGCACACCCCGGGGCACGCGCCGGGGGCCGTGTGCCTCCACGCGCCCGAACTGGGGGCCGTCTTCACCGGGGACACCCTCTTCCACGGCGGACCGGGCGCCACGGGCCGGTCGTTCTCCAGTTTCCCCGTCATCGTCGAATCCATCCGGACCCGGCTGCTGACCCTGCCCCCGGAGACGGTGGTCCGTACCGGGCACGGCGAGAACACCACGGTGGGTGCCGAGGCGCCGCAGTTGGAGGAGTGGATCCGGCGCGGGTTCTGACCGGGGTCAGGTCTGCGGACGGGCCGGGGCCGTGTCCGTGAGCGGGCCGCCGGGGCCGTGCCGGCGCCGGCTCGCCCGCGACGACGCTCACGCGTGCGCCGCTCGGATCGTGCCCGGGGCGCGGCCCGAGCCGTGGTCAGCGGCGCGAACCCAGGACGTCCGGGTCGATCCCGAGCTCCGCGGCCGTGTGCTCCCGCATCCAGGTGATGGCCTCGTCCCGCTTCAACGGACCGCGGCGGGCGACCATTTGGACGGCCAGGCCGTCGAGGAACAGGGTGATCCGCCACACCGTCCGCCGGGCGTCGGCGCAGTGGAAGTCACCGCTCGCCATGCCTTCCTCGACCAGCGCGGTGAAGATCCTCTTCCACTCCTCGTCCATCTCCTGCATGACCGTGCTCAGACCCCGGTCGCGCAGGCCCGCGGAGTAGCCGTCGATCCACAGCCGCCATCCGGGAACGGTCTTGGCCGTCGGGCTGTAGAGCCTGAGCAGTGCCTTGAGGCGGGTGACGACCGGGGCGGGGCGGGACAGCACCGCGCGGGCCGCGTCCAGTTCGAGGCGTGCCGCGTGTGCGAACGTCGCCTCGATCAACTGCTCTTTGGTCTCGAAGTGGTAGTAGATAAGGCCGCTGCTCACGCCCAGGGAACTCGCCACATCGGTGATACGGGTCGTCGCGATACCGCGCTGTTCGATCTGCTCCACCGTGGCGTCGAGGATCTCCTCACGCCTCAGGACCACCTTTTTCCTTACCACGCGGTCACCTTATCCCTCGTGCTGACTGAGGTGTCAGCCGGAAGCCGTACCTGGCCAGGCCGTCGTACGGCTCCGTCGAATCCACTGAAAACCTACGATTTCACTGCACCAAGTGATTGATACATCAGTCAGCAACGAGATCGCGACTGCGTCCGCCAACCCTACTCGGGGATCACCGTTCGGTGTATGCCTTCAACGGCTTGCATCTGATGTGACCTGCGCAAATGATCGCCATCGTGTAGTGCGCGGGATCGGTGATCAAAGGATCGCCGCCGATCCACTGACTTACGTATTGGTCAGGCAAACACCGGCGCAATGGTTACCGATGCCTTGACGGCGTCCGAACGGCGTCTCTACTCTCGCCATGTCTGCAGAGCCTGCCCGCCGAGCGCAGTCGTTGCGGGCCGGTGAGAGTGCGCCGGTTCCTGCCGCAGACGAGACAGCTGCCCGTCCCGGACGCTCATCGGCTCCCACCCCGTCGTAGGCGCCCACGTTCCGACCCGAATCGGCGAGCCGACCGCTCACCGGACCTGGGCAGGACCGCGCAATGCGTACAGCCTCCCCCTTTTCACATCCAGCCCGCACTTCCTCTCAGGAAATTGTCATTTCGACCCGGGTACGGCCGGTCGGCGATTTCCGGGAAATGCCGTGCGGCAGCGGAGACCACAGCCCTCAGGGAGAAGACCATGCGAGCCGCACTCGACCCCGCGACCGGATCCCGCACCGGTCTCCGGGACGTCCGGTCCGGCGGCCCGCACCGAGACGCGCCGCGGCGACGTCAGGAGAGGACCAGCGATGCCCCATAACAGAGAGACCCACGGCGGGTCCTTCGCGCGGAGCGGGGGAGCGCGGCTGCGGCCCGGCCCCGGCACACCGCCCCCGCGCCCCCGCCGGGACGGGTCCTGTACCAGGTGGGCGGGCGAGCGGCGATGACCGGACTCGGCGTCACCACGACCGTCACCCCGAAAGCCGCCGCCCATCGGCCCGCCGCCGCACGCGCGTCCGCCGGCCGCGGCCTGTGGGTGACGGGCCTGCTGCTCCTGCTGGCGCTCGGTCTGCTGGCCCTGCTCGCACCGCTCACGGGATCGCCCTACCGCATCCACACCGAATCGCTCACCGCCCAGGGACTGCCCGGCGGCCCGGGGACGCCCGGCCATCCGCTCGGTACCGACGCCATCGGGCGCGACATGCTCGCCCGCGCCGCCCACGGGCTGCGCTCCACCCTCGTCATCGCCGCCGTCGCCAACCTCGCCTCCGTGGGCCTGGGAACGGTGGTCGGACTCGTCGCCGGCTTCTACCGCGGGTGGATCGACCAGGTGCTGATGCGCACCGTCGACGTCTTCCTGTCCGTACCCACCGTGCTGTCGGGTCTCGCCCTGGCGAGCATCGTGGGCCAGGGCCGCACCGGCGCCGTCGTCGTCATCACCGCCCTGTACTGGGCCTGGACCGCCCGCCTGGTGCACGGCGAGGTGACCCGGCTCAGAGCCCGGGGCTGGGTCGAGGCGGCGCTCGCCCACGGAGTCCCCCCGCGGACCGTGCTGCGGCGACACGTCCTGCCCCATCTGTCCACGATCCTGCTGAACATCGCGGCCCTCAACGGCGCGTCCGTCGTCGTGGTGGGCGCGGGGCTGTCCTTCCTCGGCGCGGGCATCCAGCCGCCGACACCCGAACTCGGCAACCTCCTCGCCGACGGCTCCAACAGCATGATGTACGCACCGCACGCCCTGGTCGTCCCGCTCGTCCTCGTCATCGCGACCGTCCTGTCCTTCGTGCTCATCGCCGAAGGGCTCAACCGGCGCAACCCCCTCTCGAAGAGACACTCATGGCTCGACGCATAGGCATCCGCATCCTCCTGGGCCTGCTCACCATCCTGGCCGTGCTGCTGCTCACCTTCGTGCTCCAGTACGTGCTGCCCGGCGACCCGGCCCGCAGCATCGCCGGTCCCAAGGCGAGCCCCGAGGTCCTGGCCCGCATCCGGGAACAACTCCACCTGAACGACCCGCTGCCGGCGCAGCTGGGCCACTACCTCGCCGGGGCGGTCACCGGTGACCTCGGCACCTCCTACGCCAAGGACGCCCCCGTCCTCTCCCTGATCCTCGACCGCATCCCGGCCACCGCGGTCCTCGCGGGCGCCGCGCTGCTCATCGAACTCGTCGTCGGCACGGTGTGGGGCACCTGGGAGGCGCTGCGCCCCAAGCGCAGCTGGCTGCTGGCCACCTTCCACGTCGGCCTGCTGTCCGTCCCCGCCTTCTCCCTGGGGTTCGCCCTCCTGCTGCTGTTCGCCTACCAGATCCCGCTCTTCCCGATCGACGGCGGCACCGGCGCGGCCAAGATCGTGCTGCCGGCGGTCACCCTGGGCATCCTGGGCGCCCCCTTCTACGCCAACGTCGTACGCGACAGCATGCGCGACGCCCTCGCCTCCCCGTATGTGCGCACCGCGGTCTCCAAGGGGCTGCGCCGCCGCCGGATCCTGCTGCGGCACGTCGCCCGGAACACCGCCTCGCCGGTGGTGACCATGCTCGGGATGGACGTGGCGGTCTTCTTCTCCAGCGTCGTCTTCGTCGAGAAGATCTTCGCCTGGCCCGGGGTCGGCCTGCTGCAGACCGAGGCGTTCGCCGACCTGGACCGCCCCCTGCTGACCGGCACGGTGGTGGTGGTCGCGGTGATCGTCGTGCTGGGCAACCTGACCGCCGACGTCACCCGCATGTTCATCGACCCGCGCGTCAGGACGGAGGCGCTGTGACTGTGCTCGACGACCCGACCCCCGTCGCGCTCGGGGACGCTGTGTCGATCAGCGGCCTGACGGTGTCCTACGGCACCACCACCGCGCTGCGCGACGCGCACCTGCACATCCCCGCCGGGACCACCACGGCCCTGGTCGGCGAGTCCGGCTCCGGCAAGTCCACGCTCGCGCTCGCGGCGAGCCGGCTGCTGCCCCCCGACGCGAGCATCACCGCCGGTTCGGTACGGGTCGGGGAGACCGACCTCGCCGCGCTGACCGGCCGGCCGCTGCGCGAGGCCCGGGGCAGCGTCGCCGCCTATCTGGCCCAGGACGCCTCCGTCGCCCTCAACCCCGTCCTGCGGGTGGGCGGGCAGATCGCCGAGGTCCACCGGGTCCGGCACGGAGCGGGCCGCCGCGAGGCCGCGGCGCTCGCCGAGCAGAACCTCGCCGACGTCGGCATCCCCGACCCCGCGCGGGTCGCGCGCCGCTACCCGCACGAACTGTCCGGCGGGATGCGCCAGCGCGCCGTCATCGCCATCGCGCTGGCGTTCCGGCCCCGGCTGCTCATCGCCGACGAACCGACCACCGCGCTCGACACGACCGTCCAGGCGGACATCCTCGCCCTGGTCGGCCGGCTCCAGCGCCAGTGCGGACTGACCGTCCTGTGGATCACCCACGACATGTCGGTGGTGGCGGAGATCGCCGACCGGGTCGCCGTGATGTACGGCGGACGGATCGTCGAACAGGCCGACGTCCTCACCCTGTTCGAGTCCCCCGCCCATCCGTACACCCGGGCTCTGCTCCGCTGCTTCCAGGAGGGGCGGACCGCCCGGCCCAAACAGATCCTCGCCGCCATCAACGGCTCCCCGCCCGTCGGGGGCGTCCCGGACGGCTGCCCGTTCCACCCGCGCTGCCCGAAGGCCGACGACAGCCGCTGCCGGACCCTGCTGCCCGAGCCGCGCCCCATCGCGCGGGACCGGCAAGCGGCCTGCCACCACCTGGAGTTCACCTCATGACGACCGAAGAGAAGGAGCCGCCGCTGCTCAGCGTGCGGGACGTCACCAAGCGGTACGGGTCCTTCACCGCGCTCGACGGCGTCACACTCGACATCCGCGCCGGCACCACGGTGAGCCTGGTCGGCGAGTCGGGCTCGGGCAAGTCCACCCTGGCCCGCGTCATCGTGGGCCTCGAGGCGGTCGACGGCGGCAGCGTGCACCACCGGGGCGCGCCCGTCCGGGGCCGCGGCGCCCGGCTGGCGTTCCGCCGCGGCGTCGGCATGGTCTTCCAGGACCCCTACGAGTCGATCGACCCCCGCTTCACCCTGCACGAGGTGGTGGCCGAGCCGCTGCGGGCGCACGGCATGTACGGGCCGGGCGGCAAGCGGCGGGTGGGCGAACTGCTGGAGTCGGTCGGGATGGGCTCCGTGGACCCGGAGGCCTATCCGCACACACTGTCCGGAGGGCAGCGCCAACGGGTGTGCATCGCACGGGCACTGGCCACCGGACCGGACCTGCTGGTCTGCGACGAGCCGACATCGGCCCTCGACGTGTCGGTGCAGGCGCAGATCCTCAACCTCCTGCTGACGCTCCAGCGGGAACGCGGGCTGGCCTACCTGTTCATCACCCACGACCTCGACGTGGTCCGGCGCATCAGCGACGACGTCCATGTCCTGTACCGGGGCACGGTCGTCGAGCACGGCCCCGCCGCGCAGGTCATCGGTGAGCCCCGGCACCCGTACACGCAGAAGCTGCTGGGGGCGGTGCTGTCCGACTCCCCCCGGACCCGGCGGATCGGTACCGTGCCGGGCCCGTCCGACGCAGACAACACGGGCTGGTGAAGCGCTACTTGAAGAGGAAGTCCCAGTCCCAGAAGTCCGAGGGCGCGGGCGGCGGTGAGGGGGACGGGGACGGGGACGGACCGGGCGGTGGGTCGGACGACTCCGAAGGGCTCGGTCCGTCGGGATCCGGCGGCGGCTGCGACGTGGACGAGTCGGGGGAGGGGCCCGTGGTGTCCTCGGGTCCGGGGTCCTGCTCGGACCCGGTACCGGACGTGGATTCCGACGGGCTCGGGGACGGGTCCCGGGTCGTGTCGGCGACGATGTCGGGCTCCGGCGTGCCGGCGTAGCGGGCGATCCAGCCGAGCACGGTGTCGGCGTAGGTGTCGGACCGGTTGTAGCTCAGCAGCGCCTCGCGCAACTGACGCGGGTCGGCCAGGTCCCGGCCGCCCGCGCACAGGTAACGGCCGGCGCTCAGGGCCGCGTCGTACATGTTGTGCGGGTTCGCCGCCCCGTCGTCGTTGCCGTCGCTGCCCCACACCGCCCAGGTGGTGGGGATGAACTGCATGGGGCCCACCGCCCTGTCCCACCGGGTGTCCCCGTCCAGCCGTCCGCCGTCCGAATCGGGCACGCTCGCGAACCCGTCGCCGTCGAGCGCCGGTCCGAGGATCGGTTCGACGGTCGTGCCGTCCGCGGTGAGTGCCCCGCCCCGCGCCTGACCGGACTCGACCTGGCCGATCCCCGCGAGCACCGCCCAGCCCAGCCGGCAGCCCGGCAGGCTCCGCGCCAGCCGGTCCTCGGCGTTGCGGTAGGCCTTGTACACCGTGGCCGGAAGGGTGAGCCCGGAGGGCAGCAGGGTCTCCGCGGTGTCCGGAGCAGGTGACGGACCCGGCGACGGTGGCGTGGTGGGCGGTGTGACGAACGGCCGCGGCACGTCCTGGAATCCCTCGTCGGCGGCCCCGGCCCAGTCGGTGGGCTGCCGGCTCTCGTACACGCCCGCCCCCACCGTCACCAGCGTGGCCGCCACCGCCACGGCCGCGAAGCCCTGTGTGGCGCGCTGAATCGGTGACGCCATCCGTCCGTTTCCCCTGCGGTCGCCTGATGGGCGCGGCACACGGGCCACGGCCCGCCCCGGTCCCGGCACCGTGCCGGCCACGGCCCCTGCCGGGTGATGCTCGCAGCCGGTCCGGTGCGGGTCGGCGTCCATAGGGGAGGGCGTGGGGGCACGTCCGGTGCCCTCGCGGTCCGGCGGGACCGGGACCACGCCCGGCGGCGGGGTCGCTCCGGACACCCACCGGCGTTCGCAACGCCGCCTGTCGCGCGCGGGTACGCCCGGGAGCGGGCGGGGTGTCCCCACGGGACCGCGGATCCGGCCCTTTCGTGCAGCGCCGCGGGACCTGAACGACGCCCCCGGGCCGCTACGGCCCGCACGTCCCCGGAGCCATGCTGGGCCGGGTGGGAGCCATCGTATTGCTGCTCGAGGACGACACCCCGGCCGTACCAGGAGAGGAGACCAGGCGAGCCCTGCAGATCTGCAACGCCGGTTCCGTCGTCGACCGTTTCGAGCTGGACGTCGTCGGCGACGCCAAGGACTGGATCCGCGTCGAGCCGGCCGAGGTCAACGTCTTCCCCGACCAGTCCGCCGGCGCCGAGCTGGTCTTCACCCCGCCCCGCTCCACCGACCTGCCCGCCGGGGAGGTGACCTTCGCCCTCAGGGTGATGTCCCACGAGGACATCGAGGGCTCGGTGGTCGAGGAGGCCACGGTCACCGTCGGCTCCTTCACCGACTTCGGCGTCAAACTGCTGCCGAGGACCAGACGGGCACGACTCGGCGCCCGTTTCCACGCGGTCGTCGACAACCGCGGCAACGCGCCCCTGCGGGTCCAGCTCTACGCCGCCGACCCCGACGCCGGACTCGGCTTCACCTTCTCCTACAAGGAGATCGAGGTCACCCGCGGCACGGGTTCGGTCGTCCCGGTCAAGGTCAAGCCCGCGGCCCGGCGGTGGCGCGGCGCCGATCTGACCCTGCCCTTCCAGGTACTCGCGGTGCACCGGGCGGAGGGCGGCGAGGAGGAGCAGACGGCCGACGGGGCGGTGGTGCAGGCCGCCCTGGTCTCCGACGCCGTGGTGAAGTTCGTGATGGCGGTGGCCGCCGCGGTGGTCGCGCTGATCGCGCTGTGGCTGTTCGTCCTGAAACCGAGCGTGGAGTCCGAGGCGCGCAGGCAGGCGTCCGCCGTCGTCGGCGAGGAGTCCGGACCGCCCGGGAACGGCACGGGGGAGTCTCCCCCGCCGGACGGGGCGACGGAGAGCCCCGGCGCGGGGCAGGCCGGGGGGCCCGGAGCCGACCGGAGTCCTCCGCCGTCCCAGGACACCGGATCCGGCAGCGGCGGCGGTGCGGGTGGCGGGGGCGGCCGGGACGACCCCGGCGACCAGGAGTCGCAGTCGGAGGAACCGCCCGGCGACCAGGGCGGCGGAGGCGAGGCCTTCGACTTCCGCCTGGAGGCCGACGCGCCGGTCTCGGCCGAGTTCGACGCCGAGGCCACGTACACCGTGCCCGAGGGATCGACGCTCTACCTCATCGACGTGGTGTACGAGAACGTGGCCGGGGACGCCGGTGTCGTGCGGCTCCAGCGCGGGAACTCGGTGCTGCGCCAACTGGCCCTGGACACCTTCCGCAACCTCGACGAGAGCTACGAGCAGCCGATCGAGTTCGGACCGGGCGAGAACGTCGTCCTCGCGGTCCGCTGCCAGGACCCGGCTGCCCAGTCCGAGGCACCGGCGCAGAACTGCACCCCCGCCGCCTACTTCTCCGGCCGCCTCGTCAAGGCCGGAACGTGAACCGTCGAGTGCGCTCGCGCACGCCACGAGGAAGGAGACGAACATGCCCGGACCGGCCGCGGCGGCCCTCGGGGACCGGATCGTCGGCATCGACACGCACATCGTGCTGGTGCCCTCCCCGGGCGGCCCGGTGCCGACTCCGATGCGGCTGCCGTTTACGGGACCGATCGTGCACGGCTGCTGCCCGACGGTGCTCATCGCCGGACGGCCCGCCGCGACCGAGGGCAGCGTGGCGCTCAACACCCCGCCGCACGTCCCGCCGACCGGTGTCTTCCAGACCCCGCCCGACAACCGGGGCACGGTGTCCCGCGGCAGTACGACGGTGTTCATCGGCGGCAAGCCGGCGGCCCGCACCGGGGACCCGGCCACGACCTGCAACGACCCCGCCGTGCAGCACACCTCGAAGGTCGTCGCGAGTTGCACTGTCCTGATCGGCTGAGGCGCGCCGAGCGCCTCGGTGGACAAGTGCTCTGCTGAAGCGGGTGTCAGTCACTCGCCGAGCTGGGCGATGCGAGCGCCGCATCAGGCGTGGGAGTGGTCGGGGGCACGGAGTCGCGCCCGGCGCCGGTTCTCCAGCGACCACAACCGGTCCAAGTCGGTGGCGTCGGCTTTCTCCGGTTCAAGTTTCCCTCGGTGTTCTCGCACCATCCGTGATTTCGGCGGCTGCGAGGACGCCACGTATCGGGATTGAACTTGTGTCCGGTCAATCGCGGGTCGCTGCTCTCCAGGGGGTTCTTCCAAGGCAGGATGGCGTGCGACGAATCTCGTCCGCCCGCCAGGGATTCTCGCTATGGAGTCAACCCGGAATGTATTCGCGTTTCATGTGGAGTTGGTCCACCGTCGTATCTCTTCTCGCCGTCCTCGCTCTGATGTCGGGCTGTGCCGGAAGTCCGGACGTCGGCACGCACTCCCATTCGACGCCGCCACCGGCGGGCCTGGCCACGGTCTCCCCGTCGGCCGCCCTCACCGCCCCGGCCACGACCGAACTGCGTGACCCCGCACAGGTGGCGAGCAGAAACGGGCTGCTCCGCACACGCATCGTCGTCGAGCAGAAGAAGGTCGACCTGGTGGGCCGCCGCCTGTGGGCCCTGACCTACAACGGCCAGTACATGCCGCCGACGCTGCGCCTCAAGCCCGGCGACCGCATGGAGATCACGTTCGAGAACAAGCTCGACAAGCAGACCAATCTACATGTGCACGGAATGCACGTATCACCGGCGGCGAATTCTGACAATGTCTTGCTGGCGACCGAACCGGGAAAGACCTTCCGATACTCCTACCGTTTTCCGGAGAGCCTCGAGCCCGGCACGTACTGGTACCACCCACACCCGCACACGCAATCGGCGGCTCAGACCGCCGGTGGACTGTCCGGCATCATCGTGGTCGACGGGCTCGACAAGTATCTGCCGCCGTCCCTGCGTGGTATCACCGAACACGTCATCGCGCTGAAGGACTTCCAGATCGTCGGTGACCGGATCAAGACCCAGGACCTGAAGATGGGCGCACCGACCACGCGGACCGTCAACGGGCAGCTCAATCCCCGGATCCGGATCCGCCCCGGTGAGACGCAGTTGTGGCGGATCGCCAACATCGGAGCCAACATCTTCTACAAAGTCGCCCTGCCGGGCCAGAAGTTCTACGTGGTGGCCCAGGACGGTTATCCGGTCAACAAGGTCTATTCGGCCGACTCGATCGTCATTCCCGCAGGTGCCCGCTACGACGTGCTCGTCCAAGGCGGCCCTGTGGGCTCCCGGGAACTGCGGACGCTCCCCTACAACTCCGGAAAGGCCGGCAACCAGTTCCCGCAGGCGACCCTCGCGACCGTCGAGTCCGCCGGCGAGCCGATGACCCCCGAGCCCATGCCCACCACCTTCGGGCCCACCGACGACCTCGCCAAGGCTTCCGTCGCCGCCCGCAAGACGATTACATACACCGAAAACGCGGCCGGTACCCAGTTCTTCATCAACGGCAAGCAGTTCGACCACAACCGCGTCGACTTCCGGGTCAAGCTGAACACGGTTGAGGAGTGGACCATCCGTAACGACACCGACGAGGTGCACTCGTTCCACGTCCACACCAACGACTTCCAGGTGATGAGCATCAACGGCAAACCGAAGACCAATTACGGCTTCCAGGACACCGTGGACATTCCGCCGCGCGGCACCATGGTGATCCGGTCCCGGTTCCTGGACTATCCGGGCAGGACCGTGCTCCACTGCCACATCCTCAACCACGAGGATCTCGGCATGATGTCCGTGCTGCAGATCGAGAAGTAGGCCGGCCCGCTGGCTCAGGTGGGGCGCCGGCTCCCGATCAGCGTGTCGGCGAAGCCCGCCGGGGCGGCGGGAGCGCACCACGGAGGGCAGACGCCTCCTCCGGCCGGAGGGGCGTACGGAGGATCCGGACTGCTGCCGCCGACTGTCTGATGACCCTTGTCGTCAGCTCAGCAGCGGATCAGAGCGTTGATCGATCAGGCGGCCGCAGGTGAAAGCCTTCAGCCGCGGGAGTGCAGCATGCGGCGCATCCGGTCGGCCTGCTCCAGGAGGTTCGTACGGACGACCGGGACAGCCTGCGCCGCCAGGTCTTCCGCTCGTCCCACGAAGGTCAGGTCGATACCGAACAGCGGGAAGAGCCATTTGGTGTAGGTCCTCGCCGGCACGGTTCCGCTGCGGTGGATGGTCGGCACGAGATCGAGGTAGGCCTCCGTGTGGGGCCTGAGCAAGTCGTCCTGGCCGGCGCTCCAGAACAGTGCCGCAACTGAGTGGACCGAAGCGATAGGCACCGCGCGGTCCGTCACCAGCGTCTGCCACACCGCTTTCTTCTCTGCCGCGTCCGGGGTCGCAGCGCGGACCTGGAGCCTGCTGACCCACGCTTCGGGATCCGGGTCGCGGTCGAGCAGAGCTTGAGCCTCGGCTGCGTTCGGGCTTCCGAGCTGAGCCTTGCGCACCAGTGCTCGCCACTGGAGATCAATGTCCTCCCCAGCCTCGGTCTGGAGCCACGCAACATCCTCCACCTCGGCGGCAGTGCGAGCGAAGCCACGCAACGCCGCTTTGCGGTAGGCGCCGACGCCGGAGAGGCTGCGGCACACCGCGGCCACTGCCCGCAGCAACTCGTCCCGCTCCGACTCCGGGCTCCACAGATCTGCGGCCTCGACAGCCAGGTTGAGATACGGCTCGATCACCGACGCGGACGTCTCGACAGCCAGCACTCCGGTCAGGCACTGCACAGCTTCGGCGGCTGTCGCTTCGCCGTTGATCAGCATGTCCCAGGCCGTGGTGACAGCGACACCCCGCGCGGTCGCAGTGGGCAGGCGGGCGGCGTTGCGGAAGAACGCGTCCCTGGTCGCGGCGTCAGGTCTCGTCGAGGCGAAGGTCAGGTCTTCATCGTTGACCAGATACAGGTCGGCTCCTGCCGGCAGGTCGAGCCGCGTCCGTTCGCCCGCTACCTCGACTCCGACGAGTGCCATCCGCTCAAGGCGGTCCCCTGAACGCTCGTAGGCGCCGACGGCAAGCACATGCGGGCGCGGCCGGCCACCCGGACCCTGAGCGACCAGGGCAAACCCATCTTCGTCGTGGTCAAGAGTCAGCCGGTCGGTGCCCGCTGTTTCCAGCCATCCCGCACGCCACTGGTCCAGGTCACGTCCGCTGGCGTCGGCGACCGCATCGATCAGGTCCTCCAGCGTGGTGCTGCCCCAGGCATGCGTGGCGAAGTAGCTGGTCAGACCCGCGGAGAACTCTGCCTCGCCGACATACGTCATCAACTGCTGCAGCACGGACGCGCCCTTGGGGTAGGTGATGGCGTCGAACGTCGCCGCGGCCTCGGAGACGTCGCGGACCTGCTGGCGGATCGGGTGCGTCGTCGGTCCCTGGTCCATGAAATAGGCTTTGAGTTTCTCGCCGGCCAGATGCGCCGTCCAGGCGTCGGTGTACGACGTCACGCTCACCGCGGCCCAATTGCTCGCGAACTCCGCGAACGCCTCATTCAGCCACAGGTCGTCCCACCAGCGCATCGTGACGATGTTGCCGAACCACATATGCGCGAGCTCGTGCAACAGGTACCGCGCGAAGATGTCCCACTCCGCCCTGGTCGGCGTGCTCCTGCGCAGGAACCAGTCCATCCAGGTGACGCAGCCGAAGTTCTCCATCGCGCCGGGGAACTCGGGCGTGAAGACCTGGTCGTACTTGTGCTGCGGAAACGGCATGCCGAACTTGCCGGCGAAGAACTCGAGCCCCTGGGTGGTCAGGGTGAACAGTTCGTCGGCGTCCCGGTCCAGGATCGAAGCCAGCGACTGCCGGGCGAAGAGCCCGAGATCATGACCAGCTCCGCTACGACGCAATTCGTAGTACGGGCCCGCATTGATCACAGTGTTGTACGCCGCCAGCGGCGGCGTCGGCGGGAAGGTCCAGCGTCGCACCGAGCCGAGGTCTTCGATCTGCGGGTCACCGCTGTTGCTCAACACCCGCCAGCCGGCAGGAGCGGTCATGGTGAACGCCCACGGCGCCTTGAGATCCGGCTGATCGAAGCAGGCCAACACGTACCGGGCGTAGTCGGGACTGAAGTCGGTGTAGACATACGTCTCGCCGTCGGCGGGATCGACCGCCTTGTGCACGCCCCGGCCATCGGCCGAGCACTCCGTCACCGAAACCACCGTGAGGACGTTGCGCTCGGCAAGATCGGGCAGCGCGATCCGGCCCTCAACAGCCGACCGCAACACGACCCCGTTGAGCGTGGCGCTCTCGACCATCGCCGCACAATCGACAAAGGTCTCGGCCCCGGGCCGGTGACACGTAAAAGTGATCGTCGACGCGCACCGGACCCGCGAACCGGTCATCAACTCCGAAAGGTCCACGGCAACGTCATACCGCTCGACCGTCAGCAGGCTCGCCCGCCCCTCGGCCTCAGTTCGGGTCAGACTCCTGCCGCTCATCACGTTCCCTCTCGAAGATTCGTTCATTCGCTGCGAACCACCCGCTCAGCAGCAAGAGGCACACGTGCACCGCGTGTCTCCATCGCGTCGCCCATCGAAGGACACGACTGGTCCTTCGCCGCTACAGCTCAGCTAAAGGTCGGCTCCACGAGGGCCCCGAACCCCAGTCGCTGCCGGCGGAGGTCCAGCTGATCGGCGGCTTCCTCCCAAACCTTGGAGGACAGAGCACCCAGAAACAGTAAATGATCGCCTTTCCGCCGAGTTTGAGCATCTCCTACTCATCCGATGCCGTGGAACCTGGTGATCACCCGATTGGGAATAGGGCGTCCAGTCGCCTGCTAGTAGGCTCGTCTGGCCTCCTCGGAAGCACCCGCTCATACCCAGAGCCGCTGCTGGAAGGCTGTGGGGACGGAAGCGTGGGTTCGCCCGTTGGCAGCGGCCGTTACAGAACGTCACTGATCGGCGGATCTGACTCAGCTTCTCACAGAGAGGTGATCCGCATCAGACCGCCGCGTTCAGAACGCTCCCCAGGAGTCGCGGCCTTCGCCAGTGCGCAGTGACCGCATGCGTCGCGCGAACTCCGCGGCGTAGCGCTCGCTCGTGCCGACCTGGTGGCCGATCCACGCCACCATCATCAGCTCCCGCAGGTCGGCCAGTGTCTCGTACCCCGGCCAGTTCATGAGGTCGAAGCCGTACCGGTGGACGAACTCTGCGTACTCCGCCTTGCTGTGCCAGCCGTAACGGTCGTAGTAGATCGCGGTCAGGATCAGGTCCCACTCACGCGGGGCGAGGGTGAGCCCGTCGAGGTCGATGAGGACCGCGTGGCCGTCCCGGTGCCGGAGGACGTTCCCGATGTTGGCGTCCCCGTGGATCAGGCCGAAGGGGAGGGCAAAGTCCAGTCGGTCGTACTCCTTGGCGAGCGTGGCCGCCCGCTCCTCCAGGAAGGACCGGTCCTCCGTGGAAACGGCGGTCAAGCCGTCCAGCGAGGCCGACAGCTTGGCCAGCGGGTCGAAGTACGGGAGACGCAACGACTCGGGTTCTTCGAGCCAGTGGAAATGGCGGAGCAGGTCGGCCAGCTCTCCGACCGTCGCGTACTCCTCGCGCTCCTGGACGCTCTCCCAGAAGGTCACCACCCGCTTGTGCACGACCAGGGGCTGAGCGACGCCGGCCAGCACGCGCGTCGCCGGGAAGGCGACCGTCTCCAGCCATCGGGCCACGGCCACGGACCGTTCCATATCGGCGAGAAGAGCCGGGGCACGGGCGATACGGACGATGACCGGTAAGGACGCCAGCCGGTACACCGCGTTCGATCCCAAGCGCAGGAGCTCTGCCCCGGTCGGGTCCAGTCCGGCCGCCTCGCACGCCTCGCGGAGGACGCCTTCCATCCCCTCCGCCGTGAACTCCGTACCGCCGCCGTGCGCCGCCCCGCCGCTGCCCGAGTTCATGCCTTCGACCATACGGCGCGGCCCCGACGCCGGACAGGGCGTCCACGTAATAGGGGCGTAATGAGCTTCGTCCGTGCTGCCCTATGTCGCCGCTCCTCCGCAGCTCAGGGCACTGTTCACCCCTCACCTACCCCTGGCGTCCGGAGCCGTGTGGGCAGGTTCGAATCCTGCCGGGGGCACACTGTGTAAGTGGATCAGAAGGTTGTGAGGGGGGTGGGTGCGGAGCCATTCGGAGTCCCGGGACCCACTGGTCCGGAGACCCCTATCCGGCCATCCCCCTTGGCCGTCGTGTTCTTCGGCGAGAACATCGAACCGGCTCATCTCTGCCACGGAAGCTAACAGCCCCCACTGACAACGCTTTTGTTCCTCTGGGCGGCGCTCCCGGCAGACGTGCCAGAACCGTGTCAGGCAGGCGGGAAGCCACGGGGAACACCGGGGAACTCAGGCCGCACGCTTCAGGCGCCGACATCGTTCCGCCGCAAGTCAGCACGCTTCCCGCCCATGAGGCACACGAGCTTCCCAAGCTGAGAGCGCGAGGCAAAAGGCTGGCCCGCCCTCAGTCTTCCCAAGCCTCTTCGCCACCGGGTCCCACAGTGACAGCGCTGACGCCAGTGCCGATCAGGTATCCCGACTCCGTACAACTCGGGGCAGGCCGGAGCCTCTACCCGACCCGGGGCGGTTCAAAGAGCCCGTCAGCAAGCTGACGGGCTCCCGCGAAAGACCGAGGCTAACCTGCCATCAGGTCAGATCGTCGGTGTCTCATCGACTACCTCTTTGTGCGGTTCGACAATGAACCTCCAGCCATCGCTGGGCTCCATGAACCGCACTCGGGTCGGGTAGATGTCCAAGGCGCGGCGGTCGCGGATCTGGCTGCTCGCGTTCTTCCGCCCCCGGGCCGGCTCCTCGAACAAGTCGACCTTGACATCCGGCACCGTGACGACTTCCTCACTCCAGCGCTGAACGATCCCCGCGCCGAAGGCGTCCCGGGCGGCGGAGTAGAGCGACTCCAGAGATTCCTTGTTGCCGTTGGGCACGAAGAGGGCGAGATTCAGGAGGACGCCGGCATTCTGAAGAACGTCGATTTCTTCCCCTGCCTTGTCGGCAACCCAGATCCCGGGCTCTTCGGCATTGTCCGGGAGGACGCGGATTTCCTGACCGAATATCGTCCTTGCGGTGAAGGACCCTCCCTCAAAATTCTTACCCGGCCCCGTAAGGGAAGCCGGGGCGTAGCAGTCGAGAGGAAGGCCATCCATCTCTGCCGAGACGAAGATTCCGTCCTGGGGACTCAACTCTGAAACCTCTTCGGCCGTAAGACGTCGAGCCGTGACCTTCTCGGTATTCACGCCATTCCCCTTTTTTCGCGGCGTCCTGTGAATTCATTGAACTCTACCACGAAAACGATCACTCAACTCCCGTTCAATTCCCCCTGGGAGAACAGCAGAAGAACCCTCCCACCGTTACCGGCGAAACGTGCCAAATGGCCAATGATGACCAATGACGATCGCTCTGCCACATGTGCACGCCGACTTGACCAGCAAACACCGAGCTCACCAAGATTCCCGGCAAGACCCAGGGCAAGAAGAAGTAGCACGCACTGATCGAGCCCCCTGCCTGCGGGTTTTCCGTCGGTAGGGGGCTTGTCGCTGTGCTGTAGCCGTCTCTGGGCCCTCAACTGCTTGGTTGGGCCGTCACACGGCAGGACCAGATGACTGAGTGATACAGCAGCGGCCTGCTGTAGGACCGCAGACCGAGTAACTGGTCTGGAAGGGCGTGGTGTCGGAAGTCTGGTCTAGGTTTGGCCCGTGACCAGCAGTCGTTCCCATGCCGGGGCGCCCCGCGAGCCTGACTTGCCGCCCTACCAGGTTGTCCTGGCGGAGACCGACTGGGGGTCGCTCCAGACGGCTTTCGGGTCCGGTGAGGACCTTCCCAGGGTTCTGACGCAACTCTTGGAGCCCGATCCCAAGGTCCAGGTCACCACCTTGTGGGAGCTGGGTGAGCTGGTCGGCCATCAGAACACCATTTACGAAGCCACCGCCCCCGCCGTCATGTACGTCGCCGGCATCCTCACCCACCCGGCGGCCATGACACGACGGCCCTATCGCGACGTCCCCATCCGCGCGACGCTGCTGGGCTGGCTGGCCTCCACGCTTCACGACGCCTCCGACGAGATCGTCGCCCGCAACAAGGAGTACTGCCCCGGCTTCCTCGCCCCGGGCACCACTGTGGCGGCCTTCCGGGAGTTGCGGCCCATGCTCTATCGGGCCGTCGCGCCCTTCCTGCGAGACAGCCACGAGGATGTGCTTGAAGCCGCCGTCATCGCCGCGCTTCTCCTCGCCGAACACCCCGCGCTCGCCTGGCACCGTGCTCACCTCGCCGTGCACGCCCGCCGCATCCTGGACGCCAGCAGCGACGACCCCAACCGTCGCGTCGCGTGGAGGGCCCTCGCAGCATGGGGTCACAATCCGCCCGGCCCGGAGCCTCTCTCGGAGGAGGCCGAGGACTGGGGACCGCACAGTGATGGCCGCGGCGATCTCGAACCTCCCTTCTGACCGATACGCGCACGGCACATCTGCGGACCATGGCAGCAGGTGAGCGACACACCGGCTCAAGGTCGCGCGTGCCACATCCGTGCCAGAACGGGCAGGGAACCACGGGGAATGGCGGGGACCAGGCCGTCGATCAGCCAGGCTCCGCGTCCGCTCCGCCGCAAGTCGGCCAAGCAGCCTCACGCCGAGAGCCCGAGCTTCCCAAGCTGAGGTTTCAACGCTGACGTGGCCCGTCAGTCCAGCCAGACGAGCATCGCGTCGTCCGCCCTGGCAGCAGCCTCGAAGAACTGTGTGAGGCCGTCGTAGCAGGGACGCCCCCATTCCAGCGAGCCGGGTTCACCCCATCCGAGGGGATATACCTTGGCGCTGATCAGTTCAGCAGGATCCACGCTGCTGATGAGCTGGGCATAGCTGGTGGCCCGCAGAGCTTCCGCGGCGAGCCGGACGCGCTCAGGCTGCAGGTACCTCGGTGGCCCGTATCCCCAATCCTCATCCTCTGCGAACGGCTCCTCACCATGGATCACGTTAACGGGAAACTCGGCGCGCGCCAGCAGGAAGCGGAGCATGTCCCAGGTCTTGTACGTGCTGAAGTGGCGTGCTTCCGCCGACACAGGCTCCGTCTCCTCCTCCACGTCCTGGACCTCTTCGACGAAATCCAATGCCCAGTCCGGGTCTTGGATCGCTCTGTCCAGCTCAGCAGCCGTGACACGCAGGTATTCACCGATCATGCTCATACCCGGAAGCTAGACGAGGCCACTGACAACGGCGTCGGACCGGCCGTCTCATTCAGCCCTGTTCACGGCTGTTCAGCGAGACCCTGAGCCGTTCCCACACGGCGGCTACCCGCCCCTGGACCCGAGTGAACGCACCCGAACGACACCCACCGCTCCACCACCACAGTCGGAAAGCGTGAGGGGATCTCAAGCGATGCCGGCGGCTTCCCTCACGGAGGATGAGGGGGGTGGGGATCCATGGCCTGCAACATAGTCCCGAGGTGGCTCCCGGGGACCTTTGTGCCCACCCCCCTTGACCGCGGACCTCGAAGGTTCTCTGACCGGTCTCACTCCACCAGGCAACCTAGCAAGCAGCACTGACAACGCTCCGGCGCCAGGAGGACCGACCTACGAGGTCGCCAAGCGGTAGGCCGTCTCAGCTCCCCAGGTTCGGCCAGACAACTTGTAGACCCCCTCGTAGGTCCTGACTGCGGCATCCTCGAGTGCGGGTGCTACGGCGTCGATTTCCGCGGCCACCTCGAGGCCGTGCTTCACGCCCTGCCGAGGAAGAGCGCGCGTGAGCTGCGCGCCCGTTCGAGGGAGAGCTGGGAGTCCCGGACTGTTTCCGGGACTCCCAGCTGCGCTGCACGCGGCTGCCGTTCCGTTGCCGTCAGGAGCGCCCAGGTGCTACCTGGCAGCGGCCGCGGCTGGTCGCCACGCGCAGGACATCGCGTAATGCGCTCGCCAACTGAGTGGCGAGCAAGTTCAGCTCCTCCGGATCCTTGGTCTCGTCGTCGAGTACCTGGCTTGAATGTTCCAGGAGCTGGTACGCCAGCCCGAGTTGGAATGCCTCGATGTGGTCCGCCAGGCGGGATACGTAGCCGCCTGGGTTGTCGGTGCTCAGGTAGCACGGTTTGCCGTCCCGCCCCGCCCATGGGAGCAGCCTGAGTTCGTCGTGTGCCGTCATCCCTGCGTATGCCTCTCGGCGACCTTGGCATTGGACGCCGGCGTGCCACCCGATGCCGAGCCGATCCCCGAGGTAGCCGACGTCGTCTCCGACCGGCCGGGCCGGGGCTGGCCTGATGCCGAGTGGCACGTGCAGTCGCAAGCCTCGTAGATCAAGGGGAGGTCGACCGGGGCCGAGTCCGGAGAGGACTCCGCGCAGGCGCGGTGCGTGCCGATCTGGCAAGCGGTCGAGCGATACGAGGTGGCTGGGGCGTCCGGGCCGCGAGTCTGTTGCTGCGAGGGCATCAGTGAACCCCAGGAGTGTCGACCAGGCGTCGGTCGGCAGGTGGGGAGCGATGACGACCGTCGGGTGCCGTTGTGTGCGCGCTTCTTGCGCCAGTACGTACGGACGGACGAGCGCGGTGTCCTCGCCTCGGAGTGACGGCCGGTGACTCGCCGACCTGTCGCGGGGGGTCTGGCCCAGGACGACCGCCCGCTCGTGAATGCGTGCAGAAGGCGCGGGGGCGATCGGTGGCCGCGACTGAGTCAAGGGGCGGCGGTGCCTGCCCTTGGGGAAGTATCGCGCTCTGGTGAGCGAGGCGGCCTGGCGGATACGGTTGAGCATGCTGGTCAGCTCCTACTGCTGATGGCTCGGTCCCCCGACATCGCCCGTCGCGGGGACCGTTCTGTTGACGACCGCCCAGAGAGTGCGGCTGTTCAGGCTGGTGGCGAGGAGCCCGAACCGATCGGCCTCGGCCACCAGGGCCAGGACCTCCCTCCATGCGTCGGCGGAGAGCGATTCCGGCACCTCGGCTTCGACTGATGTGAACCGGGCGTGTTCCTCCAGGCGTGTGGGAAGCCCGAGGTCGGACAGCCGGGCAGCGATGGCTGCCGCGCGTACTCCCGAAGCGGGCACAGGGCAGCCTCCGTCACCGCCGATCACTTTAAGTGAAGCTAGTTAACTAGGATTAGAGTTAGTGGACTAGATTTTCCATATGCCTGAGCAACCGCCCTACCTCCGCATCGCCGACGAACTCCGGCGGCGGATCGCGGAGCACGAGTGGGAGCCGGGGGACCGGCTTCCCTCGCGCGCCCAGATCGGTCAGGAGTGCGGTGTGGGCGAGAACGTCGTCCGCCGGGCGCAGGAACTACTGATCTCCCAGGGTGTCCTGGAGGGCCGCGCCGGATCGGGTACGTACGTCGCCGAGCCCCGGCAGCGTGTGCGGGTCGTCCGGTCCTCGGCGCGCGAGCAGCCTCAGGGGTCGCCGTTTCGCGCGGACATGAAGGCCGTCGGCAGGCAGGGCGACTGGGAGAGCCGGACCGACGCCAAGGTGCCGGCCCCGGCGGACATCGCGGCGCGGCTGGGTATCGCCGAGGGCGACCTGTGCGTCCGGACGTCGTACGAGTTCCTGGCCGACGGCAGGCCGGTGCAGTTGTCCACGAGCTGGGAGCCCTACGACCTCACCGCCGGCACACTCGTCGTCCTCCCGGAGGGAGGGCCGCACGCCGGGGCGGGTGTCGTGAATCGCATGGCCGCCATCGGCATCACCGTCAGTCATGCGGTGGAGCAACCGGAGCCCAGGCAGGCGACCGCCGAGGAGGCGTCACTGCTCGGCATCCAGAAGGCCGCACTCGTGACGCGCATCCAGCGGACGTACTACAGCGACCAGGGGCGGCCCGTCGAGACGGCGGACATCGTGCTGCCGGCCGCTCACTGCGAGATCGTTTACGAGATCCCGATCAACCGGTAGGCGCAGGCTTTCGAGGGCGGGCTGTGGCACCGCTTCCGGCGCGTCTACGGCCGCCAAGCGGCGTGCACCGTCACCAGCTCAGCGGAGTGTCATGATCAGCTGATGGAAGAAGTGTCCAACTGCGTGACGACGTGGGCGAAAAGCGGCGGGCGAGCGCGAACGTCTGCGGACCATCAGCACAGGTGAGAGACACACGAGCCCAAGGTAGAACTCCCACCCAAGTTGCTTCGGGACGAAGGAGTCAGTCGTCCATGTCTTCTGGACCGATGTCGCGGAAGACAGTCCTGTAGTCACCGCTGCGTACAAGGTCGTCGACGACGTCGACCATCCCGGGAATTCCTCGGTCGCGGACGATCAGCCCGTCCCAGACGTGGAAGTACCTGCCACCCAGGCATTCACCGGTCCGGCGCCAACGGTCCATGACGCGGTGGACATTGTCCAGGGTGCAGATCGTCCCCGACCAGCGTTCCCCGTGGTCGAAGACCACCCACATGTCGACGTCATCGATCTCGTCGAGGGGTACCCCGGCATCGGGGACGAAGCAGATCTCGTAGCCGTCGCGCTGGACGCGGTAGAACGCCCCATCCCACACTGAGATGACTCCCAACAATTCGGCCGCTCAACGCGGATGTCAGCCCACTTGGCCCGGCTCGAACGGGCTGGCCCCCTCCACAGCGGGCCGGTGCTGCGGGTCTACAGCTGCCGGCCGACGCAAGCAGGGCGATCGTAGAGCAGCGCTCAGCACTCCCGCACCGCAGTTTCCCGCACGATCACCCATGGCGAGCGCCCATCCAAGTTGCTCCGGAACAAAGGGGTCCGTGCCCTATGCGTGCCAGTTCGTGCGGGAAACCATGGGGAACACCGGGGAAACCAGTCAGCCGGCCACCAGCGCCGACGCCGCTCCGTGCCAGGTCGGCAGAACAGTCGAGGCCGAAGCTACGAGCTTCCTGAGCTGAGAGCGTTTATAGCCCTGAGTCGCGGATTCGGGCGACTGCATGGCTGTCGGAGCCGACGGCTACCGTCCGACCGTGCTGCTGCCACAACCTGTCGAAGGCGCCGAAGGTCCGTACGACGCCGGCTATCTCCCTCGGTTTGAGGTGACGTTCCACCCTGCCGAGGAACCCATCACTGAGCCCAGCGCCAAGCTGGGCGGTGATGCCGTATGGCTGGGCGAGCCCTGCTGGCCAGTGGACCCCGGCGCGGGGGAGCCAGTGGACTTCATCGGACATGGGCCGTGACCGTCGGGACGACTGCTGGCTCGTCGATGCATTCCGGACGAGCAGGGGTGATCGGTGGTCGGGACAGGGTTGAGGGGCGCGGTGGTGCCTGCCCCTGCTCTCGATCACGTCCGGACTAGCGGCTGCGGTAGTTCTGCGGCGCGACCCCCATGACCGCCTTGAACTGCCGGCTGAACAGGAACGAGTCGGTGTAGCCCAGGGCCGCCGCCACCTGCGCCACCGACCGGTCCGCCTGGTCGAGCAGGAGGGCGGCCCGCTGGATGCGCCGCCGCACGATCCACTCCCGCGGCGGCATGCCGAACGTCCTGCGGAAGACCCTGGTGAAGTAGTCGGGCGAGAGCCCGGCGACCCGGGCCAGATCGGAGACCCGCGGGCGTTCGGCGATGGTGGTGTCGACGTAGTCCTCGATGGCGTGCCGCGCCGATGAACTCAGCGGTCCGCCGTTCGGCCGCCGGCCCGCCCGGCGCAGCAGCGCCGTGAACAGGACGAGCAGCAGTCCGCGGATGTGTTCGTCCCGGTGCGGCAGCGTCGACGGCAGCTCCGCCGCCAGCAGATCGAACGTGCTCCGCAGGTCCCAGGCGTCCTCGACGTACAGCAGCGGACCGAGACAGGCGTCGCCGTCCGGGTCCCCGGTCAGCCGGAAGCCGTGCAGCACCGTCGGCCGGTCGTCCGCGCCGCGCAGCAGGAAGGGGGCGCCGGGGCGGGTCCACAGGACGCTTCCGGCCGTCAGCCGGTGCTGCTCCCGCCCCGCCGACACCGCGCAGGTGCCGCTGACGACGAAGTGCACGAGGTGTTCCGGCAGGCCGCGGGGATGGTCCAGGCGCCATCCGCTCGCCAGCGTGCGCGGCCCGTACAGCGCGGGCGCACGGGTGACCACGCGTTCCGCTCCGATACGGCCGAGCCAGCGGCGGACGGCGTCCTCATCGGGCAACCGTCCGGCACCGGGCGGGTGCGCGCGGGGGACGGCCGTGGTGTGCCGGGTGGCGAGTCTCAGCATGGTTCTTCCCATGCTGGTCATGCGCCGCCGGAACGCACTGGAACTATCTACTAGTTCATGCCCCGGTGCGCGGGGCGGCCGCTCTCCGGGCGGCACGCTCCCGGTCGGCCCGGGCGATGGCGCGGGCGAACTCCGCGCAGAACATCGGGAACCACGAGTGGAACAGCTCCTCGACCGCGGTGCGGTAGTCCTCCGTCCTGGTGCCCTCGGGTTTGCGCAGCGTTCCGCTGAAGCGGACGCATTCCCCGAAGTACCAGGACAGGCAGTCGAGGAAACCGTCCGTGAGCGGGTCGGGCGACGCCGCCAGGGAGTAGCCGCGGTCGACGCGGAACCGCTGCCAGTACTCCTCGAAGTCGGCCACGTGGGACAGTTCCTCGCGCCACGGCTCGGCCACGAGATCCCAAGCGACCGCTGTCTGCATCGGATTCCTCCAAGGGCGGTGGACGTGTGCGGTACGCCGTCGCGCGCCACCACGATGCACCGTCCCCGTTCGGGCGCGCAGCATTGCGGGGGCACTCTCCCGTCCGCCCGCGGATGACCGTACGGTTGCCCGATCGTGCCGCGGCGCACGGTCACGCCAGCAGCGAGAAGAACTCCAGCTCGGCGACGGACACGTCCTTGTTCTTCTCCGAGGCGTACACGTCGGTGACCTCGATCCGCACCGTCTTGATGCCGGTCGCGTCGTCGAGGGAGAACTTCTGCGGCTTGGCGGTGTCCTTCAGTTGCAGGCGCATCTGCTTCTCGTTGGTGAAGGTCAGCATCATCTGACGCGGCCTGCCGTGTTCGGTGAACGCGTCCTGCGCCCCGGCCGTGACGATGAGCTGGTCGAGGCGGACCACGCGGTCGAACTCCACCATCACCACGACCTTCTCCGGTCCGCCCTGGGCCCGTGCGTCGTAGGGGGCGGACCAGTACGTCGCGGTGTTGAGGTCGACGAGGTGCTTCGTGCCGTGACCCTTCACGGAGCGCTCCGCGGTGACCTTCGCGGGCCGCACGGGGGAGTACTGCGACTCCAGCAGGCCCCGGGCCGTCGCCCGGACCTCGGCGGCCTGCTCGTTGACCGTGTTCCGGAACGGCGCCCAGGTGGCGTAGAGCATCATGGACAGGCCGAACACGATGCCCGCGACGATCTTCACCTGGGTCCAGAAGGCGGCGAAGCCCCCGCCGGGCGCGGGCACCGCTTCGCTCTGCTGTCCGTCGACGGTGCCGAGCGCCACGACCCGGGGGCCGCGCCTACGACGCAGCCGGCGCCACCACGGGATCCGGGCCACCTCGGCCTCGCGCAGCTCGTATCCGCACCGCGCGCAGAACCGGCGGGTGGGGGAGTTGCCCTGCCCGCAGTCACCGCAGATCAGGTCGCCGGGGCGGATCACGTTGGTACGGGCGGTGAGCCGGTTCCGCCGGGCGGGGCGGGGCCGCGGCGCCTGCGGCAGGACCGCGTCCGGTTCGTCGTCCAGCAGATCCTCGTCGTCCGCCGACGTGACGGCCGGCAGCGGGGCGATGAGGGCGGCGTCCCGGACGCGGGCGGCCTCCTCGCTGACGGTCGGCAGCGGGATGGTGTCGTCGTGCCGGGGGAAGTCCCGCCCGTCACCGCCGCCGCCCGTCCTGCCCGTCCCGGCCGCGCCGGTACGCCGAGACCGCTCGCCCGCTCCGGCCGCCGGGAGGCCGGTTCCCCCGCTGGTGGGGGGTGCGGGGGTGCTTGCGGCGGGCGTGGGTGCGGGTGGTGCCCCGGTGCCGGGCGGAGGTGCCGGTGGTGCTCCCGCGCCGGGTCGGCGGGGCGGGCCGCCTACGCCCGGTGGGGGCGCGGGAGTTGTCCCCGGGGCGGGCGGGCGTACGGGTGTGCCGCCCGTGCCCGGGCGCGGTCCGTTGCTGGCGCCGGGGGGTGTGGGGGTCCTGGGGCCGGGCTGACGTGGGGACGGGGGTGTTGCCCGGGGACCGGGTGGGCGGACGGGAGCACCGGCGCCGGGGATTCCCGGTGTCCCTGGGCTCGGCGGGCTGCCCGCGCCGGGCGGGGTCGCGCGTGTTGCGCCGAGCCCGGGCGGGCGTGGTGGGCCACCGGCGCTGGGCGGTGGGGATGTTCCGAGACCAGGTGGGCGTGCGGGACCGCCCGGCCGGGGTGCGTTCACGCCGGGTGGGCGTGGCGGGGTGCCACCGGCACCGGGTGGGCGTGGCGGCGTGCCGGTGCCGGGCGCGCGTGGCGTGCCACCGGCGCTGGGTGGTGGTGGTCCTTCGGGGCTTGATGGGCGCGGTGGACCGGGCGGCCGTCGGGCGCTTCCCGTTCCGGGTGGTTGAGGTGTTCCGAGGCCGGGTGGGCTCGGCGGCGCGCCGATGCCGGGTGGGCGTGGCGGGCCACCCGCTCCGGGTGGTGGAGGTCCCCCAGGGCCGGGCGGGCGCGGTGGGCCGGGTGGGCGTGGGGCGCCTCCCGCTCCGGGCGGTGAGGGTGCGCCGAGGCCGGGTGGGCGTGGGACGCCACCGGCACGTGGTGGTGGGGGTGTTCCGAGGCCCGGTGGGAGTGGTGGGCTGCCCAGGCCCGGTGGGCGTGGCGGCATGCCGGCGCCGGGTGGGCGTGGGACGCCACCGGCACCGGGCGGTGGGGGTGCGCCGAGGCCCGGTGGGCGGAGTGGGCTGCCCAGGCCCGGTGGGCGTGGTGGGCCGCCCAAACCGCCCAGGCCGCCCAAGCCGGTCGGGACGTCCACCGGTGCTCCCGTGGCCGGTGGGTTGGTCAGGCGGGCCGTGCCCTGCATCATCCGGCGGAGCAGGGGGACGCGGGGAGGTGTCGAGGTCTCCTCGGCCTCCGCGCGGACCTCCTCCGAGATCTCCGGGGTGACGCGCGAACCCGACCACTCCAGGAACGCGCCGCAGGAGCCGCAGAAGTCGTCGGCGTCGTGGTTGCGGCCCCCGCAGCGGCGACAGACGATCATCCGCGTACCACCTCCGTACGGTAGGGAACGTGCGCCGGCATGCACTGCTGCGTCAGCGAATCCAGATCGACGAAGCCGGTCTCCTCGTCGCTCCGTACCGTCACCCGGACCTCCACGGTCGAGGGCAGGTCCGGGGGGAAGGGCGTACCGGGCGTGCGGGAGGTGAACACACCGCCGGAGTCGACCAGTTGCACCGTGCCCCCGGTCGCCAGCGCGATCCGCTCACGCACCCCGCCGACCGTGCCGCGGTCGCGGTGGCCGGGCAGCGCCCCCGCGGTGGCGGCCCGCTTCCGCGCCTCCGGCCACTTCTCGTCGAGCTGCGTGCCCAGCCGCTCGGCGAGCCACGCGAGCACGTCCTCGGGTGCGAGCCGCGGGTCCAGGTAGGCGTCGAGGCAGTCCAGCGTGCTGATGACCGGGGCGATCACCGTGTCCCAGCCCGCGGTGAGCCGCACCGTGAAGGGGTCCTCCTGGTAGACCGCGGGCAGCAGGTCGACCAGGGAGTACGGGCTGCCGAGCCCGTCGACCGCCGCCCTCACCGCCGCTCCTCGACACGTATGTGGTGGTCGTAGGAGACCACGAGGCTGTTCGGCGGCAGATCGATCCGCCGGCTCTCCTGACCGCGTTCGCCGGTCACCGGGTTGGCCGCGAACAGCCGCACGTCGTCGACGAGATCGACGCCCGGTACCCGCTGGAGGAGCGCGAAGATCTCCCCGACCTGCACCGGACGCCCGAACGGCCATCCCGTGCCGTTCGGCCCGCCGCCCGGCAGCGGGTCGAGGAACCGGTACAGGGCCTCCTCCGCGTCCTTGCGCACCCGGTCGCCGGTCGCCCGGTGATGGGCCGTCATCCGGCAGACCACGGTGACGCCCCGGTACAGCGGCGGCTCGATCATGACCCGGGTGCCCACCAGGCGTACCTCGTCGAGCCGGGCGGCCACCCGATCGAGGGTCTTCCGCGCCGGCACCAGGTGTTCCAGCCGGACGCGTTCACCGGCCGGCGCGGCCGGCACCACCAGGAGCCGTACGGCGCCCGGCTCCCCGTCCGGCATCAGCCGTACGCGGGCCAGTTCGGGCGCCGCCTGCTGGGCCAGCGACTCGAAGTCCTCCGCCGTCACCGCTCGGCTGCTGCTGCGCAGCATCAGCGGGGCGCGCGCCACGGCCTCGGCCAGCGTCTCGCCGTCGGCGCCGCCCCGCCCCGGCGCGCGGTTCTCCACGCCGGCGACGAACGGCAGCGACGACAGCAGCGAGCGGACCGCCCCGGCCGCGACGTTGCCGCGCGCGCCGCCGCCCACCGCGAAGCGGCGCAACCGGACCGCGGCGCCGTCCGGCGGCACCGCCCCGTACCGGCGCAGCGTGCCGTCCGGCTCCCGCACCGCCGGGCCGAGGTGCACCTCGCGGGCCATCGCGTCGAGCACGAAGTGCCGGTCCCGCGGTCCGCTGCCGGCGAAGTCGTCGACGCGCGTCCAGGTCTCCCACTCGGTGTCGTCGCCGCGCGGGGCGATCTCGAGGACCGGTTCGCCGTACGGGGCGAGCACCGGGCCCCGCGGGACGGCGAAGCGCTGACCGGGGACCCCTTCGGCGTCGTCGAGGTACTCCCGGTCGACGACCTCGACGTTCGTCGCCGTGACCGTGACCCCGACGGTCACGGTGCTCAGGCCGTGCACGACCGGGCTGGAGGTGTACCCGGGCAGGCCGTCGGCCGGTTCGACGACCCGCGCGCGCAGCCACGCCGCCGTCCGGCCGCCGAGGACGGCGGTGTCGTGCGCCTCGGGCACATGGACCACGATGTCGCCGGCCCGGTTCAGGCCGCCGGTCCCGTCCGTCGACACGTCGCAGCCGGACCACACGGAGCCGTCCCACGCCTCCCACACCAGCGGCGGCGCGCCGGGATCCACGCCCACCCCGTCGATCCGGCCGTCGAAGCCGACGCGGACCGCGCAGCCCGGTACGGCCTTCTCCAGTCCGAGCAGCAGGGCGTCCCCGTGCCGCGGCGGCGCACCGAACGCGGCGAACGGGACGCGCACCCCCTGCGGTCCGAACTCGCGGTCCAGCGGCCCGTCGTCGTCCGGGCCGTGGGTCAGTACGTGCGTCAGCCGGCCGGGCACCATGGAAGCGTCGTGGTCCGTGCCGAAGGTGACGGCCTCCTCGGTCTCGGTGCGCAGGGTCCCGACGCGGGTTCCGCCGCGGACAACCAGCGGCGCCTCCGTGACGGCGGACGTCGACCAGAACGTCACGGGTGTGCGGGCCGGGGCGGGCGGCACCATCCGCAGCCCGATCAGGTCCAGGAACTTCACGTACAGGCGGTCGGGGACCTGGTTGAGCCGGTGGATGATCTGGTCCGCCATCATCGCGAACGCCTCCAGGAGCGTGCTCCCGGGCTCGGAGGGGTTGTGGTCGGTCCACTCCGGGCAGCGCCGGGCGATCAGCCGGCGGGCCTCGTCCATCAGATCCTGGAAGCGCCGGTCGTCGAGGTCGGGTGTGGGCAGCACGGTCTACTCCCCTTCCGGGTCCCGGTCGGCGGCCGGGACCTCGTCCGGCAGCGAATAGAACGGGAAGACCATGTTCCGGGGGTCGTTGCTTCCCTTGGGCGCGTATGTGATCACGATGTTCACCAGGGTCGGATCGCGTGGATCGGGTTCGGCCCGCACGGCCTGGACGGTGACGCGCGGTTCGCAGGCGGCCAGCGAGGCGGCCACCTCACGGGAAAGGTCGTCGAGGGTGTCCGGGTCGGTGCCGGCGAACACCCAGTCGCGCAGCCGGGATCCGAACGCGGGGAGCATCGGCCGCTCGCCCGGATAGGTCGTCAGGATGAGCTTCATGGACTGCTCCAGCAGCGCCTGTCCGCTCACCGTGCGCAGGGCGCCGCCGGCGCCCGCGCCCAGCGGGAAAGCCCAGCCCGTTCCGATGTGGTCGTTGTGCACGAGCGCCGTCCTCCGGGCAGTCAATTGAGTTCGATCCTGGAGCCCTTGATGGCGACGGTGCCGGCGCTCTCGATGGAGATGGACGTCTGCGCGCGCATGCTGAGGGTGGCTCCGCCGTCGACGTTGACGTGGCCGCCCGCACCGGCCGAGATGTCGACGCTGCCGCCGTCGCCGCAGTCGATGTGGATCCGGCCGGCGGCGGCACCGCTGTCCGGCCGCCCTGGCCGGGAAGTGAGCGTCACCGTTCCCGCGACCTGGTCGACGGCCAGCCCCAGAGCGCCGTTGCCGGTGCCCAGGACGACGGAGGAGACGGTCGCCGGCCGGCCCGCGCCGGCCGGCATCTTGTCGTGGAAGGCGAGCATGTTCCCGGAGGGCGAGACGATGCCGCGCCGTACGACCTCCGCGGTCCGGCCGGTCGCCTCCACCGCCGGGCCGCCCGGCGCGTACGTGCTGGAGTCGCTCAGCACTCCGCCGACCACGTACGGCCGCCGCGGATCGCCGAGTTCGAACCCGAGCAGCACCTGGTCCCCGATCTCGGGCAGCAGCAGGGCTCCGGCCCGCCGGCCGCCGGCCGCCTGTACGACCGGCGCCCAGTCCGTCTCGTGGTCGGGCCCGAGCCAGGGCAGGGCGACCTTGACCCGGCCGATGCCGACCGGGTCGTGCACGTTCGTGACGACCCCGCAGACCATGCCCTGCATGCGCGGCGCCGAGTGCGCGGCGCCCGGTGCCGTGGTCAGCCCGAGGAGGCTGCGGTCCTCCGGGGTGCCCAGGTCCAGGTGGGTGCGGTAACCGCCCTCGGTCAGGTCGAACACGTGCCGGGCGGCGGAGACGGTCCAGGTGCCGGCGAAGGGCCTCGGCGGTCCCGTCACCCGGACCGTGCCGCCCGGCCGCAGCCCCGGATCGCCCCAGGCCGTCGCCTGCGCCTCGGCGAGGCTGCCGGCCAGCCGCTCGGCCGGTCCTTGCAGAGACTCCAGGGACGCGGCGGTGATGGCGGCGCCCGTGGCGGGGGCCGTGTCGGTCACGATCCGTCCCTCGGTGCTGGGGGCGGGTCCCAGCGGGGAGGGGGCGGGCGCCGGCGTCGGCGGCCGGGTGCGGTCGCGCACCGCGTCGAGTGTGCCGGCGACATTCGCGCCGGTCAGCTCCACGGACGGGTCGGCCGCGGTGTCCGCCTGCGTGGACACCGCCCGTGCCCGGAGCGGATCCCACACCCGCATCTCGACCTCGGGCACCAGTGCCGCCGCCGTCACCCGGGGCCGGAACGCCCGGAGGTTGCGCTGGAGTTCCAGCTCGACCGGCGGTGTACCGCGCGCCGGTCCCGGCCGGAAGAAGAAGACCCCGTCCGGGTCGACGCCGAACTCGTAGCCGATCTCCCGGCACCGCCAGCCGAGGAACTCCCAGTCGGTCTGGTTCATCTGGCCCAGATGCGTGTGGGACGTCCGGGTCGGTTCGATCCGTACGTCCCGCAGCCCGGCCTCCCGCGCGATGCGTTCGGCGATGCCGGAGTCGGTCATGTTCACGAACGTCCGGACCCGTGAGGCGCGCTGGAGCCGGTGGCTGGGGTCGTAGGCGCGCACGGTCGTGTGGAGGGACAGGTCGACGTAGTCCCCTTCGAGCGCGGTGACCTCCCCCGCTCCGACCAGGGCCTCGGGCGTCGTACCGGACGGCGAGGTCCACACCTCGACGCGGCTGCCGAGGCCGATGCCCGCCCGTTCGAGAACGTCGGCCCCGGCGTCACGGAACATGATCTCGATCATGGTGGGGGCGTTGCGCCGGCCGTCCACCACGGCGAGCGTCACCTGGTTCTGGAGGTCGTCGTCCAGGGCGACGCCGCCACGGCCCACCCGAATCGAGGCCAGGGGCGCAGGCGGAGCGCCCGCCGTGCTCATCGGTTCCCCTTCTTGAGCAGTGTCCGGGTCGGGTCCGCGTTCGCGTCCGGGGCGGTTCCCGGCGGGAGTCCCGCCGGGCCCCCGTCGGAGGCGACCGCCGGCGCGGTGCCGCCCGTGCCGGCGGGCGCGGGCGTCGCACCGGTGTGGCTCAGCACATGCAGGGTGAGGTTGCGGACCTCCGCCCGGACGGGGCGGCCGCCCCGCGCGAAGCGGGTGTACGTGCAGTCGAAGCGCATCAGCTCGACCTCGTAGTCGAAACCGCTGCCCCTGGTACCCCACTGGAAGCGCAGCCGCTCGCGTTTGCCCTTCTCCTTCGTGCCGTCCGACCGGGTCACCGTGTCCTCCGTGACCCACTCCAGCAGCAGTTCGATCTTGTGCTGGATGTCCTCGCCGGTGAACGTCAGCGTCGACATGACGAGCCGGGTCGATCCCCGGGTGGCGATGGACGACACGATGCTGTGGTCGTCCTTCCTGCCGTCGCGCCCCACCGGGTCGGCCAGGCCCTCGTCGTTGTGGGAGATGGTGATCTCGGTCGGGTTGTACTCGAACGGGAACTCATCGCCCGTGAGGCTGCGCAGCACGGCCCGGCTGACGTTGCGCTGGAGGGAGGAGCCGGTGGACACGGTCACGGCGCCACCCCCACCGGTGCGTCGTGGCGGAGGAAGCCGGTGTGATCGAAGGAGAGCTTCTCCAGCGCCACGGAGTTGCTGCGGGCGTCGAGGTCGGGGCCCGTCCACTCCTTGGGCACGGCGTGCTGGAGCACCCACGCGGTGACGAGCAGCCCCTGATGGTCGAACAGCCGGATCGTCACGTTCTGGCCCGGGTACGCGCCGGCCGTCCCGTTGTCGTACTCGTAGCCGGTCCACTGCGCGGCGACCCGCGCCAGCCACGCCTGGAGCCGGGGCGAGTCGGCCTGCGTCATCATCCGTTCGAGCGTGACGGTGCTGTACTCCACCCGTTCGGGCAGCAGGGTCCGGTCGCAGTACTGGCCGCCCTCGGTGATCTCCTTCGACGTGAACTGGACCTGCAACCCGTGACAGCTGGACCACATACCGAGGTTCGTGTCCGACTCGTCCAGGGAGACATGGAACCGCATCGCCATGCCGGCGCGCGGATACGCGGCGGGGGAGCGCACCGGGCGGGCGTCGAACGCCTCCGAAGGCCCCGGAGCCCAGCCCGGACCCTGTCCCGGACTGCCGGACGTGTGGTTCGCGGGTGCTGTCGTCATACGGTTCCTCGGCGAGTGTGAGGTCCCGGCCGGATGGGCGGCCGGAAGAGGTGGGGCTGCGGCATGGAAGGGTCGCGGCCGGGTGGGCCGGTCAGGAGGCGCGCCGGGGCGGCGGGCCGGGATTGCCCGGCAGGAGGTCGTCGTCGAGGAACCCGGTGTGCACGAGGTCCAGGGTCTCCAGGGCCACGCTCCCGCCGGCCGAGTCGAACGCCTCGATGCCCCAGGCGGCGGGGAAGAACTCCTTCAGCTCCCAGGTGATGGTGGGTTGCCCTTCCCAGTTCACCAGGGAGATCGCGCCGGTCAGCGGCTCGTTGCGGATCGACGTCTCGCTCAGCCACTCCTGCACGATCCGCGAGTCCCGGCACGCGGCCCGGGAGAGCCGGATCTTCTCGTACTGCGGTACGCCGGGGAACACGAGCGGGTGGTTCCAGTGGTCTCCGGAGCGGTACTCGGCGACCTGCCACGAGACGCTGAGCCCCGAGGCGGTGGCCCAGGCGCCCAGTTCGTACCGGGAGCGGTCGATGGCCACGGTGAAGTTGTGGGCCATGCTGACCGCACCGAAGAACGTGTCGTTGTCCATGGCGAGGCCGCCGGCGGCCGGGCTCGTGTCCACAGGTCCTCTCCTCTCGTTGCGTTGTGTCGCGTTCTGTTCCGTCAGGTGCGGGGCACCAGCAGGCCGCTGCGCTCACGGTCGACGACCAGTTCCCGCCGGATGCGGGCCAGGACCCGCTCGTGGAGCCGGCCGGCCAGTGCGTCCAGGACCGCCGGGTCGTCCAGGAACCCGAAGGGGCGCTGCCGCCGGTGGGCGGCCAGCAGGGCGAGCAGTTCGGCCCACTCCTGGGTCCGGTGGAGCGGCACGCATTGCTCGTGCCCGGGGCCGTCGCCGGACCCCCCGGCAGTCGAGGGCCCGGAGGACGCCGGGCCGGAGGGTGATGGGGGCGCGGGCCCGGGACGCCCCTGAGCTGCGAACCCGGGCGGGAGCGTGCCCGTCCATGACGCGTCCGGGGGCCGGACCTCCGGAGGGCCGCCGTCGATGGTCCACGACATTCCGGGTTCCGGGAGCGAGACCGCGTCGTGGCCCACCGCGCGCGCGGACAGCACGTGCGGCAGAACCATGGGCGCGGCGGTGGGTTGCGCCAGGGGCGCGACCGAGGGTGCGCCGAACCAGCGTCGGGCCGCGCGGCTCCGGGCACTGCCGTACCGCCCGGTGAGGAGGTCGTCCGGCGGCGCGGTACCGCCGGCGCCCGCGCTCCACGGCACCGGGTCCATGGTGAACGGCTCCGTGGAGCCCTCCTGCGGGAGCGGAAGGGAGGTTGTCCGGCCGCTGCCGCGCGGGGCCGGGGCCGTGGGGGGCACGGCGTACTCCAGCGCCGGTACTGCCGGTCGGCCGGACGATTCGAGGCTTGGGGACCTGTCGGCGGGATGCGGTACGGGTACGGCCGTGGACCGGAGCACATACGACGCGGCGACCGCCGGGACGGTCGCGGCCACGTCCGGAGCCGTCCCGGACACGTCCGGAGCCGGGAGGCTTACGGGGAACGCACCGGCGAGGGGCGGCGGCGCGTGCTCCGCGGCGGCAGGGCGCGGGCTGCGGGCCGTGCGGACCGGCAACTTGCGCCGGAGCGCGGTGGTTGCGGCGCCGGGGTCGACGGCGGTGCCGGGGGCGGGCGGAGCTGTGTGCAGTGCCGTGTGTGGGGCCGTGCGCGGTGCCATGTGCGGTGCCGGGTCGTGGGTCCACCGCACTACGGGCAGTCCGGCCGCCCTCGCTGGTTCCCCCTCCGAAGCGAGGGCTTCGTCGTCGCCCGCCGACGGAGTTCCCTGCCCGGGATCCCGTTCGGACGTGCGGGTGTACGGCGTGGCACGGCCGTCGGCGTGGGACGTCCCGTCGCGATGTCCACGGGACAGCCGCAGACTCCAGGCGGCCTCCCAACCGGGCTTGGACAGGGACGACTTGGGCCTGGCCGTGGTGGCCGCGGGTCCGGCAGGCGTGCCGGGGTCCGGACCGTCGTCGGGTGTGGCACTCGCCCCGTGAGGCCCCGGCACGGCCGAGTCCGCGGCGGACCGCTCTGCGGGAGACCCGGGGACGGCACTGGCTCCGGGGGAGTGCGGCGGTGCGAGTACGCCGGTGGGACCGGTGACGTCGGCGGGGACGGTGGGCAGGTCGGTTCCCGGGGTGCCCGGGATCCCGGGTGCTTCGAGGGCGGGGGCGGGTTCGGTGGGTGTGTCTGCAACAACCAACTCACCTGAATCAAGGTCGAGTTGGTTGTCCGGGGCGGAAGGCTGGGGTGCCGAGGGCAGGCCTGGCGCGCCGGGGGCGGAGGCGACATCCGGTGCTTGGGGAGCGTGGGCCGAAGGCGCTGCGTGTGGTGTCGGCGCGGGCTCGTGGAACGGGGAGGGCCCGTTCGCCGCGGCGGGCAGGCCCGGTGAGGTCGGCGCCGTGGCGCGTTCGTACCCCTGGGGGTGCCGGCGCGGTCGGCGCGGTACCAACGGCCGGGTCCCGTCGGCACCGGCACCGGCACCGGCCGGAACCGACGCCCCGCCGGGGATCCGGCCCCGTGCGGCACCGGGCATCGGTGCCTGTGCCGCGCCCGGGATCCCGCCTTGCACCGCACCGGGCACTCCGCCTCGTACCGCACCGGGCCCCGCGTCCGGTATTCGACCCCGTACGCCGCCCGGCAGTCGGCCGCCCATGGCATCCGGTGTCCCGGCTCCCGCGTCACCCCGCGACGGGCTCTCAGTTGCCGCGGTGGCCATGTGCCTGCGGGCCTGGACGTAGGACGGCAGCTCGTCGTCGGCCGTGACCTGCGGGAGGAGCCAGTCGGGGCGGTACGCGTCCAGCGCCCGTTCGAAGTCCGAGCGGGTCCGCACCGGCGGCGGTGTGACCGGCCGCGGCGTCCCCACGCGGTCGTCGGTCGCGTGGGTCAGGGCGGGGCGCCCACCGCTCGTTGCGGTCCGTGCGGCGGACAGACGACGGACGGCCATGACCGGCAGCCCCGAACCCTCCGCCCGCGCGGCCTGCCGAGCGGCACCCGCTTCTCCGGCCGCCAGGCTCGATGCCGCGCCCGCGCCCGCACCGGAATGCGTACTCGCCCTCGCAACACCCGTACAGGCACTCGCACTCGCGCCCACGACCCGCGCATCACGCACCACGCCCCGCACCCGGCCCTCGGGCATGCCAGGCGTACCGGGAGTGCCGGGAGTGCCGGCCGTCCCGCGCAGACCGTCCGTCACCCGGGGCGTGGCCGGTACGGACGCACCCCGCACAGCGCCCCCGCCCGCTGTCCCGTAAGCCGACTCCGGCTCCCGGCCGCCCTGCTCAGCGCGTCCCGCCGCCCGGGCCGTCGGTGCCGGGGCGGCCGGGAAGGTGCCGCGTACCGCCCCGACCAGGGCGTCGGCGCGGCCGGCCGGTACGGGCGGCAGTCCGGTGTTCCCGTACGGTGCGCGGACGCCGAACCGGCCGGGGGCGGTGGACGGAACCAGGTGGATCAGCGGCCGTGTCCCCGCGCGGGCGACCGAGTCCCGGCCCAGCGCGGCCACGGTCCAGGGCGCGGCCGTGGGGCGCAGCCGGGGCAGCCGTCGCCACGCCGTGATGTCGCTGTCGCGCCGGTCGGCCGTCCGGGCCGCCGTCCAGGCCGAGTGCCACGCACGCAGCCAGGCACGCGGGTGCTTCCACGACCACTGCACGGGTCGCCTCCTTTCGGCAGGACCGGCTCCGGACGTCGCTCAGTCGTCGTCCGGGCCGTCGTCGGGTGCGGAGATGCGCTTGTTGATCCGACCGATCTCCTCGATCACCCGCTGTCGGGCCGGGTGCTCCAGGTCGAGGACCGAGTCGGCGGACCAGTGGAGGTAGTAGGCGACGTAGACGACCTCCTCCCAGAGTCGGTCGGCCGTGTACGTCAGGATTCCCCCGGCGCCTCACCCGCCACGTCGACGAGGAAGAGGTGCTCGCAGGACGGGCAGGTGACCTCGGCCTCGGTGCGTCCCTCCTGGTTGATCCGCCGGTAGAGGTCCTGGAGGAACGCCAGGTCGGAGGCGAAGAGGTTCTCGACGGTGTGCGTGGTCACGTCGGTGACGTCGCCGAGCCGGGTCACGGTGCGGCTCAGCAGCAGCACCGTCAGATAGGCGGCGTTCTCCCGCACCTTGGGATCCGCCTGGGGCGCGATCTCGTCCCGGGCGGTGGCGAGCCGCATCAGGCCCTCGCGGTGCACCCGGCCCTGCGGATCGACGTAGCCGCGGGGCAGGACGAAGGGGTACTCGGTCGGCATGGTCGCGCCGGTCACCTGCTCGGACCGGCTCATATGGGCAGTACTTCCTCGCAGGTGAAGGTGACCGTCTCCAGCACGATCTCGGACATGCCGGCTTTCAGGTTGCCGACCTCGATCTTGCTCGGCCACGCGTTGATCAGGCGGAAGGTGGCCTGCGGCTGGCCGCTGGCGTTCTGGAGCTCCAGCGTTCCCGTCATCCGGGCCCCGGGGTTCCCGGCGATGACCATGGTGTGCCACGCGAGGAGGTGGGCGGTCCCGTCGACACCGCGCTTGAGGGTGACGGTCGGCGGCTTGGTCTTGCCGAACTGCTTGGTGTGGACGATCGCGCCGGTCCGCGCGTCGGCCGCGATGTACTCCGTGGGCTCCACCTCGCTGGTGATGCCGCTGAGTTCGGAGAAGTAGGACGGCGCCATCTGGTCGAAACTCACCACGAAGCGTGCGGCGGATATGGCCTGGGGCATGCCTGGAATCATGGTCTGGTCGCCTTCTACTTGTCGGTGTCAGCGCCGGGGGTGTACTGCGAGAGCCGGAACACGACGAACTCGGCCGGCTTGACCGGCGCGATGCCGATGTCGATGGTGAGCACGCCGGCGTCCCGGTTCTCCGGGGGGTTGTTCTCCTCGTCGCAGCGCACGAAGAACGCCTCCGCCGGGCTCCGGCCGAACAGCGCCCCGCTGCGCCACACCCGGGTGAGGAAGGCGGTGACGGTGCGGCTGACGCCTTCCCACAGGTAGCGGTCGTTGGGTTCGAACACGACCCAGTTCGTGCCGTCGAGAATCGACTTCTCGACGTAGTTGAACAGGCGGCGCACATTGATGTACCGCCACTCGGGGTCGCTGGAGAGCGTGCGGGCGCCCCAGATGCGCACCCCCTGACCCGGGAAGGTCCGCAGGCAGTTGACGCCGATCGGGTTGAGGATGCTCTGCTCGCCCTTGGTCACGGCCAGCGCCGGGGACAGCACGCCGCGCATCACCTCGTTGGCGGGGGCCTTGTGCACTCCGCGCGTGGCGTCGTTGCGGGCCCACACGCCCGCGATGTGTCCGCTCGGCGGCACGGTCTCGGCCCGCTTCTCCACCGGGTCCATGACCTTCACCCAGGGCCAGTACAGGCCGGCGTACTTGGAGTCGAAGCCGGAGTACTCCTGGCGCCAGTCGCGCACCTGCTGGGCGTTGAGTCCGGGCAGCGGGTCGAGGATGGCGACCCGGTCGCCCATCGACTCGCAGTGGGCGACCAGCGCCAGCTGCACGGCCTTGACGCCCTCGGCGTCGATGGCGCCCCTGCGGTAGGCCGACATCAGGTCGGGAGCGGCGACCATGGTGATGTCGTCGACGGCTTCCAGACCCGCGAGACCGGTACGGGCCGCGGTGTCCCCGATGTAGAGGCCGGGGGACGGCCGCGCCGGGGCCCGCACCGGGGCGCCCTGCGCCACCACGGACACGGTGGCGGGTGCGGCCGGGGCGAGCGTGACCCGGGTGCCCTTGGCGGGGCGGGCGAGCGTGGCGCCCTTGACCTCCTCCAGCGTGATCAGGGCGGACTTCTTCAGTACCGTGCCGATGAAGGCGGGGCCGCGCTTGGCGGAGACGTTGTCGTACTCCTCCTCGACCTTGCCGTCGCGGCGCACCACCAGCTTGAAGGTGTCCTCGTCGCCGGCGTCGCCGGGATCCTCGACCTCCACGGTGACCGGTGAGGTGCCGTGGGCGGCGCCCGGTGCGAGCCCCACGGTCAGCGCGGGCCTGCCGCCCGCCGCGGCCAGCTGCCCGCGGACCGGGCCGGCAGTCCCGGCGTTCTCTCGCGGCCCGTCCTGGGGCAGTTCGGCCGGGGCGGCGTCCGCGTCCGCGTCGGTTCCGGTGCCCAGGCTGACGATGTACGCGTTGCCGCCGCCGTTGAGGAAGTAGCCGTAGACGCTGTGCGGCAGGTACGCGTCGGCCGTGAACTCACCGAACACATTGGTGAAGTGGGTCCAGCTCGTCACCAGCACCGCTTCGTTGAGGGGTCCCCTCGCGGTGAAGCCGATGAACGCGGCGGTGGCGGTTCCGACACCTTGGATCGGCTTGATACCCGAGGACGTCTCCTCCACGAAGACGCCCGGAGTCAGATAGTTCGGCACACGCTCCTCGCTTTCTGTGCGATGTCTCACGTTTTCATTCGGCCGAATACGGGTGGGAGAGCGATCAGCCACACGCGCGGACATCTCTTCCTGCCCCATGGGGAATCCGTCCGGCCGTGGCCGGCCCCGGGATCCGCCGCGACGATGAGGCGGTGATGGATTCCGTGACGCTGTCGCTGGAGGCGTGGCTGCGCCGGTGCGTGCCCGACGCCGCGCTCTCCTGCGAGGAGGCCGGACCCGACGACGCCGGAGCCGACGCGACCGGTGTCGTCCTGCGGGTCTGCCTCTACGACGTGCGGGAGGAGGACCGCAGCCGCGGCGGCCGTATGTTCTTGCGCGATGCCGCGGACGCGCCGGTCAGCGCCCGTATGGAGCCGGTGCGCATCCTCCAGTACTCGTACCGGCTGACCGCCCACGGCCCGCGCTGGTCGGCCCGGCAGCGTGTCCTCGGCCAGGTCATCACGGCCGGGGCGGCCACGCCGTGTCTGCCGGACGACACCGTCGACGCCTCGTTCTCCGGGTTCGGCACCGGTGCGCTGCCCCTGGTGGTGGCCCCCGCCGCACCGGTGCCGTTCCCGCAGGCCGTGTCCGACGCGCCGCCGCCGTGGCCGGTGCTGCACGTCGTCGTGATGGCACCGCTCCGGCCGCCCGCCGACACCGCGCTCGCGCCCGCGCCGGACCGGGTCGACCTCGGAGCGCGCCGGTCCGGCTCGCCCGGCGGCGGCACCCGGCGCACGGTGCCCCGGCAGCGCCCGCGTATCGAGGAGCAGGGCCGCTGAGGCCGCGTCAGATGAGACCCTCCCGTATCGCGTAGGCCACGGCGTGCGACCGGTTGCGCAGCTGGAACCGGTGAGTGACGTCGTGCAGCACGTTCTTGACGGTCCGCTCCGAGTACGACAGCCGCTGGGCGATCTCCCGGGTGTCGAGGCCGGCGGCGACCAGTCGCAGGACGTCGCTCTCCCGGTCGGTGAGGCCGTTGAATCTCAGTCCGCGCGGCGCCAGGATCTGCTGCTGCACCTGCGACACCTGCTTGAGCAGCCGTCCCAGTAAGTCCGGCGGTACGACACCTGCGCCGCGGTGCACGGACTCGATGACCTGCACCAGACGGTCGGCGGTGGCCTCGCGCCGGCGCACCAGCCCGGCGATCCCCGATTCGACGGCGAGCATCAGACCCGCGTCGTCCAGTTCGGACACCACGGCGATGACCTGCTGCATGCCCTTGCCCCGGACCGTCCGCAGCAGGGTCAGCGCCTCGTCGTTCATCTCGTCGGCGACGATGAGCGCGACCGTGCCGGGGGTGGTCTGGCCGCCGTCCGTGATCCAGATCTCGGCCCGGGTCTTGAGCGCGGCCACGATGCCCGCTTCGGAGATCGGGTCCGATGTCCTGACGTGAACGAAGATGCGATCCGGTGGCATGGGGTCCGTTCCTCGTGGTTCCGGCCGCCGGGTGCCCTCACGTACCGGCCCCGTGCGGACTCCAGTTCGATGCCTGCCCGAACAGCCTCCCCCTCGGGTCAGGGTGAAGCCATGGCCGCTGTCGGCTACTTCATGGACCGAACCGGTGTTACCGCGCGTACACGGCCTGCGCGGATGCCGCACCGCGCCCCGGGTCCTCCCCGCGCGGCCCGCGCGGGGCTGCCCGGACGGCCGTTCGTGGCTGCCCGTGCGGCCGGCGCCCGCCGCCGGGGCGGCGCGAAAGGGCAGCCGGGCATGCCGCGATGCCCTCCCGTGCGCGTACCCCGCCCGCTTTCCCGTCCGCGGCGGCCTGCCGGGACGCGAGGATGCGGACGAACCGCCGCCCGGGCGGGCCGAGGGACAGGGAGGTGACCGGGCGATGCCGAGCGCACGGGACGCCGTCCACGACGGTGTGCTGCGGGCCGTGGACAGCGCGATCGAACGGGCCTGGGAGACGGACCGGTTCGCGCTCGAGGGGGGCCTGCGCGCGGCGCTGGCCGAGGAGACCGGACTGCCGCACGGCGACGCGGTGCGGAGTGTGTTCCAGCGGTACGGCCCGGTCCTGGCCGGTCTCGTGGTCCGCTACACGGGTCCGGGCCCCGGTCGGCTCCCGGACGCCGCGGTGCGCGAGGAGGCGGCCGCCGCCCTGCACGAGACCGTCGCCGCCCTGATGAGGGACCTGACGGAGGTGTTCCCGTGGCTCGCGGGCCGGGCGGACCCGGCCGACGACTACGAGTCCCCGGCCGTGCACGAGTCCGTCCACGAGGTCCCCCACGTCGTGCTGACCAAGGGTCCCGCCGCGGCACGGCCCGTGTTCGTGGAGGCGGACGGTGGAGTGGGGGCGCGCGACCGGTCACCGGGCTCCGCCGCCCGGCGCCGGGCGCAGCGCGCCGAACGTGCTCTGGACGGGGCCCGGCGCACCATCGACGACCTCGACTGGGTGTCCGTGGACGAGTGGAACGAGACGCAGCTCGCCCGGCTCCGGATCGACGAGCGGATGGCCGTCCTGTGGGTCGAGGACCCGGGCCGGATCGTCGTCGGCCGGGACAACCCCGCCCACCCCTTCCTCGCCGAGCTGACCGGCGTCCCCGGCGCGGGTGTCCACGCGGGGTCCGTGCAGCGCCTGCCCGACACAGGGGCGCTGCGGCGGACACGCGCCGTACGGATCACGGGGCTGCCGACGGAGGTGACCGGTGCGGTGGGCGCCGAGTTCGCGGTGCACCGGTTCCGTACGTCCTTCGCCCCTCCGACGCGGTGGGACCGACCGTGATCCACCCCTCATGCTGACTGGCAGGTCAATCAACAGCAGGTGAGGGTCGATGCGCCCGGAAGAGGACGTGGGTGAGCGGTCAGGTGTCCAGGAGCAGCGCGGTGAACAGCGGAAACAAAGCTCCTCCGGCTGTCTCGGGGGTGCGGTGAGGAACTGATCCAGTAATCAGTAAGAGGGTCGAGTGCGGCGCAGAACCCTTGTGGCCGCGGGGCGCGGCGTGTTAGCAAGGGGCATGCCTCGGAATGCCGCGTTCTCAAAGGACGTCTACGACGTCGTCATCGTCGGTGGCGGCCACAACGGCCTGGTCGCCGCCTCCTACCTGGCCCGTGCCGGGCGCTCCGTGCTCCTGCTCGAACGGCTCGACAAGACCGGCGGTGCGGCCGTGTCGACCCGTGCCTTCTCCGGAGTCGACGCACGCCTGTCGCGCTACTCCTACCTGGTGTCCCTGCTCCCCGAGAAGATCGTGAACGATCTCGGACTGCGCTTCCAGGTGCGCAAGCGGTCCATCGCGTCCTACACGCCGGCCGTCCGAGCCGGCCGCCACACCGGCCTCCTGGTCGGCGGCGGGGAGGACCGGACCCGGGCGGCCTTCCGGGACTTCACCGGCTCCGACGCCGAGTACGCGGCCTGGCGGGAGTTCTACGGAACGACCGAGCGGGTCGCCCAGCGGGTGTTCCCCACCCTCACCCAGCCGCTGCCGACCCGGGACGAGCTGCGGGCCCGCATCGGTGACGACGAGGCCTGGCGGACGCTGTTCGAGGAGCCGCTCGGCGTCGCCGTCGAGGACCGCTTCAAGGACGACGTCGTCCGCGGTGTGGTCCTCACCGACGGACTCATCGGCACGTTCGCCGACGCCCACGACCCGGGGCTGGCCCAGAACATCTGCTTCCTGTACCACGTCATCGGCGGCGGCACGGGCGACTGGGACGTCCCGGTCGGCGGCATGGGCGCCCTCACCGGCGAGCTGGCCCGGGTGGCGCGCGAGGCGGGCACCGAGATCGCCACCGGCCACGAGGTCGTGCGGATCGAGCCCGACGAGAACCTGACGCTCGTCACCTACGACAACGGATCGGGCGAGGCCACCGTCGGCGCCCGCAAGGTCCTGGTGAACGCCTCGCCCGAGGCCCTGGCGGCGATGCTGGGCGACACCGTCGCCGAGCCCGCCGAGGGCGCGCAGCTCAAGGTCAACATGCTGCTGCGCCGCCTGCCCCGGCTCAAGGACACCTCGGTGGACCCCAGGGAGGCGTTCGCCGGTACGTTCCACATCGCCGAGGGCTACGGCCAGCTCGCCACCGCCTTCCGCGAGGCGGCCGGCGGACGGCTCCCGTCCGCGCCGCCGTCCGAGATCTACTGCCACTCGCTGACCGATCCGACGATCCTCGGCCCCGAACTCACCGAGCGCGGCTACCAGACCCTGACGATGTTCGGACTGCACACCCCGGCCCGGCTGTTCGTCGAGGACAACGACGCGGCCCGGGAGGCGCTGACCAAGGCGGCCCTGGCCGAACTCGACTCGGTGCTCGACGAGCCGATCGCCGACTGCCTCGCGCTGGACGAGGACGGCCGCCCCTGCATCGAGGCCAAGACACCCATCGACCTGGAGAACGACCTGCGGCTGCCGGGGGGCAACATCTTCCACCGCTCGCTGGCCTTCCCCTACGCCACCGAGGAGACCGGGCGCTGGGGCGTGGAGACCGCCTACCCGAGCGTGCTGCTGTGCGGCGCGGGCGCCGTGCGCGGCGGCGGGGTGAGCGGCATTCCCGGACACAACGCCGCGATGGCCGTACTGGGCGAATGACCCGGCCGCGCGGCAGCCCCGGCCCCGGGCTGCCGCGCGGCCGGCGGTGACATCGGCCGCCCATCGCACACGATCGCCACCCGCCCCGGGTGGCGGCGGACGGAGGGAAGAAGATGGCAGTTGCATTGCGTTGCGCCGGACTCGTGGATGTCGAAGGCGGCGCGGTGCTGCCCGACCGCACCGTCATCGTCGAGGACGATCGCATCGCCGAGGTGCGGCCGGGGAGCGAGCCGGTCCCCGAAGGGGTGCGGCTCATCGACCTCGGCCGGGCGACGCTCGCCCCCGGGCTGATCGATCTGCACACCCATCTCGTGGGCCCGGCCGGCTGCGCCGACTTCCTCCAGGAGCTGCGGGAGTCCAGCGCCCACCAGGCGCTCGAAGGGGTGGCGCACGCCCGCGACACCCTGAACGCCGGCTTCACCACCGTCCGGGACGTCGGCGCCTTCCACGCCTTCGTGGACGTGGCACTGCGGGACGCCGTGGACAACGGCATCGTTCCCGGACCGCGCATGGCCGTGGCCGGCGCCTTCGTCTCCGTGTCCACCGGCGGCGGAATGATCACCGGCCTCACGCACGGCATCGACCTGCCGCGGGAGTACCGGTTCGGCTCGGTGCGCGACGTCCCGGACGTCCGTGAGCGCGTCCGCGAGATCCTGCACGGCGGCGCCGACGTCATCAAACTCGTCGCCACCGGCGCCGTACTGACGACCGGCACGGTCCCGGGCGCCCCCGAACTGACCGAGGACCAGATCCGCGCCGCTGTCGAGGAGGCGCACTGGTACGGGGCGTACGTCGCCGCGCACGCGCACGGCACCGAGGGCATCAAGCGCGCGATCCGCGCGGGGGTGCGTTCCGTCGAGCACGGCACGGAACTCGACGACGAGTGCGTCGAGTTGATGCTGGAACACGGCACCTATCTCTCCGCCGACATCTGGTGGAGCGACTGGATCACCAAGCACTCCGAGGAGTTCGACGAGGAGCAGCGGGCCAAGAACGACGCGGCGACCGAACGGCAGCGGCAGAGCTTCGCCAAGGCGGTGCGGGCCGGCGTGCGCGTCGGCTTCGGCACCGACGCGGGCTGTTTCCCGCACGGACTCCAGACCCGGCAGCTGCGCACCATGTGCGACTACGGCATGAGCCCCCTCCAGGCCCTGCGCGCCGCGACGCTCACCAGCGCCGAGTGCATGGGCTGGGAGGACCGCGTCGGCTCCGTCACCCCGGGCAAGTACGCCGACCTCATCGCCGTCGCCGGTGACCCGCAGGACCCCGCCTCCTACACCGACGTCGGCTTCGTGATGAAGGGCGGCGCGGTCTTCCGCGACGATCTGTCCGAGGCGCACGGCGCCGCCTGACGCCGCCGGCGCGGGCCCGAGGGGCGGCGACACCGACCCGCGCCGGGCCCGCGCCGAGTTCCTGGGGGTCCTGGGGCGGGGGGTCCTAGGGGCCCTGGGGTTGTCCTAGGGAGTTTCCCTGTTCCGCTGGGGGGCCGGCCGGGTGAGTCTTGCTTATGGCCGTGAAACGCTCAGTTTCGTTGATCACTTCGATGAGAAGTGCACGACTGTGCGATAAGTCCCCAATATAGTTGCCCAGAATCCTCGCCCTCAGTCCGCTGTCCGGGCAATGCGAGAGGAAATGCTGGGCGAACGAAGGAGTATGAGCTGGATCTCGGCTCTCCATCGCCACGACCGTGCCCCTTTCCCGGGCCGCACGGCGTTCGTGAAACCTGAGAGCGGCCGACGGCCAACTCGTTCTTTCACGGCCTTATGACCGAAACGCCGGTACAGCCACACGGAACTTTCCATGAAATTGGACAACCAAGATTCGATTCCCGTCCCTTCGACACCTACGGCCCCGAGCGGGTCGGGCGCGGGATTGTCTGGCGGAACCGGGCAGGTACGCGGCCGAGCGATGTGGCGGAGTGAACAATGAACGACCGGACACGTGACGCGCGTATTTCGCTCATCCTGACTCTTCTGTCGCAGCGCGGGGAATTGCAGGTCCGTTTCCTGCCCTCCATTCTCGGTGTCTCCGGGGCCACGGTCCGCCGGGACGTCGCGGTCATGGAGGACAAGGGCCTCATCCGCCGCTCGTACGGCAAGATCGCCGCCGCCCGGCGCGGCGCCGAACTGCCCGTGAGCCTGCGCCGCTCGCAGAACACCGAGGCGAAGCGCCGCATCGGCGCCCTGGCCTCGTCCCTGATCCCGTCCCGGCCGCTGACCATGGCGCTGAGCGGGGGCAGCACGGTCGGCTTCGTCGCCAGGAGCCTGGCCGGCCGACCGGATCTCACCGTCGTCACCAACGGCCTCGACACCGCGACCATGCTCATGGCGCGCCAAGTGGTCAAGGTCGTGGTCACCGGCGGGACGGCGAGCCCGCTGTCCAACGACCTCGTGGGCAGGACCGCCGAGAAGTCGCTGCGCTCCTTTCAGTTCGATTTCGCGGTCGTAGGTGCGGACGGTGTCAGTCCGGAGGCCGGATTCACCCGGCACAGTGCCCGCGGCGCGGAGATCGACCGCATCATGCTGGAACAGGCGGAACACAAAATAATCGTGGCCGACAGTTCGAAATTCGGCAAAGTGCATCACGCCAAGATCGCCGATGCCGGGTCCATACAGACCCTTGTCACGGACTCGCATGCCAACGCGGAGATAGTGGCCTCGCTCCGGAAGTTCGGGGTGACGACGACTCTGGTTGTCATTCCGTCCGCGGTCAAGACCAACCGCATTCGCTTCACCTGATTTCCCGGCTTTCCCCGCGCGCTCGGGCAGACCCTTCTAGCATGGACCCGTAAAGCGTGGTGCCGTGGGCATGGCACCGTGAGAACGGACGGGCAGGGCGACGAGAGGGCGGGGCGTTGGGCATCGGCGGTAACGCGGTGGACTGTGACACGCGTCCACCGCAAACGGCGGACGACCGGTACGACGTTTCCCGCGGCTCCCGCCGACCAGCCGTGTCATTACCCGGCGCCCGCCCCGACCCGCCGCACCCGCGGTGAGGTGATCCCTGCCATGCCACGGACCACCTTCGCCGCCCGCGGCAGGGCGGAGGCCCGAGGGGACGCCGAACTGCTCCGGGCCGTCCGCGCCGGCCACGGACCGTCGTTCGACGTCATCCGCCGCCGCCACCACGAAGCCGTCTTCGCCTACGCGCTGACCTGCGCCTGGTCCGCCCAGGTCGCCGCGGATCTGGCCGCGGCCGCCTTCGCCCAACTGCGCGACCGCGTCGCCTCCCCCGTCCCGCTCGACCAGGGCCGGCACAGCGGATGCGTCAGACTTCAACTGCTCGAGTCCGTACGCCTGGGAGCGGTGACACGAGCCCTGAGGTCCCCCCAGTCCTTCCACCGCGAGTTCACCGACTGGATCAGAGGCGGCTCGATGTGGCCGATGCTGGAGGACGGCCAACTGGCCCTCGCCTTCGAGCAACTGCCCGCCATGGCGCAATGCCTGCTGTGGCACGCCCTGGTGGAGGCCGACGACGAGCGGGACATCGCGGCCGTCACCGGGCTGTCGGGCGAAGACCTCACCCTCGCTCTGCAACAGGCCGACCGCGCGTTGCGCCGGTCCCGCACGGACCTCTACTGCGAACGGCTGGAGAACGCCGACTGCCTCGACATACTGGCGGGCGCGCCGGACTTCCCCGCCGCGCCCCTGGACGCGGCGGTCATCGAACACCTCAAGGCCTGCCCCCGCTGCCTGGCCCTGCACGACGACCTCGTCGGCCTGGAAGCCCGTGCCGCACGGCATCTGCCCCTGCGGCTGCTGGGCTGGTGGCCGATCCAGGAGTACCAGCGCACCAAGGACGAGTTCCGCAGCCCGGCCTTCGACTCCTTCGAGGGCACCCGGGGCACAGCCGCTCCCGCCGCCCGGCCCGCCGCACCGTCCGGGGCGCGTCACCGCAAGACCCGGACGCCGGGCCAGGTCACGGCCCTGCGGAACCGCAAGGGGAAAGCGGCACTGGCGGTGGCGGCCGTCCTGCTGGCGGCCGTGCCGGCCGTGCACCGGGTGACCACCGAGGGACCCGGTTCGCCCTCGGCGGACCGGCCCGCCGCCGAGCCGCTGGTGCTGTCGTCCGGCGGTGTGCCCGCGGACTCCTTCGCCCACGCCCGGGGGACGGTGCGGCCCCGGTCGGGGGACCCGCGGGCCCGGCCGCTCGCCGAGGGATCCGAACTCCTCTATTCGCAGGTGGACTTCGGCACCCGGGCGTCCGCCCGGCTTCAGGTCCTTGTCTCGGACGTCACCGAGCGGGCACGACGCCTGGAACTGCGGATCGGGGACGGCGCCGACGGCAGATCGTGGGCCACCGTCGAACTGCCGCCCGGCACCGGCGAGAAGTGGGTCGGTGTCCGCGTCGAGCCGCTCACCGGGCGGCACGACGTGCGGGTGATCGGCCGGTGCGCCGGCCAGGACCCCTGCGTGAACCTGCACGCCTTTCGCGTGAAGACCGGTTGAGCCGGCCCGGTCCGGCACGAGCACGCCACACCGGACCGCCGACCCTCGCGACGGAAGCACGCACGCGTGGACGTACGGAGGTCAGCCCTTCGCCGAGCCCAGGTGCGCGGCCAGACGGAACCGCTCGGGCACATCGCCCGCACCGGTGACCAGGCCGGTCGTGAGCTCCCCGATGAGCGGCGCGAACTTGGCACCGTGCCCCGAGCACGGCGAGCACACCACGAGCGCGCCCACCTCGTCGAGGAGGAAGTCCTCACTGGGCGTGCTGGTGTAGAGGCAGGTCGCCTCCCCGCGCGGCGTCGGCGCACAGCCCGGCATCCACCGGCTGACGTACTCGACCATCGCCGCGCGGGTCTCGGGGCTGACGACCCGGTCGCGATGGTCCGGCCGGGTCGGACGGCCGCCGTAGTGGACACCGATCTTCCGGTCGTCGCCCGGTCCGCCGTCGCGTCCGCCCTGGAGGTGGTAGACGCCACCGCCGTACTCGTGCACGACGCTGGGCCACGGCGGCGCGTCCGGATCGAGCCGTGGAAAGTGGAACACCTCCTGCTCGGTCACGGTGAGTTCGGGCAGCCGCACCCGGTCCCCGAGCAGGTCCGACAGCCAGGCACCCGCGGCCACCACCGCCCGCGCCGCGGTCACGGCCGAGCCGTCGGACAGCTCCGCGCGGACACCGCCCGGCACCTCACGCACCTCCACGACGGCCGTCTCGAACCGCAGCACCGCCCCGTGGCGCGCGGCACCGGACTCGAAGGCGGCGACCGCCGCGGCGGCGTCGACCGTACCGCCCTGGGGGTGGTGGATCACCGGGCCCTCGAAGCGCAGGCCCGGCCAGCGCCTCTCCGCCTCCCCGGCGTCGAGGATCTCGTGCGTCACCACGGCGTCCCGGAACTGGGCGGCCACACCGTCGATGTAGTCGCGCTCACCGAAGTCGAGGCCGCCGAGCATACGCAGCAGCGCGGTGCCCGAGTCGAGTTCCAGCTCGCGCCACAGCTCGAACGCCCGGCCCGTCAGACGTGTGTAGGTCGGGTCGTCGTAGCTGCGCCGGACGATGCGGGCGCTGCCGTGGGAGCTGCCCCGGTCGTGGTCGGCGGCGAACTGCTCGACCAGAGTCACGGACAGACCGCGCCGGGACGCCGCCCAGGCGGTGGCGGAGCCCATCAGGCCGGCCCCGACGACGAGCAGGTCGGTGTCCGTCAACGCGCGCACTTCCCTTCCTGGCGCCGGGGTGCCGGTACGGGGCCGGCGAAGGCGGCCTCGATGGCGGTGAGATGCCGCTCGACGACACTCTGGGCGGCCTGCCGCGGCGTGATGCCGTCCTTCTCGGCCGTGTCGAGCATGCTGTCGGTGATCCGGCGCATGGCGCCGCGCACCATGGCGTGGGCCTCGTCGGAGTCCGCGGAGATGTCGCCGAACAGCGTCCACCACCACCAGGCGTTGGTGGCGGAGTTGGCCACGAAGTCCGGCAGCACCGTCACCCCGCGGGCGTGCAGCGCGGCCTCCGCGTCCGGCAGGGTCGGCATGTTGGCCGCCTCGGCGATCACCCGGGCCGTGACGCGCCGCTGTTCGGCCGGGCCGATGCAGTACGAGACCGCCGCCGGGACCAGCACCTCGCACTCGACGTCCAGCCAGGCGCCGCCGTCCGCCTCGATGTCACCGGGCCGCAGCCGTGTGCGGTCGACGGCGCCGAAGGCGTCGCGGGTGAGCAGCAGCCGCTCCACGTCCAGGCCCTGCTCGTTGACCACCAGACCGTGCGCGTCGGCGATCGCCACCACCTTGACGCCGGCCCGCGCGAGGTAGCGGGCGGTGGCGCCGCCCATGGAGCCGAAGCCCTGCACGACGGCGCGGGCCGAGGCACGGTCCAGACCGGCGTGGTCCAGAGCCGTCAGGGCGGACTCCGCGACGCCGAGCCCGCCGACCAGTTCGGGCAGCGGCACACCGTCGACGGTGACGGCGAACGCGTCCGCGAGCCGCGTCCGCGCCGCGGACGGATCGTCCAGCAGCGGGTAGATCGCCTCGATGGTGCTGTCCAGTCCCAGCTCGGCGACCGCCTCCTCGATGGCGTCCTGTCGTACCCCCAGGTCCTCCCCGGTGGTCCAGTAGTCCCGCAGCAGCGGTTTCACCCCGTCGAGGAAGCGCCGCAGCAGAGCGGGTGCCTCCGGGTCGTGCGGGTCGCAGTCGATACCGCCCTTCGCCCCGCCGAGCGGGATGTACCGCCGGGCGGGGTCGTAGTGCAGCGCCTCCTTGCGGGTCATTCCGGCGGCGAGGCCGCGGACCTCGTCCAGCCCGCAGCCCTCCCGCATCCTGAGCCCGCCGCTCGCCACCCCGCGGACCAGCCGGTCGATGACGACAAAGCCCTGGCGGCCGGTGACCGGGTCGGTCCAGACGACCTCCAGCTGGGGCTTGCGGGCCGTGGTGGCGGCGGGGGTGCTCGTGGCAGTGGCAGTCATGCGGTCCGTCCCAACACCCGTCGAGGGCGAGTGATGTCGAAGGGGAATGAGTGTGTCGTGGGCCCCGTGCGCGGGCCGGCCGGGCGCGGCGCGGCGCCGGTCAGGTCATCCAATTGACGGGATGGCCGGGGTCGGTGAGCGCCGGCCGGTCGAGGCGGAAGGTGGTGTAGGGCTCGGTGGCGGCGAGGGCCGGGTCGTCGGCGAGTTCGGCCAGCATACGGCCGAGGGTGGGGGCGAACTTGTAGGCGTGCGCGGCGCCCAGGCCGACCAGGATCCGCTCGGCTCCGGGGACCGTGCCGAGCACGAAGTCCCGGTCGGGTGTGAGGGTGTACAGGCACCGTCTGCTGCGTACCGGTGCGCCGCTGCCGGGGAAGCGCTCGGCCATGAAGCCGGACAGCCGGTCCAGCATCGCGCCGTCGGTGGTGCCGGTGCGGCGGTCCGGGCTCACCTCGGGGCCGCCGCAGTCCTCGCCCGCCTTGACCGTCGCCTCTCCGTAGCAGGGGAAGCCGAAGAAGCTGGGCTCGTCGAGCCAGATCCACACGGGGAAGGTCGCGGGCGCGAACCGTTCGGGCTCGGGCGGTTCGAAGTAGGTGACCTGCTGGTCGAGGACGGTCAGCGGGACGGTGCGGCCGAGCGGGGTCAGCAGGGTGTTGGCCCAGGCGTCGGTGCACAGCACCACCTGCCCGGCCGAGTACCGCGCGTCCGGGGTGACCACTTCCACGCCGTGGGCGGTCGGGTGCACGGCGGTGACGGGGGTGCGGTCCAGCAGGGTCGCGCCGGACGCGCGGGCCAGGCGCTGCATCGCGGCGACCGACCGGGCCGCCGGCACGATGGAGGTGCGCTCCTGGTAGAGGGCGGTGGTGCCCTCGGGGAGGCTGATCTGCGGCCAGCGGGTGGTGACCTCCTCGCCGGTCAGGAGCTCGTAGGGGATGTTCTCGCTGTCCAGGCTTTTCCAGTAGTCGTCCAGGGGGAGGGACGAGCCCTCGGGGCGCAGGTCGACGCCGCCGGTGGTGGTCACCAGCCGCTCGCCGGAGGCCTGCTCGAGGTCGGCCCAGTCGGCGTAGGCGTGGTGGGTGAGCCGGACGTAGTCGGGCCGGTGGTAGCTGTGCCGGAGGATGCGGGAGGTGTCGTGGGAGGCACCGTTGCCGTGGCCGAACTCGAACTGCTCCAGGCCGAGGACGCTGCGTCCGGAACGGGCGAGGTGCCAGGCGGCGGCGGACCCGAGTCCGCCCAGGCCCACGACGACGACGTCGAACGACCGGGTCCCTGCGTGAGCGCTCATGGTGAACCCCTCCGGGCGCAGAAGCGGTGCCGGCACGCGACGGGCCGGGCGATCAGGTGCGTCATTCCGGGTGACGGCTACTGAACGACGATGTAGGAGGCCCATCGGGTTGTCAAGGGTCCACCTCGTGATTGTTGACTCGTCAGTCAGTACGTTCACCGGTGTCCGGACAGTTGTCGGGGCAGGCGCGGCCGGCAGCCGCATCTCATGACCGGCACCTGGTGTCCCGCCTTGGCCCAACGGGTGCGGCACATCCCCGTGGGGAGAGACAGGCGAACCCGTACCAGGCATTGACAGCCCCTCGCGGCAGGGCTCACGATCGGAGTTACTGACTGGCCCGCCAGTCAGTAATGGTCTTGAGGGGTCACCTCGCGGCTTCTGCTCCGCCGTCGGGGCCGGCCCCTTCCGCGGCCGGGCGCACGCTCCCTCACCCGGCCCGCTCCCTTGCTCCACCCCGCTCCCACGAGAGGAGTCGATGCACTCATGCCCACCGCAGTCCCCGCCGGTGCCGGCACCCACCCGCTCTCCGTCTTCCGGGATCCGGCGTCGGTGGCAGTCGTCGGGGCGTCGGCGAACCCGGCCAAATGGGGTCACTGGCTCGCCCGCGGCGCCCTGGCGGGCCGGGACCGGCGCTCCGTGCACCTGGTCACCCGCGGGGCCGACGAGATCCTCGGCACGCCGACGGCGCCCTCGCTCGCGGACCTGGGCGAGGTGCCCGAACTCGTCGCCCTGTGCGTGCCCGCCGCCCAGGTCGCCCCGGTCGTCGACCAGGCCCTGGAACTGGGCGTGCGCGGCTTCCTCGGCATCACCGCCGGAGTGCCCGGCGCCGCCGCCCTCGCGGCCCGGATCACCGCCGCGCGGGCCCGGCTGATCGGACCGGGCAGCCTCGGGCTGTTCGACGCCGACACCTCGCTGCACATCGCCTGGGGCGACTTCCGGCCCGGCGGACTCGCGGTCGTCTCGCAGAGCGGCCAGGTCGGCAGCGAGCTCGCCCAGCTGGCGCGCCGCGCGGGACTCGGCATCTCCCGCTTCGTCTCCGTCGGCGGTCAACACGACGTCACCATGGCGGACTTGCTGGAGGACCTCGCCGACCACGAGTCCACCGAGGCCGTCGCCCTGTACGCGGAGGGCTTCGACGACGGGCAGCGGATCTTCGACGCCGTACGCCTGCTGCGCCGGACCGGCAAACCTGTCCTCGTGCTGACCGCGGGTGACAGCGAGGCCGGCGCCCGTGCGGCCCGCTCCCACACCAGCGCCCTCACCTCCCCGACCGATCTGGTCGACGCGGCCTGCCGGGCCGCCGGAGCGCTGCGCGTGCCGACCCCCGCGGCCCTGGTCGACGTGGCCGCCTGCCTGACGGCGCGCGTCCCGCCCCGGGGGCGGCGCGTCGCCGTCCTGAGCGACAGCGGGGGACAGGGCGCGCTGGCCGCCGACTGCGCCCACCGCGGCGGCCTCACGGTCCCGCGACTGAGCCCCGCACTGTCAGCCGCTATCGGCGCGCGGCTGCCGGACTCGTCCGGCACCGACAATCCGGTGGACCTCGCCGGAGCCGGCGAGCAGGACGTGAGCAGCTACCGCGACGTGGCCCGCCTGCTGCTGAGGTCCGGTGAGGTCGACAGCGTGCTGCTGTCCGGCTACTTCGGCCGCTACGGGCTGGACAGCGCCGTCCTGACCGATGCCGAGCAGCGCACCGCCGGTGAACTGGCCGCGCTGCCACAGCGGTACGGACGCGCGCTCGTGGTGCACTCCATGGGGTCGGACAGCGACACCGCCGCTCGGTTGCGCGGCGACGGCGTACCCGTGTTCCCCACCGTCGACGCCGCCGCGGCCGCGCTGGCCGGCGCGGTGGAACTGGACGCCCGCCCCGGCCGCCGCATGTCCCGGACCGTCACCGACGACGCCCCGCCGCGGGGCTACTGGGAGACCCGCGCGCTGCTGATGCGCGCCGGCGTCGCCTTCCCCGAGGCACGGCGGGTGCACAACCTCCGCCAGGCGCTCGCGGCGGTCGCCGAACTGCGCGGCCCCTACGTGCTCAAGGCCTCCTGGCTGGAGCACAAGACCGAGGCGGGCGGCGTGCGGATCGGTCTCGGCGACGCCACCGCGGTCACCGACGCCTTCACCGCCATGCACCGGCGCCTCGGGGACGGTCCCTACGTCCTGGAGGAACAGGACGTCCGCGACGGGGTCGTCGAACTCATCGTCGGCGCGCGCTGCGACCCCGGGCTCGGACCCATGGTCACGCTCGGCGCGGGCGGCACCCGTGCCGAGCTGCACCGCGACGTCGTCACCGAGTGCGCGCCCGTCTTCGCCGGTGACGCCCGCGCGATGCTCGGGCGGCTGCGCTGCGCCCCGCTGTTCAGCGGCTGGCGCGGAGCGCCGGCGGCCGACATCGAGTCCGTGGTGCACATCGTGGTCGCGGTGTCCCGCCTTGTCGCGCGGTACCGGGACCAGCCAATCGAGCTGGAGATCAACCCGCTGCGGGTCGGCCCCGGCGGATCCCTCGCGGTGGACGCGCTGCTGCTGGCCACGCCCGACGGGCCGGGTCACGACGCAGACCACGCAGACCACGCGCACCGAGCAGACCACGCGCACCGAGCAGACCGAGCGCACCGAGCAGACCGAGCGCACCGCGCACGCCGAGCGCGCCGAGAACAGGGAGAGCCATGAAACCCGACGTATCGACCGCCGAGTTCGCCGGGCGGGTGGCCCTGGTCACCGGCGGCGGGTCAGGCATAGGGCGGGCCGTCGCGCGGCGCTACGCCGCGGGCGGCGGCCATGTCGCCGTGCTGGGCCGCCGCCAGGAGGCGCTGCGAGGGACCGTCGAGCTGATCGAGGCGGCCGGGGGCACAGCCGACGCGGTCGCCTGCGACGTCCGTGACCCCGCCGCCGTGGAGGCCGCCGTGGACGGTGTGGCCGAGCGGCACGGCCGGCTCGACGTGCTCGTCAACAACGCCGCCGGCAACTTCGTCGTCCCCGGCGAACGGCTCTCGCCGGGCGGCTGGAAGGCCGTGATCGACATCGTCCTCAACGGCACCTTCCACTGCACCCGGGCCGCCGCCCGGCACATGCTGGACCGGGGCAGCGGCGCCGTTCTCAACGTGATCGCCAGTTACGCCTGGCACGGGCATCCCGGCACCGTGCACAGCGCCGCCGCCAAGGCGGGCGTCCTCGCCATGACCCGCACCCTGGCCGTCGAATGGGCCCCGCGCGGCGTCCGCCTCAACTGCATCGCCCCCGGCCCGACCGAGACCGAGGGCGCCTCGGCCGTCCTGTGGCCCACCGCATCCGCCCGCGCCCGCGTCCTGTCCAGCGTGCCGGCCGCCCGGTTCACCACCCCGGAGGAGGTCGCGGAGTCCGCCGCGTTCCTGATCGGCGACCGGGCCGCCTACGTGACGGGAGAGGTGCTCACCGTCGACGGCGGCCAGTGGCTGGGCAAGTCCGTCTACACCGACCCGGGAGCCCAGGCGTGACACAGGAGCTGACCGGCGGCGAGGCGCTCGTCGCGGCGCTGCGGGCGCACGCCGTGGACACCGTCTTCGGTATCCCCGGCACCCACAACCTGCCCGTCTACGCGGCGCTGTCCCGGTACGGCGTGCGGCACGTCTCCCCCCGGCACGAGCAGGGCGCCGGATTCGCCGCCGACGGCTGGGCCCGCGCGTCCGGGCGGCCCGGCGTCTGCCTCACCACCACGGGCCCGGCACTGCTCAACGCCGCCACCGCCGCGGCGCAGGCCTACTCGGACTCGGTGCCGGTCCTGTTCGTCTCGCCCGGCCTGCCGCTGCGCCACCCCGGCCGGGGCAACGGCTTCCTGCACGAACTGAAGGACCAGCGCGGCGCGCTGGACGCCGTTGTCGCCTACAGCCACCGGGTCACCAGCGTGGCGGAGATCCCCCTCGCGGTCGCCTGCGCCTACGCCGCGATGGGCACCGGACGGCCCCGCCCCGTACACCTGGAGATCCCCCTGGACCTGCTCGACGAGCGCGCCGCGGTCCGGATCGCGGCGCCCGTCCCCGTTCCGCCGGCCGTCCCGGCCGAGCCGCAGATCCGGGCCGCCGCGGGGGTGCTGGCCGACTCGGTGCGCCCGGTCGTGATCGCGGGCGGCGGCAGTGCGGGCGCCGCCGCGGCACTGGGCGACCTGGCCGAACGCCTCGGCGCGCCCGTCGTCACCACCGCCAACGGCAAGGGTGTGCTGCCCGACGACCATCCGCTGGCCGTGGGCGCCGGGCTGCACCACGAGGCGGTGCGCGACCTGGTGCGCGACAGCGACGCCGTCGTCGCGGTCGGCACCGAACTCGCGCCGAGCGACCTGTGGTTCGGGCCGCTCGACATCCCCGGGAAACTGATCCGGATCGACGTCGACGCCCACGCGGTCACCACCAACGCCCTGCCCGACACCGCGATCGTCGCCGACGCCGCGCTCGCGCTCACCGAACTGCTCGCGCGCCTGCCGCGGCAGGGCGTCTCGGCGCGCGGCGCCGAGCGTGCTTCACGGGCGCGCGCGGACCGTACCGCGCAGGCCCGCACCGAGGGCGCCGCGCACCTCGTCCTGACGGAGGCACTGGCCAAGGTGCTGGGCCGCGACGGCGTCCTGGCCGGGGACTCCGCGATGGCCTGCTACTACGGCGCCCTGTCCAACCTGCCCGCGTACGCGCCCCGTTCGTTCCTGTACCCGACGGGCCTGGGCACCCTCGGCTACGGCCTGCCCGCCGCCATCGGGGCCAAGCTGGCCCGTCCGTCGGCACCCGTGGTGGCCGTGCACGGCGACGGCGGCCTGATGTTCACCGTGCAGGAACTCGCCTCCGCCGCCCAGTTGCGGCTGCCGCTGCCCGTGGTCGTCGCGGACAACGGCGGATACGGGGAGATCCGCGACGAGATGGCGGACCGCGAGGACCCCGTGCACGCCGTGGACCTGCCGGCGGTGGACTTCCCGATGGTGGCCCGCGCGATGGGCTGCCACGGACTGACCGTCGGCGACGGGACCGAACTGGCCCGTGCGCTGGACGAGGCCCTCAGCGCCGACCGTCCGACCCTCATCCACCTTCCCGACTCCGCAGCCGGCTGAGATTGGAGCACCATGACACCCCTGAACGAGCCCTGGCCGCTGAGCGACGAGCAGCGCGCCGTCGTCGAGCTGTGCCGTGACTTCGCCCGCAACGAGATCCGGCCGCGCGGACGCGAGGTGGACGAGGCGGACGTGGAGACGCCGGTCGACATCTGGCGCCGGGCCGCGAAGATCGGCATCACCGACTTCATGCTGCCGAGCGAACTGGGCGGAGGCGGCTTCACCGACGTCTTCACCCAGTGCCTGGTGCAGGAGGAACTCTGCTTCGGCGACCCCGGCATCGGCAACCTGCTGTGCTCGAACGGCTTCTTCGCCGATCCGCTGCTCGCCCTCGGCACCGAGGAGCAGCAGCGGCGCTGGCTGGGTCCGCTGGTCGGCCCGGACGCCCCGATGACCTCGCTGGCGACCACCGAGCCGGGCGCCGGTTCGGACGCCGCGTCGATCACCACCCGCGCCGTCAGGACGGAGGGCGGGTACGTGCTGAACGGGCAGAAGGCGTGGATCTCCAACGCGGGGGCCGCGCGGTTCTACGTGATCTTCGCCAAGACCGATCCGCACCAGCGTTCCCGGGGCGTCACGGCGTTCCTGGTGCGCGCGGGCACCGAGGGCCTGACGGTCGGCGAACCCATGCGGAAGATGGGCCAGCGCGCCATCGTCTGCCGCGAGGTGTTCCTGACCGACGTGTTCGTCCCCGAGGAGGACCGGCTGGGTCCCGAGGGCGCGGGCTTCGTGGGACTGATGCGGACCTTCGACATCTCCCGCATCGTGCTGGGCGCGGCCGCCGTGGGTGCGGCGCGGGCCGCGTACGAGTACGCACGTGACTACGCCCGGACCCGGGTGCAGTTCGGCGAGCCGATCATCGAGCACCAGGCCGTCGCGTTCCGCCTGGCCGACATGGCGAACCGGATCGAGGCCGCCCGGCTGCTCGTCCTGCGGGCCGCGCGGGCCGTCGACGCCGGACAGGACGTGACCGGTCTCGCCGCGATGGCCAAGCTGACCGCGTCCGAGACCGCCATGTTCTGCACCTGGGCCGGTCTCCAGACCATGGGCGGCTGGGGCTACTCCCGCGAGTATCCGATGGAGCAGTGGATGCGCGACGCGAAGCTGGAGGAGATCGAGGAGGGCACGTCCGACATCATGCGGCTGGTCATTTCCCGCAATCTTCCCTGAAGGGAACCCCGCGGGCCGTATCGCGCAGGCCCGCTGAGCGATTGAGGGCCGAGTCGGCTCCTCACTGATCCACGCGGCCGTTGCGTTCGTACAGGCAAGTGACGCGTTGGACGAGGAGAGGGGCGACCGTATGCGTGCGGACACCACGCCGGTGACCCGGCCGGTGCTCGCGGAGCCCCGGGGAGACGACCCGGGGGACCCCACCGGGTCCCCCGGGACAGCGGCCCTCCGCACCTTCCCGGGCCGCCCCCGCACGGGCACGCCCGCCGCACGCGCGGACCAGGCGGTGGACCGGCCGGTCGAATCCGCCGTCCCGCCGCGGCCGGAGGGACGCCGCGCACCCGGGGCCGAAACCCGCGCCGCGACACTCGCACTGCACCCTCCGGCCGACCGGGACCCGAGGAAGCGTCCGGCCCGGACCTCCCCGGGTCGAAGACCGGCCGGGCGCCCGCCGGGGGCGCAGGACGACGAGGACGGGCCGCTGCTGAGCCTCCCCGCCTCCGGTCGGCGCATCGTCCAGTGCCTCGCGGTGCTCGGCGAGGAGGTCCCGCTCCAGCGGCTGCGGTCGCTCACCCGGCGCGACGAGGACCCGGTCGGTGCCGTGGAGGCCGCTGTCGCGGCGGAGCTGCTCAGCTGGGATCCCGGCGAGGGCCGGGTGGAGGCCGCCGAGGCGACGCGGGAGTCGGTCATCGCGGCGATGAGCGCCTCCGAGACCCGCGCGGCGCACCGCTGGGCCGCCCGCTGGACGGGTGGGGTCACCTCGCTGCTCCACCGGGCGGCGGCGGCCACCGGTTTCGACGAGGACCTGGCCAGACGGCTGGAGTCCGAAGCCCGGCGGCTGGGCTTCCTCGGACGGTCCCAGCAGGCCGCCGAACTGCTGCGCCGGGCGGCGGCGGTGTCGGCCGACGCGGAGCTGGCGGCCCACCGGGAGGCGGCGTCCGTCGAGTTCGCCCTGCGCGCCCACGATCTCGCTCCCGCCCGCCGTGCGGCGCCGGCCATGCGGCAGGACGGAGCCCCCGCGGCCCACCGCGCCATGGCGGGACGCCTGGCCGTCCTCGAAGGCAGGATCGGCGAGGGCGCGCGGCTCCTCGGCGAGGCCTGCCGGGAGCTGCGGCTCGCCGGCGGCGGCGCCCGCGACGAACTCGGTGCCGCCGCGCTGTGGTCGGCGAAGGCGCAGTGGCTGGCCGGCAGTCCCGCGACGGAGATACGGCAGCAGCTCGCCGAGCTGGACCCGCCGGGCTCCCGCGACCCGTACTGGGCGGGCGAACGGCGCCGTCTGGACGCCGTTCTGACCTCCTCCGTCCACGGACCCGCGAGGGGCCTGGGCGAGCTGGCCGCGCGGCCCGGCGCCGGGTTCCTCACCCCCGCGGACGTGAGGGGCCGCGCGGCCGTCACCGAGGCGTGGCTGCACCTGGAGGCCGGTGACCCGGACCGCTGCGAGACCGCGGTGCGCGCCGCCCTCGCCGCGGCGGCCCCCGTCGAGGACGACCACATCGCGACGGCGGCCCAGACGGTGCGGGGACACGCGCTCTGGCTGAACGGCTCCTGGACCCTGGCGGAGGCGACCGCCCGCGGGGTCGCCGCCTCGTCCGCGCCGCTGTGGCGTTCCCGGGCGCGGGCCCTGCTGTCCTTGGTGGCGGCCGCCCGGGGAGAGCGCGTGCCGGAGGCGGCGGCAGACGACGAGGATCCGGGACCGTGCGTATTCGGTGCCGGGGAGCGGCTGTTCACCGCGCTCGTCGCCGCGGAGGCGGCGGGGCGCCCGGACGTGCCGGCCCTGCTGACGGCGCCGGAGCACCGGCCCGGACTGGAATTTCTCTCCGGCCCGCTGCTGCCCTGGCGGAAGGTGGAGGTGGCCCGCGCGGCGGTGGAGGCCGGGCATACCGCGCTCGCCACCGCGCTCATCGCCTCGCTGCGGGCGGACGCGACGGGTCTTCCGTCCTGGGTCGGGGCCTGCGCGTTGTGGCTGGAGGCCCGCGCGTCCGCCCGCGGTGGCAGCCGGGACGTGACCGCCCGCCTGTACGCCGGGGCCGACGAGGCGGCCGACGGCTTCGAGGCGACCGCGCCCTGGTACTACGCCAGGTACCAGGCCGACCACGCCGAGTTCCTTGCCGCCGTGGGCGACCGCCGTGCCGCGGTCGACCGCTTCCGGGCGGCGTGGGCCGTCGCCCTACGGATCGGTGCGCAGCCGCTGCGCAAACGGTGCGCGACCGGTCTGCGCGCCCTGCGGCTGCCGCAACCGGCGGGTGCGTTCGGGCTGACCGCACGGGAGACGGAGGTGGCCCGGCTGGTCAGTACGGGCCTGACCAACAGGGAGGCGGCGGCCCGTCTGTTCGTCACGCCCGCCTCGGTCGCGTTCCACCTGGGGAACATCTACGGCAAGCTCGGCGTCCGGACGCGGTACGAACTGCGCCGCTGGTGGGCCGAGCAGCAGACCGGCTGATCCGGCGACGGCCCCGTGACCGAGACCCACAGCGACGGGACGAGTCTTCGGTCGCTGTCCGGTGTGCCTCACAACACCCAGGTCAGAGCGTTGCACTGACGTACCCAGCGACTGAAGCGACTGTTGTTCGAACTTGCCCGGTCGGAGGTTCGGCGGTCACATCGGCGATGGCATGAAAAAAATTATCACGCAAGCTATCCAAGCGACCCTTGCGTGAAATAAATTTGAGCAACCGGTTGGCCGTCGCCTCTCTCGGGCGCCCATCGCGCCGGTACATCCCACAGCAGCACTGGAGCACCTATGAAGCAGAGGTCGGCTTCACCGCCGCCGGCCGCGCCGGTCGTCCGGCGGCGGCCGTTGAGGCAGCGATTGACCGGGTGGGCCTTCGTCCTGCCCTTCGCCATACCGTTCCTCCTGGCTGTCGTGGCCCCGATCGCGTACACCGCGGGCCTCAGTCTCTTCCAGGAACGCCTCATCGGCGGAGTGACTTTCGTCGGACTGGACAACTATCGTGAGCAGTTGAGTGATCCGCGCTTCTGGGACGGCGTGATCCGTGTAGGGATCTTCCTCGTCATCCAGGTCCCGCTCATGATGCTGCTGGCGCTCGGTGCGGCCCTGGCCCTCGACAGCGCGCGGCTGTACGCCCCCTCGATCTTCAGGCTCGGCATCTTCCTCCCCTACGCCGTGCCGGGCGTCGTGGCCTCCCTGTTGTGGGGCTACATCTACGGGGCGCAGTTCGGCCTGGTCGGCGACCTCAACGAGATGTTCGGCCTCGGCCTGCCCGACCCCCTGTCGAGCGCGCTGATCCTGCCGTCGATCAGCAACATCGGCCTGTGGCTCTACGTGGGCTACAACATGCTCGTCTTCTACGCGGCGCTTCAGTCCATCCCCTCGGAGCTGTTCGAGGCCGCGACGATCGACGGGGCCGGCACCTGGCACGTCATCGTCGGCATCAAGCTGCCGGCCATCCGCGGAACCCTGGTCTTCACCACGATCTTCTCGGTGATCGGCGGATTCCAGCTCTTCAACGAGCCCAACATCCTGCGCGACATGGTGCCCAACGTGATCAGCACCGACTTCACGCCGAACATGTACGCCTACACCCTGTCCTTCGCCGGCCAGCAGTACAACAGCGCCGCCACCGTCGCCATGATCATGGGCGTCGTCACGGCGGTGGTCGCCTTCGCGGTGCAGCGCCGCGGCATGAAGGGGGCCGTCTGATGCTCACCCGTGAACAGACGGCCGAGGCCGTCCGCCCCGCCCCCCGGCGCCGGGGCGCACCGAAGCGACGCGCCACCGCCCGCCGCCTCCGGACCCGCAACCAGCCCCGACGGCAGCGCTCGGTCGCCCTGACCGTGCTGATGACACTGCCGCTGCTCTACAGCCTGTTCCCGCTGGTCTGGCTCGTCATCAACTCCACCAAGTCACTGGACGAGCTCTTCTCCGGCTTCGGACTGTGGTTCGGCGGCGACTTCGCCCTGTGGGACAACATCGTCGGCGTCCTCACCTACGACGACGGCATCTACGGCCGCTGGTTCGCGAACTCCCTGCTCTATGTCGTGATCGGCGCGGGCGGCTCGACCCTCCTGGCGGCACTCGCCGGATACGGACTGGCCAAGTTCGACTTCCCCGGCCGCCGGGCCGTCCTCGCCGTGGTGCTGGGAGCCGTCGCGGTCCCCGGGACCGCCCTGGCCGTGCCCACCTTCCTGCTGTTCAGCAACATGGGGCTGACGAACACCCCGTGGGGCGTCCTGATCCCGCTCCTCGTCACGCCCTTCGGCCTCTTCCTCCTCTACAGCTACGCCAACGAGGCCGTGCCGAACGAGGTCATCGACGCCGCACGGGTGGACGGCGCGGGCGAGTTCCGCATCTTCTTCACCATCGTGCTGCGCCTGCTGTCACCGGCGCTCGTCTCCGTCCTCCTGCTGGAGGTGGTGGGCGCCTGGAACAACTACTTCCTGCCGCTGATCATGCTCAGCGACCCCTCCTGGTTCCCCCTGACCGTGGGCCTGAACCAGTGGAACGCCCAGGGGTCCAGCGCCGAGGGCGACTTCGTCGCCCACCTCGTCCTCACCGGCTCCCTGCTGACGATCGTCCCGCTCGTCATCGTCTTCCTCTGTCTTCAGCGCTTCTGGCGGTCGGGTCTGGCCGCCGGCAGCACGAAGGGCTGACGTCCGCTCCCGGAATCCAGCGAAAAAACGCAGAACAACCCAAGGAAAAGAGACCACAGTGAACAGATGGCCGCGTCACCGCAGAACGACCTCGCTCCTGCTGGGCGCCGTGCTCACCGCCGTCACCCTGTCCGCTTGCGGTGGGGGGACCGAGGAGGGCTCGGGATCGAATTCCATCACCGAGGAGGACATCCAGGCGGCACTCGACAAGCCGACGACACTGACCGTCTGGTCCTGGTCCGGGAGCCTGCCCGACGTCGCGAAGGCGTTCGAGAAGAAGTACCCGAAGATCAAGGTCAAGGTCGAGAACGTCGGCACCGGCGCCGAGCAGTACGCCAAGCTCCAGAACGCGATCAAGGCCGGGAAGGGCGCGCCCGACCTCGCCACGGTCGAGTACAACGCCATCCCGCAGTACGCGCTGACCGGTGCGCTCGTCGACCTGAAGAAGTTCGGCTTCGACTCGCTGGAGGACCGGTTCGACCCGGCGGTGTGGGCGAACGTCAACGTCGACGGGGGCCTGTTCGAGCTCCCGCTGAACGCCGGCCCGATGGCGCTGTTCTACAACAAGAAGACCTTCGACAAGTTCGACATCGAGGTGCCGACCACGTGGGATGAGTACATCAAGGCGGCCCGCAAGATCCAGAAGGCCGACCCCGACTACTACATCGGCGCCGACACCGGCAACGCGGGCCTGACCGAGAGCCTCATATGGGCGGCCGACGGCCGTCCCTTCAAGGTCGACGGCGCGAGTATCTCCATCGACCTCCAGGACGCCGGCAGCAAGAAGTACGCCGAGATGTACCAGCAGCTCCTGGACGACAAGCTGCTGTCCTCCGTCGGCGACTGGAGCCCCGAGTGGTTCGAGGGCCTGGCCTCGGGCCGGATCGCCACCCTGTCCTCCGGCGCCTGGATGGCCGGCATCCTCAAGGGCAGCGTCGCCAAGGCGTCCGGTGACTGGCGGGTGGCTCCCATGCCGTCCTATGACGGTGAGTCCACCACGTCCATCAACGGCGGGGGCAGCCTGGCGATGCCCGAGCAGGGCGACAACCAGCTCGTCGCCGCCGCGTTCCTGCGCTACGTGAGCGCCGAGGAGGGCGCGGACATCACCCAGGCGAGCGGCTCCTTCCCCGCCCGCGCCGAGGTGCTCGAGTCGGAGAAGTTCCTCGACGCCAAGGACGAGTACTTCGGCGGCCAGCGGGTCAACCGCGTCTTCGCGGAGTCCCTGCGCAACGTGGCCACCGGCTGGCAGTACCTGCCCTACGACGTGTACGCCGTCAGCATCTTCAATGACAACGCCGGCAAGGCGTACACGGGTGACTCGACGATCCTCAAGGGTCTGAAGAGCTGGGAGCAGGCGCTCGTCAGGTACGGGGAGGAGCAGGGATTCACCATCAACTAGCCCAACCCGCAGGGGAGTCGGCCGCCGTACCACGGCGGCCCTCCATCCCGCCGCGGACCGATCGTCCGGTGCGGGACCCCAGCCCCCAGGAGGGTAGAGTGTCGTGCGGTATGACACCGCCAGAGGTGACCCCTGTGGCGGTTCGACCGAAGCAGCCATTTCGTTCGGCGAGCGTCGAGACCGCGGCCGACCCATACCGCGGGAGCAGCCTGTGAGCCGCGACTCGGACTCGAGCCGTCGCCCCTCCAGGTCCCGGCCGTCCAAGAACGGTGCGGCGGTGCCCGCGGCCCATGGGGACCGGGTGGCCGACGGAGTCGACGAGGCCAGCCCGCTGGAACTGCTGCGATCGTCACTGCCCGGCCTCACCGGCGCCAAGCTCCGGGTGGCGCAGGTCATCCTCAGGGACCCGGCCGTGGTGGGCCGCAGCTCCATCACCTGGCTCGCCGGTGAGGCCCGTACGTCGGCGGCGACCATCACCCGGCTGTCGACGGCGCTGGGATTCGACGGCTTCCCCGAACTGCGCGCGGCGCTCGCCCGCGAGCACGGCCGCGGTGTCCAGGCCGGCTGGGAGAAGGACATCGGCTCGGCCATCACCCCGGACGATCCCGCCGACAAGGTCCTCAGCACGCTGGCGGCCAACCAGTTCAGCGCGGCACGCAACGCCATGGCCTCGGTGGACCTGGACGCCATGGCGCGGGTGGCGGACCGCATCGTGTCCGCCCAGCGTGTGCAGCTGTTCGGCGAATGGGGCGACGCGCCTCCGGCGTACGAGCTGTATCTGCGCCTGTTCCGCATCGGCATCCCCGTCTGGTACGACGAGGGCGCCTACTTCGCCCAGGTCGGGGCGAGCCTGCTGGCGCCGGGCGACGTGGCCCTGGTGATCTCCCGGTCGGGCGACAGCCCCATCGCCATGAAGTTCGCCGAGGTCGCCCGGGAACACGGTGCGATGACGGCGCTCATCACGGGCAACCCGCAGTCCCCCCTCGCGGCCGAGGTGGACGAGGCCCTGCACACCGGCACCGGGGTGGGCGGCTCGTGGACGGACTACTTCGCCGGACGCTCCAGTGACGCCTTGGTGGGCGCGCTGCTGTGGGCGCTCGTCGCCCAGCGGGTACCGGACCGTATCTACGACCGGATGAACCAGGGAGACACGCCCGCGCCGCGCAAGCGCAGCCAGGGCATCTTCGACAACCCCATGCACTGACCGCCCGACCGCCCCGGCTGCCGCACGGCGCCGCGCGCACCCCTTCGGCCGGCACGGCACGCCGCGGCGGCCCGGTCCGTCCCGCCGTACGACGGCATTCCGGCGTTCCCGCCGCGCACCGGCCCTCGGCCCACCGGGTGCCGCCCCCCTCGTGCGCCCCCGCCCCCGTCGCCACCCCCATGCCACAGACAGAGATCGAGACATCCTCATGCCCGAACTGAGCATCGCCGACGACGGCTTCCGCCTCGACGGCCGGCCCTTCCGCATCATCTCCGGCAGCCTCCACTACTTCCGGATCCATCCCGAGCAGTGGGCCGACCGGCTGCACAAGGCCCGCCTGATGGGGCTGAACACGGTCGACGTCTATGTGCCGTGGAACCTCCACCAGCCGCACCGCGACGGCCCCCTCGTCCTCGACGAGGGCCTCGACCTGCCCCGCTTCCTCGACCTCGCCGCCGCCGAGGGCCTGTGCGTACTGCTGCGCCCCGGCCCCTACATCTGCGCCGAATGGGAGGCGGGAGGCCTGCCTGCCTGGCTGCTCGTCGACCCCGACGTGCGTCTGCGCACGTCCGACCCGCGCTACCAGAAGCCGGTCGAGCAGTTCTTCGAGCTGCTGCTGCCGCACATCCGTCCCCGGCTGGCGACCGCGGGCGGGCCGGTCGTCGCGGTCCAGGTGGAGAACGAGTACGGCGCCTCCGGCCTGCGCGACAGGGCTCACCTCGACCACCTCGTCACCCTGCTGCGGTCGGGCGGCGTCGATGTCCCGCTGTTCACCTCCGACCAGGCGCGCGACCTGGCCGACGGCGGCATCCCGGGCGTGCTGCGGACGGTCAACTTCGGCCGCGGGGCGGGCGAGCACCTGCGCACCCTGCGCGAGCACCAGCCGCGGGGCCCGCTGATGTGCGGCGAGTTCTGGGCGGGCTGGTTCGACCGGTGGGGCGGCGGGCACAAGACGCGGCGCGACGAGGAGGTGCGCGACACCCTCGACGAGATCCTGGCCGCGGGCGCCTCCGTCAACATCTACATGTTCCACGGCGGCACCAACTTCGGCTTCACCAACGGCGCCAACGACAAGGGCCACTACCGGCCCACCGTCACCTCGTACGACTACGACGCCCCGCTCGACGAGGCGGGCGACCCCACCGGCAAGTACCGCCTGTTCCGCGAGACGATCGCCCGGTACGCGGACGTGCCCGAGGAACCCGTCCCGTCCGCCGGCGCCAAGCTGACCCTGCGCGGCATCCGCCTGCCGGAGCGCGCGTCCCTGCTCGCGCAGGCGGGCGCGCTCGGCGGCCCCACCCGGCGCGCGGAACGGCCGCTGTCCATGGAGGAGCTGGGCCAGGCCTTCGGCTTCGTCCTGTACGAGACGGAGCTGCCGGCCGCCGGTGACGGAGTGCTGTGCTTCGGCGAGGTGCGCGACCGCGCCCAGGTCCTCGTCGACGGTCAGCCGGTCGGCACCCTGGAACGGGAGAACCGCGAGCAGGCCATCGGCCTGCGGTCACCGGCCGCGGGCGCGCGGCTCACGGTCCTGGTCGAGAACCAGGGGCGGGTGAACTACGGCGCGGGTCTGCGCGACGGCAAGGGTCTCGTGGGACCGGTCACCTTCAACGAGCAGCCGCTGTCCGACTGGACCAGCACACCCCTGCCGCTGGACGCGCTCGGCGCCCTGTCGTTCTCGTCTGCCGCGGCCGGGACGGGTCCGGTGTTCCACCGGGGCACGTTCGAGGTGGCGGCCCCCGCGGACACCTTCCTCCACCTCCCGGGCTGGACCAAGGGCAACGTCTGGGTCAACGGCTTCGCGCTCGGCCGCTACTGGTCCCGCGGGCCGCAGCACTCCCTGTACGTGCCGGGTCCGGTGCTGCGCGCGGGCGCCAACGAGATCGTGGTGCTCGAACTGCACGGCACGCGGGCCGGCGTCGTGGACTTCCGCGACGCCCCCGACCTCGGCCCGGCCGAGTAGCGGAGACCTTCCGGGTGAGCGGGGTTCCCATATCCCGGCTGAAAATGTTTTGCGCAGAAGATTAATATGATCATGTTTCGTGATAATGTCTTTCGGGCGGGGGTTTCCGGGGGCACGAGCACGCGAGAAGGAGCTGGCATGCAGCGGCTATCGGTCGACACCGATGTAACCGTCGTCGGTGGAGGCCTCGCCGGCGTCGCGGCGGCCATCGGCGCCGCCCGCACCGGCGCCCGGGTCGCCCTGATCAACAACCGGCCGGTGCTCGGTGGCAACTCGAGCAGCGAGATCCGGGTGTGGGTCTGCGGCGCCACGGCGCACGGCGCGCAGAAGTACGCGCGTGAGACCGGCGTCATGGGCGAGCTGTTCCTGGAGAACCAGTACCGCAACCCCGAGGGCAACCCGTACCTCTGGGACCAGGTCGTGCTCGACGCCGTGCGCGCCGAGCCCGGGATCAGCCTCTACCTCAACACCGACGTGCGGGAGGTGGAGGCCGACGGCCCCGAGGACGGGCGCGCCGTGCGGGCCGTCACCGGATGGCAGATGGGCTCGGAGCGCATCATCCGCTTCACCAGCCCGGTGTTCGTCGACGCCACCGGCGACGGACTGGTGGGCGAGCAGGCCGGGGCCTGGTACCGCACCGGACGCGAGGCCGCCCACGAGTTCGGTGAGGAATGGGCCCCCGACCAGGCGGACTCCGACCTGCTGGGCAACACGATGTTCTTCTACACCAAGGACACCGGCGAACCCGTCCGGTTCGTACCGCCGTCCATCGCCAAGGACATCGGCTCCACCTCGATCGTCCGCAACCGGCCCATCAGCACCACGGCCAACGGCTGCGACTACTGGTGGATCGAGTACGGCGGACAGCTCGACACCGTCGCCGACTCCGAGGCGATCCGCGACGAACTGTGGGCCGTGATCTACGGCATCTGGGACCACATCAAGAACTCGGGAGAGTACGACGCGGACACCCTCACCCTGGAGTGGGTGGGCTCCGTGCCCGGCAAGCGGGAGTACCGGCGCTTCGTCGGGGACCACGTCCTCACCCAGCAGGACATCATCGAGCAGACCCGCTTCCGGGACGCCGTCGGCTTCGGCGGCTGGTCCATCGACCTGCACCCCGCGGGCGGCATGTACGCCGAGTCGGACGGATCCAAGCACCTGTTCTCGGCCGGCCTCTACCACATCCCCTTCCGCAGCCTGTACTCCCGCAACGTCGGCAACCTCCTGCTGGCCGGCCGCGACATCTCGGCCAGCCACGTGGCGTTCGGCACCACCCGGGTCATGGCGACCTGCGCGGTCACCGGCGAGGCCGCGGGCGTCGCGGCCGGGCTGTGCGTCCGGGACGGACTGACCCCCCGGCAGCTGGCGAACGACCACATCGACCTGCTGCAGCAGACGCTGCTGCGCCACGACGCCTCACTGCTCGGCGTCGCATGGCAGGACCCGGCCGACCTCGCCGCCTCCGCGCACGTCTCCGCCTCCAGCGAACTGCGCACCCTGCGCGTGGCGCCCCGGCCCGGCGAGCGGACCGGCCGGCAGTCCCTCGACGGCCACGACGTCGGGATCGTCCTGCCCGTCGAGCCCGCCCTCGAGGCGGTCGAACTGCTCCTCGACGCGTCGGAGGCGACGTCCGTGGAGCTGGAACTGTGGTCGACCGGCGGCGGGGAGAACCACATACCGGTCGACCAGCTCGGCACGACGCGGGTCGAACTGGTCCCGGGCGAGCAGTGGGTCAGGGCCCCGTTCTCCCACAAGGCCCCCGGCGGGCGGAACGTCGTCCTGGTGGTGCGGCGCAACCCCTCCGTGGCGCTGGTCGTCGTCGACCGGCCCGGCCCGTACGGGGTTCTGGGGCTGGTGAGCCGCACCCCGCGCACCCGCAGCGGACAGCCGCAGTCCAACGCCTGGTCCGCCGAGGAACTGCGCCGCAGGTGCCCGGCGACGGTGGTGCACGGGGACAGCGACGCCTACGGCGCGAGCCAGGTCACCGGCCCCTTGCAGCGCCCCTACGACGGCCCGCGCATGTGGTCGTCGGAGAGCCTCGCCGTCGACCCCGAGCCCTGGATCCGCCTCGACTGGGACCGGCCCCGGACCGTCGCCCGCGTCGACGCCATCCTCAACGACGACGTCGACCTGGACCTCGTCAACCTCCACCACCACCGGACCCCCTTCCCCGTCGTCCCCGAACTCGTACGGGACTACGACATCGAGGCGCTGGTGGACGGTGCCTGGCGCACGGTCGCCTCGGTGCGCGACAACCGCGAACGCCGCCGGTCGCACCTGCTGGACGAGCCGGTGGCGGCGACGGCCCTGCGGCTGGCCGTGCACGCCACCAACGGGTCGGAGTGGGCGACGGTGGTGGCGCTGCGCGTCTACGGGGCGGAACAGAGCTGACCGTGCCCGAGAACACTCCCGCCGCCGGGTCCGCCCGCCACCTCCTGCCGGGACTCGCCTTCGGCGGCGACTACAACCCCGAGCAGTGGCCCGAGGCCGTATGGCAGGAGGACGTCCGGCTGATGCGGCAGGCCGGCGTCAACCTGGTCAGCGTCGGCATCTTCTCCTGGGCCCTGCTGGAACCGAAGCAGGGGGCGTACGACTTCGGCTGGCTCGACCGGGTGCTCGACCTGCTGCACGAGCACGGCATCCGCGTCGATCTGGCCACCCCGACGGTGGCGCCGCCCGCCTGGTTCTACCGCGCCCACCCCGACGCGCTGCCCGTCACACGTGAGGGCGTGCGCCACTCCTTCGGCTCGCGCGGCGCCATCTGCCACAGCAACCCGGCCTACCGCGAGGCCGCCGCGAACATCACCACGAAGATCGCCGAACGCTACGCCGCCCACCCCGCGCTCGCGTTGTGGCACGTCCACAACGAGTACGGCGAACCGGTGAACGCCTGCTACTGCGACACCTGCGCCGCCCGCTTCCGCGACTGGCTCGCCGCGCGCCACGGCACCCTCGACGCCCTCAACGAGGCCTGGGGGACGGCCTTCTGGGGCCAGCGGTACACCGACTTCGAGCAGATAGACCCGCCGCGGCTGACCCCGGCGGTGTGCAACCCGGCGCAGCAGCTCGACCACAAGCGGTTCGCGGACGCCACCATGCGCGAGAACTTCTGCGCCGAGCGGGACATCCTGCACCGGCTCTCGCCCGGCGTGCCCGTCACGACCAACTTCATGGCCGCGCTCAGCCAGTGCGACTCCGTCGACTACTGGGCCTGGGGCCGCGAGGTCGACCTCGTCAGCAACGACCACTATCTGATCACCGACGGCCGCCGGACCCATGTCAACCTCGCGATGGCCGCCGACCTGACCCGCTCGGTCGCGGGCGGCGCCCCCTGGCTGCTGCTCGAACACTCCACCTCGGGCGTCAACTGGCAGCCCCACAACCCCGCCAAGGCCCCCGGAGAGATGGCCCGCAACTCCCTCGCGCACGTGGCGCGGGGCTCCGAGGGCGCCATGTTCTTCCAGTGGCGGCAGTCCCGGCGCGGCTCCGAGAAGTTCCACTCCGCGATGCTGCCGCAGGGCGGCACCGACACCCGCGTATGGCGTGAAGTGGTGCAGCTCGGCTCGGACATGGCGGCACTGGCCGGCCTGCGGGGCACCCGCACCGTGCCGGACGTGGCCATGGTCTGGGACTGGCACTCCTGGTGGGCGCAGAGCCTGGACGGGCAGCCCTCCGTCGACCACGACGCGCGCGAACGCGCGGACAGCTTCTACGAGGCGCTGTACGACCGGCACCTGACCGTCGACTTCGTCCATCCCGAGGCGGACCTGTCGTCCTATCCGCTGGTCGTGGTCCCGGCGCTCTACCTCACCTCCGAGAACGCGGGCGACAACCTGCGCCGCTACGTCGAGGACGGCGGCACCCTGGTCGTCTCCTACTTCTCCGGCATCGTGGACGAGAACGACGCCGTTCATCCCGGTGCCTACCCGGGAGCCCTGCGGGACGTGCTCGGGCTGACCGTCGAGGAGTGGTCACCGCTGCTGCCCGGCGACACGGTCAGGATCGCGGGCCCGGAGGGGGCGACACGGCGTGCGGACGTGTGGACCGAGTTCGTGGTGCCGCGCGGGGCGCGGACGGTGTGGACCTACGCCGACGGCCCGGCGGCCGCGAGACCGGCGGTCACCCGGCACCGTTCGGGCACCGGAACCGCCTGGTACATCTCCACCCGCCTGGACGTCCAGGGGCTCGGGGCGGTGCTGGAGGCGGCGTGCGAGGACGCGGGAGTCCCGCCGCGCGGGGCTCTGCCCCGGGACGTGGAGGTGGTGCGGCGCTCCGGCGAGGGCGGCGACCATCTGTTCGTGATCAACCATTCGCGGGAGCCGGCCATCGTTCCCCTGCCGGACGCCGGCACCGACCTGCTCACCGGTGAACCCGCCGCCGGCCTGCTCACCGTCCTGCCCGGTGCGGTCGCGGTGCTGCGGCTGGGCGGCTGACGCTGCCGGTCTCCCGGTGCGCGCCCGACGATTCGCTCCATAGAGGTTCACGTTCCGTGAGCGTTTCTCGGAGTGTGCCGTGGGCCGCGACCCGGGCGACCTCGTGGGCCGGTGCCCGGCCGGTTGGCCGTCCGGCACTCGATGACACGTGGCCTGACCTGCGAGAAGAGATCGGCCACCTGGTGTGGTGCGACGGGGGTACCGGGGATGCGAGGCAGGCGCGGCGACGCCACGACCGGCCCTCGTTCTCGTCCAACTCCCGTTGAATCGGCAAGAGTTGATTTCTAGTCTCTGAAGCGGAGGGAACCCCACCGCTTCGGTTGCAAGGGTGTCGCCGTCGTCAGGGTTCCCTTGGTGAATCCCGCCGCGCAGGCCCGCGACGCCGGCCCGCGCCGGGCCGCACCTCGAGTTTCCCCCACTCCCGAGGAACCCTCATGCGCCGTTCCACCCGGATTCTCGCCTGCGCCGCCGTCGTCGCGGCCGGTGCCACCTTCGCCGCCCTCCCCGCCATCGCCTCACAGGACGAGACCTCGTCGGCCGCCTCACCGGACGAGACGTCGTCGGCCGGCGCCTCACCGGAGGAGACCGCGTCGGCCAGTGCCTCACCGGACGGCACCCCGTCGGCCACCGCCTCACCGGACGGCACCCCGTCGGCCACCGCCTCACCGGACGGCACCCCGTCGGCCACCGCCTCACCGGACGAGACCCCGTCCCCCACCGCCACCGCGTCCGACCAGAAGGTCTCCGTACCGGCGTACTTCTACCCCGGCACCCCGGGCAGCTCCGGTGGTCCGTACTGGGACCGGCTGATAGCGAGCCGCGACACGGTCGGGCTGGCGGTGGCCAACCCGGACAACGGCCCCGGACAGGCCGTGAACACCGACTACACCGCGAAGATGCGGCAGGCCGAAGCCGCGGGCGTCGACGTCATCGGCTATGTGCGCACGGGCTACTTGGGCACCGCGCCGAACAACTTCACCACCCGGGAGGAGGGCTCCACCGATCCCGGCGTGTGGCTGAACCAGATCAAGAGGGACGTCGACGCCTGGTACACGATGTACGGCGCGGCGAACCTCGACGGCATCTTCTTCGACGAGGGAATGGCGCAGTGCGGTCCCGGCAACAAGTGGGCCGACCACTACGCGGAGCTCAAGAAGTACGTCGAGGGCACCTACGGCGCCGAGGCGATCGTCGTCGCCAATCCCGGTACGGGCACGCAGGAGTGCTTCAAGGACACCGCCGACACCCTCGTCACCTTCGAGGGCGACGAGGACGCGTATCGGCGACACCAACCGGAGGCGTGGGAGGCGAAGGTGCCGTCCGACAAGATCTGGCACCTCGTCTACGACGTGCCCGACGCGGCACGGATGTCCGAGGTCGTGGCCCTGTCCCGGGAGCGCAACGCCGGGCACGTCTACGTCACCCACGACATCCTCGACAACCCGTGGGACACGTTGCCGCCGGCCGCGTACTGGAACTCGCTGACCGGGCGGACCCCCTGACCGGCGCCCGACCGTCCGCACCTTGACGGCGGACGGCCTGCGCGCCGCCAGTGAACGCGGCCTGAGCAGGACATCCCCAGCGAGCGGAGCGGCCCGTGCCCGGCGGGACGGCATGGGCCGCGCCGCACCGCCGTGCCGGGCCCGCGGCGACTCGGATCAGCCGTAGGGCCGGGCCGGGGGCCGGATCAGGATCGGCACATCGGTGGCCCGGTGCCGGAGATGGCCGAAGAGGCCGTATCCGAAGAGGGTTCGCCGGCAGAACAACTGGCCGTCCCCGTCATCCGGTTCGGCGAGGGTGACGGGGCTGCCCGGCACCGGATCGCTCACCTGGAGGGCGAGCCGCGACTCCTTCGCGATGATGCGGTACACCGAGCCGTCCGGTGCTCCGGGCGTCGCGTCCGCCCCGGTGAAGGTGCGCACACGCTGATAGACGCCGTTCCGGTACTGCTGAAGCAGGAACTTCTGCGGGTCGCCGTCGTGCGGTTCGGCCTGGACCAGCGCGGCTCCCGGCTCCCCACCGGCCGTCTGCAAGGCCTTGCCCGAGTGGTGGACCATGATGCGGTGGTAGCCCGCGCCGTCCGGTTCGAAGAGGAAGTGGCCCCAGGTCCGGTAGGCGTCCCCGGTGACGAGCGCCGCGCCCTCGCCGATTCCCCGGTCCAGCGGCGGGCCGGGTCGGGAGAATCCGCGCGGATAGCCGTTCGCGGTGACGGCCCGCTTGCGGTCGTCGCGGCCGGCCCGGGGATTCAGGGCGCCGACGACCTCGTCCGTCAGCGGGCGCATCGCGAGAACGTGCCGGATCGCGCCGGCCAGACGGAAGGACGACCGCTCCACGCCCAGCCGCTCCGACTGCATGAGGGTCCCCGGGGAGGGATCGGTCAGGTCGCTGACCAGCGAGGTCCACACGTCGGACTCGGCGTGCTCCGCGGCGACCTCGGGCGTACGCCATGAGCTGTCGGTGGGCAGGCGCCACATCACGACCGAGAGCCGGGGGAACAAGGGCTGGTGCCCCGAGCGCCACCGGTCGGCGGCGTGGGTGCCGCGCCACAGACAAGCCCGGAGCCTGCCGGGCACCTGTTCCGCGATCCGGCGCCGCTGCTCCTCGCCCGACAGAGCGGGGAGCTCGTCGGCGTCTATGTCCCAGCCGAAAACGAGGGCGCCCGCCGCGCCGTGGAAATGTACGTTGAGCGAGCGCTCACCGATGTTGGGCCTGCGCAATACGGATCCGGGGCCCCGGGGACACCCGGAGCGGATGAACCGATATCCGCTGTCAGGTGGCCCGCCGGTGAGTTCGTCGATCACTCCCAGGGCGCGGCACCGGTCGTACAGCGCGGGCACGTCGGGCATTAGATCGGCTGCTTCTCGTAGGCTCATGATCGGCAGTAAACCAAGGGATTCCGATGCGGCCGAACAGTGCTCATCAGGCTGCGCATTTCTGCCGAAACTGTCGACCGCTGCGTACGGTCATGTGGCCTCTCCGAACAGTGACCGGCGCTTTTCGGTGAACCGTAGGGAAATTCCCTGAAGGAATGGTGGACACGCCGTGTCAGGCTGGGGACCGAGCGCTCCTGAATTGATCTGCTACCAACCGTTGCGTAATGAAACGAGTGGCTGGCGAATGATGGTGAAGCGAATGTCGGCCGGTTCCCTCCCGGCTTTCCCGGTCCGTACCGTGGCCCTGGCGGGCCAAATCCAGGCCTCCCGCCGTGCCCGGCACGCCCTGACGCAGTACCTGAGCCACCGAGGGCTGCTGCGGGGACCCGACGGACACCGCAGCGAGCAGGTGGAGTGCGCTCTTCTGGTGGTCTCCGAACTGGTCACGAACGCCTGCCGGCACACCCCGGGCCCTCGCTATCTGGGGATGGCCGTCAGAGGCGGATGTCTGCTGCTCGAAGTGAGCGACCGGAGCAGGACCATGCCCCGCGTCGTGCCTCCCGAGGAGCGGGGAGCGTCCGGGGGTTTCGGGTTCGGCCTCGTCGCGGCGCTGGCCGAGGACTGGACCGTGCGGACCAACAGCCTTGGCAAGGCGATCCGGGTGACCATCCCGCTGACGGCGTGAGCCACGGCCCTTCGTGTGACGGCGTGCGTCACTCCGACAGCAGGGCGATGCCGGGGTAGTACTTCCGGCCGTTGGATTTGATCATGTCTGCGGGGGTGGTGAGGCCGACTTCTTGTCGGACGCGTTGGGCGAAGACGCGGGCGTTGGCGGGGCGGATGCCTTCGGTGGTGCTGCACCAGGCGCTGTAGGCGGTGTAGAGGTGGCCTTGTTCGGTGCGGAGTTCGGTACCGTGTCCGGTTTCTGTGTTGGTGTTTTGGGTGCAGCATTCGGTGAGGAAGCGTCCGATGTGGTCTTCGGTGGCTGCGTAGGCGTGGGTGGCGATGCGGACGCGGTCGGGGCCGGCGAGGGTGTTGCGGGTGGTGAGGTATCGGTGTGCTCCGGTGAGGAGCCATTGGAGGATGCCGGGTCCTTCGTCGCGGACGAGTTCGAGGGCGAGGTTGTCGATTTTGGCTTCGTCGGGGACGACGCGTTCGAAGGGGATGAGGCGTATGCGGCGCCAGAAGGCGAAGCCGCCGGTGGAGACTTCGGGGCGGTGGTTGCCGAGGAGCCAGAGGTGGTGGGTGGGGGTGAAGGAGAAGAAGTCCTGGCGCATGCGGCGGGCTTTGATTTTGTCGCCGCCGGTGAGGAGGCGGACGCGGGCTTCGTCGAATTTGTCGTTGGGTTTGAGTTCGCTGCAGACGATGAGGCGTCGGCCGTGGAGTTCGGTGAGTTCGGTGGAGTGTTCGGAGAAGGAGCCGCGGTCCATGAGGAAGCCGGGTGGGGCGGCGTCGGCGTAGTCGCCGAGGATCTGCATCATCACGTCGAGCAGGACGGACTTGCCGTTCTTTCCCTCGCCGTGCAGGAACGGGAGCACTTGTGCGCCGACGTCGCCGGTGACGGAGTAACCGAGCAGCAGGTGCAGGAACTCGATCATCTCCCGCCCTTCCGCGTCCCCACCGAACGTGTCCGTCAAGAACCGGTGCCAGCGGGGGATCGGCATGTCCTGGGGAGCGACGCTGGTGGCACGGGAGTGACAGCCCTTCTCCGGATCGGGTGTGCGCAGCCGGCCGCTGTACAGATCCACCACTCCGGCCGGGGTGCACAGGGCGTAGGGGTCACCGTCCAGCTCGTCGGGGTCGATGGACAGGCTGGGAGAGGCCTTCGCCTGGGTCAGCAGGGCCTTCACACCCGCCGTGGAGAGGGTGCGTCGTTTGTGTGTCCGCAACTCCCGTTCGTTGAACACGCCGTTCGGATCGTGGTCGGGCATGGCTTCGGCCATTTCGCCGGCCGCCCACAGTGCGGCCTTCTCACCGCCCGTGCGCTTCCACCGGTAGCCGTCCCACGCGAACCAGCCCAGCCCGTCCACATGCCGGAACCGCCCACGGAACCGCTCCACGAACAGCTTCGCGTTCCCCCGGTCCGTCAACGTCCCGGGCAGCGCCGGGAGTTCCGTTCCTTCCGCCGTGCGTGAGGGCAGCTCTGCGTGGGGGGTGAGCGCGCGCGCAGGCGACCGCCCGGGCTCCGGATCCCGGGCGGGAGGGGCGGCGGCAGTGGCATCGAAAGCGGTCCCGCTCTGGGCGCTGCTCATCGAGATCCTTCGAGATGAATCGGCTGTACGGGTCCCGCGCGTAGACCGTCAGCGAAGGGGTGCGCGTCGTGCCGTCCGCGTCATTGCGGGGCCCGGTCACGGCTGTCGGGGTCTCACCGTGGGAAGGCACGTGATCGTCCTCGGGTCGGCTGGGGCGCAACGTCCGAGCCCCGGGGCCGTACCGCGACCGCGCATGCCGAAACCGCCGGACAGGGACCGTAGGGACTGGTATCCGGGCGAGTGTAGGACCTGTCGCGGGGGAAACGACCAACGCCTGCGACGCGTTCGGGGGGCGGTACGACATGGCGGGACGTCACCGGAAGAGACGGGTGGGGGCCGATGGGCGGATGTGACGGCTGTTCCGTTCGGCGTGTGGTGGTGTCGAACCGCGGCGCGGGGTCCGTTTCCGGTGCCGTGTGCCCGTGCGGGCGGATGGTGCGATGAACCGATTGCCGCGGGCAGGTGCTCGGTGCCCCGTTCCGTGCGGGCATTCGTTCGGTCCCTCACTCCGGTTCCGCGCCTTCTTCGCAGGTGAGAGGGGTTCGCGGGCTCGTTGTAGGGACTTGAGGGACCGGGATCTCGAATTAGACGCGGCGTAAGTTGGCTTGCGGGTGGGGGATCGCGAGTCGATGGGCGGACTTCTGTGCGACTACCGACGGGTAGCGCACGTCATAAGTATCGGATTCCGGTCCCTTCAGTCCCTGTGTCGCCGGGTGGAGGGCGCTGACCTGCACCTCGTCGGAGGGACTGAAGGGTCTGAGCAGGGATCCCCCCTGCGCGCCCGTTACTCATCATCGAGTGTCGACGGCGCCCGCGTGGGGTGGAGCGGGTCCTCGTCGGCGGGTGGGCTTCGGACGTCGTGATGCCGCCGCAGGCGTTCTGAGAGGACCGAAAAAGATTTCACTTTAAACCATAAGAGGGGTCGGGGGGCGATCCCCGCCGAGAGAAGTGCTCATCGAACCTGAGCGTTTCCGGGGCGCGGTCGGCGCTGTGCGGAGTTCAAGGCGGTTGCCCGGCCCGGAATTCAACAGTTTTGCGACGCCGTGTTGAAACCGCTGGTCAAGCCCGGTTCGCCGACGGCAACTGCCGGATCGGTGCCGTGCGTTGGGAGCTGGGCCCCACGCGTACCGTCAGACCGCCCCCGGGGTTGGCCCGCGCCTCGACCGGCAGGCCGTGCGCTCGGGCGATCGCGGCCACGATGGACAGGCCCAGGCCCACGCCCTCACCCGGTGCGTGACGACGTTCCTGAAGCCGGCGGAAAGGCTCGAAGAGCAGGGCGACGGTCGCCTCGGGCACCACCGGCCCGGTGTTGGACACCTCCAGGCCCAGGGCACCGGTGCGCACCCGTACCTCGCCGCCCGGCTGGTTGTACCGCACCGCGTTGCCGACCAGATTCTGCGCCAGCCGGTCCAGCAGTACGGCGTCGCCGACGGCCGGCAGGGACCGCAGTTCGGTGTGCACGCGCACATCACGCTCCGCCGCCAGGGGAGTCAGCGTGTGCACGGCCGTGGTGGCGATGTCCCGCAGGTCGACGGTCGTACGGCGCTGGAGTTCCTGTTCGGACACCGCCAGGAGCAACAGCCCCTCGATGAGCTGCTCCTGCCGCTCGGACGTCTCCACGAGCTTGGCCCGGATACGGGCCACGCGCTCCGGATCCGGTGAGCCCGCCAGCCCGACCTCGGCGGCCGTGCGCTGGAGCGCGAGAGGCGTGCGCAGTTCGTGCGCAGCGTTGGCCGCGAACCTCTTCTGTGCCTCGACCTGGTTCTCCAGCCGGTCGAGCATCTCGTCGAAGGTGTCCGCCAGCACCTTCAGTTCACCCGGCGGGCCGCGCAGCGCGATGCGTTCGTGGAGCGTCGTACCGGTGAGCCGGCGGGCCGTCTCCGTCAGGTGTCGTACGGGGCGCAGCACGCGGCCCGCCGTCCACCACGCGACCGGGACGGAGACGGCGGTGAGGGCGGCGAGACCGACCAGCGCGGCGGTGGCCAGTTCACGCGCCGCGGCGGATCGCAGCGAGTCGGTGAGCTGTTCCTGGGTGCGCTCGTCGAGTGTGCGGACGGTCCCCCCGTCGGGTGCGATCGGTCTCCGGGGGACGGGTGTGCCGGGGGGCGCGGTGAGACCCCGCGGCACGATCCCCCACGCGGTGCCGGACAGTCCTGTCACAGGGGCGCGCGCGACCTGTTGCATGCTCCGGTACAGATTCTGGCCCGCGAACACGTACACCAGGACGATGAGGCCACCCCCCACCACCAGGAGCATCGCGCAGCACAGCGCGGTGAGGCGGGCCCGCTCACCGGTCAGGATCCCCGCCCGTGCCCGTGCCCGTGCCCGTGCCCGTGCCCGTGTCTGTGTCTGAGTCTGGGGCTGTGCCTGAGTCTGGGGCTGTGCCTGAGTCTGCGCGTGTGGGTGTGTTTGTGACGGCGGTCGGCGGGAGCCGAGTCGCGGGAGGCCCGTCATTCGCCGGGCTCCACGGCGACGCGGTACCCCGCACCCGACACCGTCTCGATGACCACGGGCTCACCGAGCTTCGCCCGGAGCCGGCTGAGTGTCACCCGGACCGCGTTGGTGCGGTAACTGACGTGCTCCTCCCAGACCTGCTCCACGAGGTCGTCGTGGCTCACCACGGCACCGCCCGCCCGCAGCAGTGCCTCCAGCACCGCGAACTCCTTCGGCGACAGCCGCAGCGGGCGCCCGTGCCGCCGCGCCTGCCGGGCGGCGGTGTCCAGGGCGATACCCGAGCGCCGGATCACGGGCGGCAGCGCCGGTCGGGCCCGTCGGCCGAGCGCCAGCACCCGGGCCACCAACTCCTCGAAGGCGAACGGCTTGGCGAGGTAGTCGTCCGCGCCCAGGGACAGGCCCTCCACCCGGTCGTGGACCGTCCCGGAGGCCGTCAGCATCAGAATCCGCGTGACAGCCCCGGTGTGCACGATCCGGCGGCAGACGTCGTCGCCGTGCATGCCGGGCAGGTCCCGGTCCAGGACGAGCACGTCGTACACGTCGTCGTTCAGCCGCCGCACCGCCTCCAGACCGTCACCGGCCACGTCGGCGGCGATGGCGTTGGCACGCAGGCCCTCGGCGATCATTTCCGCGAGGAATTCCTCGTCCTCCACAACCAGGACTCTCATACCGCCCGTTGTACAGGAAGGCACCTTTCGGCGAGATAACAGAATCGGTGAGAGCGCTGTAACCGCCGCCTCGGGCATGGTGCCGCCATCCGGCGAGCCGCCGGATGGAAAGCGGCCCGGAGAGCCGGCCACCGGGCCGTGAAAAGGAGGCGGAAATGCGACGGAACAAGTTCGGATTCGCGACGGTCTGCGCGGTGTCCGCGATGACTTTGTGGCTGACCGGGTGCAGCGGTCAGGAATCGGACCAGGAAAAGAACTCCGGCGGGGATTCCGTGAGCGACAAGCGGGCAAAGGCGTATGACTGCCTTCGTGAGAAGGGCGCCGAAGTCAAGAGCGGCGTGTCGGGCGGCCTCGGCCAGATCCTGCCGGGCGAACTGTCGGCGAAGGAATTCCAGCAGGCACTGAAGGACTGCCAGGTCGCCGGGGGCGGGAGCGGGGCCGGGGCCGGTGGCGGCCTGTCGCCGAAGGCCAAGGAGCAGATGCTGGCGTTCGCCGCATGCATGCGCAAGGAGGGCTTCGACCATCCCGACCCGGAGTTCGTCGACGGTGCCGCGAAGATGCCCACGGTGAAGATCCCGGACAGCCGCAGGAGCGAGTACCAGGCGGCGAGCGCCGCGTGCTCCAAGGACTTCGGCTGACGCCGCTCGATCCGAGGACACGACCATGAAGCTCAGGAAACCGCTGCTCGCCGCCCTGGTGGCGGGCCTGGTCGCGACAGGCGGCCTGCTGACGGCCACCCTCGTCTCCGACACCTCCGGATCCACCGCCCAGGACGCCCCGGTACCGGTCCCGACCAGGACCGCCTCGGTCGTACGCCAGACCATGGTCAGCTCCACCGACGTCGAGGGCACGCTCGCCTTCTCGTCCCAGCGCAAGCTCACGGCCGGCGGACAGGGCACCTTCACCTGGCTGCCCGCAGCCGGGTCCACCGTCAAGCGGAACGGCAGGCTCTATGAGGTGGACGGCACCGCCGTGCGTCTGATGTACGGCGACAAACCCGCCTACCGCACCCTGAAGAAGGGCGACGAGGGCGCGGACGTGCGCCAGCTCAAGCAGAACCTCATCGCGCTGGGCTTCGGGTCCGGACTCGTGGCCGACGACGAGTTCACCGAGGGCACCGAGCGCGGCGTCGAGGCCTGGCAGGAGAGCCATGGCCTGAAGGAGACCGGCACGATCGGTCCCGAGCAGATCGCGTTCGCGCCCTCGGCGGTGAGGGTGCAGACGGCGCCGGCCACGCTCGGCGGGCGGTCCCAGCCCGGTGTGACGGTACTGACGACCACGAGCTCCGAACGTGTCGTGCAGTTCGACCTGGAGGTCTCCGAGGCGGACGACATCGGCACCGGGGACGTCGTGACCGTGCGGCTCCCCGACGGCAGGAGTGTGAAGGGCGAGGTCAGCTCGGTCGGCAGGACCGCCGAGGTCGACCGGCAGTCGGAGGACAAGACCCCGAAGGTGAAGATCACCGTCGAGCTGGACCGGCCCGGCCGGGTCGGGGGCATCGACAAGTCGCCGGTCACCGTGACGCTGTCGGGGGAACGCCGCAAGGACGTGCTGTCCGTGCCGGTCGAGTCGCTCCTGGCGCTGGAGAACGGCGGCTTCGGCGTCCGTGTCGTCGATGACGGCGAGGCCAGGGACGTACCGGTGGAGCTGGGCATCTTCGCCGACGGCCGGGTCGAGGTGTCGGGCGGCGGCCTGCGCGAGGGCATGAAGGTGGGTGTCCCGGCATGACGGACACCGGACACGCGGCGAACGCGGACGCCGTGGGCGGGGGTGCCACAGCACGCGACGGCGCCGTCGACAGGGCTGCCGAATCCGACCCGGAGGTCCTTGCTGGGCATACGGCGACGAGTGCGGAGGTGGTCGCCGAGCTGACGGGGGTGACCAAGGAGTACCCGGGCGGGGTGACCGCCCTCGGCGGTGTCGACCTCACCGTCACCGCCGGGGAACTGCTCGCCATCGTCGGCCCGTCCGGCTCCGGCAAGTCCACCCTGCTGCACATCCTCGGCACCCTGGACCGGCCCACCGCCGGCACGGTCGCCATCGCCGGGCACACGGTCGGCGACCTGTCCGACCGCCAGGTCTCCGCACTGCGCGCCCGGCACATCGGGTTCGTCTTCCAGTCCTTCCACCTCGTACCCGCGGCTACGGCGCTGGACAACGTCACCGAGGGACTGCGCTACTCCGGTCTGGCGCGTGCCGAGCGCCGGCGCCGGGGCAGGGCCGCCCTTGAGCGGGTGGGGCTGGCCGACCGCGTCGGGCACAGGCCGCACGCCCTCTCCGGGGGCCAGCAGCAGCGTGTGGCCATCGCGCGCGCGGTTGCCGGGCGGCCGAAGCTCCTCCTGGCCGACGAGCCGACCGGGGCGCTGGACTCCGCGTCCGGCAAGGCGGTGATGGAACTGCTCCACGAACTCAACGCCGACGGGGCGACCATCGCCGTCATCACACACGACCGGGAACTCGCCGAGTCCCTGCCGCGCCAGGTCCGCATCCTGGACGGGCGCGTCGTCGAGGACACCCGCAGGCGCGTTCCGGGCGGTGCCCGGTGAGCCGCGGGGACCGGCGTCTCGCCCCCGCCGGGCTGGGCCTGGCGGACGTCCTCCAGGTCGGGTCGGCGGGACTGCGGGGCCGGCCGATGCGGGTGGTCCTGTCCGCGCTGGGCATCGCCATCGGGATCGCCACGATGATCGCCGTGGTGGGGATCTCCGCCACCGGCCAGGCCGCGCTCATGCGGGAACTGGACCGGCTCGGCACGAACATGCTGGTGGTCAGGCCCGGGCAGTCGTTCGTTCCCGGTGAGGATGTGAAGCTCCCCGAGAGCGCGGTCCGGACCGTCGGCGCGATCGACGGCGTGGAGCAGGTCGGCGCGCTGGGCGGTCTCGACGGCGTGCACGTCTACCGCTCCGAGCACATCCCGAAGACGCAGACCGGAGGCATCGCCGTCCAGGCCGCCACGGAGAGCCTGAAGGAGACGCTGCGCGGCTCCATGGCGGCGGGCACCTGGCTCAACAAGGCCAACGGCCGCTACCCGGCCGTCGTGCTCGGGCACACGGCGGCGAAGCGGCTCGGCATCACCGAGAGCGGCCAACGGGTCTGGCTGGGCGGCCGGTACTTCACCGTCGTCGGCGTCCTCAACCCCCTGCCGATGGCCCCCGAGGTCGACGAATCCGCGCTGGTCGGCTGGGCGGGGGCCCGGACCTGGCTCGGCTTCGACGGTCATCCGACCGCCGTGTACGAGCGGTCCACCGACGACCGGGTCACGGCGGTGCAGGACCTGCTGCCCCGCACCGTCGATCCGCAGGCACCGCACGAGGTCGAGGTCTCCGACCCGTCGGAGGCGCTGAAGGCCAAGGCGGCCTCGGACGCCGCGTTCAACAGCCTGCTGCTCGGTCTCGGTGGTGTCGCCCTGCTGGTCGGCGGGGTCGGCATCGCCAACACCATGATCATCTCGGTGCTGGAGCGGAAGCACGAGATAGGTCTGCGAAGGTCGTTCGGAGCCACCCGGGGACAGATCCGGCTCCAGTTCGTCGTCGAGTCGCTGATGCTGTCCGGACTCGGCGGTCTGGCCGGGGTCGTGCTCGGGGCGCTGGCCACCGCGATCTACGCGATGACGGGCGGCATGCCCTGGACGGTGCCCGCGTGGGCGATGGGCGGCGGGGCCGGGGCGACCCTGGCCATCGGCACCCTCGCCGGGCTCTACCCGGCGGTCCGGGCCGCGCGACTGTCCCCGACGCTCGCCCTGCACGCGCCCTGAGCGCGCGGAGCGGTGCGCCCGGTCCGGGTTCCGTCCCCGCACGGAGGACGGAACCCGGACCGGGACGCCGGACGTCACGCGCAGACGCCCCGGGAGGCTGCCGCGCCGCTCACTTCAGCTTGCCGAGCTGCGCCTCGATCGCCTCCTCGGGCAGCCGGCCCTTGCCCTTGCCGCTGAAGTCGAAAACGACCGAGTTGGTCTTGACGAGCACCGGCCCCTTCTGGACCGCGGCGACCGTGAGGAACATGCTCATGCCCTGCTCGGATATCTCCAGCCGCCACGCGGAGGCGTCGTCGCCCCACTTGGTGGGGACCTTTGTGACGGAGGAGATGGGCATGGTCTCCATGCTGCCCGCCGCCTCCGGCTGGAAGGCCTCGGCGCCCTCCTTCGACATCGTGATCTCGAATCCGCCCGCGCAGGACCGGGCGGCCTTCGACACCGCGTCCCTCTCCTCCTTCGCGCCGGCCTCACCCGCGTAGGAAGACAGGGACAGGACGTCCATACGCATCTTCCCGAGGGCGTCGAAGCCGTCCTCCATCGCCTCGTCCAGCGCGGGCGGGCTGTCGAGTTCCTCCTTCTCCGGTGCTCCGGCCACCCCGGTGGTGCCCGCCGCGCCGACCGCGTCCTTTCCGGGCAGCGCGGCGAGCATCCCGGCCAGCGGCGTGCATTCGGGCTTGTCGGACGTGACGAAACCGCTGGTGTCCCCGCGGTAGGCCTTCGTCACCTTGGCCGAGTCGGAGGCCTTGATGTCGTAGCCGTCGAGTTCTCCCGGCTGGAGCAGCATGGTCGACAACTGCGCGCTGGTCGGCGGCTTTTCCCCGGTTGATTCCTGCGTCCCGGCGGAGGAACTCTCCTGCGTGGCGGCGCGGTCGGATCCCGTCGACTTCTTCTCCGTCTCCGCGCAGCCCGAGACAAGGAGGGCCAGTACCCCCACGGGAACGGCGAATGCTGTCCGGTGCAGCTGCGTTTTCACGAGGCGCCTTTCGCTCGACTTGAATTGCGTATGTGCCGCCACCGGGTGGTGGCGTACATGGCTGGGGACGCTAACGGGACCCACTGACAAAGCCGTCATGCTTCGACGGAGAGAAAGAGGCATTTGTCCGTCGGGGACCTCTGTTTGGTGCGCGTCGAGCCCTGCAAAGGGGTTGGAATTGCTCACGCCCATTGAGCATTTGGAGCCACGGCGGGACCGGTGCTGACGGCTGAATTGCCGGAGCGGTCTACTGCACCGGCCGCTTGAGGTCGTCGGCGACCAGACGGACCCCCAGCCCGAACGCGACGGACGTCGCCGACGCCCTTTCCAGGTGCTCCTTCCCGCTCGCCGCCACGCAGACCGACCCCCCGTCCCGTACCAGCGGCTCCAGCCGCCACAGCATCGAGCCGGGCTCGTCGTACCGCACCTCGGCGCCCACACCGGTCAACGCGTGGCCGGAGCCGTCGAAAGTGACCACGGCGGACGGCCGGGTGGTCCGCGTCCCGCTCGGCGCCGAGGCGACGCGCCGGTCGACCCGGTACCGGCGGCCCGCCACGGTGAAGGAACTCCGCAGACCGACGGCGTACGCGTCCACGGTGCAGGGGTGCGGGAGGAGGTGGTCCTTGGCCCGTACCTCCCAGGACGTCCCGTTCAGCGGGAAGGAGGCCGTGGCCAGGCTGCCCGGTCCGAGAGCCTGCGTCCCGTCGTGCCAGTTCACCCGGAACCCGCCGCCGATGAGGACATGTCCCTCCGGTGCGGCGGCGGAAGCCGACGGATGCGCCGCCACAGTGCCGCGCACGCGCCGGACGCTCAGCAGCCGCGAAGCCAGTTGCGCGGGACCGACACCGTCGACGGCCAGACCGATGGCGTATCCGGTCAAGGTGTGCGGCTGGGCGACGAGATGGTCCTTCGACGAAACCACCCAGGCGCCGCCGTCGGGGGAGGGGCAGGAAGCGGTGAGCAGCGCACCGTGCGGCTCTCCGTGGGTGACGGCACCACCGCCGACCACCACCATGTCGTCCGGCACGCCGATCCGCATGCCGAGGTGGAGGGGGTGACTGCCGTCGGAGTCACGGCGGAAGACGGCGGTCGTGATGAGCCCCGAGTCGTCCCGGCAACGGAACACCTCCTCGCCGCGGTCGTCACCGCGTGCCGGTCCTGTCGGCGCGGGGGTCCCGGAGGGCAGATCGAGCACCTCCCACAGTGTTTCCGCGGGCCACGGGGAGCCGAGCCACTTCAGACCGGGGCCGGTCGGGTGGGCCGTCAGGTCGTGCAGCAGGGCCCGGTCACCCGACAGGGCGCCGGACGGGTCGAGGACGTGCCAGGCTTCGTCACCGGGCCGGCACCAGGCCAGCACGTTGAACAGCTGGCGCGGCAGCAGCGCGCGCAGTTCGGTGGGCAGGCACGGCGTGAACCCGGTGAACTCCTCACCGTGGAACGGCCGGTGCGACGCCCCGCCGGACGGCTCGTCCAGCGCCGACAAGCCCCAGACGAGGGTGCCCGCCTCGCTGAACAGGACGTCGAAGTGGTGTCCGTCGTGGGCCATGGACAGCACCGGTCCGACGGAGACCGGCCGCGGTCCGTAGTGGTGCCGGCTCCCGTCGATCGACGGCCTCAGCGTGTAGACGGGCGGCCCTGACGGCGCGCCCTCGCCACTGTGCACGAGCGCGCTGACGGCGGCCAGCGCACGGCATCGGGCCAGCAGACGAGGGACGGCGGGCAGCATGCCGGTGACCAGGATCGGGTGCATGCCGCCAGCGAACCACCTGCCTCGACGACGGGAGACGGGCGAATCCGGCGAGGGCAGCGGGGCCATGGGGTTGCAACGTCGACTGCTCGTGCCTGATGAGCAATCGCTGGTACAGCGCCGGTTGATCGCTCGGTCGGCGGACGAGTGAAGCCGGTACCTGGACGCGGTGGCTATGGGCTGCTGGGCAGGGCCCAGCTCGGCCCGTCGGTTTCTCCGTACGAGACGGTTTGTCGGGTGGGCGTGATCGTCAGCCGAAAGTCTTCGCGAGCTGGTGCGTCCGCGAAGACCTTCGCCAGGCCCTCAACGACGTCCCAGAGCCTTTGCGGGCCGTACTGGCGGACGGCTCCGGAGACGTCCGCAATGGCGGTCGACCCATCAGAGGTCCACAGCCCTACCGCGCTGAGGTTCCCGTCATCGTCGCGCCAGGAGCACGAACTGTAGCCGGGCAGTGCCAGTGAGGCGGGGAACTTGAGCCGTCCGAAGAGATCCGCCGGCGGAAGGCTGCTGTCGGTCGGCGGCTGCTCTCTGGCCGTGTCGAACCGCGGAGGCGCTCCGTCGACCCGTCGAGCCATGAAGTGCGCTGGAGTGGCCAGGAAGGTGCCGACCGCGTGCCCCTCCCCCGTGACCGTGGCGCGTGCGATGCCGTATCCGAGAGGGGCGACGACCACAGCACCGGGAGCCGCCTGCTGCAGGAGCGGCCGGGGGATCATGTGCAACCCCACAGTGGCGATGATGCGGTCGTACGGCGCTCGTGTCGGGTAGCCCTCCGCGCCGTCGCCGACGGACACGGTCGGCTTCACCCCGACTGTGCGCAGATGCCGGAGGGCGGTCTCGACGAGGCCGGCGTCGATGTCGACGCTCGTCACGTCGGCGTCCGTGAGTCGGTGGCAGAGCAGGGCCAGGTTGTAGCCGGTGCCGGTGCCCAGCTCGAACACTCGGTGGCCCTCGGCGGCGTCCAGGGCTTCGAGCATTCTCAGCATGATGGATGGCTGGCTGGACGAGCTGGTGGGGACACCATGTCCGTCGAGCTGAGTGGTCAGCGCCGCATCGCTGTAGACCGAGTCCAGGTAGCTGGGGTCCCCCCCAGGCCACGGACTGCCATCCTCCTTCGGCGTTCTGCTGGAAGAAGCGGGGTACGAACACGTGGCGGGGAACGGCGGCGAACGCGTCGCTCCAGCGCCCGGCCGCGAGATCCGCGGCCATCTGCTGACGCGCGGAGGCAGAGGTGCCGCTGTCGGGCCAGGTCATTCGGTTGCTCCCATCAGGTATGCGGCGTGCGCCGCTGCGATCGGCAGACCCGTACGGTTCTCAACCCAGCCCCAGGTGCCGCAAGGGTTGTTCTCGAAGAACACCCACTGCCCCGCGGGCGTTACGGCGAAGTCGAAGGCGCCGAACGCGATGCCGTAGTAGGCGAGGAACCGGCGCACCCCGGTGGCGACATCGGCGGGGACGGCCACGGTGTCGTACTCGATGTGGTTGTAGTCGGTCCGCCAGTCGATACCGGCGGCTTTGCTGGTGGTGATCAGCTTGCCGCCGAAAACATCGCCGCCGACGGCGATCAGACGTACCTCGTACGCCTTGGTGATGTCTTCCTGGACGTAGTGGGCCGTCAGGCGGATGGTGTCGTCGAAGTCCTCCGAGTTGACGCGGTGGGTTGCGACCATCAGGCTGCGGTCTTCGCCGACGTCGAGCCGGCCGCCAAGGACGGGCTTGCAGATCAGCGGTCCGTCCACCTCCTTTGCGAAGGCTCGTGCCGCTTCGAGGTCGTTGGTGATGATGCTCCGCGGCACCATCAGCCCGCAACGCGTCGCGGCGACGAGTTGCTGAGGCTTGTGAGCCGCGACCCGGTCCGCGTGAGGGTCGTTGAGCCATCGAGCACCGGACAGAGCACTCAGGAGGTTGAGGATTGCGGCGTCGGCCTGGTTCTGCGCCCAAGTGGCGTAGGGCTCAGGGACGGAAGCGGCGATCTGCGGACGTGCGGGCCGCCTCCAGTAGACGGCCCGCACCTCTTCGAGCCGCACCGTCCGGCGCCCGTCGTCGATCGTCCCCGTCCAGCCCGATTCCTGGGGCAGGTGATTACCGGTGAGGGTGAGCCGCTGGGGGAACTCCGCGACGTCGAAACGCATCACGGGCACGTTGCGCCGGTTGAGCTGGTCGACGACCATGTCGGCCGCAGCGTCGAGCTGCTCAGCGACAACGAGCACAGGGCGGGCGGCGGCACTCATGACGCCGGCGCGAAGTACGGGTCGGAGACGTCGTCGCCCTTGCCGTCCAGGTTGGTGTCGGTCGTCGAAGCGGCCTGCGCCTTGGTGTGCCAGGGCTTGCCGTCGGCGGCCAGGTTGATCTGGCGCTCCTCGTGCCAGCGGACCCCGGCGATCGAGGTGGTCACCAGGCACGGCGGTGCTGCGGCGCGCGCGGCGAAGGGGATTTTCGCTGTGGTCATCATTCTTCCTCTCTACGGTGGGTGTCGGTACGACCTGTCTGGTGGCCCACCGGATCCGCTGGGCCATCGGACAGGGGTCTACGTGGAGAACCTCAGTGCGGATCGGTGTGCCTGGGGCACACCGATGGCCGGTTGGTGCAGATCGTGGCTCGGGTGCGGTCCTCGTCCCTGTAGTACAGCCGCGGTCCCGAGACGTGCGCCACGATCGTGAGCGTGCCGGCAGCCGCCTCGTCTTCCTCCCGCTGGCCGATGAAGGCAACTACGACGGACTCGGTCGGGGGGTGCACGGGACGGTTCTCTCTCGGGCTTCTGGGCGGGCTGTACGGGAAGGGAGGGACGATCACGCTGCCTCCTTGAGGCACTTGATCGCGGCGAGGCGCTCAAGGAGTTCGTTCACAGACCAGGCCATCCGGCGCAGTTGACCGACGGCTTGCCGGTGGTCCCCGGGCAGGTCATGGGCTCGTAGGTCGCGGGCCTGTCGGATCAGCCGGTCAGCTTCGACGTCCTTCTGACCGACTTCGGCGGCGATCGCGATGTCCACGAGCCTCATCAAGTGCCCGCGGAGCCGCCGAGCGTGGTCCTCGAGGTCTTCTTCCAGCGGGACGACGTCGTCCAGGACCGCGCCGACGTCGTCGAGTAAGCCCTCGCCGTCGAAGGGAGTCCACTGCCGCGCCTTGGCTAAGACGTCAGCCAGATCCTCGGGGACAAGAGGTGGCGTCCACGGTGTGGTGCGCTGTGTCCAGCGGGGGAGGGTGGCCGGCGGATTCACGGGCGCTCCTTGGACGGTACGCGCAGACTGCACCAAGTTTCGGCACCGTCCTTGCTGGTTCCCCAGGTCCCGCCGTTCTCGCTGGCCACGGCCTGGACGAGGGCGAGGCCTCGCCCGGATTCGGCGTCGTCGGTGGTCGGCTTGCGGGCGGCGTGACCCGGCATGCCGTCGATGACGGTGACGTGAAGGAATCCGTCCTGAAGTCCGAGGTGGAGGGTGATTTCCGTAGTGCCGCTGTGCATCAAGGCGTTGGTCAGCAGTTCGGAGACGATGAGCGCCACCTCGGTGCTCAAAGCCTCGAGTCCGCAGCTTCTGAGTCTGGCTGCCGCGATCCTTCGTATGGCCCTTACCCGAGAGGCGTCCTCCGCGCAGGGCAGAGCATCGCCGGAGCGGGGTGCGACCGCGATCCGCTGGTGCAGCACCTCGCCATCGCGGTGGACCGGGCGGGGCATCCGTAGGGCTGTCGTCGTCATCACGTCCTCTTGGGGCAGGAGGGGAGTGCGAGCAGGAGATGACCGCTGCCTGCTTGCCCTCCGTGTAGCCAGATAACCGCCGTTGGCCAGGCCATGGGGATGCCGTATTGGCACCCACTTGTGCGCATCGCCCCTGCCGTTTTGGCTGTCCCTTTACTCTTTGGGGACACCCCTCCTCATGACGTTCGGTCATGTCGGTTACACGTAACGACGCGTTAGCTGCGTGGCTGGCCGGGCACATGATGTCCGTCGGGGAGTTGACTTCCCTGGTCAACACGGCAATCGGTGACCTCACGGGCGCTTATGGAACCATCCATGACCGTCACGTGTTCAAGCTGCTCCGTGGCGAGCACAGGTCACCGAACGCCCTGCTGAGAACGGCTCTCGAGACAGTGACGGGTCGAACTGCCACGGAGTTAGGCTTCGTTCCTCGGGGGAGTACGGACCCGAAGCTCTCCCCAGCACCTGAGGACGACCCCGTGTATCGACGCGCTTTCCTGGCCGCGGCTGCTGCCGCTGGCGCATCCCTGACCGCGCCCACGAGTGCGCAACGCCGTCTTGGTTCAGCCGACGTCGATCGGATGAATGCCAAGCTGGCAGCCGTCGTCTCCATGGACAACAAGTACGGCGGCACGCTGGAGCTCCAGGAGCACGCGGCTGCACTCGCTGACGAAGCGGTACACCTGCAGAACACCCATACCGCGTCCAGTCGTATCCGGTCCGAGCTCTACGGGGTCGCCGCAGCATTCACCGCGAGTGCCATGTGGGCGGCCATCGACGGCCAGCGCCTCACGCAGGCTGAGCCCTACCTCAACAAGGCCGTCACGCTCGCCGGCCTCGCCAAGAACCGGTTCGTCCTCTACCGCGTCTGGGGCCACGCCGCCATCATGTACCGGCATCTCGGCCTCCCCACGGACGCCATCGCCGCCGGTGAAGCCGCCCGCGCCACGCCCATCACCCGCTGCGACCCTCTCTACGCTTCGTTGGCTATGGCCCGGCTGGCCACCTTCCATGCCGATCAGGGAGACGAGCGCGGCGCACTCCGCTCGATCGGGCTCGCACAAACCTCGTTCGACAGTGCCGACAGTGCGAAGCACCGCCCGCCGTGGATGGGCTTCTACGACCAGGCCGAGCTCGACAGCCTCGCCACCTTCGCCTTCCTGCGCCTCGGAAAGTGGGACGAAGCCGAGCGCCATGCACACCGATGCCTTGCCGGACTGCGGCCGGACCTCGAGCGGAACCACGCCCTGACGTACGCCAACCTCGCCCTTGCTCAGCTCGGCCAAGGCGACATCGAGCCTGCCGTCGCCTCAGCCCGTATCGTCCCGGCAGCAATGGCACGACACGGCCGCGTATCCATGCTCCTGAACGACTTCACGAACCGACTCACAGCCCTGGCACCGCGCAGCTCCGACACCACTGCGTGGCTCGAGCATCGGAAGGCAGCCGCATGAAGGGCACAACCCCTACCTACCACCGCACCAGCAACGTCTCAGAGGTTCGGGAGCTCATACTCGACATTCACGTGGAGGTGCGTGGCGAGTTCGGGCTGATGGACCGGCCCTTCTACCGGCGTGACCGGTTCGATGAACGCCTCACGGCGTATTCGTCCAGGCCAGGCTGGGAAGCAGTCGTCGCGTACCGTGCTGAGGAGCCGATCGGCTACGTATTTGCCGTGCCTCTCGGAGAGAACACTGGATGGTGGTCGGCGGAGCAGGAGCCCTTGCCGACCGACTATCTGAAGGAGGACGGCAAGCGCACACTCGCTCTCAACGAGATCCTCGTCCGGCGGCAGTGGCGCGGCGCTCGCGGCGCGGGAGTTGCTCGTTCTCTTCACGAAGAGTTGCTGTCGCGGCGCCGGGAGCAGCGCGTGACCCTGCTCGTCAATCCAGCGCTCTCCGATGGGCGACTCAAGGCCGTGTACGAGGCTTGGGGGTACAAGCAGATCGGCCGTCAGCAGCCGTTCGAGGATTCTCCGGTGTTCGCCACAATGATGCGAGAACCCCTGCGTCCGTAGTCAGGTCGACAGCACAGGGGATGCCCACAGCCCGCCTCGTCCTTGCCTGACCAGCACAGAAGTTGGGTGCGTCTTCTGCCCCTGAGCCGGGGGCACGTAGACCTCGCGGGGGACGGATGATCCCTTGGCCAGGTGCTGCGCGTGATCGCGTTCTTCGATTGTCTGGAGCGGCTGCGCGGTCTCACCGCGCCGGTCTCGGCCATCGGCGCCGAGCACGACCAGGTCGCCGGCGCTGCCGCCCAGCCGCTTCCATTTGCTGCGCGACGCTGCTCGAACCCGAACGGGTCGTCGCCCTGATCCACGCCGACGCCCCATGAGCGACGGCCACTTGGCGCCCCCGGACTCAGCGAACCCCCCGGCGGGAGTCCGATCGACCCGGCGGCTACCTTGCGTCGCGCACGCCGTCGTCCCCGCCGCGATCGAGGTCGCGGTCGCCATTGCGGTCGCGGCCACGCTCACGGTTGCCGTCGCCGGCGCCGTCTCCGCGGTCGTCCGGGATGTTCACGAGGGTGAAGTCGGGTGCCGCCTTGCCGGACAGCGCGCCGCTCATCATGTCGCGCCAGATCGGGCCGGGCACCGCGCCACCGAACACCTTGGAGTGCCACTGGCCACCGATCGAGATGTCGATCATCTTCCGCTCGTGGGCGGGGTCGCCGACCCACACGGCGCCGGCCATGTTCGGCGTGTAGCCCACGAACCAGGCGGCGTAGCGGAAGTCGGTGGTGCCCGTCTTGCCCGCGCTGGGACGGCCGTCGAGGCCCGCCTGCCTTCCTGTGCCGTCCTCGACGACTCCCCGCAGCAGGGTGTTGACGGTGTCGGCCGTGGTCTCGGACATCGCGCGTGAGCAGGCCGACTTCGGCACCTTCAAGGGCTCGCTCCTGTCGCCGACCTGCCGGGTGACGGACTCGACGGCGACCGGTGTGCAGTACATCCCGCGCGCCGCGAACGCGGCGTAGCCGCTCGCCATGGTCAGCGGCGACACCTCCTGGGTGCCGAGGGCGATGGACGGGGCCTGCTGCATCTCCCTGCCGTCCGCGCGCTCGACGCCCATCTTCTTCGCCATCCCGGTCACCGGGCAGATGCCGATCTCGCTGATCAGCTGCACGAAGTAGGTGTTGACGGACTTGGCCGTGGCCTCCGTCATGCCGTAGGGGCCGACCTCCGACTCGTTCTCGTTCTCGACCGGGACACCCGGTTCGTTCCAGGTCGCGCCGTCGCAGGCGGAGACCGGGGTCGGATAGTCCATCTCGTACGGCGAGGAATACCTCTTCGTCGCCGGTGTCCCCTGCTCCAGAGCGGCGGCGGCCACGATCGGCTTGAACGTGGACCCCGGCTGGTAGCCCGCGCCGCCGCCCTTGTCGGAGCCGACCGAGAGATTCAGGGTCGTCTCCTGCTTCTCGGTGTCGACGCCGTACGGCCGCGACTGGCCCATCGCCAGGATCCGGCCGGTGCCCGGCTCGACGACGGTGGCGGCCGTCGCGACGTCGTCGCTCTGATAGACGTGCTTGCGGACCGACGCCCGGACGGACTCCTGCGCCTGCGGGTCGAGGGTGGTGCGGATCGTGAGACCGCCCCGGTTCCAGAGCCTGGCCCGCTCCTCCTCGGTCCTGCCGAAGACCGGGTCGTCGAGGAACACCTGGCGTACGTAGTCGCAGAAGAAGCCCGCGTCCCTGACGGCGGTGATGCAGCCGTTCTGCGGGCGGCTGACCTTCAGACCCAGCGGCTGCTTCTTGGCCCGCTCGGCGTCGGCCGGGGATATGTCGCCGACCTCGGCCATCCGCTGCAGCACGAGGTTGCGCCGTTCGACGGCCTGCGCCTCGTTGTTGACCGGATCGTAGCGGCTGGGTGACTGCACCAGGCCCGCGAGCAGGGCGGCTTCCCGGAGTTCGAGGTCCTCGGCCGACTTGGAGAAGTAGCGCTGGGAGGCGGCCTCGACGCCGTAGGCCTGCTGGCCGAAGAACGTGATGTTCAGGTAGTTCTCGAGGATCTTCTTCTTGCCCAGCTCCTTCTCCACCTGGATCGCGAACTTCAGCTCGCGGATCTTGCGGCCGATGGTCTGCTGGGTGGCCTCGGCGACCTTCGTCGGGTCGTCGCCGGCCTCCTCCACGAAGACGTTCTTCACATACTGCTGGGTGAGCGTGGAGCCGCCCTGCGTGACCTCGCCGCTGCGCGCGTTGCGGTCGAGCGCGCGCAGGACACCCTTCAGGTCGACCGCGCCGTGCTCGTAGAAGCGGGAGTCCTCGATCGCGACGATCGCCTTGCGCACGTACGGCGACATCTGCTCGATGCCGACGACCGTGCGGTCACGTGAGTAGACGGTCGCGATCCGGCCGCCGTCGGCGTCCAGGATCGTGGTGCGCTGGCTGAGCGGCGGTGTCTTCATGTTCGCCGGGAGCTCGTCGAAGCTCTCCACCGAGCCCTTCGCCGCCAGGCCGAGGGCGCCCACGGCGGGCACCGCCAGACCGGCCATGACGGCTCCCGCGAGCACACTGGCACCGAGGAACTTGGCGGCTTCCCGCAGGGAGGTCGGGCGAGTGTTGTGCATGGAACGAACCTAAATGCGGTAATACGAACAATTCGTTGGAGCCCGGTTCATTGATCGTCCGCGATGAGCGTTCGCGCAAACCCGGGGCCACCGGTGCGCGTTTCCCCCGGAGCCGGAGCCGGAGCCGGAGCCGGAGCGGGGAAACAGGGCCGGGAATCAGGGCCGCGAAGCGGCGAAGAACGGCATGGAGTCCACCGGCGCTATCTCGACGTTCTTGCCGGTACGTGGCGCGTGGATGGCCTTGCCGTTCCCGACGTACAAGCCGTTGTGCTGCGTGTCGTTGTACCATTGAAGTGCTCTCCCGGCTGAAGCCGGGAGATTCCCTCCTACCTTGCGGTGGCGGGCTTGACGCGAAGAGCGCGCCTGACGACTGCCCTCCCGGCAGCCGGGATTGCCACGAGGCCGATCCGGTACAGATGCAGGATGTTTCGGGCTGCGTTCGAGTCGGCGTTCGCCGCCCAGCCGCAGTCGGGGTTCTTGCACACAAATGTGGCCTGGTCCTCCCGGCTGCCTGGGGTGGTGAAGCCGCATGCGGAGCAGCGCTGAGAGGTGCCGGGAGCGGGGACCTTGTACAGGGTGCCGCCGTGGCGGGCCGTCTTGTACGCCAGCATCGTCACGGTGCGGCCCCATGCCTCTTGGCTGATGGAGCGGTTCAGGCCGGATTTCTGCGCGACGTTCTTCCCTGGTTCTTCGATGGTGCCCTTGGCGCTCTTGACCATGTTGGTGATGTCCAGTTGCTCGACCACAATCGTGCCGTACCTACGGGCGAGCTCGGTGGTGGTCTGGTGCTGCCAGTCGGTGGCCCTGCGCTTGGCTCTCGCGCGAAGGCTTGCGATCTGGTCGTAGGTCCGCTTGAGCCGGTTTGAGGTCTGCTGGCCACTCTTGCGGAAGCTATTGCGGTGCGCGGCCCTGCGCTCCAGGCGAAGCAGCCTGGCCTTTTCATCGGGATTCAGCCACTTGTCTCGGTCGGAGGTTCCGTCGGGAAGCCGGGCCGGACGACCGTGGTTCTGGTGGTTCTCGTCGGACAGGGCGAGTGGGATGTTCACTCCGCAGTCGATGCCGACCTCCGGCCCCGTGTGAGGCTCGGGCTTGGATTCCACGACCTGTACACGGAAGGCGATATGCCAGCCGAGCACGTCCTTGATCAGCCGGGCGCCGGTGATCCGGTTCTCTGCGTTCGCCTTTTTCCCGACCGGGAGGTCCTTGGTCCAGCGGAAGCGGACGCGGCCTACCTTGGGAATGTTGACCATCCCCCAACGGCGGTGCACCCGCTTGATCTGGAGGTCGCGGCCCTGTGGGATGTCCACGGACATGACCGTACGGAAGCGGGCCTTGAAGTTCGGACCGTCAGCGCGGCCTTCCCAGCAATTTTTCCAGGCCTGGAAGTAGGTCTTCAGTACCCCCTGGGCGGCCTGCGCGGGAAGAACGGCGAGCCAGTCGATCTCCTTGCGGGCCTGGCGGATCGCCACGTCAGCCGCGGCAAGCGTGCGCTGGTCCTTCCGCAGCATCGTCCACCAGTCATGCATCAAGTTCCACAACGTGCGGGCGGCGTGGGCCTGACCGAACACGAGTCGGACCTGCACAGGCGTCAGTACCAGCCGGGCACGATGCCCGAACTGCCACCTGACCAGGTCGACTTCCGACGTCACGCACCCACTCTAACCATTGGTTCACGGCACCACGTTGGAATCCAAGTCCCGACGTACGTCCATTTGGTTGTCGTCACGAAGTACCGGCACAGCGTCTTCGCCGACACCATGCTCACCCGCTGCGACGCGATCATGCGCGATATGTGTACCAACTTCGAGGTCGCACGGAAGCAGTACAACGGGGAGGAAGAGCACGTGTATGTTCGTGTCCCGTGCCCTACGGCAACGCGGCGCCGCGGGCGGTGATCCAGAGGCCGTACCACTCCTCGTGGGTGAGTTCCGGCTCCCGTCGCGCGGCGTCGCCGCAGGCGCGGATGCGTTCCGGGCGGGCGCTTCCTATCACGGGCGCGATGCGTGCCGGGTGCCGCTGGAGCCACCAGAGCAGAATCGTTTCCGGGGTGGTGCCCTTCGCTTCGGCGAGCGAGGAGACGAGCCGGGCCGTCGCACGCTCGGCGGGCGTCTCCTCCAGGCCGGTGAAACGGCCCCGCGCCAGGGCGCTCCAGGCCTGGATCCGGATCCCGTTGGCCCGGCAGTGCTCCAAGGTGCCCAGGGGGAAGCCGACGTTCGCCGCTTCCGGGGTGTTCACCAGGACACCGGCCTCCAGCCAGTCCCGGTGATGGAGGCTCATCTCCAGTTGGTCGGCGACCAGGGGGAAGTCCAGATGGGCCTGGAGCAGCGCGATCTGGGCGGCGCTCATGTTGGACACCCCGAAGGCCCGCACCAGTTTCTGCCGGTGCAGTGCGGTCAGCGCGCGGGCCGTGTCCTCGGGATCGGCCAGCGGGTCCGGCCGGTGCAGCAGCAGGACGTCGATGAAGTCCGTACGCAGCCGGCCGAGGCTCCCCTCCACCTGGCGCACGATGGTCTCGCTCCGCAGGTCGTACATGCCCGGCAGGTCGCCGTCGGCCAGCCGGATACCGCACTTGGTCTGCAGGACGATGCGCTCCCGCAGGCCCGGCGCGCGGTCCAGGATCTCCCCGAACACCGCCTCGGACTTGCCGTGCCGGTAGATGTCGGCGTGGTCGAACACGGTGATGCCGCTGTCGAGCGCCGCTTCGACGGCGGCTTCCGCCTCCTTGATCTCCGTGGCGCCGTACGGGGTCGTGTCCCAGCCGCCGCCGAGGCCCATGCAGCCGTACAGCAGCCTTTCGTCGCCCGTGTACGGGCTCGTGTTCTGTCGCGTCGTCACGACGGACAGCCTCGCACGGACGTCTGCGACGCTCGTTCGGGGTGCCCTGAGTTCACGGCACAACGATCACTTCGGTTGTGCGGTGTCGGGAGGGGCCGGGCGGCGTCGTCGGAGGCCGCGTCGGGCGGATGACGGTGAGGCCGTGCCGAGACCGGTCGTGCCGTGCCCCGCGTGCGTCGGTGCCGTTGCCCCAGTTCATCGCTGTGATGGCAGAGGCGTGGGACGTGGCGGGCGGTTTCGTCGCGGCGCCCTTCGAGCCGTTGTTCCACGGGCGGTGCCCCCGGCCGCCGTACCAGTCGGTGATCACGAGATCGCGTGGAGTGACATTTCAGGATCCATGTGCTTTGTGGCCGCCGAACGGCCGCTCCTAGGGTGGCGGCAGCGTTCGCCCGGATCTTCCCGGGACGCTGATCCCCCCAACGCGCCGTCCCCACACGGCTCAACCTCCCGAAGGTCATGCCCATGCGCTCCCATCGCCGTTCCAGGACCGGGGTCATCACGGCCGGCCTCGCCGTCGCCGCCGCCCTCGGTACCGCCGCCACACTCCTCGGCTCCTTCCGGTCCGAGGCCGCCCCCGCCGTCACCCTTCCCCCGGTGAACGCGGGCTTCGACTACCAGATAGGCGGCGCCTACCCGCCAGCCCGTGGCGTGAAGGTCGTCACCCGCGACGTCAAGGAGTCGCCGGCCGAGGGCCTCTACAACATCTGCTACGTCAACGCCTTCCAGACCCAGCAGGAGGGCGACGTCGGCGGGCCGCAGGACTGGGACCGGAACCTGCTGCTGCGCGACGGCGACGGGACTCCGGTCGTCGACCCCGACTGGGACGAGGTGATCCTCGACATCTCCTCGCCCGCGAAGCGCGACCGGATCGCCAAGAAGATCAACGCGCAGATCGACGAGTGTGCCGCGAAGGGCTTCGACGCGGTCGAGCTGGACAACTACGACACCTACACCCGTGACGTGGCCGACGGCAGGATCACCGCCCGGCACGCGCAGCTCTACATACGGCTGCTGTCGCGGCACGCACACAGCAAGGGACTCGCTGTCGGCCAGAAGAACACCGTCGAACTCGCCTGGAACCGCAAGGCCAACGGGCTCGACTTCGCCATCGCCGAGGAGTGCGGCGACCCTCGCTGGACCGAGTGCGGCAAGTACGTCTCCGCCTTCGGGGACAACGCCGTCTTCATCGAGTACACGGACGCCGGGATGGGCAACGCGTGCGACTACGCGGACCGGGTGAGCGTGGTCCGTCGGGACGTCGAGGTCGCCGAGTCCGGCAGCGACGGGTACGTCCGCGCCACCTGCTGACGCGGACGTACCCGTCACTGCCGGCGTGTAGGGCACCGGTGGTGGGCGGGGCGCCGACAGCCCCGCCCACCCCGCACGTCAGACGGCGACTCTGGTGTCCGCCCCGCCCATGACTTCGGGTGCACACCGCGGCCGCCGAGTACGCCCGCGGGAAGCGCGGAACCTCCGCGGCCGCGGCGTCAAGTCGTGGGGGCGATCCTTTGCTGACCTCAGGGCGCGAGCTCGCCATGTTGGAGGTCGTCGGCGAGGATCGGCACGAACGGTGGAGCAGGAGGAGTCCATTGACTGCGCATGACACAGGCGCGACCGCCGACAGGGGCGGCCGCACCGTATCCCCGTGCTGCGCCCCCGCCGGACCGGACCGTCCGCGGCAGGTGACGCCCGCCGTGCCGCGCCCGGTGCGGGCCTCGCACCGGGGCATGGTGACCCTGCCCGGCGGCACGTTCCGCATGGGCAACGAGGACGCGTACGCCAACCCCGGCGACGGGGAGGGGCCGGTGCGCGAGGTCACCGTTTCGCCGTTCCGCATCGACGCCTGCGCCGTCACGAACGCGCAGTTCGCCGCGTTCGTGAAGGACACCGGCCATGTCACGGCCGCCGAGCGTTTCGGCTGGTCGTACGTCTTCGCGGGGTTCCTCACGCCCGAGACGGTGCGCGCGACCAGAGCGGCGGCCGGTACCCCGTGGTGGCGGGGTGTGGAGGGCGCCGCGTGGCGCACCCCCGAGGGGCCGGGCTCCGGCATCGGCGACCGGAACCGGCACCCGGTCGTCCACGTGACCTGGGACGACGCCCAGGCGTACGCCGCCTGGGCGGGCAAGCGGCTGCCGACCGAGGCCGAGTGGGAGTACGCGGCACGCGGCGGTCTCGATCAGGCCCGCTACCCCTGGGGCGACGAACTGACCCCGCGCGGCCGCTGGCGCTGCAACATCTGGCAGGGCGACTTCCCCGTCGTCAACACGGCCGACGACGGTCACATCGGCACCGCTCCCGTCGAGACGTACCGGCCCAACGCGTACGGCCTGTTCAACATGGTCGGCAATGTGTGGGAGTGGGTTTTCGACCGCTTCACCGCGTCCCACACCTCCGCGCCCGGAATCGATCCGCGCGGCCCGGAGGAAGGGGACAGCCGTGTGATGCGCGGCGGCTCCTACCTGTGCCACGACTCCTACTGCAACCGCTACCGGGCCGCCGCCCGCACCTCCAACACCCCGGATTCCAGCAGCGGCAACTGCGGCTTCCGCTGCGCGGCGGACGCGTGACCCACCGGGGTGCCGTTCAGGACGCGGCTGAGGGTAAGAACTGGCGATCATGCCGCTGACTGCTCACGGTTCCTGAGCAGTTGACGGGCTCCGGAGGCCCTTCCTTCTGGGGGCGTTGACGGCGTCCCCGTGCGCCCCTACTTTCTGCGCAAGGTTCAACATGAACTAACAAAAATCAAACTCTGGCGACATCGTGCACGGAGTGCGGGTCCGGGACGACACCCGCTCCGGCACCGATCGAAGGAGCCGCAGATGCTCAGACGCGCCATCATCCGGATGCTGGTCGCCGGTACGGCCTTGATCCCCCTGCTGACCGTGGGACCGTCCGCCCATGCGGCGCCGGTCACGGTGACCAACGCGACCCAGTTCCCCGACACCGACGGCAATCCGGTCCAAGCCCATGGCGGCGGAGTCATCAAGGTCGGCTCCGCGTATTACTGGTTCGGTGAGAACCGCCACGCGAACAACGACTTCAAGGCCGTCTCCGTGTACCGCTCGACCGATCTGAAGACCTGGGAATTCCGGCGTGACGTACTGACCCAGGCCAGCGATCCCGAGCTGGCCCTGGCCGGCATCGAACGGCCGAAGGTCATCTACAACAGCAGCACCGGCAAGTTCGTCATGTGGATGCACAAGGAGGCGAAGGGCGGGGACTACAAGGAGGCGCGCGCCGCCGTCGCCGTCTCCGACACGGTCGACGGTGACTACGACTGGCAGGGCAGCTTCCGCCCGCCGAGCGGCACCACGTCGCGGGACCAGACGCTGTTCAAGGACGACGACGGCACCGCGTACCAGATCTCCTCCGGCGACGGCAACGCCGACCTGATCATCTACCGGCTGAACGCGGACTACACCGGTTACGCGGCGGACGTCACACCGGTCAACCCCTGGGACGGCCGCTTCCGCGAGGCACCCGCGCTGTTCAAGCGCAACGGCGTCTACTTCATGCTGACGTCGGGCAACAGCGGCTGGGAGCCCAACCAGCAGCAGTACGCCACCGCCCGGAACATCAACGGGCCGTGGACCAGCATGTCCTCCGTCGGCGGCCCCACCGCCTACGGTTCCCAGACCGCGTTCGTGCTGCCGGTCCAGGGCACCTCCGGTACGTCGTACCTCTACATGGGCGACCGCTGGGGCAACTCCGGCCTCATCAACGGCACGGTCAACGACTCCCAGTACGTGTGGCTGCCGCTGTCCTTCCCCACCGCCACCACCATGGTCCTGCCGTGGTACCCGCAGGTGTCCATCGACACCGAGGCCGGCACCGTCAAGGGCGTCGGCGGCGGACCGCACTACACCCTCGCCGCCCGCCACAGCGGCAAGTGCGTGGACATCAGCGACAACTCCGCGAACAACAGCGTCGCCGCCCTCCAGTACACCTGCAACGGCGGACTCAACCAGCAGTGGCGCACGATCGACGCGGGCGGCGGATACGTCAGCGTCCTCGCCCAGCACAGCGGCAAGTGTCTGGAAGTGGGCGGCTCCTCCACCGCCGACGGCGCGGCCGTGAAGCAGTACCCCTGCAACTACGGCGCCGGCGGCGACCACCAGGACTGGCTGTTCCAGGACCAGGGCAACGGCCACTTCCGCCTGGTGAACCGCAACAGCGGCAAGTGTCTCGACGTGACCGGCGCCTCCGTCGCAGACGGCGCCCAGCTCATCCAGTACACCTGCGGCAGCGGCGCCAATCAGCAGTTCAAGCGCACCGCGGTGTGACGTCCCGGCACGGGTTCCGCCGCACCGTCCACTGACGACCCGTCAGGGGCGGTGCGGCGGGAGCGGCTCGCCCAGGGCCACATCGGGCCGGCCTCCCAGCGCTTCCGGATCGAGGCGGCACACGGCACGCTCACGTTCGCGCCGGCCGGGCGAGGCACGTCCGTGGAGGTCGGGCTGCCCTGTCCGCCTCTGCGGTGAGCGCAGTCCCTTGTCCGTACGGTGTACGTCCGTACGGCGTTCGTCTTCAGGCGTTCGTCTTCAGGCGTTCGGCCGGGCCTTCGCCAGCGCCGCGACCTCCCACGCGGCCAGCGCCCGGTCGTAGACACGCACGTCGTCGATGCCGCCCCGGAACCGGTCGGACGGCGCGCCCTCCCACTTGCCGCGGCCCACGCTGAAGGGGCCGCCGGCCGACCACGCGGGCGAGTGCTCGTCCATCTCCTGGAGGGAGCCGTCCACATAGAGCAGGAGTTCGTCGTCGTCCGCGTCGAACACCGCCGTCAGCAGCTGCCACCGGCCCACCGCGGGCGGGGCGAGGGACAGCGCGTCGCATTCGTCCTCGTCGACGGAGTCGGCGTGCCCCATGGCCAGGCGCCAGCGGTCGTCGTCGGCGCTGTACTGCAGGAAGAATCCGCTGACGTTCGTCCCGTCCTGCCCGGCGACCGTCTGGAAGGTGGACTTCGAGGTCAGGCGCACCCAGGCGGAGACCGTGAAGTTCCGCGCCGTGTCGATCACGGGTCCGTCGGACTGGACGTAGCCGGTCCCGCCGAACTCCATCGAGCCCTCGCGCTGCCCGCTCGACCGCGCGTCCCCGACGAAGCGGCCGCCGGGAGTGCCTCCCACGCGGCCCCGGCCGTCGTCGAAGTCCCAGCGAAGGTCGGCGCCCGGGACGGCCAGTGTGCGGACGGGGGGAGGGGACTGGCTCGGGCGCGGGCTGGGCTTCGGGCCCGGCGGCTTCTCGCGCGGAGGGTCCTTGCGGATCGGTGTCTTGTCCCTCTTGGTCTCGGGGGACGGCCCCGGGGTGGACGCGGCAGGACCGTCCGTCCCGGAGTAGCGGCGATCGCTGAACTGGGGCCGGGCGGCCACCTGCTCACCCGTTTCCTCGGTACCCGGGACGGCCAGCCAGGCGCCGAGGACGATCAGCGCGGCACCGGCGGACAGCGCACCGAGCGCGACCGGGTTGTTCCGCACCGTCCGCAGCCGGCCCGTAAGCAGGACACCTCGGCTCGGTCGCGTGCCGTGGCCCGGTTCGGGTACCGGCCCAGGTGCCGGCTGACGAAGCGTGCGGGCCCGGGACGCCTGGGCGCTCCGGTCGGAGAAGTAGCGGAAGCCGCCCCAGGGGATCAGCGTTTCGGCGAGCAGCGGGCCGAAGTTCCGCTCGCGCAGCTGGGACAGGTCGCGCAGCGCGTCGGAGCAGTCGAAGCACTCGGCCAGGTGCTCGTCGAGCCCGCTGCTGACGGAGGTGACGGCGGCGCGGCGGTGGTTGGCCTCGGACGCGGTGACGAGGATGCGGGTGAAGGGCCGGCAGGCCGGGGCCGCGTACTCGTCGAGCACCGCGATGAAGGTGTTCCGGAACTTCTCCTCCACGGCGGGTGTCCAGCCCTGGACCACGATCGGTTCGGCCCCCAGATGCCGGGCGACGGTTTCGGGGCCGTCCTGCTCGACGGCGGTGTGCCACAGGCCGACCCGGAGGCGGACCGGCAGTTGGTGGAAGGCCATCAGCAGGAGGGACTGCTCGTCCTCCTGACCGAGGGTGGCGTCCGGGCCCGTCAGCCACTCCAGCAGTTCGGCGCTGAGACGTTCCTGCCGGTTGTCGCGGGACCACTCGGCGGCGGTGCGCAGCACCGCGGCGAGTACATGCGGACGCCATGCCGTTTCGGAGCCGTTGCCCAGGAAGTCCCGTACGGCGGTCCTGTTCGCGGTGGAGGCGAGCAGGGCCGCACCCTGGGGTGTGGCCGTGCACCGGGCGGCGTAGGCGAGAGCGGCGTCGAGGTGACGACCGGTCAGTTCACGTCCGGCGGCATCGGCCTCGGGGCCGCTGCCCGCGGCCGTCCGGGCCAGGGTGAGGTCGCAGAATCCTGACACGGTCGCGGCGGGCTCGGGCGGTGGGGCCGTGCCGTCCCACCAGCCGGTTCGCTCCCGCTCTCCGTTCCGAGGCACGTACCGAGGCATGTGACATCTCCTCATTCGCTGTGCGACACGTCACCGGCGACCACGGTGTCCCGGTCTTTCGAAGGTGTGCGTGCCGGCGCCTCGCGCGGCGTGGTCCGGCTGCGTCGTGAGGTCCGCGGGGGGCGGCGGCACGCCGGGGCCGGGCCGCCGGTGGACGGCCCCGGTGGGGCGAACGGGGGCGGGGCCGAGCTCCTGTTCGTCCTCGCCCCCCACGACCAAGGGGTCGAACATGACGATGCAGGCCGTGAGCAGCATGAAGAACACGGGGCCCGTCAGCATGGGCAGCAGCGTGGACAGCGGGGAGTGCCCGTGCGAGTCGGGCGCGTGGCTGTCGGGGTGGTAGCTCAGTGCGGCCATCGAGGTGTAGTGCATACCGGACACGGCGACGGCCAGCACGAGACCGGCACCGAGAGACGCCCGGAAGCGGCGTGTCCTGACCGACGCCCGCAGCGCGGTGGTGGCGGCCCCGACGGCGATGGCCAGCGACAGCACCACCATGCTGGTGTCGAACCGGAAACTGCCGCTGGTGCGCATCGCGGCCATACCGACGTAGTGCATGCCCGCCACGCCGAGGCCGGTCACCGGCCCCGCCACCCACAGGGCAGGCGAGGTGGCTCCGGCGTACCCGACGACGAACACGCCCATGCCCACCACGACGACCGCGATGACCAGGCTGAGCACCGTCAGGCCCGTGTCGTAGGTGAGGTGGGTGTCCTCGATCGTGAAGCCCATCATGGCCATGAAGTGCATGGTCCATATGCCGCACCCGATGGACGCCCCGCCGAGGGCGAGCCAGCCCGGTTTCCAGCCGCGTCTGTGGTGCAGTGTCCGCACCATGCACCGCAGGCCGAGGGACGATCCCAGCCACGCCATGAGATATGCGGCCACCGGGGTGACCGCTCCGTACCTGAATCCGTCGATCTCGCCGGACATCCCTCTCGCTTCCAACTCGCTTTCCCGGAAGAGACTTTCGCGGGGCCCTGGCCGGATCAAGCCGGAGCCGGCGGCCGGTGCGCGCCTGGAGAAGGGGACGCGGTGCGGGGCCGGGCTGCCCTAGAGGGCATCCCGGCTGCTCACTGCCCGCATCGGATCGGCCCGCCGTGCGCGGGCACCACCCGGGACGCCTCCGGATGCCGTCGAACGGCCTTCGAAGTGATCACCGTTTTGATTGGTTCGAGGCCGGGCGCGGCGCTGCGGGGCCGCCAAGGGTGAGTCGCGCGCCGTGCTTCACATCTGGCGGGACTGCATCAGGTCGCGCAGTTCCCGGCGGCCGCTGATGTCGTTCCTCGCGTAGATGTTGCCCAGGTGGTACTCGACCGTCTTGACGCTGAGGTAGAGCCGCGCGGCGATCTCACGGTTCGTCCAGCCGAGCGCGACCAGGCCCGCGACGTCGCGCTCCCGGTCCGTCAAGGTCTCCCAGAAGTCCGCTCCGGCCACCGGCGCCGCGGTGCCGGCGTCCTCCAGCAGGGTGCCGCACTGCTGCCGGTACGGCTCGGCCCCGAGGCGCGCGAACACCTTCTCGGCGGTGCGCAGATGCTCACGGGCCCGTTCCGTCTCACCGGCCTCCATCAGCAGCGCGCCGAGGTCCTGCCGCATGAGCGCCTTGTACGCCACGGGGTCACCGCCGCGCGGCGGCACGGCGAGCCCTTCCTCGTACGCGGCGGCGCCCGCGGCCGGGTCGTCGGCGGCCGCGATGGCTCCCCTGACCCAGTGGACCACCACCGGAACGAGCGCGCCGCGCGGTTCCGCCGCCTCCAGTTCGTTCAGGACGGACCGCGCCCGGTCGAGATCACCGGTGCGCGCCGACGCCACCCCGAGCAGGGGCATGTGCCGCACGCTGTACAGGCGCGAACGACCCGTGTTGGCCAGCTCGTCCACGGCCGGGGCGAGAGCGGCGATCGTCTCCTCGAAGTCCCCCGCCGCGAACGCCACCGTCGCGCGAGTGGCCGCCAGATGGAAACTCGGCCCCGAGAAGTCCGCCGAGGCCTCCAGCGACAGCGCTTCCCGCAACGCGTCCCGGGCCGCCTCGGACCGGCCGCTGAAAGCGTGCAGCGTGGCGATGAAGCAGTGCAGATTGAAGAAGTCCGCCGGGCGGCCCGTGGTGTGCGCGATGTCCAGTGCGACGGAGAGGTTGCGCCGGGCCTCGTCCCACTCGCCGAGCGCGAGAAGACACCAGAGGCTGTGGGTCAGCGCCGTGACACTGCTGATCCGCGACACTCCCAGTTCGCGCCGCCGGGCCGCCGCCGAGAGATCGGACACGGCGCCGGTCAGATCACCCGAGAGCGCGCGGAACAGCCCGCGGTAGATGAGGGTGTCGGTGTGAGTGGCCGGAACGCGCGCGGGAAGTTCCGGCAGATGGTCGAGATGGCTCAGGCCGCGGCCCGGCCCGCCCAGGAGCGCGTGCGCGTACGCCCGGTTCGCCTCGGCCAGGCCCCGCACCACGTCGTCCGCCGCGTGCCGCAGAGCGAACTCGGAGGTGCTCAGCGCCTCCTGCCCCAGCCCGAGGGAACCCTTCGCCACCCCCAACTCGGCCGCGGCGTAGGCCGCCTGGGCCAGGTCGCCGCGCGCGGTGTAGGTGTCGCGGGCGAGGCTCAGGTAGGTGGAGGCCAGCGCGTCCCTGCCCTTGGCCAGACTCAACAGGCCCAGCGCCTCGTCCCGCTGCGGCCCCGGCGAGGTCCTGAGCACCGCGTCCTCGTGGCGCTGCGCGGTACGCGGCTGGCCCCCCGTGACCTGGAGCCGCACCGCCAGGAGCAGCGCGCCCTGCCGGCGCCGGCTGTCCGGGTCGACCTGGGACGACGCCACCAGATGGTCGGCGGCCAGCGCGGCATGACCGGCTCGCGCCTCATGTGCCGCGGCTCCGCGCAGATCGTCCGCCAGGGAGGCGTCGTACGTCTCGGTCGCCGCGACCCGATGGCGCCATGCCGCTGGCGGCTCCAGCAGTGCGGCGGCGCGCAGGTGCATCCGGTTGCGCTCCGGCCGGGGGATCGCCGCGTACAGCGCGTCCCGCTGGCCGACGTGCACCAGGTGCAGCGTGGGCACCTGGTCCGGCACCCACGTCGCCGCGTGCTGCTCCACCAGGATCTCCGCGTCGGCGCCGACCGAGTCCGAGTCGAGCAGCAGGCTCAGGAGCGGGACCGCGGCCGGGGTGTCGAGGACCGCGAGCATGTTCAGGATGGCCAGGCTTCTCGGAGGGAAGGCGCGGGACCACGCGCCGACGGCGTCGCTGAGGGACGAGGGCACGCGGATGGCGGCCGGATCGTCGGGCAGTTTCCCGCCGTACGCCCCGATCGCGGCCTCCAGGAAGAGGGGGTTGCCGTGGCTCCACACGGCGAGACTGCGCAGCCTCGCCTCGGAGTGCGGGCGCGCGGTGCGGTCCTCGACGAACTCCCGCGTCTCGGACGGCGTGAAACCGGTGAGCTGGATGCGGTCCGATTCCGGCACCAGGTCCGGCAGCCCCATGCTCTGCTCGGTGCGGGCCGCGTGCTGGGTGCAGATGACCGTCAGGATCCGCTCCGCGTCCTGGCGGAGCAGGGCGAACCCGATCGACTGGAGGGATTCGAGGTCGATCCGGTGGGCGTCGTCCAGCCAGAAGAGCACCGGGGAGGTTTCCTGCGACGTGTCGAGCAGGTCGATGACCGCGCCGCCTATGTCGAGCACCGACGACTGCGGGCCGACCGGTTCGTGCTCGTGAGCCGACAGATGCCCGGCTCCGTCGGCGAGGAGTCCGGTGACCGTGTAGAAGGGCAGATCGGCTTTCGGCGGGACGTCCCATGCCCTGAGGACCGTGAATTCCTTGGCGGCCATTTCCGCGAAATGGTCGACGAGCGCCGTCTTGCCCATCCCCGTCGCACCGGAGACCGTGACCACCCGGGGAATTCCACGGGCCGCCATTCGGGCCGCGTTCCGCAGGGTGCGCAGTTCCTCGGTGCGCCCGATGAACCGATGGCCTCGAGACTCGTCCATGCGCACCCCTCGATGCTGAGGCTCGGCGGGCTCAGCAGTTCTTCGCAGTCTACTGAATTCCGCTGTGCAGCCGGTGGAACGGCACGGTAGGGGCCGGTGAGGATCCTCCGATCGGAATCGCCATTCGCTTCCGAACCCTGACGGTTTCCGGACCGGTGCGCGTGATGAATTCCGGAACCCGGTCCCTTTGGTCCCTGCCCACCTGAAGTGAACACCCTCCCACCTGCACTTCTTCTATCGCGGTCGCGGCTGGTGGCCAGGGATTCACCGGCGTATGTCCGGAGCCCCGGCCGATGATGCCGGACCGGGTGTTTCGTGAACGTATGGAAAATCGCTGACCGGGACGCAATGGGCGGTTCGCTGGAATGGTGCCCGCGACCGGCCGCCGGCTTCCCCCTTCCCCCGGACCCCGGCGCCGGTCGCACCACATATTTCTTCTCGGCTCTGCGGCTTCGCGGCTTCGTGTCTGTGCGGTTTCGCGGCTTCGCGGCAGGAGCCGGCCACGGGAGGCTTTCATGAATGCGTCGGTTCACGGGCGAGACGTGACGGGGGACGCGGCCGGCGCCGTCGCGCTGCCGCAGCCGCGCCCCGACACGGGCGGCGAACCCGCACGCCGCAGGCGTCCGTCGGGCTGGCGGCGTTCGGTTCCGGCACTGGTCGCGGTTCCGCCGCCCTGAGAAGGCGGGCGGGCCCGCGCGCCGCACACCTTGCGAAAACGTAAGGAGATTTCCTGACCGGCGCGCAACAGGCGGTCCGGTCCAATGACGTTCGTGACCGGTCGCCGGCGACCTGCATCCCCCCAGGGTTCCGGCGCCGGTCACACCAAGTCGTAGCGGCTCCGTGAGCGGGGCCCGTTTCTGGAGGCATCCATGAATTCGTCGGTCCGCGCCTGGCGTCGGGGCCTGGCCACCACAGCCGCCGTGTTGTTGCTGGGCACGGGCGCGGTCGCCTGTGGTGGCGACGACAAGCCCGCCGCGAACGAGAGCTCGGCGGCCGACGCCGGCTCGAACGACGACGGGGCCGGTGGCGCGAACGCGGGCGCCGCGGACGACACCGGCGACGACGGTGCGTCGGGAAACTCCGACGGCGTCAAGTACGCCGCCTGTATGCGCGAGAACGGTGTGGATGTCGCGGACCCGAAGCCGGGTGAGCAGCCCCAGGTGCCCGAGGGAGTCGCGCGGTCCGTCCTGGACAAGGCGGAGGAGAAGTGCGGTGATGCGCCGGGTGGCCAGGAGGCCGGCAGCGGCGGACTGGCCGACGACCCGAAGCTGGAGGAACTCTCCCTCGCGAACCAGAAGTGCCTGCGTGAGAACGGCTACGAGGTGCCGGAGACCAAGGAAGGCCAGGGCGGTGCGCCGAAGATGCCGGGCGAGGACCCCGTCCTGGACCGGGCGATGGCGGCCTGCAAGGCGACGGGCGATGCGTTGAAGGACTACATCGAGCGGAAGATGGGGCAGAAGTGACGGAGGGAGAGCCGGACACGGTCCTCCTCAGGAAGGTGTCCGTCGACGAGGCGAAGGCCGCCCGGCCACAGGACGAGCCGGAAGCCGAGAACCTGGCCGAATCCCAGGCCGAATCCCAGGACGAATCCCAGGCCGAACCCCGGCGCCGGAAGCGCACGTCCGGGCGCCGCCGTGCCGTCCTCGTCGCGGTCGCGGCGGGCCTGGTCATCGCCACGGCACTCGCCACGGCGCTCGTCCTGGACGACACCGCGCCCGACAGGCCCGCGGCGCGCGAGAAGCTGCCGCCGGGGACCGAGCCGGTCGTCCGCGGCGATCTGGTGACCGAGGTGATGGCCACGGGGTCGGTGCGGTTCACCGGGGCCCGTGTCGTCAAGAACCATCTCACCGGCATCGTCACCTGGGTGCCGTCGGCGAACACCGTCGTCGAGCAGGGCAAGCGCCTGTACTCCGTCGACGACAAGCCCGTGTTCCTGCTGCGCGGCGAGCTGCCCGCCTGGCGGGAGTTCAAGCCCGACATGCCGGACGGCGAGGACGTCCGCATGCTGGAGCAGAACCTCGCGGAACTCGGCTACACCGACTTCACCGTCGACGAGGAGTACACCGAGAAGACCGAGGCCGCGGTGAAGCGGTGGCAGAAGAACAACGAGCTCCCGGCGAACGGGCGGATCGAGCTCGGCCGGGTGGTCTTCGCACCGGGCTCGGTGCGGATCGCCACCGCCGAGGTGCGGTCCGGTGATCCGGTCGCGCCCGCGCAGGACGTGCTCGAGGTGACCGGTTTCCAGCACCGGGTGTCGGCGGAGATCCCCTCGAAAGAACAGGATCTGGCCGTCAAGGGAGCCAAGGCCGAGATCGAACTCCCCGACGGCAAACGCATCGAGGGAACGGTCACCTCCGTCGGCGCCGAGAAGATGACCCAGGACAACACGAAGGTCGTCCCGATCACCGTGCGGCCGGAATCCGCACGGCAACTGGGCAGCGTGCAGAGCGCCGACGTCGTCGTGGTGCTCCAGCGCCTGGAGGCAGAGGACGTCCTGTTCGTGCCCGTCACCGCACTGCTTCCGGCGGAGGGCGGCGGATACGCGGTGCAACTCGTGAAGAACGGCAGGGTCACCGTGGTGAAGGTGAAGACGGGCGCGTTCGCCGAGGGACGGGCAGAGGTCAGCGGCCCCGGCATCGACGAGGACGCCCGAGTGGGGGTGCCGAAGCTGTGACCGCACTCCTCCACGACGAAGGGCAGGTCGCGTCCGGCGCCGCCGAACCCGTGGTGAGCCTGACCGACGTCGGCCGCTCCTACGGCAAGGGCCCGCACCGGGTCCATGCGCTCAGGGAGGTGACGACGGCCATCGCGCACGGTGAACTGGCCGCGGTCGTCGGCCCCTCCGGCTCCGGCAAGTCGACCCTGCTCAACCTGATCGGCACCCTCGACCGCCCCACCACGGGCCAAGTCGTGGTCGACGGCCAACGGGTCGACCGGCTCGACGACCGGAAGCTGTCCGCGCTGCGCGCGCACCGCATCGGCTTCGTCTTCCAGCAGTTCCACCTCTCCGGCGGCACCCGGGCCGTGGACAACGTCGCCGACGGACTGCTGTACACGGGCATGACCCGGCGCGGACGCCGCGACCGGGCCGCCGCCGCCCTGCACCGGGTCGGTCTCGGCCACCGCATGGACCACCGGCCGCACGAACTGTCCGGCGGCGAGCGGCAGCGCGTGGCCATCGCCCGCGCCGTGGTGGGCGATCCGGCGCTGCTGCTGGCGGACGAGCCGACCGGGGCACTGGACACCCGCTCCGGCGCCCTGGTGGTGGAACTGCTGCGCGAACTGAACGCCGCCGGCACCACCGTCGTCGTCATCACCCACGACACCGAGCTGGCGGCAAGCCTGCCGCGCCGGCTGGTCATGCGCGACGGTCGGCTCGTGGAGGACACGGGCGCCCGCGCGAACGGGCCACGACCGGCGCCGGAGTCCGAATGAAGCGCGACGCCACGAAGGGCTCACGGCTGCGGGGCGGGGATCTGCTGCGGCTCGGCGCCAACGGACTGCGCACCCGGCCGCTGCGCGCGGTGCTCTCCGCCGCCGGTATCGCCATCGGGATCGCCGCGATGATCTCCGTCCTCGGCATCTCGGAATCGAGCAGGGCGCATCTCGACGCCGAGCTGGACAAGCTCGGCACCAACCTGCTGACGGTGGTGCCGGGCCAGGACCCCGACACCGGCGAGATCGTGCCGCTGCCCACGACCACGGTGCGGACGATCGCCCGGGTCGAAGGCGTGGACACCGTCAGCGGCACCGGAAAGCTGGAGGACATCAGCGCCTACCGCAACGCGCGCGTCGACCCCGCGGAGTCGAACGCACTGGCCGTACTGGCCACCGACACCCGTCTGCTGAGGACCCTGGAGGCGTCCCTCAGCTGGGGAGGCTGGCTCGACCGGGCTCCGGAGCGCTACGCCACCACGGTCCTCGGCGAGCGGTCGGCGAGCCGGCTGGGCGTCACGGACCCCGGGGAACGCATCTGGATCAAGGACCGGTACTTCACGGTGCTCGGCGTCCTCGAACCGGTGCCGCTGGCCCCCGAACTCGACACGGCCGTCCTCGTCAACAACGAAGCCGCCGGGCGGTACCTCGGCTACGACGGCCACCCGACCACGGTGTACGAGCGCTCCGCCGACGAACTCGTGCAGACGGTGCGGGGCCTGCTGCCGCGCGCCGCCAACCCCGAGGACCCCCGGTTCGTCGCCGTGAGCCGGCCGTCGGACGCGCTGAAGGCCCGGCAGGCCGCCGAGGCCTCGTTCACCGGACTGCTCCTGGGGCTGGGCGCGGTCGCCCTGCTCGTCGGTGGGATCGGCGTGGCCAACACCATGGTCATCGCGGTCATGGAACGGCGCGGCGAGATCGGCCTGCGGCGCGCGCTGGGGGCCGCCCGGCGGCACATATCCCGGCAGTTTCTCATGGAAGCGCTGCTGCTCTCCTGCCTCGGCGGGCTCGGCGGAGCGGCCCTCGGCACGGGCGTGACCGCGGGTTATGCTCTCAGCCAGGGCTGGCCCACCGCGGTTCCCCTTCTGGCGCTGGCCGCAGGCGTCGCCGCCACAGCCCTGATCGGCGCGATCGCCGGACTGTATCCGGCCCTGCGCGCCGCCCGTACCCCTCCGACGGTCGCCCTCGCCGCACCGTAGCCGACGCCCCCGCCGGCCCCTTCCCGCGAGGAGCCGGACGGGGGCGTCCCGTGTCCGCCGGGCCGTACCGCCGGCGCCCAGACCACCTCCGCATCGAACGACCGGGAGGAGAGCACGTGCGCGTGCTGATTGTCGAAGACGAGCCGTTCATGGCGCAGGCCCTGGTGAACGGCCTGCGCCGGGAGGCCATCGCCGCCGACCACGCCCCCGACGGGCAGACCGCCCTGGAACAGATCGCCTCCCACGACTACGACGTGGTGGTCCTCGACCGCGACCTGCCCCGGGTGCACGGCGACGAGGTGTGCCGGCGCATCACCGAACAGCACAGCTCCGTGCGGGTCCTCATGCTCACCGCGGCGGCCTCCCTGGACGACCGGGTCGACGGGCTGCGCCTGGGCGCGGACGACTACCTGCCCAAACCGTTCGACTTCCCCGAGCTGGTCGCCCGGCTGCACGCCCTGCACCGCAGGTCCGGCTCACCGCCCCCACCCGTGCTGGAGTGGGCCGGCGTACGGCTGGACCCCTTCCGCCGGGAGGCGTACCGCGACGGCCGCTACCTGCGGCTGACCCGCAAGGAGTTCGCCGTACTGCATGTCCTGATGAGCGCCCAGGGCGGTGTGGTCAGTGCCGAGACCCTGCTGGAGAAGGCGTGGGACCAGCACGCCGACCCGTTCACCCAGGCGGTGCGCGTCACCATTTCCACCCTCCGCCGCAAACTCGGCGAGCCGGCCCTGCTGCACACCCGGACGGGCGCCGGCTACTTCCTGGGGCACTCCTCGTGAGCACCGCCCCGCGACTGTCCCGCCTGACCATCCGCACCCGCCTCACCCTCACGTACGGCGTGCTGTTCGCGGCCTCGGGCGCGGCCATGGTGGGGCTGCTGTACCTCTTCATGAGATACGGCCCGAACTACTCCGAGGCGCTCACGAAGTCGGCCGTGCCGACCCCGGACACCGGCACGGGCGGGGTGTCGCCGAGCCTGCCGCCCGGTACGGGCAAGGGAGCCTCGGGCGCGGCGACACCGAGCCTGCCGGCGGACCCGGGCGTCGCGGACCCGGGCGTCGCGGCCTCGGCCGGAGCGCGGCCGAGCCTGCCGCCCGACGTGGCCGGCACGGCCGCGGATCACGGCGCCGGCCTGCCGGCGGACGCGAGCACGGCCGTCTCCGGAGCGGGTTCCACCATGTACGCCAAGTCCACGCAGGGCTTCTGGTCGATGGAGGTGTCCACCAAGTCCGACTTCCTGCACGCGCTTCTCGTCTTCAGCGCCGTCGTCTTCCTGATCCTGTTGCTGATCTCCGTGGTCGTCGGCTGGTTCGTGGCCGGCCGGATGCTGGCCCCGCTGCAGAAGGTCACCGCGACCGCGCGCGGCATCGCCGGGTCCACCCTGCACGAGCGGATCGCGCTGACCGGACCGCGGGACGAGATCCGGGAACTCGCCGACACCTTCAACGCCATGCTGCGCCGTCTGGAGCAGGCCTTCGAGGCGCAGCGCCGGTTCGCGGCGAACGCCTCGCACGAGCTGCGCACCCCGCTGGCGAGCATGCGGACCATCCTCCAGGTGGCGCTCGCCTCACCGGAACCGGACGACCTGCGGACGGCCGGAGGACAGCTCCTGAGCCTCAACACACGGTCCACCGAGATCACCGAGGCGCTGCTGACCCTGGCCCGGGCCGATCACGGTGCGATCGAGCAGGAGCCGGTCGACCTGGGGGACGCCGCGCGGGAGCACTGCGCCCAGGTCGGGGCGCAGGCGCGGGAGGCCGGGGTGTGCCTGACCGGGCCGACGGGCGGCGCCCGGACGACGGGTGACGGGCGGCTGCTGCGGCAACTCGTCGGCAATCTCGTCGACAACGCGGTCAAGCACAACCACCGCGACGGCACCGCGACGGTGGCCGTGCACCGCTCGCAGGACGGACGGGTGCGGCTCACGGTGCGCAACTCCGGCCCGGAACTGAGCCGGGAGGAGGTCGACCGGGCCTTCGAGCCCTTCCACCGTCTCGACACCCGCACGCAGAACACCGACGGCCGTCCCGCCGGGCACGGTCTCGGACTCGCCATCGTGCGGTCCATCGTCCGCGCCCACAACGGCACGCTGCGGGCGAGACCGCTGACGCCCAACGGGCTGGAGGTGTCCGTCGATCTGCCGGGCGCGCCGGCAAAGACCGGCCGAACTGCTCAACAGGAGTGAGCAGTGTGGCGGCCCGGCCGCGGGACCGGCGGGCCGCCACAAGCCGCCCCGCCACCGCCCGGAGCATGCGCAGTAGCCCCGGACGGGGCGGACGGTGACGCCCCGGACGCCGTGACCACAGCCACCGGGGCTCCCCAGCAGGCACGCGGGACTCCAGTGGAGCAGCCGTCCCGGCGCGCCGTGTCCACCGACCCTGCCGGAGTCCCCGCGGCGGACACCCTGGGGTTTCTCCCTAGTCCCGCTCGGCGCGCCACCGGACCCGGCACCCGGTTGCGCCGCCGTTCAGTGATCCGCTTGCATGACAAAACCCTGCCCCGGCCCCACTGCCGAAGCCCCCACCTCGTTCGCGACAGGAGACCCATGCCGCAGCCCCGCCCGGCCGACGTCGACGCGCACGACCCCACCCGCCCCGTGCTGCCCGCGCCGCGCACCCCCTCTCCCCGCGACGCGCCGTCCGTGGGCTGGGGCGTGATAGCCCCGGGCGGCATAGCGGCCTCGTTCGTCGAGGCGTTGCGCGTGCACACCGAGCAGCGTGTGGTGGCGGTCGGATCGCGGGACCTCGCACGGGCCCGCGCCTTCGCGGACCGGTTCGGCATACCTGGGGCGTACGGCAGTTACGCCGAGGTGCTCGACGACGAGCGCGTGGACATCGTCTACGTCGCCTCGCCGCATTCCGGCCACTTCGAGCACGCCCTCCAGGCGATCGAGGCGGGCCGGCACGTGCTGGTGGAGAAGGCGTTCACACGCAACGCCCGCGAAGCGGAACGGCTGATCGAGGCCGCCCGGGAGCGGGGCGTGTTCCTCATGGAGGCCATGTGGACGCGTTTCCTGCCGCACATCGACGTCGTACGCCAGGTACTCGATGCCGGACTGCTCGGTGAGGTCAGGACGGTCACCGCGGACCACGGGCAGTACATGACCCCCGACGCGGCCAACCGCCTCTTCGCCCCCGAACTGGCCGGCGGAGCACTGCTGGACCTCGGTGTCTACCCGGTCTCGTTCGCGTCCATGGTGCTCGGCCCGTTCGCCTCGGTGACCGCCGTGGGCACCAAGGCCTTCACCGGCGTCGACGGGCAGGCGTCGATCGTCGTCAGCAGCGAAACCGGCGCGCACGGCGTCCTGAACACCAGCCTCTTCGCCCGCACTCCGACCACCGCGTCGATCTCCGGCACCCACGCCCGCCTGGAGATCGAGGGCGACTTCTACGCGCCCGCCACGGTCCGCCTGATCAGCCGCGACCACGGGCCGCTCGACTCCTACGTCCCCGCGCGGCGCACGGGCGGGCTGTGCTACGAGGCGGCCGAAGCGGCCCGCTGCGTCGCGGCGGGACGGACGGAGTCCGACCTGATGCCGCTCGACGAGACGCTGCGCGTCATGCGCGTCCTGGACAGCGTCCGCCGTGACCTGGGCGTCTCCTATCCCGGCGAGTGACCCGCCCGCGCGGGAGCGGCGCCCTGCGGCGCCGTGGCTCTCACACCCCCACAACGCGAGGAGTACGTACCCCTCATGACCACCAGTCGTCTCGAGGGCCGGAAGGTCCTCTTCATCGGCGGCACCGGCGTGATCAGTTCGGCCTGCGCCCGGCGGGCCGTCGAACTCGGCGCCGACCTCCACGTGCTGAACCGCGGTGTCTCCTCGGTCCGGCCGGTGCCCGACGGCGTCACCCTGATCACGGCCGACGTCCACGACACCGACCGGATGCGCGCCGTGGTGAAGCGCCACGAGTTCGATGTCGTCGTCAACTTCCTCAACTTCACGGCCGATCACATCGCCCGGGACGTCGACCTGTTCGGCGGACGCACCGGCCAGTACGTCTTCATCAGTTCGGCGGCCACGTACGAAAGGCCCGCCGGGCAACTGCCCCTGGAGGAGAGCGCGCCGCTGCGCAACCCCCACTCCGCCTACGCCCGCAACAAGATCGCCTGCGAGGAACTGCTCGCCGAGGCGCACCGTGAGCGGCAGCTCCCGGTCACCGTCGTACGCCCCTCGCACACCTACGACCGTACGGCCGTGCCCTTCGACGGGGGCTGGACGGCGGTGGAGCGCATGCGCCGGGGACAGGAGGTGCTGGTCCACGGTGACGGGACCTCGCTGTGGACGCTCACCCACCACACCGACTTCGCCGTCGGCTTCACCGGTCTCCTCGGCCATCCCGAAGCGCTCGGCGAGACGTTCCACATCACCGGCGACGAAGTGCTCAGCTGGGACCAGATCTACCGGGCGGTCGCCGCGGCGGCCGGCGTGGACGAACCGCGCCTCGTTCACGTGCCCTCCCACGCCATCGCCGCGGCCGACCCGAGGTGGGGCGAGGAACTGCTCGGCGACAAGGCGCACTCGATGACGTTCGACAACACGAAGGTCCGCCGGCTCGTGCCCGGGTTCACGACGTCCGTGCCCTTCTCCCGGGGTGCTCGCGAAATCGTCACCTGGTACGACGCGGACCCCGCCCGGCGCGTCGTGGACGCACGGTTCGACGCCCTCATGGACGTCCTGATCGACGCGCACCGGCCGGGCCGGCCGTAGCGCGACCACCAGCCACCCCGGATCCGGCTCACCGACCCCGCCGCCGGATCCGGGGTTCGCGCCCCGTGCGCGCACCGCCGCACCTGTGGGCGTCCGCCGTACGGCCTTTGGCCCTCTGCTTGATCGGCGTTGTCAGTCCCTCCCAGTAGGTTCTTTTGCATGCCGCCGCGGTCGCGGCGAGGAACGTCATTTCCGTGCAAAGGAGCTGGTGTGTCGTCAGGCTGGGAGCAATCGAGTACGGCGCGGGTGATATCGCCCGCCCGGCCGCGCAAGCTCGCCAAGGTCCCGTTCGTCGAGCTGGCCGACGGACGCCTCCAGGGCGTGGTCTCCAGCGGCTCGGACATCGGGCGGGTCTATGTCTCGTCGGTCGCGGCCGGCCAGTTCGCCTTCGCGTGCAGCACCAACAACAACCGGCCCTGCGGAGGCGCCCGGGGCGGGTTCTGCAACCACATCCGCGCCCTGATCGGTGAGGCCGTCCTCCAGTACGGCGCGGAGCGCGTCGCCCGCTATCTGCGGGCCGAGACCGACAGCGGCCAGGGGCCGGACGCGCACGCCATCGAGGCAGCCATGGCCGCCACCCGTCCCTCGCAGGCGGACAGCACGGCCGCGGCCGCGGTCTTCAACCGCTTCCTGCGCCACCTCGCCTACCTCGAACTCGACGCGGCCACCGCGCCCCTGCCCGAGATGCAGTGGTTCCCGCCGACGAGGGCGGTGGCCTGATGCGCGCCGACCTGCTCACCGAACCCGTCGACGGGCTCGACGAAGCCCTCGCCGCGGTCGACGCCTTCGACGGCGCCCTCGCCGCCGGACTGCTGCGGCCCCAGCCCGCCCAGGGCGCGGACCTCGCCCGGCTCGCGCACGCCGTGGCCGGATCACCGCTCGCGGCCAGGGTCACCGAGGCCGCCGAGAAGGCGGCGGCCGGCGCCGCCGACGAGGACCACTTCGTCGCCCTGGCCGCGGCCCGCGCCGCACTGCTCGGCTCCGTCCACGATGCGCTGACGGCCCGCGCCCACGAGGCGACCGGCCGGATCCCCGGCGACGAGACCGCCCCGGCACCCGCCGGGAGGCAGGAGGCCAACCTGCCGGCCGCCGCCCGCGCCTGGCTGTCCGACCTGGCACGTGCCGGCTGGCAGGGCATCGACCACGACCTGGTCGCCCAGTCGGCCCGCATCGTCGCCGCGATGCTCCCCGAACCGGAGCTGCGCCGCCTGGCCACTCTCCTGGACGGCTTCGCCGCCGAACTCGCCGCGTCCTGCCCGGGAGCGACCCTGGAACGGATCCCGGCACGCCGCTGGGCCGACCTGTGGTCGCGGGCGATGCTCCTCACCCTGTCCGGCTCCGGCACCCCGGCGACCGGCACCGCCACGGGCCGGCTGCTGCCGCTCGGCGTGGACCTGCACGAGCACGCCACCGCCGCCCAGGCCCAGGTCCACGCGGTGTTCGAACCCGCCGACGGCGGCCCGCCGCGCCTGGTGCGGGCGAGCGTGTCGGTACCGAAGCCGGACACGGTCGTCGCCGCCGGTGTGTGGCAGCTGCTGCGCCCGCACATGTCGCTGCTGTCCGCCGTCGGTGAGGGCCGCGCGATGGACGTGACCGACATGCCGCTCACCGTCGAGGGCGACCTGATCTGGAGCGACGAGCGGGCGCACGCCGGGGACGCCGCCGACGCCTTCGCCACCGCCCGAGTCGCCCTGCCCACCGCGGCGATGGCGGCGACCGCGCCCCTGGACCGTCATCCGGCGCGCATCGCGATGCCCGTGTTCCTCGACGGCTACACCGCTCAACAGGTCGACGGCGCCGTGACGTTCACCCTCGCCACGGGCACGGTCACCGTCGACACCGACCGGATCCCGGCCGCGGGGCCCCTGACCCCCGAGGCCGTCGCCGCGTCCGGCGCCTGCATCGGACTGCTGCGCTGGGACGCCGGATCGTTCACGGTCCAGCCGCTCGCCGTGGAGACCACGGTGCGCAAGAAGGCCGTCGCGGTGCACGCCGGGGCGTGGGCCGGAGGTACGACCGACAAGGCGGGCGTGAAGGCGGAGAAGGCCGCCACCGACGCCGTGGCCGTACTGCGGGAGCGGGCGGGAAGGCTGCTGCGCACATGACGAAGCACATCAACGGGCACATCGATGCCCACACGGACGGGCCCGGCGACGGACCCACGGACGGACACACGGCCGGGAACGCCGACGGGAACGCCGACGGCAGCACCGACCCGAACCCGTCCGACGTCGCGGAGGCGGCGGCGGGCGCTGCCGCCGCGGACTCCGACGAGAACCGCCGCCAGGTCCTGTACTGGAGGCTGCTGTCGCACCTGTTCGACCACGAGGAGCAGGCCACGCTGGAGACGGCGAGCCTCGCCGTCGTCGAGGACGTCGGTCTGCCGTCCGCCCTGCTCGACCCGAAGGCCTCCGTCGACTCCGTCGTGCAGCGGCACCCCGACCTGGCCGCCGAGTTCGACGGTCTGATGGCCGTGGAGCCGGACCCCGACGGCACCCGCGACCGGGCCGCCGAGGTGCGGCGCGCGGCCCTCGCGTCGAAGGTCCTGCTCAATGTCTTCGCCGCCGCCTCCGGCACGGTCACCGCCTCGCAGCTGGCCCGCTGGCAGTCGGACGCGGGCTGGCTGGAGCGCGCCCTGGGCTGCCGGCCCGGCGAACTGCGCGGCGGGCGCCGCGCGGGCGGCGACAGCGGAGCCGGCGGCGCGGGCGTCAGCCCCTTCGGCACCGGCGGCGGCACCACCCCCGATCTCAGCCGGCTCATTCCCGAGATCGGCCCGGAACTCGGCTCCATCGAGGCCGACCTCGTCAAGCGGATGCAACTGCGCGAGGTCCTCGCCGACCCGAAGCTCGCCGCGCAGCTCACCCCGAGCATGTCGCTGATCGAGCAGCTGCTGCGCGACAAGGACAACCTCTCGGGCGTCGCCCTGGCCAACGCGAAGTCACTGATCCGGCGCTTCGTCGACGAGGTGGCCGAAGTGCTGCGCACCCAGGTGGAGAAGGCGACGGTCGGTGCGATCGACCGTTCGATCCCGCCCAAGCGCGTCTTCCGCAACCTCGACCTCGACCGCACGATCTGGAAGAACCTCACCAACTGGGACCCCGAGGAGGAGCGGCTCTACGTCGACCGCCTCTACTACCGGCACACCGCCCGCAAGACGACACCGCAGCGGCTGATCGTCGTGGTGGACCAGTCGGGCTCGATGGTCGACTCGATGGTCAACTGCACCATCCTCGCCTCCATCTTCGCCGGGCTGCCCAAAGTGGACGTCCACCTCATCGCGTACGACACGCAGGCGCTCGACCTCACACCCTGGGTGCACGACCCCTTCGAGACGCTGCTGCGCACCAACCTCGGCGGCGGCACGGACGGCACGGTCGCCATGACGCTGGCCCAGCCGAAGATCGCCGAACCGCGCAACACCGTCGTGGTGTGGATCTCCGACTTCTACGAATGGCGCAGCGAGCCGCTGTTCGAGTCCATGGCGGCCATCCACCGCTCCGGAGCGAAGTTCATCCCGGTCGGATCCGTGACCAGCGCCGGCCGCGCGAGCGTCAACCCCTGGTTCCGTGACCGCTTCAAGGACCTCGGGACGCCGGTGCTCTCCGGCCACATCCGCAAGCTCGTCCACGAGCTCAAGGCGTTCCTCACCTGATTCGGCCCACGCCCAGGACGCCGCTTCTTGCTTCGCACCTTCACCTGACCACTGAAAGGCTTTGACATGTCCGAACTGCTGCGCGCCCCCGCCGAGATCAAGTACGCCGAGGAGCTGGACTGGCTGGAGTCGGTCGACGACGGTCCCAAGCCGTTCTCGTGGCGGCTGTCGCCGAAGATGGTCCGGCTGTTCGTCCTCGGGTCGGAGCGCGCCGACGGCCTCGACCGGGAGATCTCCCAGAAGTGGTTCGGCGACCGCAGCTTCGTGGAGCGTGCCATCGTCACCCTCGCCTCCGACCGGGGCCTGCTCCTGATCGGCGACCCCGGCACCGGCAAGAGCTGGCTGGCCGAGCTGCTGTCCGCGGCGATCTGCCGCAACTCCACGCTCGTCGTGCAGGGCACGGCCGGCACCACCGAGGACCACATCAAGTACTCCTGGAACGTCTCCATGGTGATCGCCAAGGGACAGTCCCGCGAGTCGATGATCCCCTCACCGATCATGAACGCGATGGAGACCGGCGCGATCGGCCGTTTCGAGGAACTGACCCGTTCCACCAGCGACGTCCAGGACGCGCTGATCTCGATCCTGTCGGAGAAGTACATCTCCGTCCCCGAGCTGGACAGCGACAACATCGTCTTCGCCAAGCCCGGCTTCTCCGTCATCGCCACCGCCAACAGCCGCGACCGCGGGGTCAACGACCTGTCCTCCGCGCTCAAGCGCCGCTTCAACTTCGTCCGCATCCCGGTGGTGACCAACAAGAAGAGCGAGGCGGAGATCGTCCGCTTCCGCACCGAGGAGCTGCTGCGCCGCCACCAGATCGAACTGGAGGTGCCGCCGACCCTGCTGGACGTGCTGCTGCAGAGCTTCGCCGACCTGCGCGCCTCCGCCGCCGCGGCGGGCAGCGACGACGAGAAACTGGAGTCGGCGCTGTCCACGGCCGAGCAGATCGGCGTCCTGGAGGACGCGATCCTGCACAGCAACTTCTTCGGCGAGCGCGCCCTGACCGCCCGCACCCTGGCCTCCTCGCTGGTCGGCTCGCTGGCCCGGCGCGAGCCCGAGGACCTCGCCATCTTCAACAAGTACCTGCACGGTGTGGTCGAGCCGCGCAGCAAGGAGGAGGGCGGCTCCTGGCCGGAGTTCCTCGACGGCGGCCGCGACGCGATCGCGACCCTGTCGTGAGCGGGCCAGACGTGAGTGGGCCAGACGTGAGCGGGCCAGACGTGAGTGGGCCAGACGTGAGCGGGCCAGACGTGAGTGGGCCAGACGTGAGCGGGCCAGACGTGAGTGGGCCAGACGTGAGCGGCCCTGTCATGAGTGGGCCTGTCGCGAGCGGCCCGCAGGAGGGCACGTTCACCGCGCTGCGCGGCCAGCTCCAGCAGGCCGCAGCGGAGTTCGCCGGCGGGCCCGACGCGCTGGAGGGCATCCTCCTCGGCATCGTCGACGACGTCGACCGCGCCGTACGCGAGCCGCTGGAGATCTTCCCGGTCTGCCACCACTCCCCGGCGTCCGCGCTCGCCATGGCGCGGCGCCTGCGGGAGAAGCAGCCGAAGGTCGTGTACCTGGAGCTGTGCGAGGACATGGCACCGCTGCTGACCGAGCTGCGCAACTGCCGGCTCCCGGTGGCCGTCCAGGCGTTCGCGAGCGAGGTCGACGGCTTCCCCGCCGAATGGTCCCCGCTGTCGGTGGTCGCCCCGATCACCGAGGCCTCGGCGGAGTACCAGGCGATCGCCTACGCCCTGGACACCCCCGGCGTCGAGCTGGTGCTCGTCGACCGTTCCTCCGACCACGTCTTCCAGTGGGACGCGCGGGCACGGCAGTCCGCCGAGCCGGCCGATCCGGACGCGCAGCCCGCCGAGGAGGACGCCGCGCTGCACGGCGACGCCCTCGGCGTGGAGATCGGCGACCTGCGTCCGCGCTTCGCCGCACTGGAGGAGCACCTGCTGCGCCACGGGCGGGTGCGGCACTGGTCGGAGTGGTGGCACCAGTACGTCGAGCTGCCGCTCGGCGACAGCGACCACGACACCTACCGCCAGGTCATGCTGCTGATCGGCAGCCTCTTCCGGCGCCTCGCCCCCGGCGACACCGACCGCGTCCGGGTCGACGAGGACCGCGAGCGCCACATGTGGACCCGGATGCGCGAACACCTCGCGGCCACCGGCACCGACCCCGCCGACTGTCTGTATGTGTGCGGCGCCTTCCACGCGGCCAGCCGGGTCGCGGAGTTCGGCGTCCACGGCACCGACACCTTCGAGATCGGCCCGCAGAGCGCCACCAAGTGGCAGCACGGACTGATCCCCTCCAGCCACGCGGCGATCGAGGCCCAGTTCGGCCTGGCGGGCGGCTCGGTGTCCATCGCCGCCACCCAGTGGACGAAGAACCTCAAACGCACGGGCGTACGGCCCTACCGGCTGGACGGGCAGGCCGGCACGAAGCGGTCGAAGGCCAAGAAGACCGCCGCGCCACCGGTTCCCGCACCCGCGGTCACCCCCGCGGACCGGCTCACCGGATTCCTCCAGCGCCCGCCCGTCCTCGACCACCTGGACGAGGCCGAACTGCTCGGCTGGTCCGTGGAGATCGTGCGCGCCGCCCGCCGCAACGGCTATCTCGCCTCCACCGCCGACGCCATCGCGGTCTTCGAGACGTCGATCCTGCTCGCCGGGATGCGAGACCGCGCCAGGCCCACGCCGTACGACTTCCAGGACGCCGCGGTCACCTGCATCGAGAAGGACGTCGTCCCGGGCCGGCGCGACGTGCGCCGCCTCGTCGAGATCATGATGGGCGGCGACCGCGTCGGCCAGGTCGGCTACGAATCCCTCCCGCCGCTCGCCCGCGACGTGCACGACCGGCTGGCTCCGCTGAACCTCAAGCTCCAGCAGCGCGGGGTGCAGCGGGCGCTGCTGGACATCGCCGGCCGGCCGGAGCTCCAGGCCTGCTCCGACGTCCTGTGGATGCTGCGCCACCTCATGCCGCAGGGCGCAGTACGGCCGATCATGGGCGAGCGCAAGCTCGGCGAACGGTCGATCCAGGAGTCCTGGGACCTGGCGCTGGGCACCCACCAGCGCGCGCTCATCGAGCTGGGCTACGAGGGCGTCAGCATCGAACAGGTCCTGGAGCAGCGCCTGCGCCGCGCCGCGTACGGTCCACAGGCGACCGCCGCCAAGGTGCTCGGGGCCGTCGAGGACGCCACGCTGTACCTGGGCAGCCGCCGCCTCGCCGACGAACTCGGCACCCACGCCCTGGCCGTGCTGACCACGGAACGCGGCGTCGACGGCGCCCCGGAGGTCCTGCAACGGGTCCGCCGCCTGCTGGCGTACTACCGGACCACCGAACCGGTGCTGCCGCCCTGGATCGAGTCCTTCGTCAAGGCCGGATACGCGCACTACTGCACCCTGCTGCCGACCGCGTTCACCGACGACGACGCGAGCGTGCGGCAGGTCGCGGCGATGCTGGGCTTCCTGTTCAGCATGGAGGGCCTGGCCCTGTCCCTGGGCTGCGACCGCACCCAGCTGGAGCTGGCGGTCGCCCAGTCGCACCCCGAGGACCCGTCGAAGGTCGCGCTGCTGTGGGCGGCCCGGACCCACCTGGGCACCCTGTCCCGCGCGGACCTTCGCGAGCGCTGCGACGAACTGCTCGGCAACCCCTTGGTCCTGCCGTCCTATCCGCGCTACCTCAGCGGCTTCCTGCACGCCCTGGTACCGCTGCCGGGTCTCACGGACTTCGTCGTGGAGGCGGTGTCGAACGCGTTCGCGCGGCTGCCGGACCCGGTGCTGCTGCCCTGGCTGCCGACGCTGATCACCACGCTGCGCGGCAGCGGCGCCGAGCTGGCCCCGCTGCTGATCCGGGAGGCCGGACGGATCTTCCCCGGCAAGCTCGCCGCGCTCGACGAGTGGGTGCCGCCGTGGCGCATGCAACAGGGCCCGGACTCCGGATTCGTGGCCCCGGCCGCGGACGGACCCCGGGGCGCCGCACTGCTCGCCGCCCACCCCGCGGCATGACGCGGTGGCGACGCTGCTGGGCTGCGACGGCACGTGGGACACCGCGGCACCCGGCCCGCGCGGCGCAGCCCTGCTCGACCGCCACCCGGACACGGCACAGGCACTGGAGGCGCTGCTGACCGGTCCGTGAACCGACGGAACGGGGGACGGCGGCGGAAGAACGGCTGAAGGTCCGGACCGCCGCCGTGAGCGGGCCTGCCGCACAGCGCGGCGGGCCCGTCCTCGTACGATCCACCACCGGGCACCGCCCCGGAACCACCCGTGGCCTACGATGCACAAGTCCGGCCGCGACGCGGCACCTTGAGCCGACGGAGCGGGAGGAAGCGAGCGTGCCCGAGCGGAACATGGAGTTCGGCAAGTACGGTGCCCGCGGCGTCCGAGGCCATCAGGCCGTCGCCCACCGGCTCGACACACTCGCCGGATTCGTCTCCACCCCGGTCACCGTCCGGCGCGGTCTGCTCGCCAGGCTGCACTACCTCACCCGCTCCGACCGTGCGCGTGCCGCCGCCCGCGAGGCGGGCCTCACGGTCACCGACCGCACCCTCAGGGCGTGGCTGGACGGCAGCCGCAACCCTTCCAGGCAGAACCTCGAACGTATCGAGACCGCCTACCGCGCGGTGCGCCGCCGCAACGTCGCCCGCCATCTCCTGGCGCGGCTGAACCGCCAGGGCCGCGGCACCCGGGTGGAGTTCCACCCCCTGGACCAGTCGCAGGTGGGCGGTCCGCGCCGGCGCGCGGTCACCTACCGGACCCTCAACGTCCGGCGGTGGGACCGCGTCGTGGCGGCCTGGGCGGCTGCCGACGACGGGGCACTCGACGAGGCGTGGATCAACGACGCGACCGTGGACCTCGGTTCGCAGTGGGGCCAGTACGAGTACATCACCGCCATCGGCTTCGCGGCGTAGCTACGACCGCAAGCCGTGGGACGGCGAGGTGCGGCGGCGGTGTGGAACTCCGACCGGGTCGCCTCCGATCGTTCCGTCGACGTTGTGGACGACGGCCCGGCACTGAGACCGCGCACCAGTATTACTGCCAGGTGCGGGTGTGGGACGACACCGCCCGCGCCTCCGCGTGGAGTCCCGGTGCGCTGGTGGGAGACGACGCTGCCCGAGGACGGCTGGCAGGGGCACTGGATCGACGCTCTCGGCGCTCTGCGGCCGGCCAATACGAGGTTGGTTCGGACGGTGGGCCAGGCGTACGAGCGGTGACCGACATCGTGCTCCTCAACGCCCGAGCGGATGCGACGACCGAGACGATCGCGAAGGACGCGAGTGTGGTTGCCGCCTCCGGCAAGGTCGTCGTCTGGCGCGGCGACGCCTGTCGCAAGGGCAGTTGCACACATGTCTACGACGTGGAGAAGCGCAAGAGCACCCGCACGCCCTCCTGCGAGGGCGGCGATCCCGTGGGCGTGGGCTCACTCGATCCCAGCGGACGCTGGTATGCCGGCGATCTGCGCACCGGCGGTCTGGCGATCCTCGACCTGGACCAAGGCACCTGCCGTGTGGTCGAGAACGTGTCCGCGCCTGACTCCGGCGACCTGGAGCAGACGTTCGCCGCCGCCTGGTCGGGGCCGAGCCTGATGTTGCTCGACCAGCGGTCCGGAACGCTCACCGTTGTGAACGCGGCCGACGGCAAGCTCGAGGAGCGCGCCGAACCGCTCCCGGTCGTCAACCAGGCCCAGATCTGGGGCACCGCCACGAACTGAGGGACCTGCCCTCATGAAGGCGGGGTCACCCCGCCGCCAGCAGTACCCCAGGGTTGAGGATGCCCGCCGGGTCGAGAGCGGTCTTCGCGGCGGTGAGGGCGGTGGCGAAGGGGGCGGGGCGCTGGCGGTCGTACCAGGGGCGGTGGTCGCGGCCGACCGCGTGGTGGTGGGTGATGGTGCCGCCGTGCGTCGCGATCGCCTCGGACACCGCGGCCTTGATGTCGTCCCACTGGGCGACGGTGCTGCCCCAGCGGCCGGGGGCGTAGATGCCGTAGTACGGCGCGGGGCCGTCCGGGTAGACATGGGTGAAGCGGCAGGTGACCACGCCCGTGCCGGTGACCTTGTGCATGGCCTGCCGGGCGGCTTCGGTGACGGCGTGGTGGAGTTCGTCGAACCTGTCCCACGTGCAGGCCGTCTCGAACGTCTCCGCGATCATCGCGTGCCGGGCGAGCGCGTCGCGTTGGTACGGCATGCGCAGGAACGACGCGCGCCAGGTGTCGCCGACGGCGTCCCCGCCGGCCGTGCCGCCCGTGCCGTCGTCGCCGTTCCCGCCGCGCTCGGCGGACGGCACGCCGCCGTGGTCGCGGCACAGCTCCAGCGCCCGCTCCAGCCGGTCGCGCACCGGATGGTCCGCGGACTCGAAGCCCAGGACGAGGACACCTCCGGGCGCGTTCACACCCGCGTGGATCAGCGCCTCGGCCGCGTCGAGCAGACGGCAGTTGGCGGGGTTCAGCCCGCTCTGCGCGACGGCCCGGGTCGCCGCCACCGCCGCGGCGTGGTCGGCGAAACGCACCGACGTCCTGGCGCGCCATCGCGGGCGCCGCTGAAGACGCATCCACGCCTCGGTGATGACGCCCAGCGTTCCCTCGCTGCCGAGGAGGAGGCGGTCCGGTGACGGCCCGGCGCCGGAGCCCGGCAGCCGCCGCGATTCGCTGACGCCGATCGGTGTGACCGCACGTATCGACTGGACCAGGTCGTCGATGTGCGTGTACAGCGTCGCGTAGTGGCCGCCGGCCCGGGTCGCGAGCCAGCCGCCCAGCGTCGAGAACTCGAACGACTGCGGGAAGTGCCGCAGCGTCAGATCGTGCGGCGCCAGCTGTTCCTCCAGGTGCGGGCCGAACACCCCGGCCTGGACGCGCGCCGCACGGCTGGTGACGTCGACCTCCAGGACCCGGTTCAGGCGTCCGAGGTCGACGGTGACCACGGGCCGGTCGTCGGAGCACCGCGGCTCGACACCGCCGACCACCGAGCTGCCGCCGCCGAACGCGATCACCGCGATGCCCTCACGTGTGCACCAGTCGAGCAGGTCGACCACGTCGCGCTCGTCGCGGGGGCGTGCCACGAGGTCGGGCACATGGCGCAGATCGCCGTGCAGGTTCCGCACCACGTCCCGGAACGCCTTGCCGTGCGCGTGCGCGGCCCGGTCGCCAGGGTCGGCGGAGCACAGTGCGGCGAGTGACGCCGGAGCGCTCACCCGGGGCTCCGGCAGCCCCAGCGCGGCGACGTCCGGTGGCTCGTGGCCCGCCAGCTCGCCGGGCACCAGGGCTCGCACCCGGTCCAGCAGCGTGTCCAGCTCCGCACCCCGGATCTCGTCCTCGACGTTTCCCCAGCCCCACCACGACCGCGTCATCACCGCTCCTCATCGAATCGGCCCATGAATTGACCCGTGGGTAAATTACCCTCCAGTCACTTCATCGGCTAGAGTTCGGCGCCATGAGCAGGGCCGGCACCAAGGGCGTCTCCCGCGCGGACCGGGAGCGGCAGATCATCGACGTCGCCGTGGAGCAGTTCGGTACGCACGGGTACACGCGCGTGTCCGTCGCCGCGGTCGCCCGGCGCGCGGGGATCTCCAAGCCGCTGATCTACAGCTACTTCGACTCCAAGGACGGCCTGTACCTGGCCTGCGTCCACCACGTCGGCCGCCTGCTGGTCGACTCCGTGGCCGCGGCGCAGATCCGCAGCGGGTCGACGGACCACGCGCTGGACACCCTGTCCGCGATCTTCGGCACGGTCGACCGCTGCCGGCACGCCTGGTCCGTGCTCTACGACCCCGCCCTGCCCTCGTCCGGCGACCCGCACGACGCCGCGCACCACTACCGGCGGCAGCTCTCGGCCATCGGAGCCGCCGGTACCGCCCGGCTCCTGGGCGCCGCCGGCCACGACGACCCGCTCGACCACGACCTGCTCAACCACGTCTGGCAGCACGCCGTCACCGCCGTCATGCGCTGGTGGTACGACCACCCCGAACAGTCCGCGGCCGAGATGACGGACCGCTGCGCCCGCCTGATCGGCGCGCTCGGCGCTCGCTGACGACCGGCTGACCCGGCGGCGTGTCGACCCGGCGGTCCAGGTCGTACGCGGAGGGGACCACGCCGGGGCGGGCCGCCGATGCCCCCGGCCCGCCCCCGAGACCGCCGCCCGAACGGGCGGGCCCGGGGTCCCGGCACCGCACCGGACGCCATAATGGGAGCCATGGCAGCCAGCAGCCCGCGGCCCGCGGCATCCCGGACCGCAGACCTCTCCGGCGCGTACGCCGAGGATCTCGCCCTGTACCGGGAGAAGTTCCGGCGGCGTCTGCCGGCGTCGCTGGACGAACTGCACGGCCCCACGCACGGCGTCGTGGACCTGCCGCTGCACGTCGCCTGGTCGGGGATGACCTCGTACGACCTGGACAAGCCGCGTCAGCGCATGGGCCTGTACCGCACCGTCCTGCACGAGGGACTGCACGACGACCTGCCGCGCCTCCTCGACCGGGACCTGCTCGTGCAGATGTGGCCGGTGCTGCGCACCCTCGTCGGCCGCACCGTGCGCACCGTGTGGGAGGACGCCTTCCCCCAGCTCGCCGACCGCGCCCGAGCCGCCGCATGACGGACATGCCGGAGCTGCACACGCGGCTCCTGGCGGACGTCATCGCCCTCGGCTCCCCCTATCCACTGGTCCTCACCGGCGGCTACGCCGTGCGGGCGCACCGCCTCGTGGACCGTCCGAGCCAGGATCTCGACGTCGCCACCGAGAGCCCGGAGCCGATGTCCGACATCGCGGCCACGCTCCGGGCCGGGCTGGAAGCGCGCGGCTGGCAGGTGCGGTCGCTGGAGACGGCGCCGCTGTCCGCCCGCTTCACCGTGTCCGACCCCGTCACCGGGCAGGAGTGCGAGGTCGACATCCTCAAGGAGATCTTCTGGCGTCCCATCGCCGACAGCCCGTACGGGCCCGTCCTCGCCGAGGAGGACGTCATCGGCACCAAGGTCCGCGCCCTCGGCGACCGGGGCGCGCCCCGTGACCTGATCGACGTGTTCGCGGCCTCCCGCCGCTGGACGACCACGGAACTCGAGGAGTTCGGCCGCCGCCACGCCCGGGGCCGCTTCGAACGCGAGGACCTCCAGGCCAACCTCGCGGGCGCCGAGTGGACCGACGACGAGGCGTTCGCCGCCTACGGCCTGGACGACGCCACCATCGCGGACCTGCGCGCCTGGGCCGTGGAGTGGGCCGACGACTTGGCCATGCGGATCGTGGAGGAATCGGGGGACCCGGAGCCCGACGCGTCCGACGACCCGGAGGCCGGCTGATGTTCTGCGCCAGCAATCCGCCTGAGCGGGCGGTGGTGTTGTGCGTGGACGAGAAGAGCCAGATCCGGGCCCTGGACCGGTCGCAGCTCGTCCTGCCAATGACGCCCGGCTGCCCGAGCGGCGTACGCATGACTACTTGCGGCACGGCATTACCAGCCTATTCGCCGCTTTCAACATCGCCGACGGTCGTCATCGGTGAACTCCACCGCCGCCAACGGGCGGTGAAAGACGGCATCAGTTTCACCCAGTACTCCGTCGGCACCCAGGCACCCAGGCACCCAAGGCGATGCAAGCCCGCCTTCTGGACCGTCAGCTGCCCAACCTTGGTGACGAACGGCAAGGCGGATCAGCGTCCCGGCTGCACCTGCCCGCGCATCGGGACCATCCGGGGTGGAAGACCGGGGCGGGGCGTACCCGTGTCCGGGGGTCAGGCGGCGGTCGTCCAGCAGTCGCAGGGGCAGGAGTCCGCCCACTGTTCCAGCAGCGCCGCCCACTGCTCGGAGTGCTCGCGGCTGGCCGGCTGGTTCATCAGGTTGCGGATGGCGTCGTTGAGGTGGTCCCGCGCAGGGCAGCAGACAATGCCCGCAGATCGGGGGAGTTGGGCATGCCCCCAAGGTACGGGCGGGGCTGACACCGCCCGTACGGTGATCAAGGGTTGGTAAGCGGATGCTGTTGCAGGTCGCGGACCATGCAGTCGTACAGGGGTGCGTCCTCCCACGGGTGGGAGGTGCCGAGGCGGTGGTATCCCCACGCCTGGTAGGCCAGGCGGGCCGGTGCGGCCTCGGGCTCGGGCCGTACGGTCAAGGTGACCCGCTCGGCATATACGTCCTTCAGGATGAGGCCGTGCAGGGTGGCGGCGACCCCGCGGCGGCGCCAGGCCTTGCGGACAGCCAGTTCGATGATCACAAACGTGCGCCGGCCGTCCTCGCGCGCCTGGTCGGGCGGGAGCTGGACGTCCTGGAGATTGGTCCACCACCGGGTGTCCGGGGCGAGGTAGTAGCCGTACGAGAAGGCCACGACATCCTGTCCGTCGTGGCAGAGCACCAGGCGCATGCCAGGGCGTTCGGCCTGGACGGCGTAGTGCTCGATGAACTCGGCGACGTCCCGGGGCCCCTCCAGGTAGGGCGGCTCTGCGTAGATCTCCTCGTACGCCGGGAGGAACGCGTCAATGGCGCTGCCAGCGTCCGCGCCCTCGTGTCGGGTGTAGGTCACCTCGGGCGTCATGCTGCCTTCCTCTCCTGCACGTAGTCCGTCAGTTCCTCAGCGGCCTGGCGGGCTGAGACGGCGTCGACGTCGCCGAGGAGGTCAACGACCTCAGTCAGCCGGCGCAGTACCCGCCCAGACTCGACCTCTTCCAGGTGGCCCAGGCTTTCGGTCGCCTGGGCGGCGCCCTCGTCGACCTCGCCGCAGCTCACCAGGCTCCGGGCCAGGGTGAGACGGTACAGGGCGCGATTGCGGCCGTAGGTGCGGTCCTGGTGGGCGAGGGCCGCTCGCAAGAACGCGACGGCGCGGTCGTGGTGGCCGGTCTCGGTGTAGTGCAGGCCCTGTGCGTAGTCCAGCTCGGCGTGGCCGTGGAAGGCCGCCCAGTCCGGGGAGGGGCACCCGCGGTCTGCTCGTTCCACCAGTCGCATGGACTCAGTGAGGCGTTGGCGGGCGGCGGAGTGGTCCCGCATGAGGGACAGGGCCCGGGCCTCCCGGGAGGCGATGAGGGACTGGATGATGGGCGAGCCGTAGCGGGTGGCCCGTTCCTGGGCGGCCCGGGCCAGGTCGTAACCGTCGCGGGGCCGTCCGGTGTAGCTGGCCTGCATACTCAGGGAGGCGAGCACGAGGATTTCCAGGGAGGTCTCCCGCACCATCGTGGCGGTGGTCAGGGCGTCTCCCCAGTAGGAAGTGGCCGCGTCCTGGTCGTCGGCGTCGTAGTGCAGCCAGGCGCAGTGCTCGGCGGTCTCGCCGGCGAGGAGGCGTAGCTGTCGGCCGATGGTTTCCGGGTAGTCCCGTGTGTTGATGACGCGGCGAACGCGGCACAAGTGCTTGACGGCCAGCGAGAGGACGTCGCCGCCGCCGTACGCGTCGTCCAAGTGGTACAGGGACCGGAGTCCTTCGCGTAGCTCCAGCACGTGGGTGGTGCCGACGGCGCCTGTACTGCTCGGTGGCGTGACGGTGGGCTCTCGGTGAGGTAAGGCGACGGCTGCGGCGGCGCCGATGGAGTCGGAGAGAAAGGCCCGTCGGTGCACGCTGGTGCCTTCCTTTGCGAGGGGCGTTGCTCCTCTCACGGTGACACCGGCTGGGGGGTTGAGGAAACCGAGCTCGGTCGGGTCTACGCCGAACATTGCATGGATGACTCGCCATGTCCGGGCCCTGGGGGTCGGGGGCGGCATCTCGTACTTCCAGCGGCGGACGTGACGCGGGGTCACCGTCATCGGATCGCCCAAGAGGTTGGCAGTCGCCTCAAAGGCCCGGACGAACTTGCCTGTTGTGTCCCAGCCCTGCGCGGTGCACGCCTGCTCGAACAGCGTCAGTTCCTCGGCCACGTCGTAACTCCGCTCGTCCGCCCGTCTACTGACCGTAGTCGGTACTGCGGACCGGGATGTCCTCTCGCGTCAGAATGTCCGCCGGAATGTCCGCCCGGACGTCCGCACGCCGGCATTGACCGGCTGTTGGCTTGTAGGGCGGGCCCCCTGGACCCGCCTCCGTAAATGCACGACAGCCGCTTGGGGGCTTCAGCATGGCGAGCATCACCACCCACGAGAGCGAGACGGTAGACCGGCTACGGCCGACCTGGCGGCCGGTCGCTTCAAGCACCGGTGCCCCGTCCTACAGCGGCGCGCTGCAGAGGGACGACCAAGCCGCGGAGGACGCCCGGAAGATCGTGGACATCGTGCTGGCCGTCTGGCGCCTGGAGCATCTCGCGGACGACGTGAAGCTGATCGCTTCGGAACTGGTGAGCAACGCCGCCCGGCACGCCAGGGGCACTGTGGTGCGGATGGTGGTGACCCGTACGGCCCGCTACCGGGTCCGCGTCGCGGTCACGGACAAGAGCCGAGACCTGCCGCAGCTTCAGATCGCGGACCCCCTGGCAGAGGCCGGCCGGGGCCTGTGCCTGGTCGACGCGCTGGCCAGCAACTGGGGCGTCATCCCCCTGCCCTGGGGCAAGCAGGTGTGGGCAGAGGTGACCGCACCATGACGACCGCCGCCGTCTTACGGCCGCCGTACCTGCCGCGCAAGGACATTCCCCTGGACCTGGTCCCCGTCGACGGCGCATGGAACGCCGTCACCGTGCCCGCCGCGTGGGGGCACCTCGTGCTGGACCTCCTGGCGGACCGCTCCGGGCCCCTCCTGGAGGACGAAACCGGCGGCCACCTGCTGTGGGTGATCCCGCCCGGCGCCGCGGACCGCTGGCCGGACGCCCCGGCGGCCGGGGTGGAGCTCCACCGCGAGGGCGACGAATTGCTGGTGTGCGGCCGGGAGGGCTACCGCTCCGGGATGCGCTGGCTGCGCGTGCCCACGACCAGCCGGTGGGACACAGCGCCCGGCTGCTGCGCCTGGGCCTGGAATGGGTGCTCGGGCCCCTCGCCGGGGCGCAGGCGGTACAGGTGTGCGTCTCCTGCGGCGCCCCGACCCGAGACGGCCGCCTCCTCGCCCGCAGCTTCGGTACTGCTGGGCCCGGCTGGGAGGTGCACGCCTGCCCGACGTGCTGGCGAGAGATCGCCTGCGGCGCCCCTGGCCTCCACCTCCGTGTGGTGAAGAAGGGCCCCCAATGACCCCTCGAACAGCGGTGGTCGTGTGCGCGGTTGCCCTTGTAGCGCTGCTGTCGGCGCTCGTGCTGGCCGCCCCCACCAGACCATCCGACCACCCGCCCCGGGCCGGTAGCGGCAGCTGACCGGCTCCCCATGCCCAGACCCGCGTCCTCGCGTGCGGTCCCCGGCCCGGGGTGGGTCATGCGTCCCGGCTGACCTCTCGGGGAGTGACGGCACCGGGACACCGGTTCCGGCCGCCGCCGACACGGCGGACGGGATCGCGCTCTGGACTCCGCGCCGGCTGGTCGTCATTGAGCAGCCGGCGCGGCAACCAACCCCGGGAGGCACCCGCCTCGCCGGGAGGACGGGATGGAAGGAACACCCGACATGGTGTCGAAGGCAGAGAACGCAGCGAAGACCACGGAGCAGGTCGCCGACGGCGCGGCCGTCGAGGAGTTGGTGGACACCGCCGCGGTCGTCCGCAGCGAGGACGTGGAGCAGGAGGAGTGCTACACGTTCTGACCCGGCTCGACGGCGGGCGCCCGGCCACACGGTGTGGCCGGGCGCCCGTCCCATCTGCGCACCTTTGGAGACCAACGTGATTCACGTCTTCACCGGGCCCACGTTGAGCCCGGACGACCCCGCCCTCCAGGGCGACGGCCTGCGGATCAGGCCTCCCATCAGGCACGGGGGCCTGTTCGACCCGGGGATCGAGGCCGGGGACACGGTCGTCATCATCGACGGCGTTTACCACCAGGCGCCGGCCGTGCGGCACAAGGAGAACGTTTGGACGCTGGGCCGGGGCGTCCGCGTCATCGGCGCGGCGAGCATCGGAGCCCTGCGGGCAGCGGAGTTGGGCGGCTGCGGCATGCTTGGCGTCGCGCTAACTACTGAATGAGCGTGCAAATCTCTCACGCCGATCGGCGGCATTTTTCAGCCAAGTGTTTTGGTGTCTCTTTGCCAGGATGCGCGGGTTGGGGGAAGATCCATTCGCTGCCCCCGTGACGGGGGCATCATGGGAGGGGAATTGCATGAAGGTTTCCGGTAGGTCTATGGCTTTCGCTCTGGCGGGTGGGCTCCTGGCTGCAGGCGTCCTTGCCGTCCCGGCTACTGCGAACGGCACCCAGGTTCCGGCCGTTGGCACCGTCACCGTCACGACTCACATCCAGGGTGATGGCACCCAGCCGCCTGCGGCACTGGGAGACCCCAAGGAATGGGGCGTAGTGGAGTTCACGGCTGACTCCACGGGAGGCGTCACGCCGATGACAGTCCTCGACATTGGTGGCGGAACATGGAGCTATGGAAAGAATCTCACCACTGATGGCCAGTACTGCTACTCGAATTACTACCACCCAACGGTGAAGCATGGGTCGACCGTGCAGGTGGCCAGCTGGGAGGACAAGCAGATAGTGGCCAAGGGCCTGTGGTCCTACGCCAATATCACCGCGGGTGCGGCGTACACGTGCAAGACCTACTACGCTAAGTACTAGTTCCTTCCGCCCCCGGCAGCCACTGCCGGGGGCGGAGTTCCTCTCCCTGAGGAATTGACCAAAGAATAGGGTCATGAAAATCGCACACTTTACGCGTTCTCGCATCGCTCCTATTGCGGCAATTCTCGGGGCAGGTGCACTGCTCGGCACGGTCGGCCCATTCGCAAGCAAATTCGACAATCTAGCCTGTCAGGCTGTAGGCGTCATATTTTCCGTGGGATGGTCGTGGGCATGCTTCGCCTTCCTGGTCGGTTACTCGCGGCGGTCAAGAATTGAGGCATCGCTGCTGGCGTCTTCGGCACTGGCAGTCGGCGTGGCCGTATATTACATTTTCAAGTTTCTGAGCCCCGACGTTCCGGCCGGGGGACACGTCATCTCTGGTGCAGGCGATGGCCTCTCCTCCAGGGCCCTGTTCTGGGGGGTGGCGGCTTTCGTCTTCGGTGCGCCCATTGGGCTCCTGGGGAGTATGGCGAGAACGCCCGGCATCGGCGGTCTCGGGTTCCGCCTGCTAGTCCCGTTGATCGCCTTCTTCGAGGCTTCCCTGCGGCTGACGGCGGAGGTAGACGACTCGCAGGGCCGGGTCGTCGAAATGGTCTGGGCTTCGGTGCGCGCGCTCTCGGCCGTGGCCGTAGTGCTTCTCGTAGGACATACAGTGTGGAACTGGTGGCACGGCCGGGGCACGCGGCAGCCTGCCCCGGCAAAGCGCCTCTGACGCATCACTGATACATAGGCTGGGCGGCCGGTCAGCGGTGGCCCCTGAGATCCCGTCTTGCATGGGACGGCCATGCGGCAACCGAGCTTGGGATGACTACGGTGCTGTGTCGCGCCGTCGGCGCTCTGTGATTGGCCCTGGCTGGGCTGCCCAACGGGTGAGGGGCACGTCCAGCTGCCTGTGCGGGGGCCTTTCCGGGCCAGGCGTAATGGAGGGGACCTCAGTACATCGAGGAGGGCGGAGACGCCCTGACCGAGGTTCTGGCACGGGCGAGGTGTCGGTACCCAGAGTGCGCCCCGTCGTGCGGAGCGCGTTCAGGGCGTGGGATCTGACCGCGGACGACGCGGAGCTGATCGCAAACCCCGTTCAGCACGCACATGACGACGTGGTGTGGCTGGCTGTCCGGCGTCTCGACGAGCAAGCCGTACAGATGGCCGTCATCGACAGATGTCACGCCGGGAACGTTCGAAGGCCCATGGGTCTCCTGGCCGTGAGCGACCGTGGACTCGCCAGCGTCGACCATTTTGCGACCCGCTGGGGAGTCGACCTGTGGCCGTGCGGCAAACGCGTCTGCGCAGACCTGGCGGTGACCCGCGCAATGTGACATCTCGTGTGACAGCCGTGGCACAGCTGTGCCACTTTCCGTCGATCGCCGGCTGCTGCAAGCACTTCGCTGCCTAGCATCGTCGCTGACGCTTCGGATGCCGACGAGCCAGGGGAGTTGCGGTGGTGAGAGGGGAAGTGGCGTGCCTCGGGCTGGTCGTGGCGGTGTGCGGGTCGCTGCTGGCCGGCTGTACTTCCGGCGGAGGTGACTCGTCGGGGGACGACGCCGCGGCAGGCGGCCGGGTCACGGTGACCGCCGATCCGTCGCCCCGCACCAGTGCCGGTCTGGATCCGGCCGGACTTCCGACGACCGCCACCCGGGCCGCCGCCCTCGTCCGGGAAGTCGTCGCGCAGCCCGCCGCGTTCGGTCCGGACACGGTCCGCAGCAGCCCGTACGAGAGCGATCCGCGCCGGTGGGCGGTGCTCGGGGAGGACTGCGTCTGGGAGCAGCGGGCGCGCCCGAGGAGCATCCTCGCCACGCTGACCCGCCACTACGAGGTTCCCGCGGGCGGCGGAAGAGGCCCCCTGCGGCTGACCGCCGTCGTCACGGCGCACCGCACCGCCGAGCGGGCCGATTGGGAGAACGCCGAGGTGCTGGAGGAAATGATGCGCTGCCCCTCCCAACTGCTGCGCGACGGCGAGGTCCTCGGGGAACTCACCGACGTCCCGGCCTACTTCGGTGAGGCCCTCAGCGGCTACGCCGACGACATCCTCACCGAGACCGGCAGCTACGCGAGCGACGAACTCGGCGGCCCCCACGCGTACGTCTGGTCGCAGACCCGGATCGGCCAGTTCACCCTCGCGGTCTCCGCCAAGGGCTCCGAGGGCTGGGCCGAGAGCGACCTCTTCGACCGGCTGAGGGACCCGCACTCCGGTATGCGCGCCGCCCTCAGGGCAGAGGTCGGGCGGGACGCCCCGGACGGCGGCGACCCGCCCTCGGCGCGGCCCGGCGGAACGGGGGACGACCGCCGATGACCGAGCGACTCACCGCGTTCGACCCGGCCCGGATCGGCGGGCACCGCCTGCTCGCGCGGCTCGGCGCGGGCGGCATGGGTGTCGTCTACCTCGGCCGCGCCGAGTCGGGGGACCTGGCGGCGGTCAAGGTGATCCTGCCGGAGTACGCCGACCAGCCCGAGTTCCGGGCCCGGTTCCGCCGCGAGGTGGCGGCCGCCCGGCGGGTTGACAGCCCGTGGGCCGTGCCGGTGACCGGCGCCGACCCGGACGCGGCGGCGCCCTGGCTGGCCACGGCGTTCGTGCCGGGTCCCTCGCTGGCCGAGGCCGTCGCCGCCTGCGGCCCGCTGCCGGTGCGCGGAGTTCTGGTCCTCGGCCGGATGCTGGCCCGCGCGCTGACCGCCGTACACAGGGCGGGACTCGTGCACCGCGACGTCAAGCCCGGCAACGTCCTCCTCGCGGTGGACGGCCCGCGCCTGATCGACTTCGGTATCGCGCGCGCACCCGAGGAGACGGCGCTCACCTCGGCCGACATGGTCGTCGGCACCCCCGGTTTCCTCGCGCCGGAGCAGGCACGGGCGGAGCCCGCCACCGCCGCCAGTGACGTCTTCGCCCTCGGCTGCCTCCTCGCGTACGCCGCCACCGGGCGCCCGCCTTTCGGCACCGGAGCCGTGGACGCCCTCCTCTACCGCACCGTGCACGACGAGCCCGACCTCGACGGCGTACCCGACGACCTGCGCGAGCTGCTGGAGCGCTGCCTCGCCAAGGACCCGGCCGCCCGGCCCACCGCCGACGAACTCGACCCGGCACTGGGTGCGGAGCCGACCGACGGCACCGGCGCGGACCGGGTGGCAGGAACTGCCGGGGGCACCGGTGCCGACCGTCCGGAATACACCGGTGAGGACACCTCCGGCAGCCCGCTCGACTGGCTGCCCGACGACGTCGTACGGCTCATCGCCGACCGCTCCGCCGCGATGCTCGCCCTGCCGGGCATCGAGGCCACCGCGCTCGACGCGGCGCCCGCAGGGCCGGTGACCGTCGAGCCGCCCGCTCCTGTAGCCCAGGACGCCCCGCCGCCGAGGCCCGTAGCGCGTCGAGCCTTCCTGCTCGGCGGCGGTGCCGCGCTCCTCGCCGCGGGCGGTGGTGCCGCGCTCTGGGCGAGCGGACGCGACGGCGACAGCCCTCCCGCGGCCCGCCGCTGGGTGCTCGGGGTGCAGGCCGACCTGACCGGCCCTCAGCAGGCGATCGGCACGGCGCAGGAACGGGCGGTGCGGCTGGCCGTCGAGCAGTTCAACTCCCGTAAGGACAGACCCTTCACACTGAGCCTCGTCGTCGGCGACGACCGGGGCGAGGAGAGCCGCGCCACCGCGATCGCCCGCGCCCTTGCGGCCGACCGCGACCTGCTCGCCGTCATCGGCTCGACCGGCGACGGGACGACCGGGGCGAGCCTCGACGAGTACGACGCACAGCGCGTCCCGCAGCTCACCGCATCCTCCGCACAGGAGGTCTACGGCACCTCGCAGCCCCGCCACTTCCTCCAGGCCGTCCCCGGATACGGGGTCTCGCCCGCCCTGATCGCCTTCCACCTGGACGCGCGGGGCGTCGAGCGCGCCGGGGTGCTGGTCGACCGGGACGGCGGCGTCGGGGCGTGGCAGATCGGCCACACCACGTTCCAGTCCCTCGGCGTCGTCAAGATCCCCGTCCAGCCCCGGGTGGTGCCCCGACTGGCCGAGGACATCGACCCGTTGGTCGCCGAGATGGCCGCCCGCAAGCCCGACGGCTTCGTCTACACGGGCACACCCGCCCGCGCCGCGGCCGTCGCGCGGGCCCTGGCACGGCTCGACTTCACCGGGGTGCGCGTCCTCGGTTACCCGGCCGCCGGCCAGGAGTTCCTCACCGCCGCCGGCCCCGCCGCCGAGGGCTGGGAGGTCTTCGCGCCGTACACCGATCCGCGGGCCGCTCCCGTGCGGGCCTTCGCCACCGCGTACCGCGAGCGCTACGGGTCCGCGCCCCCGTACTGGGCGGTCGAGGCCTACGACGTGGCCCGCATGGTCGTCGCCCGCCTGACCGCGGCCGGCGGCCGTCCCTCGCGGAGCGAGCTGTACGGCCTGCTGGCCAAGGGCACGTACAAAGGGCTCGCGCGGACGTACGCGTTCGAGGACGGCCTGCTGAAGGGCTACGACGTCTTCCGCTACGTCGTCGAGGACGGCCGGTATGCCTTCGCGGGCGAGGCGAGTCTGTGATGCGTGCGCTCACGGCCGACGACCCCGAGGACGTCGGAGGCCTTCAGCCGCTGGCCCGGCTGGGCGCGGGCGGCATGGGCGTGGTCTACCTGGCCCGGACGGCGGGCGGGGCGCTGGTCGCCCTGAAGGTGATCCGGGCCGAGCACGCGGCGGACCCGGCCTTCCGCGCCCGCTTCCGGCGCGAGGTCGCGGCCGTACGCGGCCTGACCGGACCCTGGCTGGTGCCGGTCGTGGCCGCCGACCCCGAGGCCCGGACACCCTGGCTGGCCACCGAGTTCGTCCCCGGGCCCGGCCTGAGCGAGGTGATCGACGGACACGGAGCGCTGCCCCTGGCCGCCGTACGGACCCTGGGATCCCGGCTCGCCGACGCACTGGCCGCCGTGCACGCGGCCGGACTCGTCCACCGCGACGTGAAACCGGGCAACGTCCTGCTCGCCCTGGACGGCCCCCGCCTCATCGACTTCGGCATCGCGCACACCGCGGGCGCCACCGCGCTCACCGCACCCGACGCCGTCGTCGGCACCCCCGGCTTTCTCTCCCCTGAGCAGGCACGGGCCCGCGCCGAGGAGGTGGGCCCGCCCAGCGACGTCTTCGCGCTGGGCTGCGTCCTCGCCCACGCGGCCGGCGCGCGGCGGCCGTTCGGCGCGGGGAACGCGGCGGGGGTCCTGTTCCGGACGGTGCACGAGGAGCCGGACCTCGCGGAGGTGCCCGCCGAGCTGCGGGCGCTGATCGGGGCCTGTCTGGCCAAGGATCCGGGTCTGCGGCCCACGGCCGCCCGGGTCGCGGCGGCGCTGCGGGACCCCAGGACGCGTCCGGTCCGGCACGGAGGGCCGGGGGAGGAGCGGACCGGGAACCACCTGCCGCCCGCCGTGCTGCGCATGGTCGCCGAACGGTCGGCGCGGGCACTGGACGTGCCCGCCCCGCGGCGGACACCCGGCCGACCGGCGGGCGACCACACGGCGCTCGGCCCGCCGCCCCCGCACGGGTCCCGCACCCGTGAGGGCGCAGGGGCGCCAGAAGCCGCAGAAGCCGCAGCGGCAGGGGAGTCCCGAACGGTACGGGAGTTGCGCGACGCACTCCCGCCGAACCGGCGCCGGGTGCTGCTGATGGGCGGCGCTGCGGCCGCCGTGGTGGCGGTCGGCGGCGGGATCACCGCATATCTGGCGGCCGGACGGAGAAGCGCCGGCGGCTCCGGCGACGGCCTCCCCGTGCACACGCTCGGCTTCCAGGCCGACATGACCGGGGACCAGCGGGCGGAGGGGGTGGCGCAGGAGCGCGGGGCGCGGCTCGCGGTGGAGCGGCACAACGCGCGGACCGGCATCACGTTCCGGCTCGCCCTCGACACCGTCGACGACCGGGGCGACGCGACCCGTGCCGAGCGCGCGGCACGGCGGTTCACCGAGGCCGGGGTGTGCGCCGTCCTCGGGCCGGTCACGGAGACCGCCGCGCGCGCCGCCGCCCCGGTGCACCGGGCGGCGGGCACGGCCATGGTGCTGGTCTCCCTGGACGACACCGGACTTGAATCGGCCGGGCGCATCCTGCGCGTCACCCGGGCGCCCGAGTCCCGACTCGCGATCCCGCTGGTCTCGTATCTGAGCGAGGACCGGCCGGTCGACCGAACCGCCGTGATCGACGACCGCGCGGCGGGTCCGTCGGGTCCCTCGCTCACCTCGGCACTCACGCGGGCCCGGCCCAACGAGGGCGCCACCGACGTGCGGTCCGTGGCGGCCGACAGCGACGACTTCCGCCCCGCCGTCCGTGCCGCGCTCGACGGAGGCGCCCAGGCCGTCGTCTTCAGCGGCACGTCGTCCGAGCGCGCCGCGCGCTGTGCCCGCGCGCTCGACGAGGCGGGCTTCACCGGTCCGCGCCTGGGCACCTGGCACATCATGCGGCCGGACTTCCTCCGGCAGGCCGAAGGCGCGGGGCGGGACTGGCTGTTCGCCGCTCCCTTCACCGACCCCGGCGGCGTCTCGCGCGACTTCCGGGCCGCCTACCGCGCGAAGTACGGGTCCGGGCCCGGCCGTTGGGCACCGGAGGCGTACGACGCGGTCGGATTGGTGGCGCGGGCGCTGACGGCCTTGGGCGGTACGGCCGACGTCACCCCGCCGGCCGTGGCGCAGCGCCTGTCCGGCATCACCCACCGTGGTATCGCCAAGACCCTCACCTTCGCGGACGGCACCTTCACCCCGGGGCCGGACGAGTCCTGCTTCCTCTTCGAGGCGCGGGGGAACACCTTCCGCCTTCTCGGGCGTTGATCCTCGCTGATCGATGGATCCCGGGGACCGTGTTCACCGTCTTCTCAGAGGGGTGTGCTTCGATGGGAGCGACCCGTGGGACCCATGGGCGGCAGGAAACGCCCGGGTCGCACGGGAAACCCGAGAATCCGGTGGAGGGCATGACCGAGGACGAGTTCGACGCTTTCTACGCGGCCGCGTTCCCCCGTCTGACCGGGCAGCTCTACGCCTTCACCGGGGACCTCAGCGAGGCCCAGGACGTGGTGCAGGAGGCGTTCGTCCAGGCCTGGGACCGGCGTCACAAGCTCCTGGTGGACGCGGCGCCCGAGGCGTGGATACGGACGGTCGCCATGCGCCTGGCGGTGAGCCGGTGGCGTCGCGCCAAGCGCTGGCTGGAACTGGTGCGCCGTACACCGCTTCCTGAGTCGACCCCCGGACCGGGCCCCGAACGCACCGCGCTGGTCACCGCGCTGCGTCAACTGCCCGAGACACAACGCATGGCGGTCGTGCTGCACCATCTGTGCGACCTGACCGTCGAGCAGGTAGCCTCCGAGACCGACGCGCCCGTGGGGACCGTCAAGGCCCGTCTGTCCCGTGGACGGGCGGCACTGGCCAGGCACCTCGCGGTGGACGAGGCCGCGGAGCCGACGTTGAGGGAGAGCGGCCGTGTCCGATGAACTCGCCAGGATGCTGCGCGAGTTGGCGGCACGGCACCAGCCTCCGCCGCCGGTGGACCCGGCCGAGATCCGGGCCCGCGCCCAGCGCCGCGGCCGACGCCGCAGGGCGAGCGCCGCGCTCGGTGTGACGACCGTGGCGGCTTGTGCGCTGACGGTGGCGGCCGCCCTCACACCGCCCGCCGAGGACGTCGCGCCCACGCGTCGTGTTCCGGCCACGGCGCCGGACACCTCGCGCACGCCCACCGCACTCTCCACGTCGCCGGGCTCCACGTCACCGCGCTCCACGCCACCGCGCTCCACGCCACCGCGCTCCACGTCGTCGTCGCCGCCGGTGGCCGACCTCCTCGACGTGAACCGGCTCACGCTGACGGTCGGAGACCGCGTGATGCGTGTGGACCCGCAGTACTTCGCGGCCCTGCGGCCCGGCCGCGACCTGATGGTGGCCGCCAAGTACGACGTGCTGCCTCCGTCGGCGTACACGACACCCAAGGGCTTGGCGAAGACCAAGATCCCGTACGTGGTCGAACTGCGCGGCGACGGCGAGTCACCCGTCTACGTCGGCGCCCTCCCGGCCGGCGCGAACGCCGCTTCCACGATCGACGGGAAGACCGGCTGGGTCGGACTGACCAGCGTGGACGCCGAGTGGTTCTACGCCCGTGTCCGCAAGGGGGACCACATCCGCGTCGTGGCGTCCGTCGCCGCCGGCACCTCCGAGCCGACCGCCGGCGCGGCGGACCGGGTCCCCGGGAGCACCGACGCGGGATCGTTCGCCGACGGGGGCTGACCGGAGAGGGCGCGGCCGTTCACGACGGGGCGGCCGGAGTGCCGTCAGTGCTGTCCTGACGTGTGTCCGCGGAGTTCCCTGCTGGTGGCCGGTGCCGTCGTCATGAACCCCTGCACCCCGGGGATTGCGGTGCACCGCATCGGCGCCCACGCCGTCCCTGCGGCACCGGCCTTCGTGGAGACCCTTCACCGGGCTTGGCACAACGAAGCCCCGGTCGCGGTGCCGGAACGTTCGTCCGCGAGCGTCGGGTAGTCGGTGTAGCCCCGCGCGCCCTGCGTGTAGAGGTGTTCCGTGTCGACCGGGGTGGCGAGCGGGTCGTCCGCGGCGATGCGGGCGGGCAGGTCCGGATGGGTGAGGAAGGCGCGCCCGTAGGACACCAGGTCCCCGTGGCCCTCGGCCAGCACGCGTTCGCCCTGGTACCGGGTGGTGGGCGCGTGGTTCTCGCCCACGTTGGCGATCAGGGTGCCGCTCCAGCGGGGGCGGAGGTCGGCCAGCGCGGGGTAGTCGTCATTGTCCGTGAGGTGGAGGTAGGCCAGGCCCAGCGGATCCAGCGTGTCCGTCAGCGCGCGGTAGACGGGGGCGGGGTCACGCTCGGACATGCCGAACTGCGGGTTGCCCGGCGAGAGCCGGAGCCCGAGCCGGTGCGCGCCGATCGCCTCGGCGACCGCGGTGACCAGTTCGACGGCGAACCGGGTCCGGTCGTGCCCGTACGCGTCCGTGCGCAGGTTGGTGTTGTCCGCGAGGAACTGGTGTGTCAGGTAGCTGTTGGCGCCGTGGATCTCCACGCCGTCGAACCCGGCTCGCAGGGCGTTGCGCGCGGCGGCCACGTGATCGTCGATCGCGGTACGGATGTCCTGTGCCGTCATCTCGCGCGGTACGGGCGCCTCGGCCGTACCGTCCTTGACGTGCACGGGTCCTGGGACGGGCACGGCGGACGGCCCGGCGGGGATGTCGCCGAGCAGCCGGGAGCGCGGGTGCCCCTGGCGTCCGCCGTGCATGAGCTGCGCGAAGATCCGCCCGCCGCGGGCGTGCACGGCCTCGGTCACCGCACGCCAGCCCGTGACGTGCGCCTCCGTCTCCAGCCCGGGGACGCGCCAGCCGCTCTGGCCCCGGCGGTGCGGCCAGATGCCCTCGGTGATGAGGAGTCCGGCTTCGGCGCGCTGCGCGTAGTAGTCGGCGACCACCGGGAGCGGTGCGCCGTCCTCCCGCGCGCGGTACCGGGTCATGGGCGCCATGACGAGACGGTTGGGCAGGTGGAGGGCGGCCGACGTGTACGGGGTGAGCAGCGGCGATACGGGCGCTGTGTTCGTCATGCGGGGCACCGTAAAATATGACACCGGTGTGAGATTCAACCCCGGCCCTCGTGGGGAAGCTGGATTCATGAAGATCGGCGAGCTGTCCCGGCGGACCGGGGCGAGTGTGCGCTCCCTGCGGTACTACGAGCAGAAGCGGTTGCTCGCCTCCGAGCGCAGCCCCGGCGGCCACCGGGAGTATCCGGAGGCCGCCGTAGACCGTGTGATCCTCATTCAGCACCTGCTGACCGCCGGGCTGAGCAGTGACAAGATCGCGGACGTTCTCCCCTGCATGCGCGACCACGACGGCGGACCGGCGGAGACGGCGACTCCATGGCTGCTCGAGCAACTGGAGGCGGAACGTACCCGGATCGACCGCTCGATCGAGGAACTGCGGTACACGCGCGACGTACTGGACGAGGTCATCGAGGCCGCGGCGGGCTGAAGGACCGCGGCCGGCCGTCGTGATCAGCGGTCGGCCGGTCGTTCAGGAGCGGCCGAGCTGCTCCCGCACCTCCTCCACGGCCGACATCGCGAACTTCTCGAACCCGTCGCCCAGCCGGGCCGGGCGGGGCGGGCGTTTGCCGCGCGCGGGATACTCGGCGAACAGCGACACCGTGACCGACAGCTTCGGGTCGGCCGCCGTGTGCCACAGGGTGCGGGTGCCGGGGCCGGTGCCCGCGCCGCCCGTGTGGGCGAACGTGGGCTGTTCGCCGGGCGGACGCGGCGCGGCCGTCATGACACCCCCACCCTCCGGCAGCACACGGACCGGTTTCGGCCGTGCGGTGTGCAGGGTGCGGCCGGCCCGGGTGACCTTCGAGACCGTGTACGGCTCGGCGTACGTCTGTTGCGCGGCGAGCGTCGCGTAGGCCGTGGCCAGCCGTAACGGCGACGGCGCCGCCGCCTTGCGCAGCGAGCCCAGAGGGCCGTCGGCGGTCAGGGGCGTCACCGGATCGACGGCCGTGCCCGCCTCCACCGCGCCCGACACGGCGTTGTTGAACGGCTGTTTCGTGTAGTCCGCGCCCCCGTACAGCACCCGGACCGCGCCGTCCCCGGGCACCACCGCCACCATCGCCGTGCGCAGCGCCGCCCCCCGTCGTGCGCGGGGCGCGTCGCGCACCCGCTCGGTCGTCGCGTCCTGCGCGGCCAGGTCGAACGTCGTACGGACCGTGTAGCCGCCCCGCGCCAACTCGTCCTGGCTGATGCCCAGCCGTTCGGCCGCCTCCGCCGCGGCGATGTCGATCAGGTACTGGCGCTGCCCCTCCGTCTCGCCCGGCGGGTAGAAGCGGAACGCCGGGAAGTGGGCGGCGGTGCGCTCCGCCGCCGAGATCAGGCCGGTGCCGCGCATCCCGTCCAGGACCCACTCCCAGCGGTTGCGCAGGGTCGCGGTGACCTTCGTGTCGGCGCCCACCCGCTCGTAGTACGACGGCAGGTTGATGACGGCCGCGAGCGCGGCGCCCTGGGCCAGTGTCAGATCGCGTGCGTCGACGCCGAAGTAGTTGCGTGCCGCCGACTGGATGCCCGCCGCGCCCCGCCCGAAGTACACGGTGTTGAGATAGCCCTCCAGGATCTCGTCCTTGGTGCGGGTGCGGTCCAGTTTGATCGCGATCAGCGCTTCCCGGGCCTTGCGGTCGAGTGACTGCTCGGGGCTCAGGAGCGCGTTCTTGACGTACTGCTGGGTGATCGTCGAGCCGCCCTGGCGCCCGCCGCCGCTGAGCGTCGCCACCGCCGCGCGGACCAGGGCGGTGGGTGAGACACCCGAGTCGGTGCGGAACGAGCGGTTCTCCGCGGCGATCACCGCGTCCCGTACCTGCCGGGGGACCTGCGACAGCGGTACGTCCTGGCGGTCCACCGGGCCGCGCCGTCCCAGGTAGTCCCCGTTCCTGTCGAGGAACACGGTGCTCTGGACGGCGGTCTCCGGGTGCGGCTTCGGGATGTCCGTCATCCGGTACGCGACGACGACCGCGCCGCACGCCGCGAGGGTCAGCGCCAGCAGGGTGACGAGCGCCCGCCGCAGCCAGCGCCCCCGGCGCCGGCGGGCGCGGACGAGCCAGTTCGGACGGCGCACCGCCACGCGCCGGAGCCGGATCACCGGGACACCCCGCCGCGGGCCAGGACGGTGCCGTCAGCGGCGTACACGGTGACGCGCGCCGCCTGCCGTTCGCGTGGGTCCGAGGGCGGGCGGCCGGTGGCGTACCAGACCGTCCAGCCGGGCTCTCCGGACAGGGTGAGCAGTGTGCCGGTGAGGGTGCCGGAGGGCGTCACCGTCTCGACGCGGGCCGCCGGCCGCTCGCCCCGGTACACACCGGTGAGCAGCAGACGGCCGTCCACGATCTCCGAGCGGAGGCTGACGGCCGTGCCGCCGCCCGGTTCAAGGGCCCGGGTGCCGTTCCGTGTCGACCACTTCGCCTCGTTCTTGGTCAGCCACACCTCGGCGCCGGGCAACGGCCGCACCCGCTCGCCGGCCGCCACCACCCGCACGGTGCCGGACGGTGCGGGAGTGTCGGGTGCCGACGGTCCGGCACCTCCGGGCAGGGTCAGGTCCGTGCCGGCGATGACCACCGCGGGCACGAGCAGCAGCAGGGAGCAGGCCACCAGCAGCGCCGTACGGCGTCTGCGGCGACGGGTGCGGCCCTCGCGCAGGATCGCGTCCAGCGGCGCGGTTGGCGGGGCGTCGAGGTCACCCACCGCGGCCCGGAACGCCTCGCGCACCCAGGTCTCGTGTGCGGTGTCGACATGGCTCATGGGCGTGCTCCCGCTCCGGAGGGAAAGGTGTCCTCCAGGGCGGCCAGGCCGCGCCGGAGGAGCGACGTGACGGTGCCGGTGGAACAGCCCAGCACCTGGGCGGTCTCCGACTTGCTCAGTCCTTCGCCGTAGCGCAGGACCAGGACCACGCGCTGCCGGGCTGGCAGTCCCGCCAGCGCCCGCAGCAGTGGCGAGGACTGCCCGGCGTCGGCGGGATGCCGCCGGGGCGGGCGCAGGTGGCGGCGTACCAGCGTCCGCCGCACATGGAAGTCCGCGTCGCCGCGCGGAATCCTGCGCCGGCGGGCGTACGTCTCCGCCAGCGTGCCGCGGGCCAGGTCCTCGGCCGCTCGCGGATCGCCCGTCAGGAGGTGGGCGGCCCGCAGCAGCCAGGGCCAGGTGTGCGCGGTGTAGGCGGCGAAGTCGTCGCGCGGGGAGGGCGGTTGCGGTGCAGAGGGTCGGCGGCTCACCTCGGCGGGCTGTTCCACCGGTAGGGCTGGCCGGCGGCCGGCGGCTCCGTGGCTGCGGCTGTCGTGGTCGTCATCGTGTTACCCCTGCGGTGTGTTCCTTGTGCGTGGTGCCGGGACCTGTACGCACGCCGCATGCGGACGGGTTGCACGCGAGACAGTGCAGCGGTCGGCCCACCGACGAGATCCGGCCAGGTCCCGGGTGCCGCGGTCACGCGTCGGTCCGAACCCGCGGGCTCCCGGGTGGTGCGGCGACGCGGAGCCGGGCCCGCACCCCGGGAGGTTCGGGCCCGGCGAGCGGCGGGCGCTTACTTCAGGGTGACGTTCACCTCGGACACCTCCGCCTTGAGGTCGGCGCCCCTGGCGCTGTTCACGACCTGGACGGCCTCGATCTGCGACACCTCGGGGATCGGATCGTTCCGCAGGTAGGCCGCGTACCGTCGCGCGACCTCGGTGAAGTCGACGTTGATCCGGGTCGTCCGGCCGGGTTCGATGCGCTGGCCGTACACGGTGACGCGGCAGCCGCTCGGCGCTCCCTCACCGTTCTTGCAGTTGTTGGTCCACAGCACGCCGTCCCGGTTCGGCCGGGAGAACGGGCCCGGGTCGTGGTGGACCACCGAGATCAGGTTCAGGCCGCGTGCGGTGCGGTAGATGAAGTCCGTGGTGAGGACGGCCCGTCGCTCGGCGCAGCGGAAGTCTCCGGACTGCTCCACCAGCGCGTCGTAGGAGACCTCGGCCCGGCCGTCCGAGAAGTTGTACTCCTTGCCGTCGGCGCGCCGCTTGAGCGAGCTGCCCACGTACTCGTAGGAGAACGCGACTTCCTTGAGTTCGCACTGGTCCCGGAGGTTCCTGGAGTTGTTCTGGAGCACCAGTTTCAGAGGCGAGCCGGACGGGCCCTGCACCTGGTGGTCGTAGCCGGGGTACTGGCGCAGCCTGTTCTCCTCCCAGCCGTACGTGACGAAACGCCAGGTGGGGCACTCCACCCCGCGCCGGGAGGCGTACCCGAACCAGGTGCACGAGCCGTCGACCCGGTTCCGGTTGTCGACGGCATCGCAGTCGCGGGAGTCGTTGCCGTAGTTGGTGCCGCCGGACTCGTTGGAGACGCTGTAGCAGCGCAGCTTGGGGCCCGGGTCGTACACGATCGACGAGGAGGGGGTCGTCGCGGCGGCCTCGCCCTCGTCCGAACTCGCGTAGGGGATCAGCAGCGCCACGAGGGCGGCGACGGCCGCGAGCGACCCGATGTGCCTGGTGCGGCGGTGGCTTCTCATGAGGTCTCCTCGCGTGCCGTTCCAGCGGGGGGTCCGGACAGCCATGACGGTGCCTCAAGCTATCGCCGCCGCGGGCGGCCGATGTGACGCCGACGCTGAACTCCGTCGCTGCCGAAAGCTGTTCGGGCGGCATCCGTGCAGAGCCGCGCAGCCCCGGGATCCGTGCGGACCGTCGCTCGCGATCGGCCCCCGGGCACAGGCGCTGAGCTGTGGTGATGTCGTTCCGGGGGTGCGGCGCGGTGGGTGCCCGGACAGTGCGCGGAAGGTGCGTCGGCGGTGGAGTACCGCGCTCGGAGAGCTGCCGGTGAGGGGACGAGATCGCGCACTCCGGATGATCTCTTCGCCCTCGGGCACGACCGGCCGGACAGGCGCAGAACCGCCGTCGTGGCCGTCCTCGGCCGAGCGCGGCCTTTGGTGTCTGTCGTGCGTCAGGCCTGCTCGCCCGCCGGTCGGCGGCCCTTCACACCGAGGTGGCCGAGGGGCCGGAATCCCGGGCCGCCGCCGCGAGCAGGTCGAGGGAGAGCTGCCACAGGCGGGTCGCGTGCCCGGCGTCCATCGCGTACGCGGCGACTCCGCGGCGGACACCGGGCCGGTGCGGTCCGGCCTTGTTGCAGTCCTCGAAGTACCGTCCGCTCACGCCGTCGACCAGCGGGGACGCGGCGAGCAGCACGGAGGTCGCGGCGCCCTGCTCGATGTCCTTCCAGGACACGTCGGTGCTGGTCGGATCGAACGAGGCCGGGCTGTTGGAGACGTCCCCGATGTGGCGCCCGAGCCGGGTGCTGGTGATCCGGCCGGGGTTGAGGGCGTTGACGGTGATCAGGTCGGCTGCCCAGCGGCGCGCCGCCTCCACCGCGAACAGGACGCCGGCGGTCTTGGACCGGCTGTACGCGGCCCACGGGTCGTACGGGCGCCGCTCGAAGTTGATGTCGTCGAAGTCCACGTCACCGTTGATGTGCCCGACCGAGCTGACGGCCACCACCCGGGCTCCGCGGGCCGCCGTGAGGGCGTCGTGCAGCCCGGTGGCGAGGGCGAAGTGGCCGAGGTGGTTGGTGGCGAACTGCATCTCCCAGCCCTCCTTCGTCCGCTGGAGCGGCGGCGCCATTACACCGGCGTTGAGGACCAGGATGTGCAGCGGCCCCCGCCAGGCATCCGTGAACGCACGCACCGAGGCCTGGTCGGCGAGGTCGAGTGTGCCGGCGCGTACCAGGCCCGCCCCGTTCGACGGCGAGATCTCCTCGGCGACCCGTGCGCCCACGGCCGGGTCCCGGACGCCGATGGTCACCTCGGCGCCGGCGGCGGCCAGCGCACGCGCGGTCTCGCGTCCGATGCCGGAGGCCGCGCCGGTGACGACGGCGCGCTTGCCGTCGAGGCGGACACCGGCCAGCACTTCGGTGGCGGTGGTGCGTGCCCCGAAGGGAGTGGTGATCAGAGGGCGGTCGGGCATGGCGTTCTCCAAGGAGGCGGTGGTGCCGGCCGGTGGGGCGGGGGCGACACGGTGGGGCCCGGTCGGCGAGGCCCGGGATCAGGTGGTGTCCGGCGGGTACGGCAGGTGTGATCGGCCCGTGGCGGCGGCGCTGGGGCCCGTATCCTCGTATCCGGAACGGGTTCCGGTTCTACGTTCGACGGTAAGCGGAACTGGTTCCGTTTACAAGCGGGGTCGCTACGGGACACGGATATGTACGGGACACGGATATGAGGGAGTCGATGTGACCGGGAACGACGGGGACGCCGCGCGGCCACGCAGGCCGCTGCGCGCCGACGCGCAGCGCAACGAGGACCGGCTGCTCGAGGCAGCGGCCGCCGCCTTCGCCCGCGACGGAGCGGGTGCCTCGGTCAAGGACATCGCCCGCCGGGCCGGCGTCGGCGTGGGCACGCTCTACCGCCGCTTCCCCTCCAAGGAACTGCTGATCGAGGCGACGTACCGGCACGACGTGCACCGTCTGTGCGAGGCGGCACCGCACCTGGCGGCCACGCGGCCACCGGTGGAGGCGCTGCGGACCTGGATGGAGGACTTCATCGACTTCATGGCCGCCAAGCAGGGCATGGCCGACGCGCTGCGCGTGGTCCTGACGGACGCCGGCGAGAAGCGGCACACCCGGACCCTGCTCGCCGACGCCCTCACCCACCTGCTCGGTGCCGGACAGGGCTTCTCGGTCGCACGGCCGGGGGTGGACGCCGAGGACGTGCTGATGGCGCTCGGCGGTATCAACCTCATGGCGGCCAGCGAGGAGCAACGCGAGCTGGCCACCCGGCTCATCGACCTGCTCCTGCACGGCATCGTGCAAGAACCGCCGCCGACCGCACCGGACCGGGCGGCGGCGGACAGCGGAGAACCACGCTGAAGGGCCCCACGGGAGTCGGGGCCTCGGCGCTGCGCGGCCGTCGTCAGTGCTGCGCCCGCGGAGCCGTGGTACCGGCGGCGGGCGTGCCCGCCGGGCGCGCTTCCTCGGGGAGCAGGGCTGCCGCGATCAGGCCCCCGACACTGAGGACCGCGAGGACGATCAGGGCCGCGGCGTAGGCGCCCCTGGTCAGGCCCGCGACCAGGATCGTGCCGGCGATGGCCGTGCCGAAGGACGAGCCGAGGTTCGACACACTGCGGGACAGGCCCGAGATCTCACCCTGTTGCGCCTCCGGGAAGCTCGACTGCACGACGTTGACCGAGGGGGTGAGCATGACGCCCAGGCCGAGTCCGACGAGTGCGAGTCCGGGGACGAAGGCCCAGGCGGTGGAGAAGGCGGCGGCCAGGGCGATCAGCACGACCACGCCGGCGATGCACATGAGGAACCCGGCCATGATGAGGGTCCGTTGCGTGTGGCGTGCGGCGAGTCGCTCGGCGCACAGGGAGGAGATCAGCAGGCCCAGCGTGGCGGCGGTGAAGATGACGCCGGTCTCGATGGCGTCGTAGCCGCGAACGACCTGGAGGTAGGCCGCCACCGTGAACGACGAGCCCATGAGCACCAGCCACTGGACGTTCTGGGTGACGAGCCCCAGGTTGGACCGGCGGACGCGGAACAGGGCGAGGCTCAGCAGCGGTTCCCGGCCGGCCGCCTCCTTGGCGCGAACGGAGCGGAAGAACCACCACAGCACGAGCGCGCCGAGCACCAGCAGGCCGATCGTGAGCCAGATGTTGTCGTCCGCGGCCAGGATGCCCATGACCACCAGAACGAGACCCGCGGCGGACAGCACGGCGCCGGCGGTGTCGAAGGAACGGGTCGGGTCGGGCGGCAGCGGATCGTCCATGCGCCGGCTGAGCAGGACGATCACAGCGATCACCAGGGCCTGGAACACGAACGCCGCGCGCCAGCTGATGGCGGTGGTGATCAGGCCGCCGATCAGCGGACCGGCGGCGGCACCGATGCCGCCCAGGGCCATGATGACGCCGAACGCCCGGGCGCGGGACGTCACATCGGGGTAGAGCAGGGTCGTGAGGATGTAGACGGGTGGGATGAGCAGGGCGGTGCCGATGCCTTCGAGGATCGAGTTGCCGAGGATCAGCACCCCGAGGCCCGGAGAGGCCGCGCTCAGCAGCGCCCCGATCGCATAGACGACGAGGCCCGTGAGGAAGCAGCGCTTGCGGCCGTAGCGGTCGGTCAGCTTCCCGCCGGGGATCATCAGCGCCGCCATCACCAGGAGGAACACGGTGATCGCGACCTGCACGCCCTGCACGGTGGTGTCCAGGTCTGCGCTGATGTCGTTGATCATGACGTTCATGTTGGAGCCGGCGAAGCTGCAGATGAACTGCGCGAGGGCCAGGGCGGCCAGCACCCGTCCGTGTCCGGCCGGCCGCCCCGACGGCTGCGCCTCAGGCACCCGGGTCGCCCCCGTCGGGGGCGTCCGCCGGCAACGTGATGCGTTGCAGTGCCAGCGGGCGCAGCGTGGCGGTCCGCGGCCCGGCATGGGCCTTGCTCAGCTCCTCGTCCAGCGCGATGGCCGCGCTGACCAGGGCGAGGTGGGTGAAGGCCTGGGGGAAATTGCCGAGTTGCTCGCCGGTCGGGCCGATCTCCTCGGCGAAGAGCCCGACGTGGTTGGCGTACGTGAGCATCTTGTCGAACGCGTAGCGGGCCTGGACGAGCCTGCCGCTGCGGGCCAGGGCCTCGACGTAGAAGAAGCTGCACAGGTTGAAGGTGCCCTCCGAGCCGCGCAGGCCGTCGGGGCTCGCCGAGGGGTCGTAGCGGTAGACCAGGCTGTCGCTGACCAGGTCCTCGTCCATCGCGTCGAGGGTGCTGAGCCAGGCCGGATCCTGCGGCGAGAGGAACCCGACCTGCGGCATCAGCAGCAGGGACGCGTCGAGTACGTCGCTGTCGTAGTGCTGCACGAAGGCCTGGCGCTTGTCGTTCCAGCCGCGCTCGACGATCTGCCGGAACACCGCGTCCCGGGTCTCGGTCCAGCGAGCGATGTCGGCCGGGCGGGAGAACCGGGTGGCCGCGCGCAGCGCGCGCTCGAACGCCACCCAGGTCATGAGCCGGCTGTACGTGAAGTTCTGCCGGCCGCCGCGGGTCTCCCAGATGCCTTCGTCCGGCCGGTCCCAATTGCCGGCGAGCCAGTCCAGAACGCCGCCGAGCGCGTCCCAGCCGCGGATCGCGCCGACGTCGTCGCCCACGAGGAGGGCGTCCGCGGCCTCACCGTAGATGTCCAGCTGGAGCTGGTCCATGGCCGCGTTGCCCGCCCGGACCGGGCGTGAGCCCCGATAGCCCTCGAGGTGGTCGAGGATCACCTCGTCCAGATGTGGGTCGCCGTCGATCCGGTACATGATCTGGAGCGGGTCGCCCGTGGCGGAGTCGCCGGCCTCGACACGGTCGCGCAGCCAGCGCCGGAAGGCGTGCGCCTCCTCGTGGAAGCCCAGGTTGATCAACGCTCTGACGGACAGTGCCGCGTCCCGGACCCAGGTGTAGCGGTAGTCCCAGTTGCGCTCGCCGCCGATCTGCTCCGGCAGTCCCATGGTGGCGGCGGCGACGGGCGCTCCGGTGGGGGCGTAGGTGAGCAGTTTGAGCGTGATCGCCGACCGGTTCACGATGTCCTGCCACCGGCCCCGGTAGGTGCAGGAGCTCAGCCACGACAGCCAGAAGTCCCGGCACGCCTCGAATCCGCCGGCCAGCGCGTCGACGGTGACGGGCTCGGGGGCGGGCGCGCCGCTCGCCGTGCTGGTCAGCTCGACCGCCGCCGCCTGGCCTGCCGTCAGCGTGAAGCGTGCCGTGATGTCGTCGCCCGACGACCGCAGCTGGACACCTGAGGTGGTCCGCAGGTGCAGGTCGGTGCCAGGACCGTGGAACACCGCCGCGTGGTGGTCGAGCCGGGTGAGGGTGTGCGGGGCGCGGCCGTAGTCGAACCGCGGCCGGCACGTGAAGGTGAACGGCAGGCTGCCCCGCATGACCCGGACGACCCTCACCAGGGTGTGCCGGTCCGTCGGCGTCGTGGAGTCGAGGGGCACCATGAAGTCGGCCACCTCACCCACGCCGTCGGGTGCCATGAACCGGGTGACCAGGATGGCGGTGTCGGCCAGATACAGCTGCCGCACCAGCATGCCGTCGCTGTCGCCGGGCTCCGCCGCGAGATGGCAGAACCCGCCGCGTTCACTGTCCAGCAGCGACGCGAAGACGCTGGGTGAGTCGAAGCGGGGTGTGCACCACCAGTCGACGGTTCCGCCGGCGGAGACCAGGGCGACGGTCTGCAGGTCGCCGACCATGCCGTGGTCGGCGATCGGGGGGTAGCGGTCCACGTGATCTCCCTCGTCGAGCCGGGACACGTCAGCGGCACAGGCGGACGCCCGCCCCCGACCCGCTCCCGTCGAGCGTTCACCGACGCGGTGCGTACCGCCTCACCCACCGGGGGTGAATCCGCGCCGCGGGACCGGCCGGCGGCGGCTCCGCCATTCGGCCCCCTCCGGCTCGCGGGCTCGCACGGCCGGCGGTGGTCTGGGCGGCATGCACATACCTGGACTGCCGGCGGGCCGCAGGAGAAGTGCCGCGGCCATCGCGGTGGTGACCTGCTCCCTGGCACTGGCCTGGCCGGACCCCATCGCCGCCGGCGGCGGGCCCACGCCGCCGCTGCCCGTCCCGAAGCTGGACTGGAAACCCTGTGTCCAGGGCAGTCCCTACGACTGCGCCACCGCGAAGGTGCCCCTGGACTACGACGAACCGGGCGGTCGCACCATCGACCTGGCCGTCATCAAGCGGAAGGCGACCGACCCGGGGCGGCGGATCGGCACCCTGTTCTTCAACCCCGGCGGACCCGGCGGACCGGGCACGATCCAGATGCCGCAGAACTACGACCGCTTCCCGCAGCAGGTGCGCGAGCGCTTCGACATCGTCAGCTGGGACACCCGCGGCGTCGGCAGCAGCACCGCGGTGGACTGCTTCGGGAGCGCCCGGGAGGCGGCGGCCTGGAACGAGAGCAAACCGGCCGGCATCCCGGTGGGCGCGGGCGAGCGGGCAACCTGGAAGACCGCGTACGAGGACCTGGCCCGGCGCTGCGAGAAACGCGACCCCGAACTGCTGCGGCACGTCGCGACCGCCGACACCGCGCGCGACCTCGACCAGCTGCGCCGTGCGGTGGGTGAACCCCGGCTCACGTACCGCGGACTGTCCTACGGCACGTTCCTCGGCGCCACCTACGCCAACCTCTTCCCCGACAAGGTCCGCGCCATGGTCCTCGACAGCAACTGGGACCCGACGGCCTGGACGAACAACGCCTCCGACGACGCCCGGCTCCCGACCTTCCTGCGCCTCGGCTCGGACCGCAGCGCGGCGGCCACCCTGGACAGCTTCCTCGCGCTGTGCGGGTCCGCCGGCACCGAGCGCTGCGCGTTCTCGGCGGGCAGTCCGGCCGCGACCCGGGACAAGTTCGACCGGCTGATGGCGCGGCTGCGCGAGCATCCCGTGGACACATGGACATACGGGCGCACGGTCGACGACCTGGTGAACGGCCTGTACGTGGTCCGGCCCCGCTGGACGGACCTCGCCGGCAGATTGCAGGAGCTGTGGCGGGGACGCGCCCCGCAGCCGACCACGCCTCCGCCGCCGCCACCGGTCCCGCATCCGAATCCGTATCTGGGTGAGGAACAGCCCACGGCGATCAGCTGCGCCGACAGCCCCAACCCGCGCGACCTCGACGCGTACCACCGGGCCGAGGAGGCCGCCGCCGCCCGCGCCGGCGACGTCGGACGCCTGTGGACCTGGGCCACCTACGGGTGCGCCGCCTGGCCGGAACTCGCCGCCGACCCCTACCTCGGCCCGTGGAACAAGCCGACGGCGCACCCCGTCCTGGTGATCGGTACGACCTTGGACCCGGCCACCCCCTACACGGGTGCGCAGGCCATGGCGCGGGAACTGGGCAGCGCCCGACTGCTCACCAACGTGGGGTACGGGCACACCGAACTCCTCAATCCCAGCGGCTGCGTCGCCGCGCACGAGACCCGATACCTGATCGACGGCACCCTGCCGCCGCCTGGTACCGAGTGCCGGCAGGACGGCACGCCCTTCGCCGCCCCCGACCCGCGCGGCGCGGTCGACGCCGGTGTGGGCACGACGGCCCACCTCGACTCCCTGCGGCCGGCGCCTTTCAGGTGAGTCGCGGGTGTGTCGGCCGGCCGGAGGCATATGCCGGAGGTAGGACGGGGGTGGTGCGGGCCCGCACTCGCCGCACCGCACTCTGACCAGCGCCGAGGAAGGGACCCACCCGTGGCCGCACCCGCCGCCATCGACCACCGCGCCGCCGGCTACAGCCTGGCGCACGCCTACAGCCTCGCCCAGGCCTCCGCCCTGGCGTACAAGGACGAGGCCGCCATCGAGCGGCAGGCGCGCGCCTGGGGGTTCGACCGGGTGCGCCACCACGAGACCCGGTTCACGCCGCCGTTCCCCCTCCAGGACACCCAGGCCTACACCATGGCCAGCGACCACATGGTCGTCACCGCGTTCCGGGGGACGGAGCCGATCCAGATCAAGGACTGGCTCACCGACGGCAACACGCCGCCACGCCAGGGCCCCGCCGGCACGGGATACGTCCACCACGGCTTCGCCGAGGCACTGGAGTCGATCTACCCCGACGTGAAGGACACGCTCGCGGAGTTCCGCACCGACGGGCAGAGCGTGTGGTTCACCGGTCACAGCCTCGGCGGCGCGCTGGCCATGCTCGCGGGCGCGCACCTGTACCTGGAGGAGCCCCGCCTCGCCGCGGACGGCGTCTACACCTTCGGCCAGCCCCGTACCTGCGACCGCAAGCTGGCCGCCGCGTACAACAAGGGCTTCGACAAGCGCATGTACCGCTTCGTCAACAACAACGACATCGTGCCGCTGCTCCCGCCGGAGCCCGCCTTCACGCATGTCGACTCGCTCAGGTACATCGACTCCCGTGGCAGGGTGCACGAGTCGATGCCCGTGATCGGGGCCTTCACGGACCGGGTGAAGGGGATGACCGCCGACGTCCTGGCCCCCGCGAGCGACGGAGTGCGCGACCACTTCATGGACAGCTATCTGAACGCGCTGAAGAAGAACCTCGACTGACCGCCCCGCCGAACGCCACACCGTACGGAAATACCGCCCCGCCGAACGCCGCTCCGTACGGAAACACCGTTCCCGGCGCCGCCCGTCGCGGCGCCGGGAACGGTGTGTTCCGGTGAGATCAGCGCGCGCTGACGACGCTGAACGTCCGTCCGTCGGGCAGCCCGGCGATCTTCACGCGGGTGGCGCCCAGGGCACGGCCGTACGGGCCCCACACCTGACCGAAGCGGGTCCAGTTGCCGCTCGGGTCGGCGGCCGCGTGCCAGGTGTTGCCGTCCAGGCCGATGGCCAGCAACTGGGTCGACCCGTCCGGGAGGGCGGTCAGGGCGACACCGGAGCCCTCCATGATGTCGCCCGGACTCCATTCCAGTCCGGTCCAGGGGCCGTTGGCGCCGTGCCGGGTGCGGGTCGTCCGGTAGACGCGGTCGTCGTTGCCGATCGCGGCGATCTGGATGACGTTGTCCCTCGAGACGGTCATCGACAGGTCCTTGCCGGCGAAGACCGGACCGCCGTTCGCGCCGGGCACGGTCTGCCAGCCCTGGGTGGGGATGTCCCACGACCCGTCGGCGCGGCGTTCCGAGATGCGCAGGTTGCCGTCGTTGCCGAAGGCCGCCACCTTGACGGCGCCGTCCGACAGGGCGGCGATGGCCACGTCCTTGGCCTTGAAGACACCGCCGTCAGGACCGGCGGGGGCGGCCCAGCCCGTCCAGGAACCGTCCGTGCGGCGCAGCTGGTGGAACAGGACGCCGTCCTTGTCGACGGCGACCGCCTGCGTCTCGCCGTTGGGCGTGCTCGTCAGGGCGATCGGACCGCCGTTGAACCGCTTGTCCGTCTCGTCGCTGTTGAGCCGGGCCCAGCCCTGCCACGAGCCGTTCGCGCGGCGGACGTTGTGGTACATCTTCCTGTCGGTGCCGTAGGCGAGGTACTGGAGCGAGCCGTCCGGCATCGCCGTCACCGCCTGCTCACCGCCCCCGAACTCCAGGGAGGTGTAGGCACCGGGCAGCGCCTCCGCCGCGGTCCAGCTGCCGTCGGCCCGGCGCTCGGTGCCGACCAGCGTGCCGGCCGCCGTGGTCGGGGTGTTGTTCGCGATGATGGCCGCGCTCATGTCGCCCGAGCCGATGAGCGTGCCGTTGTCGCGCCGGCCACCCATGTCGATCCAGTCGAGCTGGACGATGTTGGTGTTCTTGGCGATGGCGGACGTGCGCCATTCGCCCTCCAGCTTCTCCAGCAGCTCGATGTTGTGTTCGCGGGCCAGGTACAGCATGTACGGGATGCCGTCGGGCTTGTAGTCCATGCCGTTGTTGACGACGTCGTAGGCCGCGTCGGGGATGGCGAGCGTGGAGTCCACGTTCCCCGAGAGCGCGAAGAACTTGTTCGGGTCGCCCGTGCTGGTCTTCAGCACCTCGTCGTTGCGCTGGAGGGCCTTACGGCTGATCAGGTCGATGGCCGGGTTCGACGCGGTGGGGTTCGTTATCGCCTCCTTGATGAGGGAGCCGAAGTCCGCGTTCTCGAGGTAGCTGTTGCGGGTCTCCATCCGGGAGCCGGCGGGCCATATCCAGGGGTAGTCCGTACGGTTCCTGGTGTCGAGCAGAATGACGCTCGCGCCCGCCGCCCGGAACTGGTTGTACGTGGACGTGGGCGAGAGCTTGTCCCGGTCGGCCATCCGTGAGGTGCCGATCTTGTCGCCGAGGAGCCGCACGGCCTCCAGGTGGTCCTCGACGGCGGTGTCGCGCTCCTGCGAGGGGTCGGAGTCCGGCGGGACCGAGGTGCGCAGCTCGATCGTGACGATCTCGTCGGGGTGGTCGCGGATCCACTCGGCGATGTCGTTGATCTCGCCTCTGCGGCCGGTGGCGGGGTCGTCGAAGAACAGACCGCCCAGGGGGCCGCCGTGGTAGGTGTACCACTTGCCGTTCTGCTTGCACAGCCGCAGGTCGAGGTAGCGCGAGCCGCTGTTGAGCTGCTCCTTGATGGGCGTCATCTGCGTGATGGAGATGGCGGCGGCGATCTGCGGGAAGTCCCTGGCGAGCTGGGCCTGGCCGGCGGTGTCGCAGACCCCGGTCTTGTCGGTGATGCTCCAGGACCCGGCGTCGTGGCTGCCCGGCATCACGATCTTGTTGAGCGGACGGTCACCGATGACGTCTCTGATCTGCCACATCCACTGGCGCAGATTCAGGCTGTCGGGGTCCACCGGGGCCGCGGCGGCCGTGCCGGGGACACCGGCGATGGTCAGGCCGGCGGTGAGCGTGGCCAGCATCAGGGTCGTGGACGTCCCACGACGAAGCGAAACGTGACGGGTCATCTGTCTGCGCAATCCGTTCTCGAGGTCAGGACGCCCGAAGGGGCGTCACCGCACCGGCTCCGGAGGCGTCGTGAGAGCGCTCGCAGGGAGTGGGTGCCGGGCGAAACTATGCACCTTCTTACTGGTCAGGACAGTCGTGACCGTCGGCGAAGGATTTCGTGAAGATGGCGTGTCGGAGGGTCAACTCAGGCTCGGCCCAGAGGGCTTGAAAAGCGCTCGGCGCTGGTCGTCGACTGTCCTGAAAAACTGTCCTGCGCCGGACGCTGCGCTCCGCCGCGACGGGGCCGACTGTGCACCCGAGATGAGCACTTCCCTCGGACTCGGCTCGATTCGACCACCCCAGCGGCTCGATTCCGCGACCGTGCGCGCGCACTGAATCAGAGGCTCCGCTTACCGGTGACCCGAACCCCGTCGAACCGGGAAACGCCCGTCTGCGCACATCACACATGCTCGTTCTTGTTCACAACCACCGTCTAATGAACAACTATTGACACGGTAAAGCTGGTCCCGCCAGAGTCTTCAGCACCAGTGATGCCGATTCGCGGACCTGAGGAGCGTGCTTCCCCATGCCCGAAATCCCCGCAGTCTCAAGACGGTTGCTGCTCGGCGGAGCCCTGGCCACCGGCGCGACGGTGGCCGGCGTCGGCGCGGCACAGGCGGCGCCCCATGACGGGGCCGACCTGGCGGCCGGCCCCTCGCCCCGGCGCGGACCGGGCCAGAAGTCCATGATCAACGTCCCCTTCGAGGCACGCAGGACCGTGCGCGTCGGCGTCATCGGGCTCGGCAACCGGGGCTCAGCGATGAGCGAGGGCTGGTCCGTCGTGCCCGGCTGCACCGTCGCCGCCGTCTGCGACATCCGCGCGGACCGCGCCAAGCGCGTCGCGGACAAGCTCGTCTCCCAGGGCAAGCCGCGCCCCGCCGAGTACGGCGGCTCGGACGATTCGTACGAGCGGATGCTGCGCCGCGACGACATCGACCTCGTCTACATCGCCACGCCGTGGGAGTTCCACCACCGCCAGGGCCGGGCCGCGCTGCTCTCCGGCAAGCACGCGCTCGTCGAACTGCCCGTCGCCACCGAACTGGACGAGCTGTGGGACCTCGTCGACACCTCCGAGCGCACCCGCCGGCACCTGATCCTCTCGGAGAACTGCTCCTACGGCCGCAACGAGTTGGCCATGCTGAGGATGGCCCACGACGGCCTGTTCGGCGATGTCACCAACGGCCACGGCGGCTATCTGCACGATCTGCGGGAACTGCTCTTCTCCGACACGTACTACACGGACTCCTGGCGGCGCCGCTGGCACACCCGCAGCACCGGCTCCCTCTACCCGATGCACGGCCTCGCGCCGATCGCCGCCGCCATGGACGTCAACCGCGGCGACCGCATGACCGCGCTGCGCGCCACCGCGACCGAGCCCAGGGGCCTCGCCGACTACCGCGAGCGGTTCATCCCGAAGTCCCACCCCTCGTGGAAGGAGACCTACGTCAACGGTGACCTGGTCACCTGTCTGATCGACACCGCGAAGGGCCGGATCATCCGAGCCGAGCACGAAGTCAGCTCGCCCCGCCCCTACAGCCGGATCAACAGCCTCGCCGGCAGCCGCGGCATCTTCGAGGACTACGCGGGGACCTCGGCGACCGGTGGCCGCATCTATGTGGAACCCGACCACAGCGGCCACGCCTGGCGCGACTTCGACGCGTACCGCAAGGAGTTCGACCACTGGCTCTGGACGAAGATCGGCGACGACGCCGAGAACAACGGGGGCCACGGCGGCATGGACTACGTGCTCCAGTGGCGCACCGTCCAGCTGATGCGCGCCGGCCTCGTCCCCGACATCGACGTCTACGACTCGGCCGTGTGGTGCTCACCGGTGGCCCTGAGCGTGAAGTCCCTGGCCCTGGGCGGCCGTCCGGTGCAGATCCCCGACTTCACCAGGGGCGCGTGGGTGAACCGGCGCCCGGGCCTGGACACCGGACCGTCCGAGATGCCGCCCGTCGACTGAGCGCCGCCGCGCGAGCGGACCGGGGGCGCCCGGCCGGGGGATGCGGAGGCGCCGGGCGCTGCGGGCGTGAGTAGCCCGGCGGCGAGGGCGTCCCCCGGCCGGGTGCGGTCCGTGGGGTGGGGTCCGGGTGGGCGCCGATGTGTCGGGCGGCCGGCCGCGGCGTCACAGGGGCGGGACCGTGGCGGCCTGCCTCGGTGAGTTGGGCCGTCCAGGTGCGTGGAGCGGGCGTCGGGGGACGGGTGTGCCTGGCGGCCGTTCGCGGCGTCAGACGGCGTGGACCTTGATGCCCGCTTCGGTGAGCCGGGCCGCCATCTCGGACGACAGCCCCGAGTCCGTCACCAGGACGTCCACCCGGTCCAGTCCGCAGATCCGCGCGAAGGCGCGCCGGCCCATCTTCGAGGAGTCCGTGACCACGATGACGCGGCCCGCCCGCTCGACGAACAGCCGGCTGATGCCGGCCTCGTCCTCCTGATGGGTCATCACACCCAGGTGCGGGTCGACGCCGTCGACACCCAGGACGGCGACGTCGAGGACGACCTCGTTCATCACCCCGGCCGTCAGCGGGCCGACCAGCTCGTACGTCTGCGAGCGGGCGACCCCGCCGGTCACCACGATCTTGATCTGCGGGCGCACGGCCAGCTCGCCGGCGATGTTGAGCGCGTTGGTGACGACGGTCAGCGTCGGGCCGGCCGGGTCCGACGACTGCCGCCGCCCGCCCCCGGCGGAGCCGTCACCGCCACCCGCGCCCGCGCGCAGCGCCAGCGCCCGTGCCACCTCGGTCGTCGTGGTACCGCCGTTGAGGCCGACGACGTCTCCCTCCCCGATCAGCTCGGCGACGGCCGCGGCGATGCGGTGCTTCTCGGAGGCGTGCCGGGAGGACTTGTAGCGCAGCGGCAGTTCGTACGCCACACCGTGAGCGATGGCGCCACCACGTGTGCGGACCAGCATCTGCTGCTCGGCGAGCTCGTCGAGGTCCCGCCGGATCGTCGCGGGTGACACCTCGAGGGCCGTCGCCGCGTCCTCGACGTCCAGTCTGCCCTCGGCGGCCAGCAACTCCAGCAGTCTGCTCCACCGCTCGGGCTTGGACATCTGTCGGACTCCTTCGGGCATCGGACCTGCGCTGCCGACACGTTAAGCGACCGCGCACGAGCAGCCACAACGACGGAGGGAATCCTGCGCGAAGCTGCTCGCGATCCGGTGCTTCGGCGCAACCGGGCCCACGGGGCCACCCGGTGGCAGGCTATCCGTCGAAGCCGTCCCGGACGATGCGGCGGGCCACCGCGGTGCGGGCCCCGGCGAGTTCCGCGGCGATGCGGCGCTCCCGCTCCTCGTCCGTCACCACGGCGGCGGGCGCGGACGGGCCGACGAGCAGACAACTGCGCCGCAGATGTGTCGGCGGGTGCGTCGAGTCGACACTGTGCCCGCGCCGCGCACCGACCCGCCGCTGCCGCTCGTACTCGTACGGCGGGATCGACGCCATGTGCGCGGTGAGCAGCTCCCAGATCTGCTCCGCGCCCGCTTCGGCCCTGCGGGCGCCGCGCGGTCCGCCGAGGGCGGCCCGGTTGGCCTCCCGCCGCAGGGCGCCGCGGGCCGACGCCGTGACCAGGAGCCGGTCCATCAGCGCCACGGCCGCCTCGGTGGACGCGGCGCGGGCGGCCTCGCGGTCGGCCAGGTACTCGGCCCGCTGCGTGGCGCGCAGCGTCAGGTGGTCGAGCAGCGTCAGGACGCCGTGGAGGAACAGCTGGGGCACGACGTACAGCAGGTTGGTGACCATCTCCACCATGGACGGGTTGGGGATCGGCAGGAAGAAGTACCGCCAGGTGGTCAGGGAGTGGTACGCCGTCGACACGACCAGACTGTGGCGGGTGTCGCCGTTGCTGTAGTGGGCGAGTTCGTGGCCGAGCAGCGCCACTCTCTGCTGCGGGGTGAGGATCTCCCACAGGGGGATTCCCAGCGTCAGCACCCGCTGCCCGCGTACGCCCTGCACCATGACGCTCGCGTTGAGTTCCGCGTCGACCGCGACCCGGTCGACGCCGCGGGTGCCGACCACCTGGGCGACCTCGTCCACGAGCGCGTAGAGCTCGGGAGCGTCGTCGCGGCGCAGGACCGCATCTTCCGTCGGCATCCGCACCGCCCGCGGTCTGAGGGCCCACGCGAACATGAGCATCAGCGGTCCGCCGACCGTGCCCAGGCCGCCCCACCCGCGCACCAGCCACCAGACCCCGCCGAGGGCCAGGGCCACGGTGACGCCGTGCACCGTGAGCGCGATCCCGAAGGCGAGCAGGGAGGAGGCGTCGCGCCGGGCGCGCAGACTCCCCCCGTCCGTCACCTCGGCCAGCAGCTTCTCGCCGTGCCGCCGGGCCAGCGCCCGCCTCACCCGCTCCAGCCGGTCCCGCTGCGGCTCCGGCGGTTCCGGGTCCACGTTCCAGTCACACGCGGCGCACCAGGCGACGAACCTGGAGTCCACGAGGATCTCGGTTCCGCACTCCGGACATGCCTGCGACTTCTCCTCGACAGTGCGCACCGTTGCGCCCTCCCCCCACAGCGACCTCTCCCCAGAAGCCGCCTGTACATGACAGGCCGAAGTTGATCATCATGGCTCGTCGGGGTAAAGACGAGGTGGCCTCGTCGCATCCGTTCGTGATTCAACCGAGACGTCGGCCTGCCCGCCCACGACGAACATCGCGGTCGGCCACGCCGGTGAGCACGGCACGGCGCAGCCCACACAGCACGGCACGGCGCAGCCCACACAGCACGGCACGGCCCAGCCCGCACAGCACGGCGCAGTGCAGCCGCCACAGCACGGCCGGCACGGCGCAAGCGCCGTTCGCCGCAGTGATGACGTCTCCCGCTTGGACGGCCGGGCGCGGCTCGCCGACGCTGGATACATGCACGCAATCACCCTGAACCAGCCCGCACCCCTCGCCGAGAACCCTCTGCACTGGGGTGAGGTCCCCACTCCGTCCCCCGGCCCCGGTCAGCTGCTGATCGAGGTGGCCGCGTGCGGTGTGTGCCGCTCGAACCTCCACATGATCGAGGGCGACTGGGTGGACGGCGGTGTGCCCGGCATCTGCCCGATCATCCCCGGCCACGAGGTCACCGGCACGGTGGTCGCGGTCGGCGGGGACGTGGACGGCTTCACCACCGGGGACCGGGCCGGCGTACAGCCGCTGTGGTGGACCTGTGAGCAGTGCGCGTACTGCACATCGGGCCGCGAGCAACTGTGTCACCGGCGCAGAATCACCGGCGAGCACGTCGACGGTGGCTACGCCCAGTACCTGCTGTCCAACGCCGCCCACACCTACCACGTGCCCGACACCCTGGATCTCACCGAGGCCGCCCCGCTGTTCTGTCCCGGCATCACGGCCTACGGTGCCGTGCAGAAGCTCGACCTCGGCCCCGGCACCACCGTCGCCGTCTTCGGGCTCGGCGGCGTCGGACACATGGCGGTGCAGTTCGCCCGGCTGACCGGCGCGGACGTCATCGCCGTCGGCCGCAGCGCGGACCATCTGCGGGTGGCACGCGAGCTGGGTGCCACCCGGGTCGTGGACGCCTCGGCGGAAGACCCGGGACGGACACTCGCCGACTCGGTGGACGCCGCGATCACCTTCGCCCCGTCCGACACCGTCACCGAGCAGGCCCTCGCGGCGCTGGTCTGGGGCGGGACCCTCGTCGCCGGTGTTCCGCTGTCTGTCTCGGACTTCCCCTTCAACAAGGAGCAGACCGTCAAGGCTTCGCTCCTGGGCAACCGTGCGCAGATGAACGAGGTCCTGGCCCTGGCCGCCGAGGGCAAGGTCCGCTCGGTCGTGGACCGCTTCCCGCTGCGGGAGGCACCCGAGGTGCTCGGCATGCTGGCCGCGGGCAAGCTCCGCTCCAGGGCGGTCCTGGAGAACCGGGCCGCTTGAGGCGGGGCTCCACCGCCGGGGGCAGGGCGGCAAGGCGCCAGGGCGGCCGGAGTGCCCGTCGGGGCGGCACGGCGACAGGTCTGCGGAGGCGGCACGCCGTCAAGTCCGCGGGAGTGGGGCGCTGTCCGGCCCGCGGGAGCCGGCCGACCGCCCGGTCCGCGGGAGCCGGAGCGCCGTCAGGTCTGCCGGACCGGCATGTACTCCTGCGCGGTGACCCCGAAGGTCCACGCCACGCCCTCGCGCGCCGTCCTGGTGCCGGGCGGGACACGAAGCCAGTACGTGCGGAACGTGCCGTCCGGCTCCGCCGTGGAGTTCACGACCTCGACCATCGCCACGTCCTCGTCGCCGTCGAGGGCGATACGCCACAGCACGCCGGTCTCGTCCCGGTGCACGGGCTGCGCACGCGCTCGTTCGGCTTCCCACGGGCCGGTGCGCACCTCCTCGCGCACGCTCCGGCCGAGGTTCCCGGCGGTCTGCAGCGGGGCCACCGCGGCGCACGGGGATTCCGCCCACAGCACCTGGCGCGGCTCGGCGAGCCCGGCGGCCGATGTAGCAGCATCGGACCGAACTCCCCGTGCTCGCCCACCAGGCGCGGGAACCGACGCGAGCGCTGACGGACCGGATCCGGGCCGGGATCGTCGAGGAGTTGGGCGAGGACCCGCGGCTTCGGCTGCTGCTCCTCGACGCGGTCCTCGGCCAGCACGACGCCGCCTGGCTGGCCGCGCTCGCGGGCCGGGGTACCGCCCTGGACGGACTCGCCGAGGTGGCCCGGCACGCGGGCTGGTGGTGGCCTTACGAGGAGACGGTCGTGATCTGCGAGCGGCCGGTGGAGCTGCGCCGGGACGAGGCGGGCCGGCTCGACCGGGGCGACGGTCCGGCACTGGCCTTCCCGGACGGCTTCGCCCTGTACGCCTGGCGGGGCATGCCCGTGCCGGCGGACTTCCTCGCCGGCCTGGCATGGTACGCCTGCACCACGAAACCGGGCCGGGGCTGGAACCTCTTCACTCGGCGGCCTCCCCGGTAGCGACGGCCACCGCGCGGGCGGCCCGGTTCTTCGCCGCCCGCCGCCCGTACAGGCGCGCGCACATCGACGTCAGCACTTCGGTGATATCCAGCACCAGGTCGTCGGCGGTACCGGCGGGGTCATGGACGGCCAGGCGCCGTCCCGACACTGGCAGGAGGGCTTCGTGGAGCTCGACGCCGAACCGGGCCAGCCGGTCACGGTGCTCGCCCACGATCACCGCCGCGTCCGGGTCGGCCAGAGCCCGGTGCAGCTTGCGCGAACGCCCGCCCAACCCGGACCCCACCTCGGCGACGGCCAGGCCCAGCCCGTTCGCATCGGCCACGTCCCGGGCCGCCTGCCGGTTCAGATCGGTCTTCCGGTCGGCGGACGACACGCGGCCGTACGCCACCACCCGCCCGGACGGTTGGACGGCCCGCTTGTCGATCAGCCAAGTCCCGGACGGCGCCTGGAGGAAAGGAACAGGCGTCTTCCTGTATTTCACCTACCGCCAAGCCGTTTGGTAGCGCACGCCCTGCAGATGTGCCCACTCCGAAAGTTTCACGCGATCAAGATAGACAACTAGCGGTGGTTTGTTAGAGCGGGCAGTAGAGATCAATAGGTCTGCTGCTGCCGACAGTGTTGATCAGTTCCTGGAGTGCTGCCAGCGGGGGCTCAGTCGACCATGCCCGCCAGTAGCGTTGCAGCATGGCCCAGGGTGTCAGCCAGCCACGGACAGCCCGGAGTGCCTTGGGTCAGCGAGCCGGTTGGGGCTGCTGGGACCCCGGTTCTCCCCCTCTCTAACGGGCTTGGCAGTGCATCAGGCCCGGGTGGCTGGTCGGTCGCAGGAGGTGGGGGCGGGGCGAACCAGGTGTTCCAGCAGAAGTTGAACGCGCAGTTCAGGAGGGTCTGGTGGCGCCTGATGGCGGCATCGGAGCGGACCTGGAAGTCGGCCCAGCCGAGTTCGTCCTTGACCTGTTTGGAGCTCTGTGCCGGAGCCCGTAGATCCGCACGATCTCGGCAAGGTCAGCAGGCGGGTAGGGGGACTCGACGGCGCGCGGGCTGCCGGGGCGGGGGCAGGTCGGTGGCCAGGTATCAGGTTGCCTTCGCCGGCAGGGTGGCCGGGTCGGCAGTGGGCACCACCAGGCGGACGTTCCCGTCTGGGCCCCACCAGCCCAGCCGGGCCTCGGCGGCCCACCAGGTGGTGGTATGCCCGTCGCGGAAGGTGCGATCGATGCGTGACCAGTCCCCAGGATGTTCCGCATCCTGCCAAGTCAGGAGGCGGGCGGCGTCGGCGGGAGTGTGGGCGTCGGGGCCGTAGGCCCAGGTGCCGTGCCGGGACTTGAGGGCCATCACGAACGGCAGGCCGGCAGCGTGCAGGTCTGCACGGAAGCTGTTCTGGTCGTCGTAGGCGCAGTCGGCGGCCACCGCGCGGAAGTTCAGCCCGGCTGCCTTGGCCTGGGTGGCCAGGTCCGCCGCGATCTGCAGTTTGGTGCGAGAGTCAGGGTCGCTCTTACCGCCGGGGGAAGTGATGGGACGGAGTATAGGGACGGGCGTGCACCGGGTAGTAGACGCGCTCATCCGCCCAGCAGGTGGTCACGGTAACCACGCCACGGTCGATCTTCCCGACCGAGCCGAGATACTGCTTGCCCACATGCGCGGTCGCCGTCCCGTCCTTGCGGTCGCCGGAGTGATGCACCACCAGTACCCCGTCCGGGTGCGGGGCGGTGGCCGGGTCGGCCCGCAGCAGCTCCAGGCGACGGGCATTGACCGCACCCTGGCTCCAAGCCGACTGGGACAGGAAGAACTGCAGCCGCTGCACCGCCGCGTGCTGGGCACCGGCCACCGGTTTGGCGCTGGCCAGGCAGGTCAGCGTCTTGTTGCGCTCCCGGGGCAGCAGCAGCCCGGCCAGGTACTCACGAAACCCACGCTGCTGGGCCAGAGTGCCGAAGAGATCATCGAGGCGGACGGCGTACGCTTCCAGCGGACCGGGCGCGGGCGGACACCGCAGCCGCTTCGTCATCTCGGGCTTTCCAGACCGTAGTTGACGTCTTCACCTCACGGCCTACTCCAGCACGGACACGCCGTCAACAAGCCACCGCTGGCCTAAGAGGGCTTCTCGAAACCGGGTGTGGGCTGGGGGTTCCGTACGGGGGTGCTGTTCGGGTGATTGTGGATGCGCGGGGCATGAAAGCAGGGCCTCTCGGTAGCACAGAGGGTGTCTACGCCACTGCTCACCGGGAGGCCCTGTTGCCGCAGTTGTATCGGTCTCTTGCGAGAGAGTCCATTACGGACACGCGGACGTGTGACTGCTTCGCCCACAAGTACGGTAACGCCGCGGACAATCCGTCCGGCGGGCACTGCTATCCGACCGACATGAGGGAAGCGGAGTGGGTTGCGGTCCGCGACATGATCCCGAAACCGGCGTGGGCCGCGGGCCGGGGCGGCCGGCCGGAGGAGTACTGCCATCGCGACATACTCGACGCGATCCGGTATGTCGCGGACAACGGCGTGAAGTGGCCCGCGTTGCCTGCCGATTACCCGCCGTGGAAGGCGGTGCACCGGTTCTTCACCCGCTGGCGCAACCAAGAGCTGATCAACGAGTTCCACGACCGGCTCCGCGCCGCGACCCGTGAAGCGCAGGGCCGGGATGCGGAGCCGACGGCCGGGGCGATCGACTCGCAGTCCGCGAAGGGCACGTCCACGGTCGAGGCCGCGACCAGCGGCTATGACGGCGGGAAGAAAATCAAAGGACGCAAGCGGCACATCGTGGTGGACACCCTCGGCCTGATCCTCGCGGTCATGGTCACCCCCGCCTCGACGGGGGACCGGGACGCCGCCCAGGATCTTCTGGCTCAGGCCACGAGGCGGCATCACCGGCTCATGCGCGTGTGGGCGGACAGCGGATACACCGGCATGCTGGTGGGCTGGTGCGCAACCGTCCTGAACCTGATGCTCACAGTCATCCGCCGCAGCGACGACCAGAAAGGCTTCGTCGTGCTGCCCAAAAGGTGGATCGTCGAGCGGACCTTCGCCTGGCTGACCCGCTCCCGGCGCCTGACTCGCGACTACGAACGGCTGGCCGCGTCGTCGGAAGCGATGATCCTGTGGTCGATGACCACAGTCATGACCCGCCGCCTCGCCCATCACCCAAGGCGAACCGGCCCGGCACCGGCTCGTGCGCCCATCCCCGCGCAACGAGCCGCTTGAGCTTGCACCGCACACCCTCAACTTTCGCCGGAACCACCTTCAGCCCCAACAAGACTGTGATCTCCCGGCAGTTCAGTGGCTCACCACCGGTGGTCCGGCGCTCGGCCAGCAGGCCCATGACCTGTTGATACTCCGGCGCCAGCACCTCGGCCGACAGCCCCTCCCGCCAGACCGGAACCAGCGACCCGGGCTTCACCACCGCCGGCGTCCTGGCCCTGTTCCCCTCCGGTGTCATCCCCGCCACAGCCTGCTGGTCTGCCGTTTCACGAGCGTCCCACACCTCGCCGACCCGCCTGCGGGCAACCAGCCACTCGTCCCACTCCGACTGCGCCGCCTCCAACTCGGCCTGCAACTCCTCCACCCGCTTCCGGGCCGGACGCTCCCGCTCCTCCAGAAGCCCCAGCACCGACACCATCACACACCTCCAGCACGCCACCTCCACGGACGCACCGGACCTACCTCACCCACCCCGGCACTACGCCTGACCAGCACAAACCCAGCCCCACACTCAGTTTCGAGAAGCCCTCTAAGGCTAGCCTCGCGCTTTCGCGCGCCCAGCAGACTGGAGGTCTTGATGTTGTAAGTGATCTTCGGTCGTAAGCTCGTTGTCGCCTGCCGGTGGGAGTCCGGTCCGGGTAGCTGCCAGGAGGCCCGGTAGCAGACTGGCGGCGTCGGGGGGAAACGCCCGGCGTCGAAGCCCAGTGTCGAAAGCCCTTCAAAGGGGGAGCAAAGCAGCGGTCCGTAGCATGAAGCGAAGCCTGCGGCGTCGTTAGAGGCCCGTCTCTCGGGACGGGGACAGGGAGTGCCGAGCCCCCGAAATCAGGGCGAAGGCCATGGAAGCGGCGAAGATCCTGGAGATGCAGCCGTGAGGGACTCCCCGGCGTATGGGGCATGGAACGCTGCGACGGTGACAGCGGGAACTGGGGAGGCCCTCCCCGGCCCGGCGGCCTGCGGACAGCTGCCGTCGGAAGCTGCGCGTCCTATAACCGGGTGCACCCCGGGAAGTGGACGCGAGCCGGGTGGGCGTCGGAGGCGGCCGTAGTACCGCGATGAGCCGGGGGACAACACAACCCCCGGCCAGGGAAGGGCCGCTGCTTCGTCGATGCGTAGTCTGTCTGGAGGGACTTGGTGAGTGCCGCTACGGCTATTTCCGCCACGTCGGGATCCCTGAAGCTGGATCCGGTCCGAGCCTTGCAGCATGCGCTCTACCGGGCGGCCAAGGCCGAGCCCGGACGGCGGTTCCACGCGCTGGGGGACAAGGTCCACCGCAGGGACGTCCTGCGGCGCGCGTGGGCGATGGTGCGTCGGAACAACGGCGCTCCAGGCATTGACGCGACCACTCTCACGCAGGTCGAGGAGTACGGCATCGACCGGCTCCTTGACGAACTGGCCGCGGAACTCAAGGAAGGCCGCTGGCGGCCGTTGCCCGCGCGCCGGGTGTTCATTCCGAAACCCGGCACGACCGCGGAGCAGAGACCGCTGTCGATCCCTTCCGTGCGTGACCGGATCGTGCAGGCCGCGCTGAAGATCGTGCTCGAGCCGGTCTTCGAGGCCGACATGCTCCCGTGCTCGTTCGGGTTCAGGCCCAGGCGCGGGGCACACGATGCCCTCCAAGTCTTGATCGACGAGGCATGGCGGGGCAGGCGCTGGGTGGTGGAGACGGATATCGCCAACTGTTTCGAGGCGATTCCGCATGAGAAGTTGATGCAGGCGGTCGAGGAACGCGTCTGCGACCGGTCCGTCCTCAAACTTCTGCGCGCGATGCTGCGGGCCGGAGTGATGGAGGACGGGCAGGTCCGTCGGCCGGTGACCGGAACCCCGCAAGGCGGTGTGGTTTCACCGTTGATGGCGAACGTCTATCTGCACCGGCTGGACCGGGCATGGGACGCGCGTCGTCATGGGGTTCTGGTCCGTTACGCCGATGATGCCGTGGTGATGTGCACTACCCGCGAGCAGGCCGAAGCCGCCCCTGGGCAGCTGAAGGTCCTGCTGGACGACCTTGGCCTGAAGGCGAAGGCGGCCAAGACCAGGATCGTGCACTTGCAGGTCGGAGGCGAGGGAGTGGACTTCCTCGGCTTCCATCACCGGTGGGTCACGTCCCGGCCTCGCGGCGGGCGGCGTCCGATCGCCTTCCTCGCTCGCTGGCCCTCGGACAGGGCAGTGCAGCATGCCCGTGACCGGATCCGTGAACTCACGGAACGGCGCAGGATGCTGCGGCCGGTCAAAGTGATCGTGGAGGACGTGAACGCGTTCCTACGCGGATGGGGCGCGTATTTCCGGTTCGGGAACTCGGCCCATCACTTTGACCAGATCAGCTCGTACGCGCGGATGCGGATCGGCGGATTCATCGCCAAGAAGCACCGGCGCAGCCGGAAGTTCGGCTGGTCGGTGGTCGCTTACGCGGCCTCCGACTCGTTGGGGCTGGTCGCCCTGCACGGAACCGTTGTTGCACCCAGACCCTTTCGGGACTGGCGGGGCAGGCCGAATGCCGGCGGTGAACGGCGTCGGTGAGCCGTGTGCGGGAGAACCGCACGCACGGTTCGATGCGGCGGGGGCTGGAAACGGGGCGGACGTACTCCGCAACCGCGCCAGCCCCCGACCCTACACGAGGTGGGGTGTCCGAGGCTTGATCAAATAAGCGGAGAGTGCTCCTGACCTGCAACGATGGGACTTGTCTAGGGTCCTGTCGGCTGCACGGAAAGAAGCACTCTCCAAGTGAAGAAGCGTATCGGGTCGTACCCGCGTGTCCGCATCGAGGGCGGCCGGGCGGTGGTCTCGCAGGCCGGGGGCGTACTGCTGGTCGAGACCGTCCGCAAGGTCGGCTTGGACACCGCGATATCTGCGGCGCTGACGCCGTGGCGGAAGGCTCGGGCGGTGCACGATCCGGGCAAGATCCTGCTGGACGTGGCCTTGGCGGTCGCGTTGGGCGGGGACTGCCTCGCGGATGTCGCCATGCTGCGGGCCGAGCCGACCGTGTTCGGGCCGGTGGCCTCCGATCCGACCGTCTCCCGCCTCATCGACACCCTCGCAGCCTCCGGGGAAAGGCCCTTGCGGGCCATCCGTGCCGCGCGGGCTGAAGTCCGCCAACCTGTCTGGCGGTTGGCTGGCCGGGAAGCGCCTGATGCGGGCGGGACTGTGACCGTGGACCTCGACGGGGTGCTGATGATCGCGCACTCGGACAAGGAGGACGCCGCACCCACGTGGAAGCGAAGCTACGGCCACCACCCGCTGATGGGGTTCGTCGACCACGGACCGGGCGGCACGGGTGAACCGGTCGCGGCCCTGCTCAGACCGGGCAATGCGGGATCGAACGCGGCCACCGACCACATCACCGCCGCCCAACTGGCCCTGGCCCAGCTGCCGAAGGGGTACCGGCGCGGGCGCCGGACCCTGATCCGCACCGACTCCGCGGGCGGCACCCACGACTTCGTGGCCTGGCTCGCCCGGCGGGGACGGTGGCTGTCCTACTCGGTCGGCATGGTGATCACCGAGGCGATCCACCAGCATGTGCTGAAGGTTCCGGCCTCGGCCTGGACAGCGGCCGTCGAGGCGGATGGCGAGATCCGCGACGGTGCCTGGGTCGCTGAACTCACCGGCGACGTCCTGGACGGCTGGCCGGAGGGCATGCGGCTGATCGTCAGGAAAGAACGACCGCATCCCGGGGCCCAGTTGCGGCTCACGGATGCGGACGGCATGCGGCTGACCTGTTTCGCTACCAATACCTTGGGCCGGCCGATCGCCGGGCTCGAGCTCCGTCACCGGCTGCGGGCCCGGGCCGAGGACCGCATCCGCGCCGCGCGGGCCACCGGCCTGCGCAACCTGCCCCTGCACCACACGGCCCAGAACCGAATCTGGCTGGAGATCTTGCAGATCGCACTCGACCTGCAGGCCTGGATGCCCATGCTCGCCCTCACCGGCAAGGCCCGACTCTGGGAGCCCCGCCGCCTGCGGCTCCGCCTGTTCACCACGGCCGGACAACTCGTGACCACCGGCCGCCGGCGGATCCTCCGCCTGGCCCGGCACTGGCCCTGGACCAGCCATATCACCGCCGCCCTCGAACGGCTCGCACTCCTGCCGAACCCCGGATGACCAGCAGCCTTCCCGTCCCTACGAGAACAGCCCGACACCGGAGCAGTGGAACCCGGCGCCACCCCGAGACGACACTCGGGTCTTCAGCCTGCACAGCCTCAGCCCACGGCACGAAAACGGTCCACCGACTCCGTCGGCGGACCGTCACGAAACTTCGAGGCTAGACCAGCAAATTTCACCCAGCAGAGACAGGATGAAGGAGGATCAGTGAGTCTTGGGCAGTAAAGTGGAGCCGCCTGGATCCTTGCGATAGCGAACGGGAATTTTGAGTGCTCCGCGCATGATGCCTTTTGAGATCCAATCGATCTCATCATAGGGTACGGCAAGTTCCAGATGCTGGAGCCTGCGCAAGAGAATCTCCATAGCGACCCCGAACTCGAGCCTGGCCAGAGGTGCGCCCAGGCAATGATGTATGCCATGGCCGAAGGCGAGATGCCGTGACGCTTTACGGGTGACATCCAGGGTTCCTGGGACCCCGCTCCCGGGTACAGGCACATCCCGATTCGCTGAAGCAAGAGCCACCACCACGATGCTTCCCTTTTCGATCAGCGTCCCACCGATCTTAAGATCCTCTGCCGCGAACCGCAGCGTGGAAAGTTCCAATGGGCTGTCGTACCGGAGAAATTCTTCCGCTGCAGAGGCGATCAGGACCGGCTCGTTCCGTAGAATCTCTAGCTGGTCGGGGTGACACATCAACGCCATTATAGCGTTGCCCATGAGATTCACGGTTGTTTCATGGCCTGCGATGAGCAGGAGCTGCAACATGGAAAGGAGCTCCTGATCAGAAAGTCGGCTGTCATCGTCATCACGGGCAGCGATGAGAGCAGACGTGAGGTCATCCTCAGGATTCTTGCTCTTTTCGTCAATCAGTCCGGTCAGGAGTGCGCGAAGCTGCATGAATGCAGGCTCGCTCTGCGGTGTACCGACCGCAAGAGCGTCCCCCGTCAATTTCCGGAATTCATTGCGATGATGCTCGGGAACTCCGATAAGCTCCGCGATGACGGTAACGGGAAGCGGGGCTGTAAACTCGGACACCAGGTCCACTTGGCCCGAAGAAGGCCACGAGTCGATCAGCGAGTTTGCAATCTCTTCGATTCTCTGCCGAAGTTCCTGTACCCGTTTCGTTGTGAATGCTCCAGCTACGAGACGTCGAAGGCGAGTATGGTTCGGGGGGTCGGAGGCGAGCATGTGTCCGCCATTGACGTCATCATGATGAGTGACATAACCAGCGGCTTCGAGCGTAGCAATCGCGGGCGCAGGATGATTGCCCAGCGCTGGGTGGGTCAGGGCTTCACGAGCGGCCGCATAGCTGACGACCAACCAGCCCGGGAGACCTGAGCTCAAAGTGACTGGGTGCACCGGCCCCTTCTTCCGCAGTCGCTCAAATTGACGGATCGCGTCCGCCTTGAAGGCGGCATCCAAGGCAATGCGGTCTTCGGAATCTTCCGTCACTCGAACGTTCCCATAGTCGTTCACGATGGTGTCATTCCTTTCATACTGGATTCTCCACGAGGACATGCTAGAACCGTCAGATCACGTGACAATTCCGGAGACGGGCAAGATTTTGCTCGCTGATTCCCAATTCGCCGAGAACGGCGTCAGTATCCTTGCCCAGGTCGGGGCCAATCCAACGAGTGCACCCAGGTGCGTCGTTCAACTTGGGCACCACTCCGGGGAATGTCACTGGAGTTGGCCGACCATTGATTTCGACGGGATGGGACTCAAGCATTCCGCGCTCGTTGTAGTGTGCGTTCTCCAATATTTCCGCTGCAGTCAGAATCGCGTCTGCGGGAACCTGCGCCTGCTCAAGATCCTGCAGCACCATTTCAGATGATCTCCGAGCCGCCCATATCCCGATCGCAGCGTCCAATTCTTCCGCGCGCGAAACCCGGCCAGCATTATCGGCAAGCGATGATTCGCCAGCCAGGTCAGGGCGTCCTATCGCATCCATCAGACGCTTGAACACAGGTGTACTATTGCCGCTGATCACTACGTATACGCCATCCGCACAGCGGTATGTGTTCGACGGAACGATTCCCGCCAGTGCGCTTCCTGAACGCTGCGGAACAACACCGAAGGCATGAAAATCCGGGATCAGAGATTCAGTCAGCGAGAATACGGCTTCATAGAGCGCCACGTCGACCGACTCCCCCCGGCCTGTCGTTCCACGCTTGATCAGCCCCATCAGCGCACCGATCACCGCATAAAGGCTGGCTACCGAGTCTGCCAAGCTCACGCCGGCCCGCACCGGCGGCCTGTCGGGGAACCCCGCCAGGTTCCGCAGGCCACCGAACGCCTCGGCAACACCGCCAAACCCAGGCTTGTCCTTATACGGGCCCGATTGGCCATATCCAGAGATGCGAACCAGGACAAGGTCGGGACGGACGCCACGCAGAACATCCGGGCCCAACCCCCAGCGCTCAAGGGTGCCGGGCCTGAAGTTCTCCAGAACGATGTCGGATTCGCGCACCAGTCGCAAGCAGATATCCCTGCCCTCTTCCGTGCCCAAGTCGAGCGTCACGGACTTCTTGTTGCGGTTCAGAACGCGGAAGAGAAGCGACGTGTCTGAGGCGTGTAGGCGCCAGCGCCTCAACTCGTCTCCCGTGTTCGGACGCTCCACTTTGATGACATCGGCTCCGAAATCCGCCAGCAGCCGTCCGGCTGAAGGAGCGGCAATGAAGTTCCCCAATTCGAGAACTCGAACGCCATCCAGGGCCCCACTACCGGAATCAGTATTCCTGGTATCATTCACTGTCAGCCCTCTCTTACAGATCACGGCTCTTCCGAGCGAAAGACCGTCATTTAATGCGGCAGGTTTCTCGAACCCACGCATCACCTGATGAGTCCTCGCGGCCCTTCACACAGTTGTGCGTGCTCGACGCCGCCGGAAGTCGAATTTGATTAAGAATTGGATATTGTTTCAAACGTTCAGGCGCCTGGCCTAGGGTGCACTCGACGCGGCTTCCCTGCATTTGCATGACGCACAGTGAGAGCAAAGCAGTACACATCAGTCAATGCCTGACGAGAGGCCTCGGCGATAGTGGCGCCCACGCCCGTACAGCTCCACTCGCTTCCTGCGTCGGCAGCTCGCACATGCACCCGGACCCGAGCCCCAAGCGAATCGTCGGACAGGAACCGGACGGTGACACGCTTGAGGTCGATCCACTCAACAGCAGTGCCGAAGTGCTGCCCCAGCGCCTCGCGCAGTCCCTGATGCACGGACTCGATCGTGTCACTGGACTCGGCAGTACCCGTCACGAGACCCCCTGACGGGGTCCGAATCATTACTGCGCTGGTGATGACTGGTACCCCTTCCTGCACGTCGTGTCGCTCAACCGTGTGCGACTGCTCGACGGAAAACGGTCGTGCAGGTGACGGAAGGATGATGTCGCGCAACAGGAGCTCAAACGATGCGTCCGCATCCTGGTAGTCCTGTCCGCGCCCCTCCCTCTCCTTGACCGCGGCCGCTAGTCTCTGTGCCAAGCCCGGATGACGGCGCGTGTCGTATCCCAGTTGTGCACATTTGAGGTCCATTGTCGATCGACCCGCGAGTTCCGACACCACCATGCGCATGTCGTTGCCGACGCGCGAGGGTTCAACGTGCTGGTACATCTGCGGATCCACGGCGATCGCGGAGGCGTGGAGGCCGGCCTTGTGGGCAAACGCCGAGGAGCCGACGTACGGCTGGTGCGAAGCCGGAGAAATCCCGGCTGCTTCGGCGATGCGACGCGACACTTCCGTCGACCGGGACAGGGCGCCTGCGGGCAGTACCCGTAGGTCGTATTTCAGTTCCAGTGCCGACACCACGGAGAAAAGGTCTGCGTTTCCGACACGCTCACCGTAGCCGTTGGCGGTGCACTGCACATGAGTAGCTCCGGCGTCGACAGCCGCCAGCGTATTGGCAACGGCACAGCCGCTGTCGTCCTGAGCATGGATCCCGATACGCACGGATGTCCCCGCCAAGAGCTCGCGGACGGTGCCCAGTACCGCCCGGGGCAGTGTGCCGCCGTTGGTGTCGCACAGCACCACCACTTCCGCCCCCGCTTCCGTGGCGGTCCCGACGACGGCGGCCGCGTACGCGGGATTCGCGTGATGTCCGTCGAAGAAGTGCTCGCAGTCGACGAAGACGCGTCTCCCCTCACTCCGCAGGTGATCGATCGTGTCCGCGACCATGTCCAGGTTCTCCTGGAGGCTGGTTCCGAGTGCGTGGGTGACATGCCAATCGTGCGCTTTGGCGACCAAGGTCACCACTGGCGCCTCCGACCGCAGTAGCGCCGCGACCTGGGGATCCTGGGCGGCCCGTGTACAAGGCTTGCGTGTCGAGCCGAAGGCCACAAGTTGCGAGTGCCGGAGTAGCGCCCGTTTCGCCGCTTGTTGGAAGAAGGCCGTGTCCCGAGGGTTACTCCCCGGCCAGCCGCCCTCGATATAGCCCACCCCGTAGTCGTCCAGGAGCCGGGCGATGGTTATTTTGTCGCCGACGGTGAGGCTGATGCCGTCGCGCTGTGCGCCATCACGCAACGTTGTGTCCAGGACCTGGAAGCCTTCACCTGACTCCCCGAGGGTCCCGGCTGCAGGTACATGGTCAGGCGGTTTCGCCATGGTGTGAGCTCCAATCCTGGATCAGTCCACCACGACGCGCGGCGAGTAGAGGTCGAACCAGTGGTAGAGATCGAGAATCCGATCGAGGTCGTGGCGAAGCTGGACGGGAATGACATCGGGATCCAGGCTCGTCGCGCGCTGAAGCCACTCTCGGTCGGCCAGGTCGAAGACGGGATGATGACGTTCCAGGAGCAGCTCAGCAGCCTGTTTCTGCAAGGCGCGCGCGTAGGAGGCGTCCTGAACCGAGGGGTAGTGGGCTTTCGTTCGCCCAGCCACCGAAGCGGGGATCACGTGCGCGGAAGCGTGCCGAAGGAGGCTCTTCTCCCTGCCGTCGAAGGACTTCACCGCCCAGGGAGCACCGTGGACATACTCGACCAGTCGGTGATCGCAGAACGGGACTCTGACTTCGAGCCCCACCGCCATGGAAATCCGGTCCTTGCGGTCCAAAAGCATCCGGATGTGACGCGTCATGTTCAGGTGGAACATCACACGCATCGCATGTTCCTCGTTGCCGACTCCGTCGGCTCGTTCCACCTTCGCCGTCGCGGCGGCGTACTGGTCCGCGCTGTAGGCGGCCACGTCTAGTGCCTTGAGTACGTCGGCCCGTATGCCGCGGGTGCGATCCATTACACCGCGCTGGACCAGCCAGGGGAAGGTCTGGGCCTGCAGGGCTTCCGGTCGGTGGAACCACCGGTACCCGCCGAAAAGTTCATCGGCAGCTTCGCCGGACAGCACCACGGTAGAGTGAGCGCGAACGGCTTTGAAGAGCAGGTAGAGGGAGAGATCCATGTCGCCCAGGCCTGCGGGGCTGTCCCGGGCTGTAATCACGTGACGTCGCAGGCCGGGATCACTCAGTTCACTCGAATCGAGCACGATGTCGTGATGTTCCGGCCGCACCTGCCGGACGACGTCCCGGACAAAGGGCCCGTCCGACGACGCACGCAGATCGTCCGGCTCGAACTGCTCCTCCTGGCCGGTGAAGCCGACGGAAAAGGTGCGGAGCTTCTCCCCTTGCTCGGCTAGGGCTTCGGCAGCCAAGCCGGTGATGGCACTGGAGTCGAGGCCGCCAGACAGCAGGACGCCCAAGGGAACGTCTGACACGAGTTGGCGGCGTATCGCCCCGTCGAGCAGGTCCCGGACCCGGTCGATGCTCTTGTGCCGGTCGTCGTCATGTGCCATCGGGCCGAGTCGCCAGTACACGCGTTCGCGCACCCCAGCCCGTCCGACCGTCACCACCGTGCCCGGCGCCACTTGGCGCATGCCCTTCCACAGAGTCCAGTTCGGAGCGTGCGTGAAAGCGAAGATCTCCCGCAGTCCATCCGAGTCCACGAGGAGGGCAACCGACGGATGCGCCAGGAGAGCCTTCGGCTCGGACCCGAACAGCACTCCATTGGGAGTCGATTGGTAGTACAGCGGCTTGACGCCTAGACGGTCGCGGATCATCACCAGCGTCTGTTCACCCTCGTCCCACACCGCGAAAGCAAACATGCCGTCGAGATGCTCGGCCACGCGTTCGCCCCACTGCGCATAGCCGTGGAGCACCACTTCGGTGTCGCCATTCGTCCTGAACCGGTGACCCAGGCTGATCAGTTGACTCCGGAGTTCGCGAAAGTTGTACACCTCGCCGGAGAAGGTCAGTGCAAGTGTGCCCCGCTGAGTGTCGAGCGTCATGGGTTGTCGGCCGCCCGCCGGGTCGAGGACTGCAAGCCGCCTGTGCCCCAGAGCCGCGTGCCGGGCCATCCAGGCTCCCGAATCGTCCGGGCCCCGGCACGCCATGGTGCTCGTCATGGCTTCCAGGACCGAGCGGTTGTGGTGCTGGTCGGACCCGTACGTGGCCCAGCCGACGATGCCGCACATCGTGTCTGTACTCCTTGTGGTCAGGTGCTGAATGACACCGGGTTCTTATGCGGGCCGCCGCTGTCCCCGTCAGCCGGCCAGGTTGAGATCCTCGTAAATGGCATCGTTGACCCGGAACATGCGGGCCATGTGTTCCTCATGCCAGGTTTGTCCATTGAAGTGCAGTGCCACGATCAGGCCTCCGGCGTCGGGATCGGCGAACCCCACATTCGTCCAGAGGCCGTAGTGCCCATAGGTGCGCGCGGACGCGTATCGGCTGAATTGTGTGAATGAGGGGCCCAGATGACGTGACTCGACGCGCACTCCGAGACCCCAGTCCGCGTTTCCGTAGCGGTCGGTGAGCCCTACACGCTGGCGGGAGGTGAGCGCCGCCACAGAGTTGGGTGACAGAACCTGCTTCCCGCCGCTGCTGCCGTCGTGGAGCAGCATGCCCAGCAAACGCCCCAGGTCCGACATGGGGCCTCGGTGACTGGCTCCAGGCAGTGGGGTGGTGCACGCCCTCTTGGTGCTGAACCAATATGAGGGCTGGGCGGCTTTGCCGTCGCCGCTGATGTACCTGACCGGCAGGGTCGCAACTTGCTCCTGGTACTCCTCGGCGGAGAAGCAGGTGCGGCTTGAGGTCATTCCGCACGGCTCAAGGACCTCTTCGCGTACGTACTGGTCGTAATCACGTCCGTCCAGGGCCTCGATGATCTCCGCGAGTAGGTACCAGGCCCACTTCGCGCTGTAATTAATACGCGTTCCCGGACGTTCGCCGACGGGCGGTGCCACCAGCTGCAGGAGTTCGCGCCTCTGTACCCGATTGACCACCAGTCGGCCATGGAAGGGGTCAAACCCACTCGGCACAGCTGTGGTGTGAGTGAGGAGTTGCCGCACCGTGATTGATTCGCGCCGACTACCAGCAAACCACGAGAGGCTGTCCGCGATGGGGGCATCCAGATCCAGGAGTCCACGTTCCACCAACTGCATGGCCGCTACCGCTCCCTGCGGCTTGGCGCAGCAGTTCCACGGGACAAGAGAGCGACGGGTGAACCGAACCTGAGGGCGCGCTTCCCCCATGGCGAGGGACACTTCAAGGTTGGAACTGTCGTGGACGACGTGAAGCTGAGCACCGGGACTACTGAGGGGGATCTCGCGCCGGAGCGCGGCCAGAGTTCGGGGAAGTACCTCCGCCGCGTTGTCCGTCGCGTCCAGGGACCACGGTTCGACGGGCGGCTCGCCCGCGTCGGGCCAGCAAGCCACACCCAGGTCGGGCGGAAGTGCACGAGTCAGAGTGCGGATACGGGCGAGTGCCCCGCCGCGGTCCTGCTGCAGTGCCCGGTCCGCGTAGTAGAGGTACTGGAAGACACCCACCAGGGTGATGCCTTCGTCCTCTAGCAGCGAGGCGCGTTGGGAGCCGCTCCCCAGTAGCAGTGTGGCGGCCTGCTCGGAGTTGAGTGTGATCCCAAGATTGGGGCGAGCAGCACCGTCTGTCGGCAGAATCCGCAGTCCGTCTGTAGATCGGTCGAGCAGCATCGTCACCCGGGAAACAGTGCCGAGTTCCGGGCCATCCGTAACCGTCAGCAGAAACTGCACCGCGGTTTCCTCATCGACCTGGGTGACGGAGAGGAGGCGTTCGGCATGCCGGAACCACTCTGCAGAGAACAGTGTGACCTGATGGGGTCCTGCCGTTGCACCCGTTCCAGGCGGCGCCACGATGGGCGGGGATATACGCACACCAGATGCCTCGGTCATGTGTACTTACACCTTTCCGGCACTTGCAGCGCCGCCTTCCAAGCATGGTGAGGCAACTCGCACAGGCTGCCGTTCACGTGCCGAGCGGTACACGGCCTGCACCACGGCGAGGGTCCGACGGGCCGACTCCCCGTCCACGATCGGGCGTTCACCGGTCTCCACGGCGCGGCAGAAGTCCAGGATTTGGGCACGATGTGGTTGGCGGGGCTGACCGGTGCGGTCTCGGTCGTCATCTCCCGCCCGCTGTTCGGCCGCTAGCTGCGTGAGGCGGGCGACCTGATTCTGCTGGCCGTACGCTCCGTACGCGCCCACGTCACTGCCCTGAGCGTCTTCGAAGGTGTGGAAGTAGGTCAGTCTGTCGCCTTCGATGACCAGAGAGCCTCGGTCGCCCTGGACGCTGACGCGCGATTCCCGACCGGGGTACGCTGCCGTGGAAGCCAGCAGTGTGCCCAAGGCTCCGTTCGCCAGCCGCAGGCTGGCGGAAATAGTGTCCTCCACCTCGATGCCCTCGTGGGCGAGTACGGCGGAATGAGCGCTTACTTCGGTGACCGGCCCCCCCAGCCACTGCGCCAGATCGAGATAGTGCACGCCCTGGTTCGCGAGGGCGCCTCCACCGTCGAGGGACCTGGTGCCCCGCCAGTCGCTTGCGGAGTAGTAGGACATGGATCGCCAGTAAGGCACCTCGATGAGCAGAGAGGTGATTCTTCCGAGCGCGCCGCTGTCGATCGCTCGCTGTGCCGCCATGGCTGCGGGAGTGAATCGGCATTGGGAGATCACCCCCAAGGTCAGCCCCGTTCGCTCTGACGCGGCTATGAGCCGGTCGGCCGCCATGCAATCCACGTCGATCGGCTTCTCCACTAGAACGTGTTTGCCAGCTTCAAGGGCGCGGACAGCGATGTCGGCGTGCGTACCACTGGGTGTACAGACACACACCGCGTCGATGTCAGGCCGGCGCAGGAGATCAGACACGCCTTCTGCGGCCAACCCCAGCTCGTCGGCCAGCTTCTTGGCCGACTGCCGGGTGCGTGCCGCGACTCCCGCCAGCACAGCCCGGCCGGCGAAGGCGGTAGCAGATCGCTCATCGCGGCCGGAGAGTAGACGGCTGGTCAAGCCGCCGATGGATCCGCAGCCGATCACTCCGAAGGACAGCACGAGAGGCCTCCGATCCGTGTTTCGGTTGGCATGTTGCGCCGGGGAGAGGACGGTTCGCCGGGAGCGGGATACAAGCCGGTCATTCGTGCGTCGTCCAACCGTTGCCCAGATTGTTTGGCAGGGCCAGCAGCCTCTTCTCCAGGTCATCCAGATCGACCGGATAGTCCCTGCGGTAGGTATCTGTCACCTGCTTGACTTCGTCCCATGTGGTAGGCATGCGGCCATCGAGATACCGGGGAGCCAGTTCGTCGTAGAGGGTGGTGCCGGGACGCAGGAACAGCTGGTTAATCCCGAACTTAGCGGGCAGTTCGGCCACCCAGTCCACAATGCTGCCAGTCAGACAAGCCGGGTCGCCCGGCAGACCGATGATGATGAACGCGAACGGTTGTATTCCGGCAGCCTCTAGCTTGGCCAGCGCCTCAGAGACGTCGTCCTGCGTCACGCGCTTGTTGACACCAGTCACGGCGACTGCGGGCGATTCCGCGCCGAGCCACATGCCGCGGCATCCGGCGTCGGCCCACTCGCGCACATCGGTTTTCAGAACGATCTCGGTGCGTGTCTGCCCGGTCCAGGTCAGATCACGGTGACGCAGACCCGCGCACACCTCTCCGTAAAAACGCGGATTGATCCCGAAGACGTAGTCGAGGAAGAAGGCAGACTTGACCCCGAGGTCTGTCAACGCGTCCACCTCGGCCAGAACGCGGGAGACCGGCCGAGTACGCATGCGGGTGCCGAAGGGCAGATGGCAGAACGTGCAGCCGTAGGTGCAGCCTCGCGCGGCGAAGATCATACCGCTGGGTCCGCGGTGCAACCGGGTTCCGTCGAACACTTCCGCCTTGTAGTGCTGAAGAGGCAGTAGGTCGAAAGCCGGCACGGGCAGTTCACCCAGGTCGAAGCCGCTGCTGGACGCGGAGCGGTCGAGCACTGCAGGGATAGGGCTGTTCCCCCTCTCGAGCAGTACCTCAGCGGCGAAGACCGCCGCGGCATCCACTTCTCCACGGGAGACGTGATCCACAGCGAGTTCGCGCAGAGTTGCTTCCGGAAGCTGGGTGGCGTGGGGACCACATGCGACTATCCAGGCTCCTGGATGCAACTCCTTTGCGCTGCGCGCTGCTTCGCGGATCGGCCCGATATCCAGTGGGTAGCACTGTGCACGGTCCGCGATCGCGGTCACCAAGATCAGTCCGTCAACAGCAGGACCGTCCGGCGGTGCCACTTCGACGCGACGGTCCCACAGGCTGACTGTGTGCCCCCGCTCCCTGAGTACTGCAGCAGCTGTGGCGATGTCCAGGGGCATCTGGAAAAAGGCTCGGGAGAATTCATCCTCAGGTACGACGAAGCGTATGTGAGACATCGGTGGCCCTTCGATCTGCATAGGGGCGTAGAAACGGTTTTGTCGAACCCCGCGGGTGACCGTCGGTCAGTTACACCCATTCTAAACACGGTTGCCAGCCAAGTGTGCTCCACGTAGGCAAAAATATCGGAGCAAGGCCTGCAACCTTCCGCCGAGCTACCAAGCTGTCGGCGTTTGCCCAGCTTAGAGGTCCATCCGACGGTTGAACAAGCATGACTCGGCAGCGCAGAAAGAATGCGGGCAGAGGCGGGAAAGAGTACGGAAAGAGTCTCTCGCTACTGTGGTTGTCGTCGCACTGAGAACAGCCCCAAAGAGGGCCGCTATATTTCTCCCGTGCGGCACTCAGCAATTCAGACCAGGTGCGGAGGGGTGTTTAGATGACTGTCAAAAACGCGATGCCCGGCGTCCGCCAGGAGGCAGGTAGTGCTGACACTACGTTTGCCTCGACGCCGGCATCTCCCGGACAGTCGTTCTCCTCACCAGGGCAGGCGGGGGCAGCGCGGACGTGGCGCTCGATGCTCGTCGACGGACCGACTACCATGGCGCGGCCTTCAACTTTCACAGCTTGCCTTGTCGGCCACGGGACGGTCGGTTCCCTGTACTCAGGAATCCTGGCGACCATGGGCGCGGAAATCGGCACGGTTGAGCCCGATCCCACCAGATCTGCGAGCAGGCTGCCCGGTTGGTCCTCGATCGAGGAGCTTCCGGCGGAACGCACGTTTGACGTCTGGGTGGTCAGCACCCCGACCGACAAGCATCTGAGCACTCTTTCTGCAATACTCCGGCGGGACCCACGGGCGCGCGTCCTGTTGGAGAAGCCTGCTTGCCGGGCGGGCGAGTTGGATCACCTGTCCGACCTGCTTCGCGCACATCCTCACGCTTGTGTGGCCGTCATGGATCAGTATCTTCATGCAGCCGCACTGTTCGAGCTGGCCCGAATGCGAGAACGGTACGCTCCGGATGAGAAAATCCGCCGAGTGCGGGTCGCCTTCAGCAAGGATAGACGCCCTGACATGGCCCGTGGCAGGTTTATCGATCGGGACCACGGTATCTTCGGCTACGAGTGGCTCCATATGATCGCCGCTTTGCGGAATTTCGTACCAGCAGCTGACTTGACGGATTACCTCGCGGGCCCTCTCGCAGCGGGTTCTCTATGTACTGCCATGGACTCGGATCTTTTCGCTACGGCGGCGCTGGAGCGAACAACTGTCGGAGATACCGAGATCGAACTGTTCTCCACTGTGGTGGGCGATGCCTCCGACGACCAGGTCGAACGGCCAGCCTGGACACGCGAGTTCCCCGTGGCTGTCGGAGAACGGCAACGACTGGTACGTCTTGAGACGGCAAGCTGCACCTTCACTGTGGAACTGGAGCCCCTCGGATCCATCGCCGGTCAGTCCGGAGGACGCAATCTGCACCGGATAACCGCCGACATCGCAGGAGAGCCCCAGCACCTGGTCATCTCCGACTCGCCTTTCGGTAACGCGGTGCACCACCTCATCGCACAACTGCACGAAAGTACCGTTCACAAGCCAGATCTTCTGCCGCTGCGCCGCATCGCCACCCTGGCCGATAGCCTGAGCCTCCACGCGTCCTGATAGCCCCGCTACTAGCCGCGTCCCCAGCGGAGTCGGCACATACTCAGTGGACTCTGCCCCCCAACTCGGCCATGTCGGCCCCTTGGGCCGACATGGCCGCCAACCAATCCCACCGAAATCAAGGAGGTGAAAACCATGACCAAGGAGACGATGATCAAGTCCATCCGCGAGCTGTCCTCGCTGGGCGACGGCCACTGATGCCGGCGGCGGTCCGCAGGTGACTGCGGACCGCCCTGCCGGGACTGTTTCAGAATGTGGAGAACAATGATCGTGCCTGCAGAATCGTATGCTCCAGCCGACACCGAGGTGCTGGCCCATCTTTTGTCCGAGATGGACTACCAGGCCACTCTGTTCCCTGGGGTTCACAGCATCCGCCAGGCCCAAGGCGAGATGACTGCAGGCAGGCTGCGCCAGCTGCAACACGACCTCCTGTCTGAGCAGTTGGCTCATTCCAAGAAGTTCGTCCCCTTCTACAGTGAGCTGCTCGCCGCGTACGACGTCGATGCGGATCCGTTTGAGGCCCTGTCCCATCTCCCTCTCCTGGACAAAGCAACGGTCCGCTCATCCATGATCGATCTCTGCAGTGACGATCTGGATCCGATCACCTGCCGCGCCACGCAGACATCCGGAACCAGCGGCATCCCACTCAAGATCCTCCACGACGAGAAGCACCTGACTCACTCGCACGCTGCACGACTCCGGTACAACCTCGAGCGAGGGCTGACCAACCACTACAAGATGCTCATGCCATTCCAGAACTGGTTCCACGGGTGGGTGGAATACACCGATGCCTCGATAGGTCTTGCTCGTGTTGCGCAATTCGGCACTCCTGGCCTTGATGCGGACCGTGTCGGGGAACTTGTCGAGAAGGCAATACTTTTCGCCCCCGACATGATCTTTGGCCATCCGTCACAGTGTGTGGAGCTCGCTCGCGCTCTTGAGTCGCTCGCTCCAAGGATGGCACCGAGAGTCGTCGTCACCTTTGGTGAACGCCTGCTGCCTGCAGCCCGTGCCCTGATGACGGACGTGTTCCAGGCTCGCGTAGTCGACGCTTACGGGATGCGTGAGTTCGGCACCATCGCCGCCCAATGTGTCGAGAACAGTTACCACGTCACGGGTGAGCGACTCTGGGTTGAAGTCGTCGATGAGGTTGGCTTGCCTGTCGATGACGGGCAAGCCGGCGAACTGGTGGTCACCAACCTCACCAACCGGGCCATGCCGCTACTGCGCTACCGAACCGGCGACGTCGGCGCCCTGGCTGCCGAGCCATGTCCCTGCGGGAGCCCATACAAGACTCTGAAGCTGCTCGAAGGACGTGACCTCCCCGCCATCGAGCTGGTAGACGGCCGATCCGTGGCAATCGGAGTGCTGACCCGGACCGTTCGTGCATACCCAGTTGAGCGGTTTCAGGTCGTTCAGTACGCAGACGACCGCGTCGAAATCCGGCTTGTCGGGGCAGGAAAGTCAGTGGACCTGCAGGCGGTCGCAGACGCTGTCGCCCGGATTACGGGCCCGTCGGTGGCGGTGAGCGCCCGTTTGGTGGCAGTTGACGACTTCATCGGTTCACGGCTGCGCAAGCATGTCGATGCCATCCGCGTGAGTGCCGACACACCTGCACCTCCGGGGCCGGTCGCCAATGCCTGACGTGATCGTCGTTGAGAGCGTGAGTCGGCACTACGGTCGGCATGCCGAAGTTCAGGCGTTGCATGATGTGAGTCTTCGAGTGGCCGAGGGAGAGGTTGTTGCTCTACTCGGCGACAACGGCGCGGGCAAGACCACGCTCAGTAAAATCATCGCCACTCTTCTGCTGCCTTCGTCGGGCCTGGTCTCGGTGGCAGGCCACGACATTGTGCGTTCACCCCGGGCTGTCCGCGCCGTTGTGTCGAGTGTCTTCGGCGGTGAGCGCGGACTCTACGGCCGCTTGAGCGGACGCCACAATCTTGAGTTCTTCGCTGCTCTCAAGGGGATCCCACACAGCCGGATCGAGGCAGCTGTCGATGAGGTGCTGGCGACGACCGGGTTGCGTGACGCGGCCGACCGAGCCGTCCGGTCGTACTCGCGAGGTATGAAGCAGCGTCTTCATCTTGCCGTGAGCAGCCTCACCCGGCCGCGTGTGTTGCTGCTCGACGAACCTACTATTGGCCTCGATCCCTCCGAAGCCGATCGGCTACGCGGGGCGGTTGCCTCCCTACGTGAGTCGGGCGTCGCGATCCTGCTCACCAGCCACCAACTCCTGGACGTGGAACGCCTGGCGGACCGGGTCGTTCTGCTGTCCCAGGGCCAGATCCGCAGCGACACGGATTTGGAGACGTTTCGTCGGTCGGCCGGTTACACGGCTGTCGCCACGGTTTACGGCAGTGGGACTCCGCCCCGTGCACAGGAGGCGGCTCAGCAACTGGGGAGCGCAGAGGTCAGGGTAGAGCCGGAGGGCTGGACTCTGTCCCTGAGGGTCCGCCGATGGGACACCACCACGTTCCGCCGGCTGGCGGCCATCCTCGACGCCGCAGGAGAAGGCCGCGAAGTTCATTCCATCGATGTGGCCCCGCTGCGGCTAGAGGACGTCTATTCCAGTATCGGCGGGCCGCAGAAATCAGTGAATGCGAATGTTCACCATGCTCGTTGAAAAGGGAACCCTGAACGCGGTTCTTGCCGGCTCACGGATGCAGTACCGCGAGGCGCGCGGCGACTGGTTCGCGCCGGTCCTCTGCGTGCTTCAGCCGGTTGCCCTCACGGTCACCTTGCTGGAGGGACACCACACGGCCCCTGACCAACGGATTCCCGTCCTTGTCGGCGCAGTTCTCACCTCGCTCTGGAGTGCGCTGGTTTGGGGCGCGGGCGGGATGCTGCGCCGGGACCAATATCAGGGCACGCTTGGCGCGGTCATCACCGCCGGACCGTACTCGGCGGGACTGGTTCTGTTGGGCCGAGCCTTGGGAGCGGCGGCACGCAATGTGATGGTGGTCTGCCTGACCTCCGTTGCTCTCGCCGCCTACCTCGGCATAATGCCCTCGCTAGGGGGGCTGCCGATGCTTTTCCTCGGGCTCTTTCTGGTGCTGGCTACCGGTTCCGTGATCGGGCTACTTCTGTCCTGTCTCTTTCTCGTCACCCGGCACAGCCAGCATCTCTCCGGTGCGCTGCTGTACCCCGTGCACCTACTGGGCGGCCTGGTGGTGCCCCTGAGCATGCTGCCAGCATGGCTCCGCTGGCCCAGTTCACTGTTCAGTCTTCACTGGATCAAGGAAATTCTGGTGAACGCCCTGAGTGGTGGCGTGCTGGCGGGAGAAGCCCTTGTAGGTTCAGTAGCACTCACTACTGTGTACGCGGTGGCGGCCCTGAGGATGTTCTCCCACATACAGCAACGCAGCCGCCGCGGAGAAGGACTTGACTTTCAATGAGCCCGGGCGGGCACTGATTCCCGCCACATTCACCACAAATTTGCACGCAGTGCGACCTCTTCTCCTCTTCGGGGCAAGGTCGTTTCGCGCATACTATCCATGGCAGCTCCTTTTCACGACAATACTTCCGAGGCAATTTGTCCTCTGCGTATTCCTGACGTCCATCGGTGTAATTTCCGGAGGTCCGGAGAACCAGGCATTCGCTTTCATGGGCGCCACCATATTCGCACAAACGATAGTAATGATCAACGTTGCGGATATTTTGATCGACGACCGAGAACATGCAACCCACGATGCTTTGAATACTGCCATCCCCTCCAGTGCGAGTATTCTTGCCGCACGTTTGGCGCCATACCCCCTGTTCGCACTAAGCTGCTCCCTGGCTGCTTTGGCTGCCGGACCATTTCTAGGACAGGGAGACCATCTTCTAGAGTTTTTGAAATGCGCACCGGTCTACTTGGCCAGCGGCATTTCTATCACTACTGCAGGCGCCGCGTTTGCAATGATGATACGGAATGCCGAGGAGCTTGTGAGCAATGCGATGCTGTGGGTCATGATCCTTTCAGGTGGAATTATCCATCAAAGCGCGGTTGCCTGGCTTGAGCCCCTTAACCTGATACTGCCTGGCAAGCATGCTGTAGCTGCCCTGCAATACCATCTGGCGGGCAAATCAATGATGCCGGGCATTCTGGGTGAAATCACTGTTGCGGGTTTCTGGTTCCTGGTCGCCTGTGTCTTCACCTGGATACGCAGCCAATATGCGAGGAAATGGGGATCAACCTCCGCATAATCGTCCGCCTACCCGAGAAGGATCACGCAGATCGCGTACACCCCACACACTAGGAGACTTGATGACCCCCGGACAGGCGCTGACACAAACGCGGCAGGAACTGCGGCTTCCCTCCTTCAGGACGGCCATGGTGGCCGGCAGCTCAGAGCGCATTCAGCGAGCACTCACAGAATTCGCCGCGGCCTGTGGCTGCACTTACGCGTGCAGGTACCAGTCCAGGGAACTCCTGGAGGCCGAACTGTCCGGCGCGGAGTTCCAATTGACCGTGCAAGCCCGCTCCATACCCGCAGACGGCAGTGGAACACTGGCTCTCCCTGCCGAGGACGCGATGCAGTCCGAAGTCGTGATCACCGGCACCCCCCTCGACGGCAGGTCGGTCGAGGGTGTGCTCGACGACGTGGTGAAATTCTTGCACCGTGAAGCCAGTGCGTACACCGAAGACGATCTCGATCAGATCGTGGAGAACATGCCTCTACTCAAGCGCTACGCTCAGCCGGATGCCGCTTGGAATTCCTGGGCGCTGATCTTCCGCGACCATTACGTCGAGAACAGCGTCGGCTTTCTCCTAGCGTGCGAACGGGCCGGACTGGCGCCTGAGTGGATCTACGCACTCTCCAAGGGAGACCGGACGGCACACCGTGAGCGTGTGCACGCTACCTTCCTCGAACGCGGATACCGTAGCGCGGTGCTGGACAACTCGGTGATCGACGGTACAGCCGGGGAGAGCATGCAGCAGCAGGCACTGCTCGTGGGTGCCGAGGTCAACGCGTTCATCAGACTTGCTCACCAAGCCGGTCGCCGAGTTCTCGTCATCGACGATGGCGGCCTGATCGCTCAGGGACGGGCCACCGGGGGGACCGGCTGGGAACGGATCGACGGCGCGATCGAGTTGACTGTCAGCGGTCTGCGACGCATTTCACGCACGAATGTTGAGGTGCCCGTTGTCAACATGGCGCGGTCCCAGCTCAAGACTCACATCGCTTACGCCGAGATCGCCGATTCCTGCCTGCGCCGGGTGCGCTCGCTGTTGCACGGCCAGAAGTTTATTGGCCGACGAGCGGTATGCCTGGGCTTCGGGACTCTCGGCGCCCGTATCGCTAGGGGGTTGCGGGCGAGCGGGGTTCGGGCCGTCGTCGTGGACACTGACCCCTTGGCGCTAATCCGCGCCGCCGAGGAGGGATTCGAAACGGCACGTGGTCTGCGCGCGGCTTTGGAACGGGAGGCTCCGTTCCTCATCACCGGCAGCACGGGAGCGCAGGCAGTGACTCCGGAGGATCTTACGTCGCTTCCCAATGGCGTGTTTCTCGCAGGTTTCGCGACTAAGGACTTCAGCCTATTTTCCCTCAACACAGAGGATCTCCCCGCTCGTAAGATCGCGGAGACGGGGACCGAGTACGTTCTCCCTCACGGTGGCAGCGTGATACTGCTTGGGGACGGCAGGTCGCTAAACCTCTATGAGGCGGAGGGCATCCCGAACCAAGGCTACGACGCGTACCGCGCTGGCACGTATCTCGTCGCGACAGCCATGTGCCGTACCGCAAAGGATCTCCCACCGGGGGTGCACCTCCAGGCAGCAGACCAAATCATCGAGGATGCAGGGCTGTTCGATGCCTACTACGACACTTACATTGCGACGGACACTACTGACCGTTGCGGCGTGATGTCGTTGGGCGCTGACTATGTGTGATCGTTGCGGTAGGCCTGGTGTGTGAGATATCCGAAGGGTGGTCAGGGCTGATTCAAAGTCGTGGTGATTACGAGAGTGTGCAGGTCGCAGGGGTGTGACGATCCGATGGGAGGCCGTCACGAACGCAACGAAGCTCCGGTTGACGGGGTGACCTTGCCAAGTCGCCCTGCCTTTCCGGAGCTTCGATGTGCCGCCAGTCTGCCACTGTCTGTCTGACCAAACCGCCCAACGCTGCCCAGCGCGCCGCGCACGGCATCGCCGAGCGGCTGGGGGTTCTTCGCGATCCGCGGGATCGGCGCGGACGGCGCCACGCGCTGGTGGCGGTCCTGCTCACCGCCTGCTGCGCAGTACTGGCCGGGGCCTGCTCCTATCTGGCCATCGGCCAGTGGGCCCGCCATGCGCCGCAGGACACCCTGGCCCGCCTCGGCGTACGTGCCGCAGGCCCGCTAGGCGTGCGCCGCGCACCATCGGGCTCCACGATCCGCCGTATTCTGACCCTGGTGTGTCCCGGCGGGCTCGCCGACCTGCTCGGATGCGCCCCCACCGGCGCCCGGACCCTGGCCGTTGACGGAAAGTGCGCCCGCGGCTCGCGCACCGATGCCGCCCCGGCCGCCCAGCTGCTGTCCGCCGTGCTCACCGGGGGACGCACCGTCAGTCAGCTGCGGGTGCCGGACAAGACCACCGAGGTCACTGGTTTCACCCGCCTGCTGGCGCCGTTCGACCTGGCCGGCGTCGTGGTGACCGCCGACGCCCTGCACACCCTCCGCGACCACGCCAGGTGGCTGGTGGAAGAGAAGAAGGCGCACTTCGTGCTCGTGGTCAAGCGGAACCAGCCGACGCTGCACGGGCGGCGCGAGACCCGCTCGGTGCGCACCCTCACTGTCACCGACCTCGGCCTGGACTTCCCGCACGTGGCACAGGCCGCGAAGATCCACCGGCACCGCACCGACCGAAAGACCGGCAAGATCACCCGCGAGACCGTCTACACCATCACCGACCTTCCGGCACGCGCGGCATCGCCGCAGGTCATCGGCGAACTCGTCCGTTCGCAGTGGGGTATCGAGGCTGTGCACCACGTCAGAGACACCACCTTCAGCGAGGACGCCTCGAAGATCCGAACCGGGCACGAGCCGGAGAACATGGCCACGCTGCGCAGCTTCGCGATCAGCACCCTGCGCACCGCCGGGCATCGCGGCATCGTCTCCGGCCTGCGCGAGATCTCCTACACGCCCTTCACCCGCCCGCTAAACCTGATCGGCCTGCCCTGACCAGCAACGCCACATGATCACCACGACTTTGAATCAGCCCTGGCAGGGTGGTGGGCTGACGCCTCAACGGCAGGCGTTTCGCGAGCGGATCCGGCTGGAGGCCGCGGAGCGATTCGCTGACGATGCCTCCAACGCCGAGGTCGCCAAGGATTTACGGGTCAGCGTGCGCTCGATACAGCGCTGGCGCCGGGCCCGGCATGTCGCCGGCACCGAGGGGCTGCGGTCTGCTGGGCCCGTCTCCCGTACCAGACTGAGCGAGGCCCTTTTTTCCGTCCTTGAGCAGGAGCTCGCCAAGGGGCCGGTCGCGCACGGCTGGCCGTACCAGACGTGGACGCGGATCAAGACGCTGATCGGGCGCCGGTTCCACAAGAGCATGACGCTGTCGGCAATCGCATGGATGCTGCACCGGCACGGCTACAGCCACCAGGTACCGGCCCGCCGGGCGGTCGAGCGTGACGAGGCGGCCGTGGCCAGCTGGGTGAAGGAGACCTGGCCGCAGGTGGGAAGGTCCGTGGCGGCGCTCGACGCCTGGTTGTGCTTCGAAGACGAAGCCGGCTTTTCGATGACGCCGCCCACCACACGGACCTTGGCCCGGCGCGGACGCGCTCCCATCATCCGAGTCCGCGGATGTTGCAGCGCCGCTTCTCCGTCGCTGCCCTGGCCTGCTACAAACGAGGTGAACACTCACGGCTGATCTACCGGCCCAAGCAGCATCCCGATCACAAGCGCGGCGGCAGACGCAGTCTCACTTGGACCGACTACCGCGACCTGCTCGTCGCCGCCCACCACCACCTCGGCGCACCCATCGTCCTCGTGTGGGACAACTGTGAGACTCATGGGGCGCCGTCCGGGACCCTGGTCTGACCCGTGGGACAACTGGAGCCTGGCTGCCTTGTTGAGGACCTGTCGGCTTGTGTCCCGGTCGGTGCTTGCTGCCGCCGGGACCAGCGGGCGTGTCCCGATAGCGCCTTGAGGCTTCCCATCGCAGTCTTGCCCGCGCTGCTCCGGCGGGCATCGCCTTCCTGGCGGCACGGTGCAAGGAGCGAGGGTGGGCAAGATCGGAGTGGCAGTGGTTGGCGAGGTCCTGGTCACGGTGGGCATCGACACGCACGTGGACGTGCATGTTGCTGTCGCGTTGGACCAGTTCGGCCGAAAGCTGGACGTGCTCAGTATCAACACCACAGGGCACGGACATCGTCGCCTTCTGGATGGGGTACGCGCGCTGGGCACTCCGCACCGGTTCGGAGTGGAGGGCACGGGTGCCTACGGGGCCGGGCTGACCCGCTATCTGCGCCGCCAAAGCATGGATGTGGTGGAGGTCATCCGGCCGACCCGCCAGACACGGCGCCGGGCTGGTGGCAAGAACGATGCCATCGACGCCGAAGCCGCTGCCCGCGCAGTCCAGGCGGGTACCGTCATAGGCGAGGCCAAGTCCCAGGATGGCCCGATGGAGATGATCCGCACGCTGCGTCTGGCGCGCCGTTCGGCGATGAAAGCCCGCACGCAGGCCGCCAACCAGCTCCACGCAGTCGTTGTCACCGCCCCGCAGGAACTGCGCGATCGCCTGCGCAGCCTGTCTCTGTCCGACTTGGTGGCCACTGTGGCCAGGTTCCGTCCCGGCCGTGTCGACTCTCTTGAGACCGCGGCCAAACTCGCCCTCAAGAGCCTGGCGGTCCGCTATCAGCAACTCGCCTGTGAGATCTCCGAGTTGAACCAGCAGATCGACCGGCTCGCCTACCGGGCTGCCCCGGAACTCATGCAGATCAAGGGGGTCGGACACCGCCGCGGCCCTGCTTGTGGCAGCAGGCGACAACGCCAACCGGCTGCGTTCGGAAGCCTCCTTCGCCCACATGTCCGGCGTTGCCCCGATACCCGCCAGCTCGAGGAAGACCAACCGCAACCGTCTCAACCGAGGCGGCAACCGGGAAGCAAACCGAGCTCTCTACATGCTGGTGAATTTCCCCCAAGGCCGGGTAGTTAGCGTTTTCGCAGGTCACGCAAGAGGTGCCGTTTCCTGTGTGATGGCCGCGTAGCGCCCCGTGCGGACCCTCTTGATCATTCCCTTCTGGTCCAGCGGGCGAGTTGTCGGTAGGTGGCAACGAGAGTGACGTCGCCGAGGAGTTCGGCGATCTCCCTTGAGCGCCATAGCCGTTCGGGTTCTGCCTGCAGGATGGCCAGCACACGTGTCATGCGGGTGCTGGTCCTGCCGGGGCCGGCGTACTGGAGCACTGTGGTCGTGGGCAGTGCGGCCTCCGGCACCGGCAGCGGCAGAAGCGTGATCGCCGTTGAAGTAACGGCTTTGCTGGCGTCGGGGCGGCCGTCCAGTTTCCGTTCCGCGTAGCGGGAGATGGGGGACTTCACCTTGCGGGTGCTGACGCGGGCCCGCCGTGCGGGCGACAGCGCCGACAGGAGCCGTCGGCCGATCTCTCCGATGCCCCGCTCGAAGATGCCTTCCGCACCTACGAGTAGGTCACGGGCTGTTTGGAGGGCAATGGTGAAACCGCAACGGTCGGGATCGGTGCCCGGCTGGGACTCTGCCGCCTGGACCATGGTGCGGCGTAGGAGCTGGTAGAGGGTGAGCAGGGCCCACATATCCTGCTCGACGCTCGCCGGGTCGTGCGAGCGCAGGACGCGTCCGTGCAGGATGATGTGGCGCAGGGCGTAGTAGGCGCTCTCGTGTTCCCAGCGCTCGTGATAGAGGTGCACGAGGCGGTCGGCGGGGTAGCGGCGGGCGTCCAGGAGCGTGGTGGCCAGGCGGTAGGAGCCCTCGAAGGTGCTGCCGTCGGTGCAGGTGATGGTCACCTGGGCTTCGATGATGCGCACCGGGACGCCGCCGATGACCGAGAGGTAGGAGGAGTCGGCGAGAGTTTGAAGGACTGGTGGGCGGCGGCGCTGGGAATGCGGCCCAGGACCTGTGCGCCGGTGGCGTGCGCGGCGGTGAGGAAGTCGTTGCTGTCGAATCCCCGGTCCCACAGCACCAGCATCTCGGGGCTCAGGTGGTGTAACAGCCGGTTGGCGTAGGAGGTTTCGCCTTCCCGGGTGGGGCCGAAGACCGCTGCGATGACGGCCCGAGTGCCGGTCTCGACCAGTGTCATCAGCTAGACCTGGGGATACCCGCCGTGCGGGCACCGCCCCAACCAGCCCGGGTTGCGTTCGCTGTCCGGCACCTTGATCGAGCTGCAGCCGTCGAACGACACCGTCCGGTACGGGCCGAACCGCACCCCCGACGTGGTCGGGCGGGCCAACGGCCCGGCCAGCACCTCGAACAACGCCCGCACCGGCGTGCTGCCGAGCCTTCGGTGCAGGTCACGAAGCGCCTTCGTGCTCGGGCGGACAACCGGCATCCCCGGCAGGCCGGCCGTCAGCTTGGCCCACACGAGCCGATAGCCGACCTCGGGGAAGAGACACATCGCCAGCAGGAAGTAAACGCCGACTCGGGAGGGAAGATCCCGCAGCCGGCGCTGCACGGTCCGCGTCTCCGACAAGACCGCATCGACCAGCTCGAACGGCATGATCGGCGTCAGCTCTCCCAGATGGCCCGGCGCGAACCGACCCGCGGCCACTATGACCGTGCGGGTGATGGTCGCCAGCGGTGGTGGCAGGACACAATGCTCGGGCAACGGAGCTCCTTCGGGAACAAGCTGTCTTGGACGACTGCCTGTACCAACGAGCTCCGTTGCTGCATGTCAGGACTTTCTCAACTCCCTCGCATGACCTGTGAAAACGCTAACTACCCGGCCTTGGAATTTCCCCCTTGAGCGTGGACAGTGGGTGGTTACGCTGCGGGGGCGAGGTCTTGTGCCGTCAGTACCCTGGTTTCGACGGGCGTGACGTACCCGTAGACGGGATGCTTGCGCAGGCGGGTGCGGTTGTAGTCGACCTCTACAAAAAGGAAGATGTCGGCATGGGCGGCCTCGCGGGACTCCCAGACCGTGGTCCCGATCTCCGCTTTCAGCAATCCGAAAAAGGTTTCGACGGCCGCGTTATCGTAACACGAGCCCGTTCTGCCCATGCTCTGCCGCAACCCCAACTCCGTTATCAGCCTGCGGTATTCGTGTGACGCGTACTCCGATCCGCGGTCCGAGTGCGCGATGCACCCTTTCTGCAGGCCGCCGCGGCCTGCGGCCATCTTCAGCGCATCGACGACCAGCTCGGCGCGGTGGTGATCGGCCATCGCGTATCCGACCATCTCGCGTGTGGCCAGGTCGATGACCGTGGCGAGATACCACCAGCCGGCCAGCGTGGGCAGGTAGGTGATGTCCGAGACCAGCCTGGTGCCCGGCTCGGCGGCGGTGAAGTCGCGTCCTACCAGGTCCGGCGACGGGGCCGCCTTCCTGTCCAGCCGGGTCAGGCCGCGGCGCTTGCGGCGCGTGATCCCGCGGATGTCGCGCTCGCGCATCAGTCGCTCGACCCTCTTCCGGTTGATCCGCCGCCCCTTCCTGCGTAGCGCCGCCGTGATCCTGGGGGCACCGTATGCGCGGCGGGACGCCGTGTGGATCTGCCGGATCTCGGCAACCAGCTCGCCCTCCCGAAGGGCGCGTTCCTCGGCCGCCGGCCGGGCGGCGAGGTGCGCGCAGTAGCCCGAACGGGACACCCCGAGCACCCTGCACATCAAGGTGACACCGTGACCACCGGGGTTGTTCTCGGTGGCCTTCTCCGCATCGATGAACGCGTAGCGCGCGGCTACTTCGTCGACTCCTTTGCGAAGAAGGCTGCCCTAGATTCAACCTGTCAGAGCAACAGTGCTGGTTGAGGGCGGTATGCGTGGCGAGACTGGGTCGGCCGGGGATGTCGGACGAGATGAAGGCAGACTTGTGGCGACGGTGGAGGGCCGGGGAGTCAATCAGCGTCATCTTCAGGCAGATCGGCAAGCCGCCGGGCTCGGTGTTCACCGTCCTCAAGCACCACGGAGGGGTCGCTCCCGATTTCCGCAAGACGCGGGCCGGAAACCTGACCAAGGACGAGCGGGAGGAGATCTCGCGCCGGCTCTGTGCCGGTGGAGTCCTACCGGACGATCGCCGGCCTCCTGGAACGCGCGGTGTCGACGATCAGCCGTGAAGTCATCAACAACGGCGGACGCGACGTTTACCGGGCAATCGCTGCACAGGAGCGCGCACTTGATCGCGCTCGACGCCCGAAGCAGTGCCTCCTCGCCCGCAGACCGCGCTGAGGCAGACGGTGGTGAGGCTACTGGAAGAGGAGTGGTCGCCCGAGCAGATCGTCGGCCACCTGCGTCGGCATCACGGTGACGACCCCGTCATGCGAATCAGCCACGAGACGATCTACCGATCGGTCTACACCACCAGCTCCTATCGCGGCGGCATCCACCCATGCGCCCAGGGCGGCGGCAACGTTGAGGGATGCCGCAAGCCTAGGAGTTGTCTTCAAATGTCACGCCCACATCAGGAGTGAGGCGAGGGTGACGGCTGCCTGGTAGGCCTCGGCGGTCTTGTCGTAGCGGGTCGCGATGCTGCGCCACTGGTCGGGTAGCCGGGTCACGTCGCCGTGACCCGGCCCCCTCAGAACCGGACGTGCCTGTTTCCAAGCATCACGGCTCAAGCAAGCCCGAAGGCTTCACAGGTTCTGCTCATTTCCGGTCGCTGTCGCCTGCGTGATGCTGGCGATGGCATTCCGAGTGGACGAGCCGAAGATTCTTGCTCTCATCAGAGCCGCCATGCCGCCGGTAGGTGAAGTGGTGTTTATGCAACCGCTTCTTCACCGCGTCGAACCAGTCAATCCACTCGCGTGGGCTGTCAGGCTCATATTCCGCGCCGGCGATGAGCGCTTGACCGCACAGTGGGCAGACGCCCTTCTGGCGGGCTGCCAGAGTAAGGCTGATCTTGTCCATCGGTGGTGGTGTGCGCGTCTGACGGCGTTGGCTCCAGTAGTCGAGGAGTGCGGGATCGTCAGGTGACGACTTACCCCTGACCAACTGATGCCGCCTGATGTTGGTCCAGGCGAACTTGGGAAGGTGTGCGCCCGTGGCACGGTCACCGAATACCCAGTTGTTCATCTTGGATCGGTTGAGCCTGCCGAAGTACTTGTTCACAATCCAACGCTTCGACTTCTTCGGGTGGGTGCGCTTGGCCCACTTGTAGGTGAGCGTCCACACATAGCTGTCCAGCGCCGAGAACGTCCGGCTGGACACCACTGTCCGGTAATACGCGGACCAGCCCCTGACGATAGGGGACAGACGGCGTAGTACGACTGTGATGCTCTGCCCTAAGAGGGCTTGCATCTCGGATCTCAGTCGCTTCCGGACTCTCTTGACCGCGTCCCTGCTGGGCGTGATGATCAGGCTGTCGCCATGGCGGCGGATGTTGAACCCGAGGAAATCGAACCCGTCCGACAGGTGGAGGATTCGCGTCTTCTCTTCATTGAAGCGAAGTCCTCGGGGTTGCAGCCATTCCGCCAGGCGTGACCTGACGGTCTCCGCCTCCTCCTTGCTCGTGCAGAACACGGCGAAGTCATCGGCGTATCGCACCAGGATCGGAGTTCCTTTCGCAGCCCACATGACCTTTCCTTTGCGGGTGGCGAAGCGGACTCCTGCGGCCTCCTCCATCCCGTGCAGAGCGATGTTGAGCAACAAAGGGCTGATCACGCCGCCTTGAGGGGTTCCCTCCTCGGTCCGGGTGAAGCGTCCGTCATCGACCACACCAGCCTTCAGCCACTGCCGGACTAATTCCCTGGCTGGGAATTGCCCAACGGCTTCGAGCAGGTGGTAATGGTCGATGCGGTCGAACGCGGCAGCCAGGTCGGCGTCCAGTACCCACTGGCGCTTGGCCGCCTTGCCCTTCGCGGTGCTGAAGATCGCCTGGATGGCGTCGTGGCAGCCGCGGCCCGGCCGGAATCCGTAAGAGCGTGATTCAAACCGAGCTTCCCACTCAGGCTCCAACGCGTTCTTCACACGTGCTTGGATGGCCCTGTCACGCATGACGGGGATTCCGAGTGGTCGTTGCTTTCCGTTGCTCTTTGGGATGTAGACCCGCTTGACGGGCTTGGCCCGCCAGGGTTGTGTTTGGCCGTCAATTTCAACTGCCATCCGTGCTCTCGCCTTGGGAGTGAGAGCGCGTTCCCTGTCGATCCCTGCCGTCTTGCGGCCTCTGCTCTGCTGTGTCACCCGCTTCACGCTCACGAGCGTGTTGCTGCGGCTTCTCAGCATGAGCTTTTGCAGATTGCGGACCTTCTTGAGGTCCCCTTCCTGTGTCGCTTTGAAGATCCTCTGTCTCAGACGCCGTACGTTCTCCTCGGCTTCGGCCCAGTTGATGCTGTGCCAGTCGAGATTTCCGCCCTGGGGTCCGTTCGCTATGGAAGTCCGAACAGGATTGGGTAACTCCAACTGTAAGTTCCTCCTTCGCGTCTAACTTGTCCGCCAGGTTCCGGCTGCTTTACTCGGGATACTGCAAAGGCTCACCTGGTCCACGTGGGCACCCTTTCGGGTCGGGTCACTGGGACCCGTATCCGGCGGGTTATGACCGGAGGCGTGAAGGTTGCCTCCAACTTTCCCCTGATCTTTCGATCTACCGGCATTCGCTTCTTGGACCATCCTGTTCCCGCTGGAGAGTTGGGCCTTCCTTGCGGTTGGCTTACCGGGCTGTGGCCCGGACTCCATCGGGGTTTCCACGTTCCACACACGTAAGTTGCGACTGGGGTGGGTGCCCCCTCTATCCCGAAACCGGCGGTGTCCTCCTTCCGGTCTCAAATCTCCGGAAGTCGCCTGACGCCTCTCAGCATCGGGTTCTGTAGCTGCCGACTGCAAACCACCAGGCAGCTTCAACCTTACGAGACATCAACAGGGGTTCACGCGGTTCACCCGTCCAGTCTTTCCCTCGCCTGTTATTTCCCGGCGGCCGGGAAATTCTTGGGCTTGAACGCTCAGCTTCACACCCCGCTGTTACCGGCGACGCATGTGAGCGCGGGAACGGATACGGACACTAATCCGGGGTCAGCACATCTCTCCTTCCTTCGTGGCTTTCCCACTTAACGTGTGCGACTTCGTGTCGCACCTTGAGGCGGTTGAAGCACCGTTCAACGACGTTGCGCTGCTTGTAGAGCTGCTTGTCGAAGACCGGCGGGCGCCTGCCTCGGCTGCCGCGCCGGAGCCGGTTGCGGATCTGGTCGGCTCTCTCGGGGATGGTGTGGCTGATGCCGCGGCGTCGCAGCCAGGTCCGTATCGCGCGGGAGCTGTAGCCCTTGTCGCCCAGCACGTGGGCGGGCCGTACCCGGGGACGGCCCGGGCCCATGCGAGGCACCCGGATCGCCTCCATCACGGTGGTGAACTGGGTGCAGTCGTTGGTGTTGCCGCCCGTGAGCACGAAGGCGAGCGGGCGCCCGAAGGCATCGCAGGCCAGGTGGATCTTGCTGGTCAGACCGCCCCGGGAGCGTCCGAGTGCGGGGCCACGGAGCCCCCTTTTCGGGCTCCGGCGGCATGCTGGTGGGCGCGTACGACGGTGGAGTCGACCGACACCAGCCAGTCGATCTCCCCCGCCGCGTCCGCCCGGGCCTGGGCGGCCTGGAGCATCCGCTCGAAGGTGCCGTTCAGGGCCCACCGGCGAAAGCGGGTGTGCAGCGTGTGCCAGGGGCCGTACCGCTCAGGCACGTCCCGCCAGGCCGTGCCCGTCCGGAACTTCCACACGATCCCGTTGAGCACGGTTCGGTCGTCCAACCGCTTCCGCCCACGCAAAAACTCGGGCAGCAGCGGACGAAGGAACTCCCACTCTTCATCGGACAGTTCATGGCGACGTATCACCTGACCATGATCCACTAATCAAGATCAATTGAAGAAACGGCCTAGGAAATTTTCATGACTCGCGCTTGGGTCAGCCCTCCACTGGAACGAAGGACGATGTCGTAGATGTATGTTTCGCCTTTTCGTGGTTTCGCAATTGCTGACATCCCCGGTTGTATTACGCCGGAGACGGTTTCGTTTCGTTCGCCGGGCCCTGAGCCGCTGATGGTGACAAATTGTAGGGGCGTGTGGCCAGTGTTTTTGAGTTTCACTACATTGGTCAGGGAGCACGGGGCGCTATGCATGTCGGTTGGGCACCGATAGCGCACGTCGCCGAAGCTGGTCAAGCCGCAAGAAACCTCGGTGGGGGAGGGGAAGTCTGTCATGCACACGGCACCGATTTGCAGGCTGATATCCGAGGGTGCCTCCGTGTCGCGGCTGACGGCTATGACGAGCATGATGACTGTCGCAGCGCATGCCAAGAGTCCCGCAAGGGGAGTTGATCTGAATGCTGGGCGGCGCACTTTTGACTCCCGAGGGTCAACGGGTGGAACGCCCCAATCCTGGGGGCGGTGTCTGGCGGCCAGGCGTCGCCAGACACCGATAAGCGATGTGTTGCGGATGTTGGCAATATTGATCAGGGATTGGTCGGGTGAGTGGTCTTGACGTCGTTGGCGTAGACCAGCGCAGTGCGGTGGTTGTACTGGATCGTGTACATGGACTTGCTACCAATGACCACGGTGCCACTGGACTTGAAATAGTCGTCCGTGGGTGCTGCAGGTACGTCTGCAACATACGCCTGACCAACAGGTATCGTGTACATGCTAAGTGGAGCCTGGGTTGAAGGCGAAAGGCCAGCCGGGTACTCAGCGGCGTCAGGGTAGCTAGATCCGTAGACCTTGACGGGCGAGGGACTGACGTCCTGACTGGCGCTGACGATAATTATCCGGCCCCGGGTGGGTACGGTATTGACGCCGTCGGGATTATGGAACCAAACCTTGCTGCCGCTGTACCAGATCGCAGTCCAGTCACCCTTCTTGCCCGCAACAACAAACTTCTGGCCGGATTGAACCGTATTACCCCAGTCATTGATGCGGTCGGTGCCGACACCATCGGAGTGGATGGCTTGGTCCCCAAAGAGCGGCGCGGTGCTGCTGGGCGCGGTCCGTACGAAAAGGAAGTTGGAAGCCTGTGTTCTGTCGGCGCACGCGGTAGTCGCGCCGGTGGGATCGTGGGAGGGGCAGAGTTCGACGGTCTGCTGATTGTTTTCGAAGCCTGGAGCGATGGTGACCACGCTGCCGACACCGCCGACACCGTGCTCACCCGTGATCGGGGCCCCGATCATGGTCATAAAACGCTCCCAGTCCCACGACGGCCCCGGGTCCCAGTGCATGCCGGACACGGTCGCAGAGGTCGGGCCTGCAAAGTTGTCGTGTCCGAGAATGTGCTGCCGGTCCAGCGGAATATCGAGCCGTTCTGCCAGGTACTTCACCAATTCGGCATTAGTCTCGTACTGCGCCTGCGTGTACCAAGTCGCTCCGTGGGCCGCGTAACCCTCGTTCTCGATGCCGACGGAGTGCATGTTCGTTGAGTAGTTGCCCGCGTGGAAGGCCAGGTCCTTCGTGGGCACCATCTGCGTGACCGCGCCGTCCGACGACCGCACAACGTAGTGCGCCGAACCACCGCCAGGTGTCTGGAAGGTATTGATAGCCGACTCGTAGGACGACTCGGTGTCATGGATGATGATCGAGTCGAGCCGGATTCCGTTCGCCGGGCGGTTCGAAACCTGCCCGTTCGACGCGGCGGCAGGCACGAACGTGCAGTCCATTGTGGTCGGGCACTCAGTCTCAACCACCTTCGTCTGCGCGAGACCCAACCGGGACAACTGCTCGGTGGCCGGCTCGACTCGCATGTTCTGGGGGAGCGTCATCCTCTGCCCCTCCACGGTGGTACGGGTGGCACCCTTCTGCAAGGTACGAAAGACCCTGTCGGCGAACATCTGCGCGCCCTGACTCCGGTCGGCTTGGCTGTACCGTGCCACCGCCCCGTACCACTGCCCCGGATCGGCAGAGGTCGCGCCGCTGACCTCCCGCTGGTACGAGGCCAGCAGGGCCGCACCACCACGGATATTGGCCGCAGGGCTATTACGCAACCGTTCCTGAGGCAGCCCCGTCAAATCAGCCGCCTCCTTCAACGTATGCAGCGCGGGGTCGGCGGCTACTTCGGCGACGTCTGCTCGTCCAGCCATGCCTGCGTCGCCCCTGGTCAGCATCGTGGGGGTCACGTCCGTGAGGTGCATCGGACCGTAGCCGCCTCCGTGGCTGTACTCGCCGGGACGTGCATCCCATGCCGACTCCTGGTGCGCAACCGCCAGAAGCAGTGCCTCAGGTACGTCGAACTCCTCAGCTGCAGAGGCAAATGCATGCTGCAGCGCCAACGTCTCAGAAGGGCCTGACCCTGAAGCTTGAGCTATCACTGGGGCGGTAAAAGCCCCCGCCAGCGCAAGACCTACTGCGGCCAGCACCGCGGGCTGCCATCGTGTGGCACGCCTCCGCTGTACCGCTCCTTGTTGTGTCATCGAACAACCCCGAGTCTGCATGAATGGACCGCCTGGTAATGCAGCGGTGCGAAAGGGTGCTACCGGCCTCCAGACGGCCTGCGGGAACAACCCGGCAGAGAACCATGCCGTTTCGGCGACTGACTCAACTCATTCGAGCGTGAGTTGTTGCCCGTGCAGATAGCGGCAAGCAAGCTACCGCGTGATCCGGACAGAGATCAAGCACAGAGATGGATCAATGAAGCACCGGGCCCTTGCACAATGGCACGCAAATTCAAGTTCGCTGAGAGGCTCAAACGGCCCCTGCGCCACGGACTGCAGACCCTAACTGCACTAAACCGGCCGCGGAACGAGGATCAGCCCGCGGCCAAAAAATCGACTCTCAACGCCAACTGCGGCGCGACTCAAGGTAATGGAACATCCTCAGCGAACCCGGCCAGGAGTAGCAACTAAGAAGTCATCTCATTTGGCTGGGTAAGCTGCACGGCGTGGCGAGGATCGTTGAGCGGCTGGTGCCGAACGAGTTGTGGGAGCTGTTCCAGCGAGTGGTGCCGGAGGCGCCGTCGCGGCCCCAGGGGGGTGGTCGGCGTCGGCATGGCGACCGCGAAGTGCTGGCCGCAATCGTTTTCGTAGCGACCTCAGGCTGCACGTGGCAGCAGTTGCCGAGCGCGTCGTTCGGGCCGTCCGGCGTGACGGCTCACCGCCGCTTCACCGAGTGGACGAAGGCCCGAGTGTGGGCCAGACTACACCGCCTGGTCCTCGACGAACTCGGAGCCCGCGGCGAGCTCGACTGGTCCCGGTGCGCCATCGACTCGGTCAACATGCGGGCCCTGAAAGGGGGGAGCTGACAGGCCCGAATCCTGTAGGCCGGGGCAAGAACGGGTCAAAGATCCACTTGATCACGGAGCGGACCGGTCTGCCCCTGTCCATCGGTATCTCGGGCGCCAACACCCACGACAGCCAGGCCCTGATCCCATTGGTCAAGGGCATACCTCTGATCCGCTCCCGCCGGGGACGCCGGCGGCGCAGGCCCCACAAATTTCACGCCGACAAGGGCTATGACTACAACCACCTGCGGCGATGGTCATCCGGCCGAGGCATCAAGCACGCATTGCCCGCAAGGGCATCGAGACTTCGCAACGACTCGGTCGGCACCGCTGGACCATCGAACGCACCATGGCGTGGCTTGCCGGATGCCGACGTCTTCACCGCCGCCACGAACGCAAGGCCGACCACTTCCTGGCTTTCACCAGCATCGCCTGCACCCTGATCTGCTACCGCCAACTCGCCAAATGAGATGACTTCTAAAGGGTCGTTTCCTCTCATTATATTATCCCGTGATGCGACCTTGATTCGGTTATGTTGGATCGCACGAAGAGATGCTGGTCTCGTCGGTGCGGCGGGCCCTCAGGGGCAGGTCAGATCATGGCTTCTGAGCGCCTCCTGGCTGTGACGCTCAGTGAGAGTCCAGCGGATGCACCGCGTCGAGCCTCGTGCTTTCACGTGTAGGGCGTCTGGTACGCGAAGAGTGCTCCTGACCAGCAACGATGGAGCTTGTCTAGGCTAGGTCGTCGCAGCAAAGAAGCACTTTCCAGGTGAAGTGGCGTATCGGGTTCTACCCACGTATTCACACCGATGGCAGTGGTGGCGGGGGGCTCCGCAGGCCGGCGGGGTGCTGCTGGTGGAGACGGTCCGCAAGTCCTGTCTGGACAAGGCGGTATCGGTGGCGTTGGAGCCGTGGCGCAAGCCGCGGACGATGCATGATCCGGGCAAGATCCTGCTCAATGTGGCGCTCGCCCTCGCGCCGGGCGGGGTCTGCCTTGCAGACGACGTCACGCTGCGGGTCGAGCCGGCGGTGTTCGAGTCGGTGGCCTCTGACCCGACGGTGTCCCGGCTGATCGACACGCTGGCAGCGGGCTGGATGCGTCTGCTGACCGCATTGCGCCAGGCCGGCACTCAAGCCCGCGCACATGTATGGACGTTGGCCGGTAACGCTGCGCCGGACGCAGCCGGGCAGGTGGTCGTGGACCTGGACGAAGTGCTGGTGACAGCGCCTTCCGAGAAACAGGACGCGGCCGCGACCTGGAAGAAGACGTTCGGGCACCATCCGCTGATGGGGTACGTCGACCACGGTCGGGGCGGGGCCGGAGAACCAGGGGCCGGGCGTCTACGGCCCCGGAACTCGGGCAGCAACACCGTCGTCGCCTACATCGAAGCCGCCCGACTCGCGCTGGCACCGATGCCGAAGGAGTATCGCCGCGGACGGCAGACACTGATCCGCACCGACTGGGGCGGGGCACCCACGCGTTCGTCGACTGGCTTTCCGCTCGTGGTCGGCGGCTGTCCTACTCGGTTGGTATGACCGTCACCGATGCCATCCACCACGCGCTCCTTCAGGAGTTGGCGGCCCAGCTTGTCCAGGCAATACACATGGCTGACAGAGTCCTGACAATTATGCGCCACACTCCGCGTCATGAGGAACGTCACGCGACCTGGCCGGTCGGACCGGCTCCGCGTCAAAGTGCTTGCTCTGAGTGCTGCTGTGCTGATCGGTGGCGGTGTCCTTCCGGCCTGCTCGTCCGGTACTGACGCCGCGGACAAGCCGCGTGTCGACACTTTGTCCACGCTGTCTCCTGGCGCTGAGGCGACGAAGGGCGAGGGTGACAAGGATCCGTCGGCCGACTCCGCCGTGGAGGCCAAGCGCCCGCAGTTGCGGCTCGATACCTCCGACGAGGAACGCGCGCGGTTGGGCGACGCCTACAACGCGTGTCTCGAGGCTCAGGGGGTGCCCATGGCGACGGAGCGCGCGGCCTCCGCCGGCGCAAAGCAGGCTTCCCCCGTACAGCGGCTCGGCCCCGAGTACGACGACGAGTTCGATGCCTGCCTGGTCAAGCTGCCGCTGCAGCCCCCCGAGACGGCCCCCGACACCAACCCACAGTACGTGTGCGTAGGTGTCGGGTGCACCGGGGGGCGTGTTCTCAGCTCGGTCTCCGCGACGGCCTTGGCCAGCTGATAGACGTTTCCAATAACCGTCACAGCTGTCGCAGGTGAGATGACAGTCAGTTTCATGGTTCGAAAAACATCTGACCGAACGCAGCGATAGCCGCAGAGTCACAGAAATTAGATTTTCTCTGGCATGCGTATCCTACTCCATTCCCGCGGGGGTGAGTATCTTTTAGGTGGATCGACTGAGCGAGTGAAAGGAATGGGGTCGTGAAGATAGCCGAGGTAGCGACTTTTGCTTCCGCAGTGGCTTTGGCCATTGGTGGTGCGCTGATGTCGGCCGGCCCGGCGAGTGCCGCAGGAGAACAATGCACCTCCGGGAAGGTGTGTATTCGGCACAACGGTAACTGGAGCGGTCACGAGCGGCACACGTTTCGCGAAATCTGCGTGTCCGCGGTTAATGGGTCCTGCAACCACCCGCCCCCGAACGACAGTGCGTCGTCGATAGCCAACAAGACGGGTAAGATCATCAACTCTGGGAGAACACCAACTTCGGTGGGCGATATGTTGAGGTGCCGACAAGCAGCCTGCTGGACCTGACGCGGATTAGTCTCCCATCTACCACAACAACGGCACGTTCGCTCACTGGGGCAACTTCAATGACATGATGTCGTGGTTCTGTTAGCAAATTGCAAGATTTGACGGTATAAGATGCGAGTGCCTCATGGCACCACACTATAACGGTCTGCAGAGTCTTACGGCAGACCGTCATAACAATTTTCTAGAAGTGCTGCGTCAATCCTCGAGGAGGTTTTCGGGCGGCAATGGGCTCAAGCAACGATCTTTGATCTTTGCTGTGACTGCTGATCAGTTCGTTCGATACCGTGGTTATGGGTGGGGGCCCTGCTGAGCACGGGCTACACAACTCCACTGGACAGCCTGGTATCGCGAGGTTGCCACGCTCTAAACAAAGCCAGAAAAAATGACACACGCAGCCTCTTAAGTCTCTTTATGACGGATTCGGCGGCTATATACAGGTTCGCCTCTGTAGCGACATCGCAGCGGCAGCGTCTGAATCCCTAACGTTTTCTATTCGAGTCCCGAAACTCGAAACCGGGCGAGTTGGGGACTTCAGACATGCTAGCCATTAGCGAGTTAGGTAAACGGATTTTGAGCACCCGCACGGCATTCCGACGCGAAACTAATCCGCACATCGACTCCGAAGATTCTGAAAAAGATGCTACGCGGTATTCCGTCCTCGGTTCACTTGTGATCAAAATAGGGGGCAATGCTCTGCCCCCAGGGCCGCCACGCCGACAGGAGCTCCTGGGCCTCCTCATCATGCGCCCGGGGCAAGTGGTTCCCGTCGACCAGTTGGTCGACGAATTGTGGGGAGAATGTTTGCCGCTGCGCCCGACGGCATCTCTGCATACGTACGTATCTAAGCTTCGCAAAACACTTGCTCTGTCTGGCAACGGTGAATATGTCACAAATGGTACTAACTTCCAGGATAGTGTGCTGCGATTCTCCCCTCGCGGATATCAACTCATGGTCGACCCAGAGAGTGTGGATTCTCACGTATTCGAGCGCAAGGCCAGCGTAGACCGCTCATTTCGAACGACGACCGATGTGGAGCGATCGTGTATGCGTCTTGAAGAGTCATTGCGCATGTGGCGGGGGGTTGCCTATTCAGGGCTTACGCGGAATCCCACTCTGGAGAGTGAGAGTGACAGGCTTGAGCTACTCCGCATAAATGCAGTAGAATCCCTCGCTGATTTTTACCTACTGGCAAGGAAGCCTGATCTGGTAGCTTCTCATTTGACAAGCGAGGTCCAAAAGTACCCGTTTAGAGAGCATCTGGTGGGATGCTTCATGAGCGCACTTTATCATCTTGGCCGTCAGGCTGAAGCGCTCGATGTGTACGAACAAACCCGCCTGCAACTCCGCTCAGCATTTGGTGTGCAACCTGGTGAAGAGTTGCGAGGAATTTATCAGGCGATCCTCCAGCAAGATCTGCATTTCCGGCAAGCTAATGCGTAAGCTCGGCGTTACGTTACCCAGGTTGAAATCGCGAAGTCCGGTGGTCTGATCGTGTCGTCGTCCATGGTCAGACCGGTGGGTGGCAGACAGCCGTCGACCAGGTGGGGCCGGTACTGGATCTTCTTCAGCTTCCGCTTGATCACGCGGGTGAGGTGCGTGAGGTCGGCGGCGGCGAAGTCGGCCAAGTGCCGCTTGAGGAGCGACCAGATCCCCTCGGCCGAGTTCAGCTCCGGAGCATAGGGGGCAGCTGGAAGATCTGTAACCAGTCCTTGTGCTCCTCGGCGAAGTCGGCCAGCTCCTTGACCAGGTGCACGTTCAGGATGCCCCTATGTTGCGTCAAGTACCAGAAGACGCAGCGACGGTGGTTGCTGCCGGGTTGATCTGCCGGCAGATCTCTCGGGCGACGTAGCGCTTGAGGCAGCCGATGATCTCGCGTTTCGACATATCCTGCTTCGTCTGCCGCGCAACGTAGACACCGGTTCGCGCATCACGGCGGATGCGTGTCACGACGATCCGGTAGAGGGCCGCGTTGGCCTGGCGGTTGCCCCCGCGGTTCAGCCGTCGGCGCCGGGTCTTTCCGGAGGACTGCTCGACCGGGCTGACACTGCACAGAGCCGCGAAGGATGCCTCGCTGGCCAGCCGCTCAGGGTTGTCGCCGGCAGCGATCAGCAGAACCGCGGCGCTGTCGGGTCCAATGCCGACGATGTCCAGGAGCTGCGAGTGGCAGGCACGCACGGCCTGGTTGATCCGGCGGGTGAGTTCCTTCACCTCAGCGGTCAGGTGCTGGATGCGGCGGGCCAGCAGACGGAGCGTGAAGACGGCCGCGCTCCCGCCGCTGGGAAGCTCGGCGCATTGGGCGAACAGCGCCGCGTTGCTGAGGCGGGACAAGGATTCGCGCAGCTCGGGGTCAATGCCGAGGAGTACGGCCTTGAGCTGGTTCTTCGCCTGTGTGCGAGCCTTGACGGCCGACTCTTTCGCCAGTCTCAGTACGCGCATGTCAGCAGCCGGGCCTTCACCCGTCTTGGGCGTGACGTCGGCGCGGCCTGACAGCACCGCGCGGGCGGCGGCTTCGGCATCGACGGCGTCGGTCTTGCCGCGCTTGCGGCGTGTGGCGCGGTCGGGCTGGTTGATCTCAACGACCTGGACGTTCTCCCGGCTCAGGAACCGTGCCAGGGCTGCCCCATAGGAACCGGTGCACTCCACTCCCGCGCGATGCAGGACGCCGAAGGACCGGGCCCAGGATAGGAGTTGGCGGTAGCCAGTCATCCCGCGGCCTGTCGGCCGCACCCCGGGGCCGGGAAAATGGGGCGGGGTGCCCGTCCGGAGGACGTCGTTGCTGCTTGGTGCGAGTGAGCCCGATAGCCAGTCGGACGCGGGGGCCGTATACAGGAATCCAATGTTGTTGCCATGAGCACGCAAGAGAGCGTCTTTGAATCCTGTGGCCCCGGAAGGACGGGTACCCGTCGCGATTCGACTGGGAGGGGCAGGGTTCGTGGACGTGGTGGAAGAGCGATGCGCGGGCATCGACTCGAGCAAGACGGACGCCAAGGTGTGCATCCGGCTGCCGGGTTCGGGGAAGCGGGCCCGTCGTGAGGTGCGGACGTTTTCCACGATGAGCGACGGCCTGCTGGAACTGCGGGACTGGCTGGTGGACAACCAGATCACCCGGGTGGGCATGGAGGCGACCGCGTCCTATTGGAAGCCCCTGTTCTACCTGCTGGAGGCCACCGAGGGGGTCGAGCCGTGGCTGCTGAACGCCCAGCACATCAAGACCGTGCCGGGCCGCAAGACCGACGTGAAGGACTGCGAGTGGATCTGCCGCCTGGTCGAGTACGGCCTGGTCCGGCCCAGCTTCGTACCGCCGCGTGACATCCGGCAGCTGCGGGACCTGACCCGGTACCGCACCGAGACCACCCGCGACCGGGTCCGCGACGTCAACCGGCTCGCGATGTTCCTGGAAGACGCCGGGATCAAGCTCAGCTCGGTGGTCAGCGACATCACCGGCCGCTCCGCGCGCGCCATGCTCGACGCCCTGGTCGCGGGCGAGCGTGATCCCCACGTGCCGGCGGAGCTGGCGTTGGGCAGCCTGCAGGGCAAAGTGCCCCTGCTGACCCGGGCACTGACCGGAGCCTTCAGCGAGCACCACGCGTTCATGGTCGCCTCGATGCTCCGCGCGATCGACGAGGCCGACGCACGGATCGCCCGCCTGAGTGAGGAAATCAACCGGCAGCTGCTGCCCCTGCGTGCGCAGACCGAGCTGCTGATCACGATCCCCGGGATCAGCCTGACTCTGGCCCAGATCCTGATCGCCGAGGTCGGTGTGGACATGGGCCGCTTCGCCACCGCCGGGCACCTCGCGTCCTGGGCCGGGATGTGCCCGGGTAACAAGGAGTCGGCCGGCAAGCGACTGTCCGGCCGCACCCGCCACGGCGATACCTGGCTCAAGACCGCCCTGTTCCTGGCCGGCGCCACCGCCGCCCGAAGCAAGGGCACCTACCTCGGGGCCCAGTACCGAAGACTCGTTCCCCACCGCGGCAGCAAGCGCGCCACCGTCGCGGTCGGCCACTCCATCCTGGTCGCCGCCTGGCACATCCTGCGCGACATGGTCCCCTACCAAGACCTCGGTCCTGATCACTTCACCAACCGGCTCGGCAAGGAACGCCACACCCGCCGCCTCATCGCCCAACTCGCCGCCCTCGGCCTCGATGTCACCGTCACCCCACGCGAAGAGGCCGGTTGAGCTGCACCGATACACGCAAGCTCAGGTCATTTTCAGGAGAGCGGCAGTTGCCGGGAACTCGTGGTGGGCCAGGAACATGCCGAGCCCGGTGATCACTGCGGCGACGTGCACGTCCTTGTGGGTGTTAACGCCGAGGACCACGTCCTCCGTCGGTTGTTGTTCTGCCTGTGGGGGCAAAGTCGTCTGGGGCACGCTGGTGACGGTTACGTGGCTCCTTGGTCGGTATGTGGCTGATGGCCGACGCCGGGTCGGTGGGCGGTCAGAACTGTGATGGTGCCTTGTGCGGCAAGGCCCTATCAGGCCACAGCGCACCCGACCGGCACCGCGAAAGCGGTGTCCTCCAGCTGGCCGACGCGTCGCTAACAAGGCACGAAGCCGATCTGTCTTTGGGTCCGACCAGCCGGAGAACACCGCGACCACGATGATGCTCCCAGTCGCTCTTGCCCTCACCGTGGTAGGTGCCGGACGCGCGGCGGACGGCCAGGCCAGTGAGGTAGGCCATGGGCTGACCGTGGTTGAGCAGCAGACTGATCAGCAGAGCAGCACCGCCGTGATTGACGTCCACCGCCCACAGCACTTCCTGGTCGATGTCCAGGACGTCGCGAATCAGCTCCAGCAGGGCCGCCTTGTCATTCAGGACTCGGCGGGACAGCAGCCGTTCGCCCCGCTCGTTGATCACCACACAGTGGTGGTGCTCCTTGCCGATGTCCATCCCGGCCCAGATCTGGGGCACGGCCACCTCCGTCAGCTCGTCGTCAGTCCATCCCGCAGACGACCTCGCCGACGTAGTCCTACAGAGCGATCAAGTCGCGAATCCCAATTGGCGGTCGAGTCGTCGCGGGGCTCCGGGCGGCTATGTTCTCTGAGCCATCCGATCGGCTCCTCCATGACAGCCATACCCGGAGCCCCTGGGTCCACCGATCCTACGAATGACCAGCGGAAACCCGCGCTTGAAAGGTAGGACTCCATAATCACCATGGCTCGTGCCTGCTCGACTTCCGGGGTCGCCCTCATCAACGACACACGCCTACTGCCGGGCGTTCTCAGGCCGCAGTTCCGTGAAGAGTATGGCTGGGTGAGGTCGGGCCCGGAGGAGTTCGTAAGAGGCCCGGCCATACACAGCCCTCTTGAGAGTCAGCTTGATCGAGAGCAGCGACTTCCGTAGATCCTCCACTGAACTTCGACGATGAGTCACAGCCGAGCTCCAGACCTCCGCACCGCATGCTGAACGGTCAGTAGGCCCGGTGGCTTTCGGTCACGTTGCTGTGGCGGCCCCAGCGAGCGGGTCGGTAACGCGTACCTCGAGGTCAGGGCCCAATGGCGACAGTCGTGTTCCCATGGGAAGACGACTGTCGCCTGAGACGCTCCGAGAGGGGCTGGGACGGTTTCAAGCGGCCGACGTTTCCCCAGGTCAGCGAGAAACCGCTGGTCAGGGTGGGTGGAGAGGGCCCATTGAGGCGGGGCTCCACCGCCGGGGGCAGGGCGGCAGGTCTGCCGGAGTGCCGTCGGGGCGGCACGCCGTCAAGTCCGCGGGAGTGGGGCGCTGTCCGGCCCGCGGGAGCCGGCCGACCGCCCGGTCCGCGGGAGCCGGAGCGCCGTCAGGTCTGCCGGACCGGCATGTACTCCTGCGCGGTGACCCCGAAGGTCCACGCCACGCCCTCGCGCGCCGTCCTGGTGCCGGGCGGGACACGAAGCCAGTACGTGCGGAACGTGCCGTCCGGCTCCGCCGTGGAGTTCACGACCTCGACCATCGCCACGTCCTCGTCGCCGTCGAGGGCGATACGCCACAGCACGCCGGTCTCGTCCCGGTGCACGGGCTCGGCGCCGGAGTCGGCGAGGTAGCGGTCGTAGCCATAGAACTCCAGCATCACGCGCCGTAGTTCGGCGTTCTCCTCCGCGCGTATACGGTCCGGGGTGAGATCCGCCAGGCCGGCGAGGAAGTCCGCCGGCACGGGCATGCCCCGCCAGGCGTACAGGGCGAAGCCGTCCGGGAAGGCCAGTGCCGGACCGTCGCCCCGGTCGAGCCGGCCCGCCTCGTCCCGGTGCAGCTCCACCGGACGCTCGCAGATCACGACCGTCTCCTCGTACGGCCACCACCAGCTTGCATGCCGGGCCACCTCGGCGAGTCCGTCCAAGGCGGTACCCCGGCCCGCGAGCGCGGCCAGCCAGGCGGCGTCGTGCTGGCCGAGGACCGCGTCGAGGAGCAGCAGCCGAAGCTTCGGATCATCGCCCAACTCCTCGACGATCCCGGCCCGGATCCGGTCCGTCAGCGCTCGCGTCGGTTCCCACAGGCGGCCACCGGTCGCCGACCACAGCGCCGCGTACCCGGCGGGTCCCAACTCCTCGTGCGCACGAGCCCTTTCGGCTTCCCACGGGCCGGTACGCACCTCCTCGCGCACGCTCCGGCCGAGGTTCTCGGAGGTCTGCAACAGGGCCACCGCGGCGCACGGGGATTCCGCCCACAGCACCCGGCGGGGCTCGGCGAGCCCGGCGGCCCGGTAGGCGAGGCGGACACCCGCCTCGGCGGCGGCTCGGTCGGCCGCTCCGGTGGCGGCGGCGACCGCACGCCAGTCGTCTGTGCTGAGCGGGGTGAGCTTGGTGAGCCCGGCGGGTGCATCGGCCGCCCCTGCGGCCGCGGCTTCGGGGTCGGTGACGGAGCCGGTGAGGGCATCGGTGGGTGTGGTCATGGGGGCGTCCTCACTGTGTTTCGTACTGAGCTGTTTCGCGCGAGTTGTCTTGCTTGAGCTGTCGTTCGCCAGGGCTGCCTCGCCTGGGCTGCCTCGGTGATTCGTTACCGGCGACGGCGGACTGTGCGGCAGTGAGCGCGTGTCGCGTCTCGTACCTCACACGTCGCGTCTCCTGCCTCGTGCGTCGCGTCCCCCGGGAGAGGGTCAGTCCGCGACGACCCGGGCCACCGAACCCGGCACGTACTCACGCTGCCGGATCACCCGGAACCAGCCCTTGGGCAGCGGTATCGCGGCGTGCTCCTCGTGCACGACCCGTCCGCCCTGCGGCAGATGCAGCAGCATCGGCCCGAACTCCCCGCGCTCGCGCACCAGACGGCCGGGGCCCTGCACCGCGTGAGCGTGTCCCGTGACCTCGCCGAGCGCCAGGACCAGCCGTCCCCGGCCGTCCCGGGGCTCGCCCGCGTCCTCCAGCGCCCGAGCAGGGACCGAGTCCTCCGCGACGGGCATGATCAGCACATCCCCTTGCCTGTACACAACTCTCCCTTCCCACCGGCCCCTTCGGACCGGTCGATCACGTGTTCCACGCTAGGGGGAGGGTCTGACAGTGAGGGTCGGACGCCGCGACGGGGCCGAGCCGCAGTCGACCCGGACTCCCGGCGCCTCGGCCCGGACTCCCTGCCGCCCGCGTCGTTGTCAGTGGGGCTTGATAGAACTTTCGAGCGACAGCAGCCCTTGGCGATTCTGGGAGTCGAACGTGTCCAATGCCGAACGTCCCGCGGAGTGGGGTGGGCTGCCCACCTTCGAGTTCCCCCTTCTCGAAGAGGACCTGCCCGAGTCCCTGCCCGCGGCCGACGCCGTCGCCTGGCGCATCACCGTCGAGGGCTACTACGACGTCGACCTCGGTCAGTGGGCGGCCACCTTCGCCCGGTTCGCCGAGGTGGTGGACCTCTCCCAGGTCCGGGCGCTCATCGTCGGCATCTGGCCCCAGGCGGCCATCCCGGACAACAACAAGCCGAACACGGAGGCCATCGACACCCTGGTCGCCGCGGCCGACCGGCTTCCCGCGCTGCGCGCCCTCTTCATCGGCGACATGACGTGGGACGAGTGCGAGATCTCCTGGATCGTCAACAGCGATGTGACGCCCCTGCTGAGGGCCTTCCCGCGGCTCGAGGAGTTCGGGGTGCGCGGCGGCGGATCGCTCGCCTTCCCTGCCGAGTCCCACTCCGTGCTGCGGCGCCTGGTCATCGAGACCGGCGCCCTGTCCAGGGAGGTCGTGCGCGGCGTGGGGGAGAGCGACCTGCCCGCCCTGGAGGACCTGGACATCTGGCTCGGCGATCCCGAGTACGGAGCGGACACCGAGGTGTCGGACCTGGAACCGTTCATGACCGGTGTCCGGCTGCCCGCGCTGCGCCGGCTGGCGCTGCGCAACAGTGCCATTCAGGACGAGATCGCCGCGGCCTTCGCGTCCGCCCCGGTCGTCGCCCGGCTCACCGAACTCAACCTGTCCCTGGGCACACTCGGCGACGAGGGCGCCACCGCGCTCCTGGACGGTCAGCCGCTCACCCACCTGGCCAAACTCGACCTCCACCACCACTACATCAGCGCGCCGGTCGCCGAGCGCATACGCGAGACACTGACCGCGCAGGGCGTGGCGGTCGACCTGAGCGAGGGCCCGGACGACCGGGGTGACGACTACGACGACGAGGAAGACGGCCGTTACGTCGCGGTGGCGGAATGACGCCCGGCCCGGCGACCGTCGACCCGTCCGCCCCGCCCCCGACAGGCCTGGCGGTCGTGGGTGTCCCGGGCCACCGCCGCGTCACCCTCTTCCAGGCAGCGCTGCGTTCCGCAGGTCTGCCGCCGGCACGTGTCGTGTCCTGGGCGGATGTGCTCACCGGGACCGCCCGCTTCCTGCCGGGCGAGCGGGTGCGCATCGACTCGCCCGGCGAGGACGCGCACGTCGACGAACTGCTGAGAGGCGTCCACGACTCCACCCGGGTCGAGGGCGGCGCACGCTGGTACGCGGCGTTCGTGGCCGCCGTCGAGCGCCTCGCCGACGACGTCCGGGCGGCCGGTGGCAGCCTCCTGGGCGAACCGGCCGAGCTGTCGGTGCTGTTCGACAAGCGGCTCTGCCACGCCAGGCTGGCCGCCGCGGGTGTGCCGGTGCCGCCGTCCCCGACCTCCGGGGCGGACGCGGCGCCGGTGCGAGGCTGGCCGGATCTGCGCAAGCTGCTCGACGAGCCCGGTCTGCGCCGGGTCTTCGTGAAGCCGGCGCACGGTTCCTCCGCCTCCGGTGTCCTTGCCGTCGAGTCCGCGCCGGGAGGGCGGTTGCGGGCCACGACCTCCGTCGAACGCACCCCCTCCGGCGCGCTGCACAACTCGCTGGGGGTGCGCACCTACGACGACGAGGCGACGGTCGGCGCCCTCGTCGACGCGCTCGCCCCGGACGGGCTGCATGTCGAACGGTGGCTGCCCAAGGCGTCGTTGGACGGCCGGTCCGTCGATCTGCGGGTCGTCGTGATCGCGGGCCGGGCCACCCATGTCGTGCCCCGCACGGCGGCGGGACCGATCACCAACCTCCACCTCGGCGGCAGGCGGGGCGACCTGGACGCGGTCCGCGCGGCGGTGTCCTTCGCCGGAGGCGACTGGTCCGAGGCGCTGGGCATCTGTGAGCGGGCCGCGGCACTCTTCCCGGGCACGCCGTGTGTCGGTGTGGACCTGTTGCCGGCGGTCGGCTGGCGGCGGTTCGCCGTCGGCGAGGTCAACGCCTTCGGGGATCTGCTGCCCGGCCTGGCGGGTCTGCCCGGCGGCCCCGCCGAAGGCCTGGACACCTACGCCGCCCAGGTCGCCGCCCTGACCGGCGCGATACCGGTGCTCCCGCCGCCCTGACCGGCGCGAGACCGGTCCTCCCGCCGCCTGGCCCGGCCCGTGCCGCGTCCGCCCGCCCCCTGACCGCTCTCCGTTCGTCCCCCGCCACGTCAGGGGCAGTGCCCCTCGTCCTCCGCCCACCCCCCTGACCGGTGCGGTGCGCGAGCCGTCATCACCCGTCCCTACCGCCCCGCGCAGACAACCCGCTGGACCCCGTCCGGCCTCCGGCCGTGACCGCACGACAGGAAACTCCATGCACACTCACTCCCCGGCCCCGGACCTGCCGCGCGAAACACCGGACCTGAACCGCGAAACACCGGACATGAACGAGGTGATCGGCCGCGACGACCTCCTCCTCATCACCCTCGACACGCTGCGCTACGACGTGGCGGAGCAACTCGCCGCGCAGGGACGCATCCCGAATCTCGCCGCGCACCTGCCCGGCGGGCGGTGGCAGCGGCGGCACGCGCCCGGCAGTTTCACCTATGCCTCGCACCAGGCGATGTTCGCGGGATTCCTGCCGACCCCCGCCGCGCCCGGTCCGCATCCCCGCCTCTTCGCCGCCCGCTTCGCCGGCAGTGAGACGACGGCCGGGCGCACCTGGGTGTTCGACGCCCCGGACCTGGTCTCGGGCCTGGCGGACGCCGGTTACCGCACCGTCTGCATCGGCGGTGTGGGCTTCTTCAACCAGCAGGCCGCCCTCGGATCCGTACTGCCCGGGATGTTCCAGGAGGCGTACTGGGAGCCCTCGTTCGGCGTGACGTCGCCGACGTCGTTCGAGGAGCAGATCGCCCGCGCCGAACGCGTCGTGGCCGACCTTCCGCCGCAGCGGCGTCTGTTCCTGTTCGTCAACGTCTCCGCGATGCACCAGCCCAACTGGTTCCACGCCCCGGGCGCGACGGCACAGGACGGGGACTCGCGGGAGACGCACGCCGCCGCCCTGGAGTACGTGGACCGCCACATCGGGCGCCTCTTCGACGCGATGCGCAGCCGGCGCCGGTGCTTCGCGATCGTCTGCTCCGACCACGGCACCACGTACGGCGAGAGCGGCTACACCGGCCACCGTCTCGCCCATGAAGCGGTGTGGACCGTTCCGTACGCCCACTTCTTCCTCGAACCGGCCACCTCGGCGCCGGCCGCCCCGGCACCGGCCCGCGCCGCCGAAGGGACCCCACGATGACCACACCCACCACGGCGACCACCGCCACCACGCCCACGGCGACGGCCACCACGGCGACGCCCACGGCCACCCCCCGAAGCGTGAGCGACCCCGCGCCCCGCCCGTACGAGAGTTACGTCTACGCCTACCCGCACAAGACGGCCTACCGAAGGCTGCCCGACCGCCCGGCTCTGCGCGACCTGTGGTCCGGCGAGGCCACGGACGCGCTCTCGCTCTATCTGCACATCCCCTTCTGCGAGGTCCGCTGCGGGTTCTGCAATCTGTTCACCCGCATCGGGGCTCCCGAGGGTCTGACCGGGGCGTACCTCGACGCGATGGAACGGCAGGCGCGCGCCGTCCGCGGCGCGCTCGGCGGTCCGGTCCGCTTCGCCGCCGCGGCGTTCGGCGGCGGCACGCCCACGTTCCTGACGGCGGCCGAACTCTCCCGCCTGTGCGACATAGCGGAGGACGCCGCGGGCGCGGACCTGCGCGCCGTACCCCTGTCGGTGGAGGCGTCGCCGTCCACGGCGACCGCCGACCGGCTCGCCGTGCTCGCCGAGCGGGGGACCACCCGGCTGAGCCTCGGTGTGCAGAGCTTTGTCGACGCCGAGGCCCGTTCGGCGGTCCGCCCGCAACGCCGCGCCGACGTCGAGGCGGCCCTCGGCCGGATCAGGGACGCCGGGATCCCCGTCCTCAACGTCGACCTGATCTACGGCATCGACGGCCAGACCGAGACCACCTGGCGCCACTCCCTGGAGGCGGCCCTCGCCTGGCGGCCGGAGGAGCTGTACCTGTACCCGCTGTACGTCCGCCCGCTCACCGGTCTCGGGCGCCGCACCGCGGACCTGCCGGACCCCCTCTCGGACCGGGCCTGGGACGAGCAGCGGCTGCGCCTGTACCGGTACGGCAGGGACCTGCTGCTCGACGCCGGGTACGAGCAGGTGTCGATGCGGATGTTCCGCCAGCCGGGGATTCCGTCGTCGTCCGCCGAGGACTACGCCTGCCAGACCGACGGCATGGTGGGCCTGGGCTGCGGCGCCCGTTCGTACACCTCCCAGGTGCACTACTCCTTCGACTACGCCGTCGACATGCGGGAGATCCGCACCATCGTCGACGACTACGTCGCCCGGCCCGAGACGGACTTCGCGCACGCGGAGTACGGCCGGTGGATGGACGCGGACGAGGCGCGCCGCCGCCATCTCGTGCAGTCGCTGCTCCAGGCGGAGGGCATGGAGACGGCGGCGTACGAGGCCCGGTTCGGCACCGGGCCGTGGGACGACTTCGCGCCCGAACTGACCGCGTTCCGCGCCGCCGGATGGCTCGCCGAGGACGGGGCGGCGGCCGGGCGGCTGCGCCTGGGCCCGGAGGGCCTGGCGCACTCGGACGCCGTCGGCCCTGCCCTGTTCTCGCCGGCCGTGCGTGCCGCGATGACCGCCTATGAGCGCAAGTGAGGGAGGCGGCATGGACCTGACCGTGCTTTATCGCGGTCCCCTCGCGTCCTGCGACTACGACTGCCCGTACTGCCCGTTCGCCAAGCGCCGTGACAGCCGGGCCGCTCTCACCGCCGACCGCGCCGCTCTGGAGCGCTTCACGGCGTGGGCGGCGGGGCAGACCGGTGACCGGCTGTCCGTGCTGTTCACCCCGTGGGGCGAGGGGCTGGTGCGCTCCTGGTACCGGCGGGCCCTGATGGAGCTGTCGCACCTCGCGCATGTGCGGCGGGTCGCGATCCAGACCAACCTGTCCTGCCGTACCGGGTGGACCGCCGAGGCGGACCGGGACACGCTGGCGCTGTGGTGCACGTACCACCCGGGGCAGACACCGTACGACCGCTTCCTGGGCAAGTGCCGTGAGCTGGCCGAGGCGAACGTGCGCCACAGCGTCGGGATCGTCGGCCTCCCCGGCCATCTGGAGCACGCCCGCCGTCTGCGCGCCGCGCTGCCCGAGCAGGTCTACCTGTGGGTCAACGCCGCCGAAGGACACGGCTACACCGATGCCGAGGCGGCCCGCTGGACCGAGATCGACCCGCTCTTTCCGTACAGCCGTCACCCGCACGCCTCCGCCGGACTGCCGTGTCGCACCGGTGAGTCGGTGGTGTCGGTGGACGGCGACGGGACGGTCCGCCGCTGCCACTTCGTCAAGGCCGAGCTGGGCAACCTCTACGACGGCAGCTACCGCGCCGCCCTGCGCCCCCGCCCGTGCCCGCTGACGGTCTGCGACTGCCACATCGGGTACGTGCACCTGGAGTCCCTGCCGCTGTACGACGTCTTTGCCGGAGGAGTCCTGGAACGCGTCCCCACGCCGGAAGCCCGCTCCGGAGCGCGGGGCGGGCCCGTACCGGTCGACATCGCGGTACGTCCCGCGCTGCCATGAGTCCGGGGACGCCGGCGGTCCTCGCCGTCACGGTGGCCGTGGCCGCGTTCGTCCAGGGCAGCAGCGGGCTGGGTTTCGCGCTGATCGTCGCACCCGTCGCCGGGATCCTCGATCCGGGCCTGGTCCCGGTCTTCGTCCTGGCGTCGATGATCCCGCTCAACGCGTACGTCGCCTGGCGTGAGCGGGAATCGCTCGACCTGCGCGGCGCGGCCTGGATCACCGGGGCCAGACTCGCCGCCACTCCGGGCGGACTGGCGCTGCTCTGGCTGATCCCCGAACGCGATCTGGGGCTGTTCGTGGGTATGGCCACCGTGCTCGCGGCCGTCGTGAGTCTGGCGGCGCCGGCGTTCTCACCCGGCCGCGCGGCCTACCTCGGTGCCGGTGCGGTGACGGGCCTGACGGAGACCGCGACCGGCGTCGGCGGACCCCCGCTCGCGCTGGTCTACCAGCACCGGCCGCCCGCCGAACTGCGCTCCACCGTGGCCGCCTGCTTCCTGGTGGGCGAGGTCGCCTCTTTGGTGCTGCTCCACGCGACCGGGAGAGCCGATGCGGGCGAACTCGGCTCGGCCGCCTTGCTGCTGCCCGCCACAGCCGTCGGTGCCTGGCTCAGCCGTCTGACGCACCACCGTCTGGACGCCCGCAGGATGCGCCTGTTCGTCCTCGTCTTCGCGCTGATCTCGGGGCTCGTTCTGATCCTCGGGGCCTGAGGGCCCCGCCTGCGCGTGCGTCGGCCACGAACACCTCGGCCCGGCCCTGCGGCGCGCCCACGAGCACACGGTCACCTACAGCCGACCGACGGCGGACTAGGGAAAATCCATAGCCATTTTTAGGGCGTTTTGCCGCACTCTGGGTGGGTCGTGGATCCGAAGGTCAGAGGTCATGCAGTGGTCACGTTCCCCACCCCCGCACCAGGCATCGCGGGTATCACGAGCGCCGTCCGTCGCGTCGGGCCACCCGGTGACCGTCGCCCCTGGCTGGTGGCCGTGCCGTTCGTACTGATCGTGGTCATCGTGCTGGCCGACCTGCTGACACCGCCCAGCATCCGCTTCACCCCGTTCCTGGCCGCGGCGCCCGCGGTCACCGCCTCGTTCGCCGGGGCCCGGACGACCGCGGGGGTGGGCGCTCTGGCGGTGGCGTCGCAGATCGCCACCGACCACGCGGAGGCGCCGGCCCACCTCAACGAGACCGTGGCCACGATCGCTCTGCTGGCCGTGTCCGTCTTCGTGGCTCTCTTCGCCCGTCTGCGCGAGCACTACGGCCGCCGCTACGACCAGGCTCGGTCCCTCGCGCTGACCGCCCAGAATGCTGTGCTCAGGCCCTTGCCGCTGCGCCTGGGACGGATCGAGATCGCCTCCGTCTACCTCGCGGCCGAGGCGGAGGCCGTGATCGGCGGGGACCTCTACGCGGCCGCCCGAACCGCCACCGGCACCCGCCTGATGATCGGCGACGTGCGCGGCAAGGGACTGGGCGCCATCGGGGAAGCGGCGCTCGTGATGGGCGCCTTCCACGCCGCCGCGCACCAGACCCCGAGCCTGGACGGGCTGGTCTCCACCCTGGACGGTGCGCTCGCCGCCGCGCCCGACCACGCCGACACCCCACGCGCCGGCCACGGAGAGGAATTCGTGACCGCTCTGCTGCTGGACGTGCCCGACCGGGCCGGGCCGATCGGCGTCGCGTCGTGCGGCCACCCCCCGCCCGTCGTCGTACGCCACGGACGGCCGTTCGTGCCCCCACTGCCCGACGCGGCGCCTCCGCTCGGCCTGGGACTCGCGTCGGCGCATGTGCGGACCGGGTCCATACCGTGGATGCCGGGCGACATCGTGCTGCTGTGCACCGACGGCGTTCTCGAGGCCCGCGACAGCGGCGGACGCTTCTATCCCCTCACCGAACGTATCCGCTCGTGGCCCGGCGGCGACCCGCGGTCGCTAGTCGCCTACCTGCGCACGGACCTGCTCCGGCACACCGGCGGCGGAGCCCTCAACGACGACGCCGCGCTCGTGGCGTTCCGCCGCGTCCCGCACGCGGCCCGTACGATCCCGGAACCACGGCAGGCCGTCCGGCCCTCGGCGGGCCGCTGAGCCTCTTCCCGGGCCGGCGCGTGCGGGCATGGCGCGTGGCGATCGGCGTCCATGCGCCCCGGTGCCGCTCCGGGGCGGGAGCCGCCTCAGCGCGGGCCGCGTGGCGCGTGCGCGCAGTGGGTGTGGACGCGGCCGGCCCGTGCGGCGCCGCCGCACGGAGTGACCCTGTCGTACGGCACCCAGGCGTCGCCGGACTCGATCGGCTTGTCGCAGGCCAGGCACATCGCCAGGCCCGTGAGTGCGTCGTAGTGGTCGCACAGGGCCACGACGGATCTCGCGAGCCGTTCGACGCGTTCGACCTCACCGCGCAGCCCCGCGGCCTCGGGCGCCTTCAGGCGCTGCCGCGCCGCACCGACACAGGCCAGCGCTACCTTCGCGGGCACGTCGTCCGGCGGCAGGGCGTCGCAGAGGTGCTCGATCTGCGGGATGAGCCGGCCCAGTTGCCCTTGGAAATCCTCATCGAAAGCCTTCACGATCTGGTGCCGGGGCAGGGACCGCTGATCGATGAACCAGGAGGCCTGGGCACGCAGGAGTCCGGTGGACGACGCGGGGACCGCGGGATCGTCCCGAGTATCACTCACCAAGACCTGCCCGTCGGTGCACGGGGCGGGCGCAGGGTTCGAACCGGGCGGTGTCGCACGACATGTCGACGCTCCTTCTCAGGTCTGGGAGACGTGAGAAAAGAGTGACACTCTGCGCGCAAGAGAACACTCACAGTTCTGTGAGTGCGTCACAGGCCGATCCAGGCCGCCATGTGATGGAGCGTCTCGGGGGTCCGTCGTGACAGATGGACCAGACCGGAGATCGTCTCGCGGGCCGCCGGGTGATACCTGGTCTGCTCGGGTGCCAGCCGCCTCGCCTCGGTCAGGGACTTCAGAGCCGACTCGGTGTGTCCGACCTCCATCTCGGTCCGTGCTCGGTCGATGAGGAAGTGGGCCCGTCGGGACGTGGCCATGTGCGCGGGAAGCCGGATCTCCTTGCCCTGCTTGAGTGCGTCGTCGTACTGACGCATCTCGACGGCGGCGGACATCTCATGCAGCGCCACATTGGCCGGGCCGAAACTGAGCCAGTGCACGTCCGAGGCGTCACCGATGAGCGTCGCGATCCGGCGCGCCTCCGCGATGTGCAGCATCACCGCCCCTTCGTCCTCGGCACGTGCCGAGATGACCGAGGCACCGAGGTGCAGTTGACCGGTGACGGCCAGGGCCTCGCGGGATTCGCCGGCCTGACCGACAGCGCTGTGTCCCGCCGCGACGAGCCGCCTCCCGATCCGGTACTCGCCCTCCCGGAAATACACGAGGGCCCTCATGTACTGCCGTACGGCTCCCAGACACGGATCGGAAGCGCGCTCCGCCGCCCACGCCATGCGATCCAGGGCGACGGAGGACAGGTCGTAGTAACCGAGCTTGACGGTGATGTCGTGCGCGGTCCGGTAGGCGGACGCGAGGGCCTGCCACAAGCGGGTGGACGGTGACGACCACGCGGTGTGGGTGAGTTCAGCGATCAGGTCGGGCAGCTCACGGGCCACGTTCCGCAGGCGGGCCGCGCGCACCTCGGCGCACATCCGGTCCGCCTCGGCCACGAGCCGCTCCGGCGTTCGCACCGTCAGGTCCGCGTCGGGACCCAGGTCGTAAAGATCGAGTGACTCCCGGATCGGGCGCACGAGTTCGGCGAGCCGGTCGCGCTGCAAGTCGGTCAGGTACGGCTGGCCCGTCAGGATCGTGACGTCGACGTTGAGGGCCTTGGCGCAGGCCGCGACAAAGGCGGCCGTCGCGGGGCGGGCGCCGCATTCCACCTGGTTGAGGTAGCTGTAGGAATAGGGCAGCCGGACGGCCAACTGGCGCTGGGTGAGCCGGGCAAGTCTGCGCTGTTCCTTGATGCGTGCGCCCGTGTGGTCGTCGTCCAGTGGCGGCATACCGGCCTCCGTTCTGAGCACCCACGGGGAACGGTACCCGCGCCCCCCGGCGGTTGTGGACGTTCCGTCCCGAGTCCCCCGTGAGCCGTAACGGTCGGGTGTGGTCCGATGGGCGCATGACGACACCAGACCGAGTGCTGTACCTGTTCGGCTCGGCGGCGCCGCCCGTCTTCGACATCGGGGCGGTCGTGCGGGAGGCGCAGTCCCGCGGCTTCGATGTGTGCCTCGGCCTCACCCCCACAGCGTCGCGCTGGATGGCATCACAACTCCCTGAGTTGGAGCGGCTGACCGGCCGTCCTGTGCGCAGCGAGTACAAGATGCCCGGCGAACCGGACGTGTGGCCGAAGGCGGATGTCATCGCGGTCGCACCGGCCACGTTCAACACGATGAACACCTGGGCGCTCGGCCTCACGCACGACTTTGTCGTCGGCGTCGTCGCCGAGGGCATCGGCAAGCGCATCCCGACGGTCACGATGCCGTGCGTGAACGCCGCCTACGTGCAGCACCGGCAGTTCGAACGCAGCGTCGCGGAACTACGGGCCATGGGCGTCTACGTGTTGTACGGCGAAGGCGGCTTCATCCCGAACGAACCTGGTCAGGGCAAGCCGAAGGAGTACCCGTGGCACTTGGTCCTCGACGCCGTCCAAGAGATCGCCGGGGGTGGTGGATCCCCGGAACCGCCCCCGCATTGTTGAAGTGTTAATCAACTTCCACCGCACATTCCGTAGCCGAATGCGCTTCGCCAATGCTAGAAATAGCCCGTAATGAACCATTTGGTGAAGTTCCGACGGTTCTGGCCCAGCTCTTCAGTGGTCAGGCACGTGCGGAGCGTGGCCGGGCAAATGGTTCTCCTCCAGGTCTCGCTGGTGCTCCTGCTCGTGTGCTGCGCCGTGTTGGCGCAGCACGTGATATCGCACCGCTCGGGCAGTGACGAGGCCAAACGGCGTTCCGTCGCCGTCGCGGAGACCTTCGCCCACGCGCCGGGAGTCCTGCCCGCGCTCAAGGGTTCCGACCCGACGCGGGTGCTCCAGCCGCTCACCGAGGCGGGACGCAGATCCGCCGGTGTCGACTTCATCGTGGTCATGGACACGAAGGGCATCCGCTACACCCACCCGCTGCCCAGCCTCATCGGGAAGCGGTTCGTCGGCGACATCGGGCCGTCCGTCGAGGGCAAGGTGCACACCGAACGCGTCGACGGCCCCCTGGGCCACGAGGTGCAGGCCGTCGTTCCCGTCATGGACCGCGACGGGACGGTGGTGGGGCTGGTCTCCGCCGGTCTGAAGAACCAGAACGTGATCAACCAGGTGGACCGGCAGACGCCCGTCATCCTGAGCACAGGAGCGGGCGTGATGGCGGTCGCCACCGTCGGCACGGCCCTCATGGGCAGACGGCTGCGACGCCAGACGCACCGACTCGCCCCGCACGAGATGACCCGCATGTACGAGCACCACGACGCGGTCCTGCACTCGGTGGGCGAAGGGGTGCTGATCGTCGGTGCAGACCGGAGGCTGCTGCTCGCCAACGACGAGGCCCGACGGCTGCTGGGGCTGTCCCGGGAGGCCGAGGGGCGGCCCGTGACGGAGCTGTGCGGCCTCGCCGAAGGCATCCGGGAACTGCTGCTGTCCGGGCGTGCGGCCGACGACGAGGTGCACCGCGTCGGAGACCGTCCGCTGCTGGTCAACCAGCGGCCGGCGCATCACGGCGCCGACCCCGGTGGCACGGTGGTCACGCTGCGCGACTCGACCGAGCTCCACGAGGTGTCCGGCCGGGCGGAACTGACCCGGGAGCGGCTGGAGCTGCTGTACGACGCCGGGCTGGGCGTCGGCACGACCCTCGAAGTGGCCCGGACCAGCGAGGAACTCGCGCAGATCGCCGTACCCCGCTTCGCCGACTTCGTCACCGTCGACCTCGCCGACGCCGTCCTGCACGGCGAGGAACCCTCACCCACGGCCACGGGCATGCGGCGCACGGCCGTGACCGGCATCCGCGACGACCACCCGCTGTACGAGAAGGGCACCCTGATCGACTTCCTGCCCTGCACCCCGCAGGCCCTCGGATACCGCACCGGGCGGGCCGAGCTGGTGGTCGAGCTGTCGGCAGCCCACACCTGGCACGCCCAGGACCCCCACCGTGCCGACCGGGTCCTGGACTACGGCATCCACTCCCTCATCACCGCCCCGATCGAGGCCCGCGGCATCGTGCTCGGCATGGTCAACTTCTGGCGGCGCGAGCCGCGTACGCCCTTCGACGAGGAGGACCTGCTGCTGGCGGACGAGTTGGTGGCCCGTGCCGCGGTCAGCATCGACAACGCCCGCCGCTACACACGGGAACACGCCCTCGCGGTGACCCTGCAACGCAGTCTGCTGCCGCAGGCACTGCCGGAGCAGACCGCCCTCGACGTCGCCTACTGCTACCTGCCCGCCCAGTCGGGTGTCAGCGGCGACTGGTTCGACGTCATTCCGCTGTCGGGCAGCCGCGTCGCACTGACCGTCGGCGACGTCGTCGGCCACGGCCTGCATGCCGCCGCGACCATGGGACGACTCCGTACCGCCGTGCACAACTTCGCCACCCTGGACCTGTCCCCGGACGAGCTGCTCAGCCATCTGGACGACCTCGTCGGCCGTATCGACCAGGACGAGTCGACCACGAAGGACGCCACCGGCGTGGTGGGAGCGTCCTGCCTGTACGCCGTCTACGACCCCGTCACGCGCCGCTGCGCGATGGCGCGCGCGGGCCATCCGGCCCCCGCGCTCGTCGACGCGGACGGCCGCGTCGGCTTCCTCGACCTGCCCGCGGGGCCACCTCTCGGGCTGGGCGGCATGCCGTTCGAGACCGCCGAGTTCGACCTGGCCGAGGGCTCCCAGCTCGTCCTCTACACCGACGGCCTCATCGAGGACCGCAGCCGCGACATCGACGTCGGCATGGAGCTGCTGCGTGCCGCGCTGGCCGACCGCGTCGACGGTTCCCCCGACCAGCGCTGTCGCGACCTGGTCACCGCGCTGCTGCCCGAGCGGCCGAAGGACGACGTCGCCCTGCTCATCGCCCGCAGTCGCGCCCTCCCGCCCGACCAGGTCGCCGACTGGGACGTGCCCTCGGACCCGGCCGCCGTGGCGGGCATGCGCACCGCGGTGGCGGAACAGTTGCGCGAGTGGGGCCTGTCCGAACTCGACTTCAGTGTCGAACTGGCCCTGAGCGAACTGCTCACCAACGCGATCCGGCACGCCTCCGACCCGATCCACGTACGGCTGATCCACGACCGCACCCTGATCTGCGAGGTGTCCGACGGAAGTTGCACCTCGCCGCACCTGCGGTACGCCGCCACCACCGACGAGGGCGGCCGCGGCCTCTTCCTGGTCTCCCAGACGTCCGAACGCTGGGGCACCCGGTACACGGCCCGCGGCAAGGTGATCTGGGCGGAGTACGCGCTGCCCACCCCGGGTGGAGGGGTTCCCCGGCAGGGGGCCCGGGCCGCGGGTAGCTGAGCGGTACCGGTCGGCGCGAATCGACGAGGCTTCGTCAAACGGTTTTAGAAAGGCCTGTCACAACCCTGGACAACCTGCTGATCACCAACCGATGCTTCTCGACAGTCACCACGGGACGGGGCCGTGAACTGGAGCGGAGTATCCACATGATCAGACGCAGAACCCTCCTGGCCGCGACGGGAGCGGGCGTCCTCGGCAGTACCTTGGCGACCGGTACGGCGCGCGCCGACGCGACGATCACCATCGACCCGTCGGCGAACCGGGGTGTCTGGGAAGGGTGGGGCACCTCGCTGTCCTGGTGGGCGCGGGCCCTCGGCGATCAGGACATCTTCGCCGACCTCTTCTTCACGACCGACTGGGTCACGTACCGCAACAAGTCGATTCCCGGGCTCGGCCTCAACATCGCCCGCTACAACGCCGGTGCGAGCAGCTGGAACCAGACCGCGAGCGGCGACAGGATGGTCGTCTCCAGCGGAATCCAGCCCTGGAAGCGCATCGAGGGATTCTGGCAGGACTGGACGAGCGCGAATCCTTCGTCCTCGGCGTGGAACTGGAACGCCGACGCCAACCAGCGCGCCATGCTGCTCAAGGCGGTCCAACGGGGTGCGATCAGCGAGCTGTTCGCGAAGTCCCCGATGTGGTGGATGTGCAAGAACCACAACCCCTCGGGGGCGCAGCAGAGGTTCCAGGACAACCTCCAGGCCTGGAACCAGCGCGATTACGCCTACTACCTGGCCACCGTCGCGTCGCACGCCCGGGAGAACTGGGGCGTGGACTTCGTGTCCGTGGAGCCCTTCAACGAGCCCTCCGCCGAATACTGGCATGCGGGGAACGTGCAGGAGGGCTGCTACACGAGCCGAGGCCTGCAGAAGACGCTGCTGTCCCACCTGCGCACCGAACTGGACAACTACGGTCTGACGGGCACCAGGATCGCGGCATCCGACGAGACCAGCATCACCCATGCTCTCGCGACGTGGGACGCCTTCGACGCGCCCACGCGCGCTCTGGTGGACCGCGTGAACGTCCACGGCTACGAGCAAGGTACGCCGCCTCGTGCGCAGCTGTACCAGAAGATCGTCACCGACGCGGGCAAGGGCCTGTGGAACTCCGAGACCGGCAACGGCGACCACGCGGGCTTCTCGATGGCCCTGTCCATCCTCGCGGACTTCCGTGAACTGCGTCCGACCGCCTGGGTCTACTGGCAGGCGATGGACAACAACCCGAACTGGGCCATGATCGACTACACGCCGCCGACGGGGACGGGCGTCACCCCCACGACACCGGCACAGCCCGGCTACGTCAGGCCCAAGTACTACCTGATGGCCCAGTTCAGCCGGCACATCCGCCCCGGCATGAAGATCCTCGCAACCGGTGACCCGATGTCCGTGGCGGCGCTGGACGAGAAGACCGGCAAGCTGGTCATCGTGGTCGCCAACAGCGGCAGTACGCTCCAGAACATCACGTTCGACCTCTCCCGCTTCTCCGCGGTGACCGGCCGCCCGGACGGCGTGGTGCCCCGGTGGAACACCGGCGCGGGCGACTCCTACACCCAGCGGTCCACGACCCTCAACGGCAAGTCGGTGACCGTCCCGGTCAACGCGCGGTGCCTCCAGACGGTGGAAGTGGACGGCGTGGTCGCGTAGCGCGTCGGCGCCATCCGCTCACCTCGGCTGAGCAGTTCACCTCGGTGGCCCGGGGCGACGCCGTCCGGCGTCCGTCCCTTTGGTTCCGGTTCACACGGCGAACACGGCCCGCCACCAGCCACTTTCGTGCGCGCTCAGCCGGCGGACCACCGTCGGCCCGGTCGGTTCGCCGCCCCTTCCCCTGTCACTGGTGCGTGCTCACATGGGACATGTGCGGGCCGGCCGGTCCGCCGTCGCCGGGTGCGTGACACGCAGGCCTCGGCTCCGTCAGGCCCTCGCGCCTTCACACCTGCCGGACAGGATCCGGAGATTTGTGCGGCCCGATGTCAACCAGGACAGCCGCTCCCGCCCTATACCCGGTGAGACCCGTCCGACCGCTGGGAGCCGCATGACCGAAGAGGAGTTCCAGGAGTTCTACGTGCACTCCGTCTCGCGGCTCGTCGGGCAGCTGTACCTGATGACGGGTGACCTCCACGAAGCGCAGGACGTCGTGCAGGAGGCGTTCGTCCGCGCGTGGGGGCGCCGGTCGCGGCTGACCCAGGACGCAGGTCCCGAGGCCTGGCTCCGCACCGTCGCCTGGCGGCTCGCCATCAGCAGGTGGCGCCGCCGCGGGCGGACCGCCGAGGCGTGGCGGCGGCACGGCAACGGTCTGACGAGCACCGTGCCCGCACCCGACCCCGGCACGGTCGCGCTGGTCGCGGCGCTGCGCCGACTGCCCGACCGGCAGCGGCGTACCGCCGTCCTGCACTACGTGTGCGACCTGAGCGTGGAGCAGATCGCGGCCGAGACCGGCGTGGCGACCGGGACGGTCAAGACCCATCTGTCGCGGGCCAGGAAGGCTCTCGCACCGCATCTGACCGCCGCAGAGGAAGCCGAGGACGCAGCAGCATGGTGACCGAACCACGCGACGAAGCGGTCGCCGCCGCACTCAAGGCCGTCGCGGCGGCCGGGGCGCGGATGGCCGTACCCGAGTCGGCCGACCGCATCGTGGCGCGCGGCGTCCGCCGCCGACGCCGCACGGTGGCCGCCGCCGCTGCCGTCGCCGTATGCGTCCTGACCAGTACGAGTGCGATCGCGGCGCTCTGGCTGCGCCCCGACCCGCTGCCCACGCCCATGGCCCCGCCCCCGACGCTCCACGGCTCCTCGCCGGCACCGGGTTCCTCGTTCCCCCTCTCCGGGTCGTTCTCCACGAACCCGGCGCGGTCCGGGTCCACCGCTTCCGCACCAGGCTCCCCGACGCCCACCGAAACCCCGACCGGTGATGCCTCTCCCTCGCCCGGCACCACGCCCCCCACCGGTTCTCCCACGCCGTAGCCGACCCGAGAAAGCCCCCCACCCATGCGCGCAACCACCCTCGAGGCACCGGCCGACCGCACCGAACCGGTGCCGATACCGGGGGCGCGGCAGCCCGTCGCGCCCCGCACCCGGAAGCGGTCCCGGCGGCGGGATCGCGCCCCGCACCTCCTCGCGCTCGCGCTGTTCACCGCGTACGCGACCCACTCCGCGCTCCGCTACCACCGTATGGAGACCCGCTCCTGGGACCTGGGCATCTTCGAGCAGGCCATTCGCGCCTACGCGCGACTCCAGGCCCCGGTCGTCGACCTCAAGGGGCCGGGCACCAACATCCTCGGCGACCACTTCAGTCCGGTCACCGCGCTGATCGCCCCCGCCTACCGCGTGTTTCCCACGCCCGTCACCCTGCTCGTCGTCCAGGCGGCGCTGTTCGCGCTCGCCGCGATCCCGGTCACCCGCGTGGCCACCCGCCTGCTCGGCCGGGCCCCCGGTCTGGCGATCGGTGTCGCCTTCGGACTGTCCTGGGGCATGCAGCAGGCGGTCGACTTCGACTTCCACGAGATCTGCTTCGCCGTACCGCTGATCGCCTTCTCCCTGGAAGCGCTGCTGTGCCGACGATGGCGCGCCGCCCTGCTGTGGGCCGCGCCGCTCGTGCTGGTCAAGGAGGACCTGGGGGTCACCCTCGCCGCGATCGCCCTGGTCGTGGCGTGGCGGGCCCGCCGTGAGACGTCCCGGGCGACCGTGTACGCGCTGGGCGTCGCCGCCTTCGGTCTGCTCGCCACCGCCGTCACCCTCACGGTCGTGATTCCCGCCTTCAACGGCTCGGGCGGCTACGACTACTGGGAGAAGGTCGACGGCGGACCGTCCCCCTTCGCCGCCGCCGACGTCAAACTCCGCACCCTGGCCTGGCTGTTGCTGCCCACCACGGGCCTGCTCGCCGTCCGCTCCCCGCTCGTACTGGTCGGTGTCCCCACCCTCGGCTGGCGCTTCCTGTCCGGGGAGGAGCACTACTGGTCCACCGACTGGCACTACAACGCGGTGTTGATGCCGGTCCTCTTCCTCGCCCTGGTGGACGCCGTCGCCACCTCCCGGCGCAGCCCGCGCCCCTGGCTGCGCGCGTACGCGGACCGGCTCCCGGCCTGCGCCGCGGCAGCCGCGCTCGCCCTGACCACCGCGCAACCCCTGTCGGCCCTCACCGACTCCGCCACCTATCGCAAGCCGCCGCGTGCCGCCGCGGCCGAGAACCTCCTCGCCCGCATCCCCGACGGCGCGACCGTCGAGTCCGACGTGGGCCCCATCAGCCGACTGGCCGGCCGCTGCCGCGTCCTGTGGGTCGGCGACACCCGGGGCGTCACCCCCGACTGGATCGCGCTGAACAACAACTCCGGCTGGGTGGAGGACCCCCTCGCCTACGCCCGCCAGCTCCACCCGAAGGCGACGTACCGGCTGTCCGGCGAGGCGGGCGGCTATCTGCTGCTGCAACTCGTGGACCGCAGCTAGACGTATGGACCCGCCTGCGGCGAACGCCGGCTGCCGGGCGGAGGTCAGTCCTGCTCGACCGAGAGGACCAGCTTGCCGCGGGTGCGGCCCTCGGCGCTGAGGCGCCAGGCCTCGGCCGCCTCCGCGAGCGGGAGGACCTTGGCGACCGGGACGGTCAGGCGCCCCTCGCCGGCCAGCCGGCCCAGTTCGGTCAACTGGGCGGCGTCAGGCCGTACCCACACGTAGTGGCCGCCGTGCGCGGTGACCTCCGCGTCGACGATCGAGGCGATCCGGGACGGGTCCTTCACCAGACCCTGCGACACCTCGACGGCGTCACCGCCGATGAAGTCGAGGGCCGCGTCGACGCCGTCGGGGGCCAGCGCGGCCACCCGGTCCGCCAGGCCTTCTCCGTACGTCACGGGCTCGACGCCCAGGCCGCGCAGGAACTCGTGGTTGTGCTCGCTCGCGGTGCCGATCACCCGGGCGCCGCGGGCGAGGGCGATCTGCGCGCCGAGCACGCCGACACCGCCGGCGGCGGCATGGACGAGGACCGTCCAGCCGTCGCGCACCCCGACGCGCTCCAGCGCCTGGAGCGCCGTGAGCCCGGCCAGCGGCACACCGGCGGCCTCCTCCCAGGAGAGCACGGCGGGCTTGCGGGCCAGCATGCGCACGTGGGCCGAGACCTGCTCCGCGTACGCGCCGAGCTGCGCGGTGTCCTTGCGGATGTAACCGAAGACCTCGTCACCGGGGGCGAATTCGCTCACGTCGAAGCCCACGCGCTCCACGACACCCGCGACGTCCCACCCGGGGATCAACGGGAAGCGGCTCTCGACCAGGGCGTCCAGCATGCCCTCGGCCAGCTTCCAGTCCACGGGGTTCACCCCGGCGGCCTTCACCCGGACAAGAACCTCACCGGGCGCGACCTTGGGTTCGGGCTGCTCGGTCAGTTCGAGGTCGTCGGCGGTTCCGTAGCGCTTGAGCGTGATGGCCTTCATGACGGCCAGCATACGTGCAGACGCTTAATGGCAGCGTAAACAAATTATGTGCATGCATTCAAATACCCGGGGCGTGTCGGGCTCTGTCGGGCAGTCATGGCGCCGGTCGGCCTGCGCCGGAGCAGTGTGCACCTGCTGGACAGACGCTTGCAGGTGCGCGTTCCGCGAGGGAACTACGCGCTGTTCTCGCGTCGCCTGCCGGAGCGTCGATGCAGCGAACCGGTCACTGCGCGCCCGACCAGAACCACAAGAGCGGCCACCGCCACAAGGCGGACGGCGCTCCAGGTCGCGCCCACCACCGCTTCTTGCGACGAGGCTTCCACTCGGAGCCGTTCCGTCATCTCCACGGCCGCCGACACCGGGACGGGGTTCGCTGTGCGGGCCCCGGCTCGGTGTCGCTTTCGCGCCGCTGCGGCCTCGCGATCGTGATCGGCCGACGCTGCCCCGAGAGCCATCAACTGCCCTTTGTCCACCGGCCCTTGGCGCGCTTGAGGACGGGAGCCGGCTCGGCGAGCGGTGGTCAGCCGGGGGCACCTGCGCTGCCGCCCCCCGGTTCCGAGGGGCGGCAGCGCGGAGCTCTCCGGGCGAGGTGGCCGCCCCCTGCCGCCCGCGTCCCCCAGGACACCGCCCGGCAGTCCGGGATCAGCCGCCGCGGCGCACCCGGGCCGCCTGGCGGGCCTCCGCGAGCTTCCGGGCCTCGCTGCTCTTGCGGGACGACCTGCCACCGGAGCCGGTCTTCGCGTCCTTGGTGCTGCCCAGGCCGCGGAACGGGGCGTTGTGGTTCTTGGGCCGCGGTACGGCCGGCCCGCCGTCCAGAGGCTTTCCGGAGGGGGCCTTGGCGCCGGTGATCCGGCTCAGCTCCGCTTCCCCGGACCGCACTTTGGTGACCTTGGGGGCGACGTCGGCGTCCGCCATGACCTGGCTCGTCTCGCGGCGCTGTCCCGACAGGACGAGTGTCACGACGGTGCCGAAGCGGCCGGCCCGGGCCGTGCGGCCCGCGCGGTGCAGATAGTCCTTGGGGTCGGTGGCCGGGTCGACGTTGACCACGAGGTCGAGGTCGTCGACGTGCAGGCCGCGCGCGGCGACGTTCGTCGCGACCAGGGCAGTGACCTGCCCGTCCTTGAACTGGGCCAGGGTCCGGGTGCGCTGCGGCTGGGACTTCCCGCTGTGCAGGGCGGCGGCGGCCACACCGTTGGCCCGCAGATGCCGGGTGAGCTGATCGACACCGTGCTTGGTGTCCAGGAACAGCAGGACGCGGCCGTCCCGGGCGGCGATCTCCGTCGTCACGGCGTACCGGTCCGGGCCGTGCACGACGAAGACGTGGTGCTCGATCCCGGAGACCGCGTTGGACGAGGGGTCCACGGAGTGGACGGCGGGGTCGCGCAGGTAGTCCCGCACCAGCTGGTCGACGTCGCGGTCGAGGGTGGCGGAGAACAGCATGCGCTGCCCGTCGGGACGCACCTGGTCCAGCGCTTCGGTGACCTGCGGCAGGAACCCCATGTCACACATCTGGTCGGCCTCGTCGAGGACCGTGATGCGCACCTGTCCGAGCCGGCATCCCTTCCGTTCGATGAGGTCGTGCAGTCGGCCGGGCGTGGCGACGACGATCTCGGCGCCGTCCCGCAGCGTGGCGGCCTGCCGTCCGATGGACACCCCGCCCACCACGGTCGCGAGCCGCAGCCGCAGCGCCTGGGCGTACGGGGTGAGCGCCTCGCCGACCTGCTGCGCCAGCTCCCTGGTGGGTACGAGGACGAGCGCCAGCGGCTCCTTGGGCTGAGCGCGCCGCCCGGCCGTCCGGGCGAGCATCCCCAGGCCGAAGGCGAGCGTCTTGCCGGATCCGGTGCGGCCCCGGCCCAGGACGTCCCGTCCCGCGAGCGCGTTGGGCAGTGCCGCCGCCTGGATGGGGAAGGGCACCGTCACACCGTGCTCGTCGAGCGCCCGCAGGATCTCGGCCGGCAGCCCCAGCTCCGCGAAGGAGGCCGCCGGGGGCAGAGCGGCAGTGGCCGACGCCTCGGTCGCCTCGTCCTGCTGCCGGGCATCGGCACGTGCTGATTCGCTCACAGAGAGCCTTCCTCCGTAGGGACCGTACCGAGGAAGGCGCGGCGGGGACGCGGCCACCGGCCAGGGACCGCGAACCGGGCACCGACACAGCGAGGCTGCAAACGGACCACGCTAGCACGGGGCACACCGCCGGGGCAGCCGAGCAGCCCGGCCCGCGGACCCGGCACCGGGCGCCCGTCACCCGTCACCCGCCGTTCAGCGCCCTGGCATCACCGGGCCGGGGGTGCCGCCTCAGGCGGGCGGCGCGTCGGGGTAGAGGTTGTGGTGCACGGCGCGGCAGATGTGCTCGACGGCGGTCAGGCCGTGGTACTTGCCCAGGTGTGCCGGACTGTTTGCCCGGATGACTCTGCCTCGGTCGTCCTGGCGCGTTCCTTCCCCGATGCGGGGCGGCCGCGGGCCCGCGGCCGGACCCGCCTCGGCCGTCAGGAGGGGGAAGACGCGCGGGGGGCGCGCAGGCGCCGGGGGCGGGGGGCCTGGAGGTCGATGCGCTGCGGGCCGGGGTCGGGGAGCGGCCGGAACGGCAGGTCACCGGAGTAGCCGACGGCGAGGGTGAGCTGGCGGGCGGCCAGGCGCCTGGCGTCGGCGAGGGTGAGCCCGCCCGTCTCGGTGATCAGCCGATGGGTCAGGCCCTCCAGGAGGGCCATGGCGACGGCCGCGACGTCGGCCGGGTCGCAGTCGCTGAAGACGCCGTCCCGCAGCCCGGCCTCGACGACGGCGGCGAGCGGTTCGAGGAGGCGTGCGCGGAACTCGGCGAGCCTGCCGCTCATCTCCACCGAACCGGCGGAGCGGATCTTCAGCTCGGCCCACAGCCGGCATTCGAGGACGTCGTCGTGGGTGAGGGGAAGCCCGAAGTCGATCAGATCGGCCAGGCGCTCGGCGGGACGGTCGCGGTGCGACTGGCGGGTGCGGCGTTCGAGCCGGACCTCCTCGCGCGTGAGTGAGTACGCCAGGGCATCGGTGAGCAGCCGCTCACGGGAGTCGAAGTGGTAGTGCACCAGCGCGTTGGAGACCCCGGCGCGGCGGGCGATGTCGGCGAGGCGTACGCCGTCGAAACCGTCCCGGGCGATCAGCTCGACGGCGGCCTGGAGGATGCCCTCCTTGGCCCCGCGTGTCCTGGCTTCCGCGCCCTCGTCGGTGTCCCTGCCGGCACTGCCCGTCCTGTCGTCCACGGCATCGAATCCTGTCACAGGCCCTTGCCTCCCCACAGAGCCTGACCTTAATGTCAGGACCGTCTCCTGACTTTAACATCAGGCGATGCCCTCGGGGAGCTAGGAGAGCCTCAATGAGCCGTAACGCGACGATGTTCGGCCGAGACATGACGTTCCTCGGGGTCGACCCCTGCACGCTGGACGAGCCCGCCACCTACGAGGGCGCCGACGTGGTGATCGTCAGCGCGCCGTCGGATCGCCGCCACGGCGACCGGCCTTCGCTGCCGCTGCGCGTGGACGCGGTCCGGCAACTGCGGGTGCTGGATGCCGGAGACGTGGGGACGCTCCCCGCAGGGACCGAGGGGAGCACGGCCGCCGCGGCGGAGGCGGTGCGGCGGATCGCGAGGTCGGGCGCCGTGCCGTTCGTCCTGGGCACGGACCGCACGATCGGCCTGTCGGCTGTCACCGGCGTGGCGCGGCATCACGGAACGGGCCGGATCTCGGTCGTCCACATCGACGCGCACGCCGACACCGGGACCATCCGCTCCGGGCACCCGCACGGCCACGGCCGCCCGATGAGCCGTCTGCTGGAGGCGGGCGCCGTACGCGCGGACCGCCTTGTGCGGATGGGACCGTGCGGCGGATGGCCGCTCCCCGGGACACAGCAGGACGGCCAGGGCGTGCGCAGCTACCCGATGACCGAGATCGTCACCCGGGGCCTCGACGCCTGCGTGGACGAGGCGATGTCCGGCGCCGTCAGCGACTGCGACGGTGTGTTCCTCTCGATCGACCTCCACGTGAGCGCGCCGGTAACGACCCCCGGCGCCGATCCCCCCGGCGGACTGACCTCTCGCGGACTCCTGGACACGGTGCGCCGGCTGGCGTGCGAAGTACCGCTCCTCGGCATGGACGTCGTCGAGGCATCCACGCCCCACGACTACGCGGACATCACCGCGTTCCTCCGCCACCGCGTGGTGCTGGAAGCCCTCTCCGGCATGGCGTCCCGCCGCCGCGGCGACACCTGGCGGCCCGCCCGCGCGCTGCTCGTGGGACACGGGACGACCGTCTGACCGGGGCCGTCCGTCCCCGAACCGTCCCACGGGTGCGCCCACGCCGACGGCCCGCGCGTCACCACCGGGGCGGTCACGCACGGGCCGCGCGGATCGGTGACGGTCAGACCGAGCCCCGCCCGGCCGCGACCGCCGCCTCGACGGCGGCGGAGGTGCGGTCGGCACGCTGTTGTGGCGTCAGGAAGGTGGACATGGATCCCATGTTTCAGTGGATTGACGGCGTCAGGCGGAGAGTCAGACCTCTGGGCGATGCCATGGCCAATCCTCACTGTCCTGGCGATTCAGGGCGGGCCGGTCCCGGTCAGCGCCTGCGGCCGGCGTGCAGTTCCAGCCGCTCGGCTTCGAAGCGCGCACGGAAGTCGCGATCGTGCGAGACCGCGACCACCGCCCCCGGGTACACCGCGAGCGCCGCCCGAAGGTCCTCGACCAGGTCGAGTGCGATGTGGTTGGTCGGCTCGTCGAGGACGAGGAGGTCCGCGGGCCGGGTCACCAGGGTCGCGATCTGCAGCCGCCGCTGCTGTCCCACGGACAGCGCGGCGACCGGAACGCACAGGTCCTGTTCGCGGAACAGGCCCAGGGACAGGAGCTGTTCGGCGTGCTCGTCCGGCAGCCCGGGCCGCCCGGTGGCGAACGCGGCGAGCAGCGTCAGCCGCGTGGCGTGCGCCGGCAGTTCCTGAGTGAGGTAGCCGATCCGGGCGGGGCGGCGCGCCGTGCCCGCGTCCGGTTGCAGGTCGCCCGCCAGGACGCGCAGCAGCGTCGTCTTGCCCGCGCCGTTCCCGCCCGTGACAAGGAGGCGCCCTCCGGGCTCGATCGCCAGGAGCCCGTCCAGGCGCAGCCGTTCCCCGACCCGTACGTTGTCGAGCTCGGCGAGTGTGCCCTGGACCGGGCCGCCGGCTGCCGACGGCAGCGCCGCCGTGAACCTGAGCGGTACCGGCGGCTTTGCCACCGGGTTGCGCCGCAGCCGATCCAGGCGCTCGCGCACCGAGCGCACCTGCCCGCCGAGCTTCGCCTCGCTGGAGCGGCGGTGCTTGCCGAAGCCCTGCTTCGGGTCGTGGCCGGTGGTGGCCAGCCTCCTGCCCGCGGCCCCCAGCAACTCCTCCGTGCGGGCCACCTCCTCGGCCCAGTCCGCGTACCGCTGCTCCGCTCCGCGCCGGGCGGCGGCCTTCTCGGCGCGGTAGCCGGCCCAGCCGTCGCCGTACCGGCGCACGGTGCACTCGTCCCGGTCGACCTCGAGGATCGTGGTAGCGATGCGCTCCAGGAAGCCGCGGTCGTGGGTGACTGCGACAACGGTGCCGCGGTGTGCGCGCAGGTGTACCTCCAGCCAGCGCACGGCCGCCGCGTCGAGGTGGTTCGTCGGTTCGTCCAGGAGCAGCAGTTCGGGGGCGGCGGCCAGGACGCAGGCGAGCGCGAGGCGCGACTGTTCGCCGCCGGACAATGAGCCGAGCATGCGCTCCCGGGTGATCCGGGCCAGCCCGAGCCCGTGCATGGCGGCATCCACACGGGTGTCCGCCTCGTATCCGCCGCGTTCCTCGTAAGCGATCAACAGCTCGCCGTACGCGGCAAGTTCCGCGTCCGACGCATCGGCGAGGGACTCCTCCGCGGCACGGAGCCTTCGCTCCATATCGCGCAGTTCGGTCAGAGCGAGGTCGACGGCGTCCTGCACGGTGCGGTCCGCATCGAGGGGCAGGGTCTGGGTGAGGTGGCCGGTTCCGCCGGGAAAGCGGACGGTGACCTCCCCGGCGTCCGGCGTCTCGGCCGTGGCGAGCAGCCGCAGCAAGGTGGACTTGCCGGAACCGTTCTCGCCGATGACGGCGGCCTTCTCACCCGGCCGGACGGTGAAGGAGACCTGGTCGAGGATGGTCCGGGTGCCGTACGACTTGGTGACGGACTTGACAGACAGTTGCGCCACCGCGGAGACAGTGGCGGGCAGGGCAGTGTGGGCGCGGTCGCGCATAGGACTTTCCCCGGGCGTACGAAGGGTCTACGGGCAGCAGAAACGGCGGCAGGGGCCGTGCCCGGACTCAGACGAAGAAGAGGAAAGCCATGCCCCCACCATAACAAGACGAACCGTCTCGCCTCAACTCGCGCGGGGCACGGCACCGGGTGCCCCTGGGGCGCCCGGGACGCCGAGAAGCCGTACGTAGCGAGGTCGCCCCAGCCGTCTCCGGCGGTGTTCTGGCCCGCCCGTCGGCTTCCGTCGGTCCGCGCCAGATCTCTCACCACCGTGCGGGACCGGGCCTCCGGGACGATGCCCACGGCGCCGACCTGCGGGGATTGTGCCTCTACCGCGACAGGCGTGCGACGATGACGACGCCGAGGTCACCAAAGGCAGTGTTCGTCGCCCTTGCGAGGATGGTCGCGAATGAATGTGCAGGGCACGTTCGTCGGCAGGGAGCCGGAGCTCGCGCGGTTGCGGGATTGCGCGCGGGCCGTTCGGTGTGGGCGGCCGTGGGTGGTCCTGGTCGAGGGCGAGGCCGGCATCGGCAAGACGCAGTTGCTGCGCCGCTGGCTGGCCGATCCCGCCCTGGAAGGCTTCACCGTGCTGCGGGCACGCTGCGACACCTCGGAGCGGGACTTCGTGTTCGGCGCGGTCCAGCAGCTGATCTCTTCCGTCCCGCGGACGCTGCTGGAGGAGTTCCCCCTGCTCAAAGGGCCGATCCCGGCCGCCGCACCACCGTACGAGGTGGGCAACCAACTGCTGGAGCTCACCAGCGCGCTCCAGACCCGCGAGCCCGTCGCTCTCCTGGTGGACGACCTCCAGTGGGCGGACACGGCGTCGCTGCACGCCTGCGGATTCGTCCTGCGGCGACTGGACGCGGACGCCTTGCTCGCGGTGCTCAGCGTCCGGACGACGGACCGTCCACCCGACCCGGACCTGGCGGACATGCTCCACCGGATGGTGACCGGCGTGAGCGACAGCGCGCGGCTGCCGTTGCGGGGGCTCGCGACCGGGCAGGTCGCCGAGCTGATCGAGCAGACCACAGGCCGGCCGGTGCCGGAAGCGGTCGCGGAACAACTGCGCCGGCACACCGCGGGCAACCCGCTGTATGTGAGCACCCTGCTGGCCGAGATGCCGGAAGGGGAGCTGACCGGGGCGTCCGTGACGACGCTGCCCGTGCCGCCCTCGTTGGCCACGGCCATCCGCAGCCAGCTCCTGCGCCTGCCGGAGCCGTCGCGAGCCCTGGTGGAGGCCGCCGCCGTGCTGGGTACGCCGATGCCGCTCGCGCTGGTCGGCCGGATGGCCGGGGTCGAGGCCCCCACCCCCGCCCTCAGCGCCGCGCTGGAGGCCGGGCTGATGCGCTGGCTGCCCAACCAGCCCTCCGCGCCGGTGGAGATCACCCACGCCCTGCAACGGCAGGCCGTCGTCGAGGCGATCCCGCCGGACCGGCGAAGACACCTGCACGCGAAGGCGGAGCACCTGGTGGACCGGCACACGGCGTGGGCCCACCGGGTCGCCGCCGCCGGACCCACCGATCTCAGGCTGGCCGCGGAACTCGCCGCCGCCGCGGACGAGGAGTACGCCGCCGGTGAGGTGGACCGCTCGGCGACCCTGCTGCTGTGGGCCGCCGACCTGGAGGCGACCCGCGAGAACCGCGAGCACCACCTGCTCACCGCCACCGCGAGACTGTCGACCCACGAACGGTTCGTACGAGCGGCATCGCTGCTGCCACGCGTGCAGGAGACCGCGCCGTGCGCCAGACGCAGCCTGATCCTGGGAGCGCATGCCTTCTCCCGGGGCACCCTGTCGGAGGCGCTGACCCACTACAACGAGGCACGGGCGCGGAGCGAGCAGGAGCAGGACCCCTGGACGGGCGTCAAGGCACGCGTCGCGCTCAGCGGCGTCCTCAACTTCCAGGGCCGCTACGACGAAGGGATCGACGCGGCACGTCAGGCCCTGGCGATGGACCCGGACGACTCGTGGGCCCGGGTGAACCTCAGCACCGGGCTCGCCCTCGCCGATGCCGCACCGGAGGCACTGCGCGAGCTGGCGGAGGTCACACCCGCGGTGCTGCGCTCGGCCGCCGAGGGACGGCCGGTCGGCGTGCATCTGCTCACCTTGCAGGGGCTGATCCGGATCAGCCAGGGCGCGCTGACGGCGGGCATCGAGGACTGCGCCACGGCGCAGGCGCTGAGCCGGTCGCACGGAGTGCCCGCGCTCGCCGACTTCGCGTACGGCGGGACCGCCACCGCCCAGTATCTGCTCGGCGACTGGGAGGACGTCGCGATCAGTGCCGAGCGGGGCCTGGCCATCACCTCCAACGGCGACGGCAAGGCCGCCGCCTACGCGTGGGAGTACTCGGTCGCCTCCTGGCTCGCCGCCGGCCAGGGCGACTGGGAACGCGCGGAGGAGCAACTGCGCGCCGCGGAGTGCCGGTCGGGATCCTCCATCAACGACAGCACCACCACGCTGTGCGCCATCAGCGGGGCGATCCTCGCGCAGGCCCGCGGCGACCACACGGCGATGCTCCACGCCGTACAGCCGCTCGTGACGGCCGAGGCCGGATGGCCCCGACATCTTCAGGTGTTCTGGCTGCCCCTGCACGCGGAGGCACTCATCGGCCTCGGTCACCTGGACCGTGCCGAGGCCGCGGTCGCACACCTGCGGCACACCGCACAGGACATCCCCTGTCTGCGGACCGCGGCATCATGGCTGTCCGGCCGTCTCGCCGAGAGCCGCGGAGATCTCGCCCTGGCCCGCGCGACATACGAACAAGGGTTGGCCGAACTGCCGGAACGCGACGTGGTGCTGCTGCACAGAGCCCTGCTGGAGCACGCCCACGGCCGGGTCCTGCAACTCGGAGGGCGGACGACGGACGCCGCCCAGTGGTTCGACGCGTCACGACACCGCCTGGAGCGGGTACGGGCCCGCCCCTTCCTGGACCGCTGCGCCGAAGGCATCCCCACACCGCCACCGCCCGCCCGCCGGAGAGCCAAGAACCCGCTCCGGCTCACCGCCCGGGAACGGGACATCGCGCACCTCATCGGCCGCGGCCTGACCAACAAGGAGATCGCCGGCGAACTGTTCGTCAGCTCCAAGACCGTCGAGTACCACCTCAGCCGCACCTACGACAAACTCGGCCTCAGCAACCGCCGCGAACTCCGCGACCACGTACAGCGCGGAGCCCTCACCGAGGACGACGAGGACACTCCGTGACCCCATGCGCCGGTCGATACGGCGACGGAAATTGATTACCGCCGAGGGCAGAATCGGCGGAGACTCGTGGCATGGCAGACATGGGGGCGTTCCGGGAGGCGGTCACCGCGTGGGCCGCCGGTGGGCCCGGTGGCCCCGCGCGCGAACTGGCCGAGCGATCGCGGGTGCGGACGGTCGTCCTTCTCGAAGGTCTCAGCGACGCCGCGGCGGTCGGCGCGCTGGCCGGGCGACGCGGCCGGCACCTGGCTTCGGAAGGGGTCTGCGTGCTGCCGATGGGCGGTGCGATGAGCGTCGGGCGCTTCGTCCCCCTCCTCGGACCACCCGGCCTGGACCTGCGCCTGACGGGCCTGTGCGACGAGGCGGAGCACCCCTACTACACCCGCGCCCTCGAAAGGTCCGCGGCGGCACAGCGGGAAATCTTCGTCTGCGCGGCGGATCTGGAGGACGAACTCATCCGCGCACTGGGCGTGGCACGGGTGAGGGAGCTCATCGAGGCGGAGGGCGAACTGCGCCCTCTGGAAACCTTCCTGAGCCAGCCGGCGCAGCGGGGCCGTCCCGTAGAGCAGCAGTTGCGCCGCTTCTTCGGCACGAAGAAGGGCCGCAAGATCCACTACGGCCGCGTGCTGGTCGAGGCCCTGCCACCCGACCGCACACCCGCCCCACTCGACGACCTGCTCAACTGCCTCTGACAGCGGGGCGCGCACGGTCCGGTGCGCCCTCCGCCGACACCGCTGCCGCAGCCGACCGGCGGCCGCGGCGGGTGTGGCGGAGGGGCTGGGTGGACGGCGACCGGCTGCCGCTAGAACAGCCTGCCGTCGTAGTCAGGGAGCTTGAAGGCGCGTTCGGCGTGGCCGCCGGCGAAGTCCCCGGCGCTGTTCCCGATGTTGGCGATGATCTTGTAGCCCTTCGCCTCGATCTCGGCTCGCTTCTCGGTCTTGTAGGCGCTGACCTCGAACAGATCGATGAGGTCGGTGAGATAGAGCCCGTCGATGGGGTAGCCGGTCTGCTTCAGGTTCCATTCCGTGAGGGACCCGACGAAGCCCGGTCGGGCCGTGACGAAGAAGACGGCCACACCCCGGGAGTCGGCATAGCGGGCCAGGTCCCGGACGTCGGCCACGGCCGGGGTGGGCTGCTTCCAGATCGGGTGGAAGTACGTCTCCAGCGCGGTGTTGTCGATGTCGAGGACGATCGCCTGCTTCTCGGTACCGGCGTCGGCGCTCCGGGACTCGATCCACGGACGCGCCTGGGCGACGACGGCCGCGACGTCCTGCTTCCAGGTGGCGTAGTCGACGCCGCTGACGGCGGCGCCGGCCGTGCTCGCTGTACTGGCGTTGCCCGCCGGGGTTGTCTCGGCGGCGGTGGCGGTCGCCGCGGTGGCGGGGACGGCGGCGAGAGTGATGGCCGCGGTGACTGTCGCGGCTCTGCGGGCGATCGTGGCGCGGGCATGCATGTGGGGGTCTCCTGGGGGAGTGCGAAGGCTGCCGGCGGAACGTGCGTCACCACGCACGACGGGGTCTGTCATGCGCGCGCACTCATGATGGAGGGTCAATGGCCCTCGTACTACCGGCCGGTAGGGGCTCTTGCGCGGGTCCGCCCGGTCCGCTGCGCCCCGGCCCACGCCGAACGCCGGAGATCCGAACAAGCCCTTGTGCAGGCAGTTCCGGTGTGGCTGAGGGATCCCGATCGGGCCTCCGCAGGTCGGCCCGAGCCGTACCGGAATCCCGGAACGCTCACCAGGGATGAGCACTTCTGTCGGCGTGCTCCGACGGCCGGCCCGTGCCGGCCCTCGACCGCTCGACGCCCAACGCGTGAACCGGGCGATGTCAGTGGGGCTTGATAGAACTTTCGAGCGACATCGAGCCGCCCGGAACCTGGAGTCAAGCGCATGGCCATTTCCGACCGTCTGAGCGAGTGGGGTGGGCTGCCCACCTTCGACTTCCCCCAACTCGAAGAGGAACTGCCCGAGTCCCTGCCCGCCGACGACGCCGTCGCCTGGCGCATCTCCGTCGAGGAGTACTACGACGCCGAGGCCGGGCGCTGGGCAGCCACCTTCGCCCGCTTCGCGGAGGCGGTGGACCTCTCCCGCGTCCGGTCGCTCGTCGTCGGCGTCTGGCCCGAGGTCAATGACGAAGGACCGACGGAGGTCGTCGAAGCCCTGGTCGCCGCGGCCGACCGGCTCCCCGCGCTGCGCGCCCTGTTCCTGGGCGACATGACGTACGAGGAGAGCGAGATCTCCTGGATCCAGAACGGTGACGTGACACCGCTGCTCAAAACCTTCCCGCGGCTGGAGGAGTTCGGGGTGCGCGGCGGCAGCGGCCTCGTCTTCCCGCCGCAGTCGCACGAGACCCTGCGCCGTCTGGTCATCGAGACCGGCGGCCTGTCCAAGGAGGTCGTGCGCGGGGTGGGGGACTGCGACTTCCCGGCCCTGGAGGAGCTGGACATCTGGCTCGGTGTCTCCTGGTACGGGGCGGACACGCAGGTGTCCGACCTGGAGCCGTTCCTGACCGGCGTCCGGCTGCCCGCGATACGTCGGCTCGCGCTGCGCAACAGCGAGATCCAGGACGAGGTAGCCGCGGCCTTCGCGTCCGCCCCGGTCGTCGCCCGGCTCACCGAACTCGACCTGTCCATGGGCACGCTCGGCGACGAGGGAGCGACCGCACTCCTGGAGGGACAGCCGCTCACCCACCTGGCCAAGCTGAACCTGCACCACCACTTCATCAGCGGCCCGGTCGCCGGACACCTACGGGAGACGCTGGGCAAGCGCGGCGTCGAGGTCGACCTGACCGGCAGCCACGAGTCCGCCAACGGTTCGGCCAACGCCCGCCGGTTCGTCGCGGTCTCGGAATGACCACATCCCGGCCACCGCGATTCCCGTCGGAATCGCGGTGGCCGGGTTCCCGTCCCACTTCGCGTCAGTGAGCGGCACCTACCACCAGCGATGCCGGTCGCTCGCGATGCGCCGGTCCCCGAGGGGCTGCACCGCGCGGGCGTTGCCCCGGGGGAACACCTTCCGGTAGTGGTTCACCGCGGCGGCGGACGCCTGTACGGGGTGGGTCAGCACCGACCAGCGCACTCCCGGAAGGTAGGGGCAGACGGTGGTGGAACCGAGATAGCGGTACGACTCGGTGCAGGTCGGGAGCAGCGCGTCGAGCTCCACTCCGGCCACGGCCCAGGGGTCTTCGCCCCGGCGCGCCGAGCCGAGCAGCCGGTCCAGCGAGGCGTTCGGCTCCCCGGGATGGACGAAGACACCGATCACCGCGTACTCGCTGCCGCTCTCACCGGACACGGTGCCGTCCTCGGCCGACCGTACGTACTTCATGTGCTGCTCCATCGGAAACGCCACCCCGCCGACGGTGTGCTCGGAAGGCGTGTGCCAGTGCACGTCCGCCAGGAGGTAGACGTCGGCGCCGATGGTCAGCCGGCACTCCTGTCCCGGTGGTGGCTCGGCCTTCACCGTTCCCTCGTCGTCCCGGACACAGTCGGGTTGAGCGCTCTTGGCTGCCGGCCCGGCGCTGGTCGGTGTGCCGTCGTGCCGGCGACGCCGCGGGTCGTCGAAGTGCAGACGCATGGTGAGCGATGTCGGGTGGTGGAACCGCAGCGGCGGCAGGATCGAGACGTCGGTGGATTGCGGGCGAATGTCGACCGGGCTCTGCGACAGCGACGGCGCTGGTGAGGGACGGCCGGAAGCGGACGGAACGGGTGCGGTGAGGGACATGGGTGAACACCTTCGATTCGGCAGGTGGACGGCTGGGCTCGTGATCACCGCATACCTCCCCTGCCCGTAGCCCGGAACACCCGAGGTCACCTGGAGTGCTGAGGCCGGACGGTACGGCCTTGACGAGCAGTTGAGAAAATTACTTGCAAGCTTGGAGGCAATTCGCCGTCCCGATGATAAATGTTTGCACCGATAGTCCCGTCGACCGAGGAGAACCATGAGCCTCAATCCCCGTACCAGGCGTTTCACGATCCTCACCGCGGCCGTCGCGCTGGGCCTCACCGGCGGTCTCAGCCAGCCGGTCCAGGCCGCGGAGCCGTCGTCCTACATCGCCAACGACACCGTATGGAGGACGGTCGACGGCCAGGAGATCCTGGCTCAGGGCGGGAACGTCTTCAAGCACCAGGGTGTCTACTACTGGGTCGGCTCGGAGCTGACCAGCGGCCAGCCCAAGGCGATCAACCTGTACAGCTCGACCGACCTCGAGAACTGGCAGTTCAGGAAAGCCATCGTGAAGCAGTCCGGCACGGACGGGCCCCTCTCCGCCGACCCGGCCGACAACATCTGGCTCGGACGCCCGCAGCTCAACTACAACCCGGCAACGAACAACTTCGTCCTGAACTTCGAGGTCAACGACACCTCGGACAAGCGCAACCAGCTGATGTTCGCCACCAGCTCGACGGTCGACGGCACTTACACGCTGACGAGTCAGACACCGATCAACGTGAACAACAACACGATGGGCGATCACTCGGTCTTCGTGGAGGGCAACGACGCGTACCTCGTGTACGTGGGCGACCACGTGGACGCCAGCGGCAAGAAGAGCATCAACCGCACGGTCACCGTGAGGAAGCTCAACGAGGCGTGGACCGGCGTGGCCCCCGGAGCGCCCCTGTTCGACCAGTGGGACTCCGGGAAGGAGGCGCCCGGCCTCGTCAAAGCCAACGGCAAGTACTACCTGTTCGCCTCCGAGAAGCGATGGTGGGACGCGACGGCCACCCACTACCGAGTCAGTGACACCCTCGCCGGTCTGGCGTCGAGCGCGCCGTGGGCGAAGGTCACGCACCGGCCGACCCGGGGTGGTTCGGACGACTCGTTCGGCACGCAGTTCGCGCAGATCATCCCCGTCGTCAGCACGGACGGGGGGACGACGTCCTATCTCTTCAACGGCGACCGCTACTCGCAGTTCTTCAAGGGCGACACCAACAACGCACCCGGCGGCGTCGGCCGCAACGCCTGGTACAAGCTCACCTTCGAGGGCACCGCGCCCGTCGTGCACGGCTGGACGGGCGTCGACGTGAACGCGGCGGCGGGCACGATCACGGGCAACCGGGTCGCCAACGGCCGCTTCGACCAGGAGGCCGCCGGCGTCGGAGTCCCGCTGTGGGATCTGTCCGGTGCCCAGGGTGCGGCCTCCACGCAGAACACCACCGGTGACGGCCGCCGGCAGCTGCTGGTGAACGACGACGTGGCCTTCACCTCGTGGGTGGACCAGGAGGTCGTTCTTCCCAACGGCAGGTACGAACTGTCCTTCGACTACCGGTCCAGCGCCACCATGAACGACCTGTTCTTCGAGGTGAAGGGACACGGTGGCCAGGCGACGAAGCTGCCTCTCAACAAGAACCAGAACGCCTGGGCGACGAAGAAGTACACCTTCGACGTGACCTCGGGCAAGGCCAACATCGGCCTCTGGGCGGACGGCCAGGCGAATGCCTGGACCAACCTCGACAACGTGGCGATCTGGCCAGCGGGCTGACCCGGCGACCGCCACCGCCGCCCGGGATGCGATCTATCCCTGGGCCACCGGTCTGACCTGGTCGAAGCGGCGGGCGGCCAGGTCCTCGCGGCGGATCAGCCAGTACACGATGTTGTCGTGGTGGCGGTCCTCGAAGGAGGCGAGCAGGACAAGGGCGTGTTCCTCCCGGCGCAGGGCTTCGTCCGTCGCGTCCGGGCCGAGGACGCGGCGGGCGACGCGGCCCTGCTCCCAGCGGTCGTACCAGCGGACATGTCCCCCGACCTGCGCCCAGTGGCCGCCGTACAGCTCGTGCATCAGGTCCTCCACAGCCCCGTACGCCTTGGTCCCGCCCTCCGTGTTCGGCAACTCGATGGACGCGTCCTCCAGGATCGGGTCGTAGAAGTCGGGCATGGTGACTTTCACCCGGTTCAGACGCAGCGGTACCCGCTCGAGGACCTCTCGGCCCTCGGGTGCCGGGCGGCGGCGGGTCGGGACCGAAGCGGGGACATAGAGCACCTTCGTCCCGGCGCCCAGCCCGCCATCCTCGTATCCGACGTAGAACTCGCCGGGCTCATCGTGGAGGCCGCTCCCCTGAAAGCGGAAGAACAGGAGTGTGCCGTCCTCGGGCAAGGGAATGTCCAACTCCGTCCGGGGCAGGCGGGCGCAGTCCAGGGAGGCCAGCAGGGTCAGCGGGCGTTCCTGCCACACCGGCCAGGGTGTGTTCTTCGGCAGTTCCGGCAGACCGCCCAGGTGACCGACGACGGGACCCTCACCTTCCCCCTCGTCCAGGGTCACCGCCGGTCGCAGCAGTGAGAGCCACCGTTCCTTCGCTCCGCCGGGCAGGATGCGCAGGATCGGATCGAACACGCTCATGTCGAAGGGAGGGGGGTTGTACCCCTCGGGCCCGGGTTCGTCCGCCGTGGACGGCTCGGCCGTCTCGTCGGCCGGGGGCGCCGCGCCGAAGAGGGCCTCGGCGCGGGCTTGCAGATCCGGCTCCAGTTCTCGGGCCGCGGTGGCCAGCAGCGCGCGGGCGGTGTCGTCGGCGCGCTCGCGGAGTTCGCCGGCAAGGGTCACAGCCTGGTCCTGCACGGCCCGTACGGGGTGCCAGAAGGCGTCGGCGAGCAGGGCCAGGACCGTCCCTGCGCTGTCCGGTTCGCGTTCCGGTCCGCGGCGCAGGAATGTGATCAGTGCGGTCGCGACGTCCTCCTCCGGCCAGGTCAGCGCCTCACGGGCGCAGGCGACGATCTGGTCGGTGGTGAGGCGCCCGTGCTCGGCGTGGCGGATCAGCGCCCGCAGGGTGTGCAGGGGCCGTATGGTCCGGGTGCCCGTGACGAAATGGACCAGGTCGGCGATGTGGTCGTCCCTGAGCAGGTCCGAACCGCTGATCTCGCCGATCGCGACCGCGCAGTTGGGCGAGGTGTCGGTGTCCCCCGTCAGGATGGCCTGGACCCACCGGTCGACCAGGTCCGCCGTGAGCCGTTCCTCGCGCAGGAGCGTCCCCACCGCGCGTGCCGTCAGGGCATCGCTCATCTGTGAGGACAGCGCGACGCTCGCGAGCCTGGCGTAGCTCTCGTGGCAGGCGGTGAACTCCTCCTCGGTCGGCTGGAGGTCTTCGAACAGGGTGGTGTGGCAACTGGCAACAATCCAGCCGTCCTCGTCGGTGACCTGCTGGAGGCTCTGGATCACCTTGCGCAGGAAGAGATCACGGTCGAGCAGACCGTTCTCCAGCAGGAGGCGTACGAAGCGACGTCCTCCGGACGAAGGATCGTTGTCGCCCAGGCGGTTGTAGACGCCGTAGTCGGCAAGGGGCAACTCCGGGAGCACGCGGGGCAGCAACGGGTCCTCGCGAGGGTCGGCGGCGACCGCCAGGCCGTGCGGAGGGCGGTTCTCCCATCCCGCGCCGACGTAGAAGTTCACACAGCCCGCGGCGAGACGGGAGGTCGGTTCGACGGTGATACCGGTGCGGCGGCACAGCACCATCACGAGCGGATAGAGGGCTGCGGCGTGCGGACCTGTCGCGGCTGCCCTGATGAAGTCCGCGACGCGCTCCGGCTCCCAGCACGCGACGACCGCGTCCGCCAGATGTGCCGCCATCTCCTCGGGTCCGGCCGGCCTCCGGCCTGCGAACCCCGGCCGGACGAGCCAGTCCGCCGCCGCGTCGGCGTCGGTGTGGCAGACGAAGCCGACGGTACTCATCCGCACGTAGCGGGCGGCGTTCTGCTCGCCGAGGGAGATCAGATACTCCGCCAGGGCGAGACGCACCAGGGTGGCGCGGGAGATGAGTGACCGGCGTTGCTCCGCGTCCAGCGCGGTGCCGGACAGGTGTGCCTCGACGGACTCCTGGGTGCCGCCCTCCATGGCGGCCAGCAGGGCTTCGTAGGTGTGCTCTGCCGCAGCGTCCTCGGTGGCAGGGCCGGGCGGCGACGTGTCGTCCACCGTTTCGTGGAGGTACCGCTTCCACGCGGATGTGAAGGTCGGCAGGTGCGGGTGGCTGAGCCGTCCGTCGATGTTCGCGGTGTCGGGATGCCGGGTCAGCCACAGGAAGTAGGTGACGCGGTCGCTGATGGTGTGCGGCGGCATGTGCCGGTCCGCCGCGGCGTAGCGGGCGAAGTCGCCCAGGTCGCCTTCGTCGTTGATGAACCGGGCCAGCCACTGACCGAAACCTGACACGTTCGTTGCTTCCTTCCCGCGGCGACAGTCGGACGGCGTCGAACGGTACTTCCGGGTACCGACAGTTCGGCTCACACCGAGCGGCGGACCGGTGACCGTGGGTCCGGCGGTACGGGCGCCGGGGCCGGGCTCGTCCCTGTCGTACCCCATTTGCCCTGCCCCGGTTCGCCGGTGAATCGCTCACGGGTGGTGAGCGGCGTGCGGCCACGGACCGCTCGCCACGACTCCCCTCCGGACCCGGAATGCCCTGCGCGTCCGACCGCGGAACGGGCCGGGGACATGCTGGACTGGCGTGGATCTGTCGTCGGTACGGCCGCGGACGCGCAGGGTGTTCGGAACGCGGCCGGGAGAGCGGGTGCCCGGGTGGCTGGTGACGGGGACTCGGAGTTCACCGCGCGGGAGCGGCTGGCGCTGGGCGGGGCCGCCCTGTCCGCCTTGATCGTCGAGCTGGACTGGCTGGCGGTGAGTGTCGCCCTGCCGCAGATCGCGGACGACCTGCGGCGCACACCGACGGACCTCCAATGGGTGATCACCGCGTTCATGCTGGGTTTCGGCGGGCTGCTCCCGGTGGCGGGATGGGTCACGGACGCGTTCGGCCGGCGCCGTACGACGATCTACGCCATCGAGCTGTTCATGGTGAGCTCGCTGGTCTGCGCGATGGCGGAAGACCTCGTCTGGCTGACGGTCGGGCGGGCGTTGCAGGGTGCGGCCGGAGGGTTCGCGGTCCCGGGCGCCGTGGCGATGACGGCGGGGGCGTTCTCCGGGCTGAAACGGGACCGGGGTCTGGCGATCGTGCTGGCTTCCGCGAGCGGTGGGGCGGCGCTGGCGCCGTTCGTCAGCGGGCTGCTGGTGCAGTTGTTCGGCTGGCGGTCGATCTTCCTGGTGAACTTCCCGCTGGGCCTGGCCGCCATCGCGCTCGTGTACTGGTGCGTCCGCCCCTCCAACAATCCCGAGACCGCGGCCCGCAGACCGCCGTTGCGCAGCGGACTGTGCGTCACGACGGGAGCGGTCGCCCTGACCGTGCTGGCCGACCGCGGAAGCACCTGGGGGTGGGCTTCGGCCCCGGCCATCGTGTGCGGGCTGTGCGGGGTGGGCCTGCTGGTCGCGTTCGTGGTCCTCGAACGGGACGCGTCCCGCGCCATGCACGGCCCCGAGGTCTACGGCGACCGGCCCCTGCGGGCTCTCACCGGTGCCGGTGCGGCGTCGATGACGGGATTCACCATCGTCTCGACCTTCTTCATCCTCTACTTGCAGGAAGTCCAGGGATACTCCGCCTTCTTCGCGGGCTGCGTCTTTCTGGGCCTGTCGGTTCCCAACGCGCTCTCGGCCTACGCCGCCGGGCGGGTGCCGAGCCCCGGGCCGGCCTATCTCATGGTGAGCGCGGCCTTGGCGACCGCCGCTGTGGGAGTGGCGGGACTGACCGTCGGGTCGTCGACGGCACTGTCCGTCCTCGCCCTGGCGGTGTCCGGCGTCGGTATCGGGCTGTCCGGCGGGCTGACGAACGTGCTCACCCAGCAGCGGGTCCGGGCCGAGCAGGCGGGAGCCGTCAGCGGCCTCGCCCTGGCCGTGAAGGCGCTGACGGCCGCCGTCGCCCTGTCACTCGCGGCGACGGTACTGGAGTCGCTGGGCGGGGGTGGCCGGCAGGCATCGAGCGACCAGGGCGCCATCGAGGTCGTACTGGGGGCGGCAGCCGCGATCATGCTCTGCTGGGCCCTGCTGTTCCTGCGCAGGGCGATCCCGGTGGCCCGGCACGGCGTGCCGCCGATCGCCGCTGCCCGGCGCCGATGACATGGCGCATGCCGTGGTGTGCGGGCGGTACGTCGTACCCCTGCCGGCGTCGGGTCAGGGACCGTACCGCCGGGACGTGGCGGTCACGGTGGTGCCACTGCGCACGTTGAACGCGCAATCGGCACCGTCCCGCCACAGGGCTCCCGGCACCCGCACAGCGGTGCCGCCGAGCCTCACGCACCGCTGCTGACCTGCGGGGAAGTGATCCAAGTCCCCCCACTCCACCGGGTTTTGACCCGTCGGGTCGCCCATCCCACCCGATATCGCGAAAAGTTCGCGACTGTCCTGGCGAGGCGACCGCACGTAAATTCCAGGGCGGCGGTGGAACCGCTCCCAGCCCGGCTCGGCCTCGCGACCGGACTGCGGACCACCCCGTTGCCGCCTCGGCGGCCGGTGTCGGAGCCACCCGGCAGACGACCTGACCTTGAGAAACGGACTTTCCGACACATGACCCGTCACGGCTTACCCTGCCGCAGCGCGTCCGCGGCCCCCGCCCGGCCGCAGCCCGGCCCCGCCCAGCCTCGGTCCGACGCAGAGGTGCTTCTCGACCGGGAGCCGAGCCGGGACGGTGCCGGGTGATCGTCTCCCTCGTGGGCTCCGACGGGGCGGGCAAGTCGACCGTCTCCCGCCTCGCCACCGAGCGCCTGCTGGCCGCCGGCAGACAGGTCGAACGGGTGGACCGCTGGGACATCGTGGGCAACCCGGCGTATCCCACCACCCGATTCATGAAGCCGGACGTGCAGCACACGCGGCTGTGTGTCGCGGAGATGCCGACCACGGCCCGGTTCCTCTTCCTGATGTGGTCCATCTCCCAGGCGCTGCTGGGCCGCAGCCCCGCCGCGGTCGCTCCGGACCGGGTCACGCTGCTCGACGGGTACTGGATGAAGCACGCCGCGGGCGAGATCGTCTACGGCCTGGACCGGGCCTGGGTCGAGGGTGTCGTCTCCGGCCTCCCGGTCTCCGAACACGTCGTCTACCTGCGGCTCGATCCCAAGCAGGCCTGGATGCGCAAGGTCGGGCGTGATGTCGTCCCGTACGAGTGCGGCATGGACCCCGCGTGCTCGCAGGACGGCTTCCTGACCCACCAGAGCCGCATCCTCGACGTGCTCGACTCATGGGCCGAGCAGTACGGATGGCTCACCGTCGACGCCGGTGCGCCGCTCGACGACGTGGTCGGCCGGGTCGTCTCCACCGTGTCCGGGCTGCCCGGAGCGGGGCATGCGGTGACCGCACCGGCGGGATCCCCGCGCCGAGGCCGCGCCCCGACCACCGGGTGATCGCTCGCCGCGCCCGGGACCGCGTACACCGCCCCCACACGTGTGCCCCCACGGGCCGCCGCGCGGCGGCCGACTGACGGCCGCCCACCCCGCCCTCAGCCGCAGCCGAAGCTGCCCTGACGACCGCCCACCCCTGAGGTGGCTACGGCCGTGCCGCCATCACCGACCGCGCCGGCCCCGGCGCCCGGCCGGAACGGACCCCGGACGGGCCCTTCCCCGAGCAAGGAGAACACCCGTATGCGTTCCCACCGACTCGCCATCGTCGGTGCCGGTCCCAGTTGCACCTATGTGCTGGACCGGCTGGCCGCGACGGCGAAGGCGGCGGCCGGGCCGGTGCAGCTCGACATCCATGTCTTCGACCGCGCGGGACAGTTCGGCGCCGGGCAGACCCACAGCCCCGACCAGCCGGTCACCAGCGTCCTCAACCGCATCGCCGGGCAGGTCGCGTTCGCGGCCGACGAGAGTGTCGTCGGCGCCGGACCGCTGCTGCCGCGGGAGGAGCGGCCCACTCTGCACGAGTGGTGTCGTACGCGGTTCGAGGAGACCGGCGACCCCGTCTTCGACCTCGCCGCCGAGGACTCGCCGAAGCGCTACGTCCACGGCCTGGCACTCGCCGACCGCTTCCGGCAGTACGTGGCGATGCTGCGGGAAGTGCCCGGCGTGCGGGTCCACTTGCACCACGACGAGGTGACGGACCTGGAGGAATCACCGGACGGCGGCCTCGGCGTCCTCTGCGGCGGCGAGCGTGTCGTGGCCGCCGACCACGTCCTGCTGCTCACCGGGCACTCCTCCAACACCCCCGCTCGTCACTCCCGGCAAGCAGAGTGGGCCCGGTTCGCCGAGAGTCACCCGGCTGCTTTCGTCCCGAGCGTCTATCCGCTGGACCGTGCGTTCGCGCCCGGTCAGGCCGGTCCCGGCGGCACCGTCGGCTGTGCCGGCATGGGACTCACCGGCATCGACGTCATCCTGCACCTGACCGAGGGCAGGGGCGGAGTCTTCGCGCGGGAGCCGGACGGCACCCTGGCGTACCGGGAGTCCGGCCGTGAGCCCGACTCCATCGTCATGTTCAGCGAGTCCGGACTGTTCACCTTCACCCGCCCCTTCAACGCCAAGGAGCGCGACACCGGGAAACTGGAACACCGAGGCGTCTTCCTCACCACGGACGCGGTGCGCCGGCTGCGCCGGTCCGTGGGGCGGCCCGTGCCGATCGGCGGCCGTGAGCAGCGGCAGCTCGACTTCCGTGACCACGTCCTGCCCGTGATGGTGCTGGAAATGGCCCTCGTGCACTACACCACCCTGCTCGGCGGCGACATCGGGCGCCACCTCGCCGCCGCGGCCCGTCCCACGTACGAGGCGTTCCTCGCGGACGGCGGCCGCGGCGCCCCGTCCGACGAGTCCGTGCGGCGCCTCCTCGCCCCCTTGGAGGCCGAGGTCGACCGGGCCGCGGGGACGGTCGACGCGGTGCTGTCCGGCACGCTGCGACTCGCCGACGCCGAGGAGCCGGAGCGCGGCTGGGACGCGGAGGCCGTGCTGCGCCGGGTGCTGGAGGTGACCTTCGGCCCCGAGCAGGCCGGTGCCCTCGCCGCCCGACTCGACGACCCGGCGCGGCTGGCGGCCGCCGTGGCGGCGGCCGAGTCCCCCTGGCGCCACCCGAAAAGCGTCGCGGACCGGCGCTTTTCATGGGAACGCCTGATCCGTCCGATCGACCGCGGCTCGTTCACCACACCCGACGAGTACCGGGCGGCGATGCTCGATTTCCTCGACCTCGACCATCGCTGGGCCGTCCAGGGCAACCTGGCCAACCCGGCGAAGGCGACGGCCGACGGCGTCTGGCGCGACCTGCGGTACGTCATCGCGTCCGCGGTCGACTTCGCGGGGCTGCATGCCGCCTCCCACCGCGACTTCCTGGACGTCTTCATGCGCCACCTCAACCGGCTGGTCAACGGGTCCGCGCTGGAGGTCATGGAGAAGGTGCGCGCCCTGGTCCGGCACGGCATCGTCGACGTGTCGGCCGGTCCCGAAGCCCGCGTCTCGCCGGACGAGCGCAGCGGGCGTTTCGTCGTGCGCGGCGGTGTCACCGGCGCCGTGCTGCCCGTCGACGTCCTGGTCGACGCCCGCGTGCACCCTTTCGACGCCGCGAACGACATACGGCCGCTCTACCCGAACCTGCTCGGGCGCGGTCTGGTCCGCACGTGGCGCAACCCCGGTGCCGACGCGCCGGACTTCGCCCCCGGCGGTCTCGACCTCACCGAGGACTTCCATCCCGTACGCGCCGACGGTGAGGTGGACCGGCGGATCACGGTGCTCGGCTGGCCGAGCGAGGGCGTCATGTTCTTCCAGTACGGCGCCCTGCGCCCGAACCACAACCACCACATCATGCGGGACGTCCTGTGCTGGCTGCGGCAGTTCTGGGGCGATGAGCCCGGCGCACCCGGGCACGGCGGCCCGCCCGCCACCACGGGGGAGCACAGGCCCGCTCCGGTGCCGGCCCCGCCGGAGTGAGTGGCGCACGGCGACCGCGTTCGACCTCCCCGCCCACGTACGACAGGAAAGAGGACCGCATGGACGACACGACCTGGCTCCGGGTGCACCAGCTGCGGAACTGGCTGGACGCGCACGCCGACCCCGAGCTGAGCGGGGACGTACGGCTGTGGCGTGTACTGAAGATCGGCGAGGAACTGGGTGAGGTCGCCGAGGCGATGCACGGCGCGACCGGCGCCAATCCGCGCAAGGGCGCGTCACACACCTGGGACGACGTCCACACGGAACTGTGCGACGTGATCGTGACGGGCATGATCGCACTCGCCACGTGCACCCCGGACGCCGAGAAGCTGCTCGACGAGCGGCTCCAGCGTCTCGTCGACCGTGTGACGTGGTCCTGAGACCTGTCGCGGCAACCCGCCTCGGACGGCGCCGCCGAGTGGCACGCCACCGGGCCGAACGGGCCGGAGTTCACCGGCTGGTTCGGCCCGGGGCGGGACGCTCCGGCGGGCCGGTGTTCAGATGGCGACGCCCTCGATCTCCAGCGTCTGCACACAGTTCGTGTTGATCGGGATGGTCACCTTCTTTCCGGACACGGTCACCTGACGGCGGACGTACCTCTCACCCACACCGGTGTTCCAGCGGTGCACGACGCCGGCCTGCCCGCCCGTCGCCGTCGAGAAGCGGGTCAGGTCGAACGTCATGTTCGTGCGTGGGCCATTGTTGGCGACGACGATGACCAGCTTGTTCGCCGTCTCGTCGAGGGCGGCCGCCGCGTGCTTCACACCGGTGTGGAGCATCTTCATACCGGGCCGGATGTGCCGGCTGAACTGGCCCATCACGGAGAACTTGGTATTGACGGTCTGGGCGAGCTGCACGCCCTGGGTCGGATCCTGCCCGTCGTTGACCGTGAAATGGATCATCGCCCAGTCGGGGTGTGTGTCCAGCGGCTGCCAGTACGCCCAGGCCGTCGGATGCAGGGCGTAGAGGTCGGCCAGCAGGAACTCGGCCATGCGGAAGCCGTCCGCGTCCGCGGTGCCGTTCTCCGAGCTCCACAGCGCCTTGCCGGAGCCGGAGACCACCGAGTTGTAGATCTGCGCCCGCTGGGCGTCCGCGTTCGGGTCGTTTGCACCGTAGCCGTGCACGTTGACACGGTCCACGAACGCGTGACCGCCGTTGTTCTTCAGGTCGTTCCACGTCGCGATGGCCTGCGCGAACGTCGCGTCGTCCGACGCGGCGATCTCCGTCGCCGACAGACCGCGATTGTCGAGTTCCTCGCGGAGGAGGGCGAGGACGGCCTTCTGCTCCGCCGTATTGATGCAGCAGCCCTCCTGGGGGTGGGCGTAGCCCGTCCACCAGTTGCCGGCCTTGGGCTCGTTGAAGGGCTCCACGGACACGAAGTCCACACCCCAGTTGTCCCGGGCGTGGACCGCCACCCTGGCCAGATGGGACGCGTGGTGGCGCCGGTAGGTGTCGTTGAGGTTGTCGCCGTACTGCTGGGTGGCTCCGCACGGGTTGAGGCTGTTGGTCATCCACCACATGGGGGAGTTCGAGAACAGCTCGCTCTTCGCGCCGCGTTGGGTCGCCTTGAGCAGCATGGCCCGCTGCGCCGGGTCGGCGTCCCAGTTCCACACCTCGGATGCGGGAGTGCCGTTCCCGGGATCCAGCCAGAAGCCCGCTATCTGCTTGTGCCAGGGAATGCGGCCGGGGTCCATCCGGACGGTTCCGGACCCCCGCGCCACGGTGTTCCAGCTGCACGCCCCGAGGTTGTAGCGGGCGATGTTCAGATTCAGGCCGGGCACCGCGCTCCCCATGTACGACACCGTCTTGTCGGTGAAGAGGAGGTCGGCGAACACATCGGCGTACTCGGCACTGTTGCCGAAGACCTTCGCCCACCAGGCCAAGGAGGTGCCCCAGCCATCCCAGGTGCCGTAGGTCTTCGACGGATCGACGGTGATCGTCGAGTCGGCGCGTGCGGTGCCGGTCGCGAGGGCGCTGCCGATGGCTCCCGCTCCCGCCGCGGCGAGAAGGGTTCTGCGATTGATCATGTGCTACTCCCGGGTGTGCGCGGGCGCGGGTGAGGAGTCCGGAGGCGGAGGCTCACGGTTCTCCTTGTACGACAGGGGATGTCGACGCAAATAATTATCACGGGTGTGACATGTTGGACCCCTGTGTGCAATAGATTTTCGCAAGTGCGCACCGCGACGAGCACCGTGCCGCGCGACAGCCGTCAACGCCGCTTCAGGCGCTGGACGAACCGCCCGCCCGCGTCGCGCCGATCAACTGGTCGATCAGCGCGACGAGCACGTTGCGGCACGACGACCGCTCCCGCGCGTCGCACAGCAGGACGGGCACACCCGCCGGCAGCGCCAGCGCTTCCCGGACGTCCTCGACCGGGTAGGGGTGCTCGCCGTAGAACCCGTTGACGGCGGTGACGAAGGGGATGCCCCGGCTTTCGAAGAAGTCGATGGCGGCGAAGCTGGACCGGGGCCTGCGCACATCGATCAGCACCACCGCGCCCAGCGCGCCGAGCGCCAGGTCGTTCCACATGAACCAGAAACGCTGCTGTCCCGGCGTCCCGAAGAGATACAGCACGAGGTCGTCGGACACGGTGATCCGGCCGAAGTCCAGGGCGACGGTGGTGGCCCGCTTCTCCTCGACCCCGACCAGGTCGTCCACGTCCAGGCCGGCTTCGGTGAGCGGCTCCTCGGTGCGCAGCGGCGTGATCTCGCTGACCGAGCCGACCAGGGTGGTCTTGCCGACGCCGAAGCCACCGGCGACCAGGATCTTGACCGCGGCCGGCGACGAACGTGTGCCGCTCCTCCCGGCGGTGCTCTCAGAGCCGGCCAAGGCACTCCCTCACTTTCATCAGCAGGTCCAGGTCGGGGGCGGCGTGGGTGACGCGGTACGGCGGGCGCACGGTGACGCGGCCCGCCTCCAGCAGGTCGCAGAGCAGGATGACGACCACGCTCACCGGGAGGTCGAGGCGCGCGGCCAGCTCCACCACCGCGACGGGCCCGGCGCACTGGCGGAGGATCCTGCGATGCTCGGGCTGCGGCCGGGCGACCGCTTCCGGCTGCGGATCCACCGCCGTCACCGTGGTGATGAGGGAGAAGTCGGCGCGGCTGGGCCGGGTCCGGCCGCCGGTCAGGGTGAACAGTCGTACGAGCCGGCCCTCGGGGTCGCCTGCGTCCACCTCAGACGCCGGGGCCGACGGCGGGCCCGGCCGCGCCGCGCGGTGCCGCACTGAGGTGCTCGCCGATCTTCTTCACCAGCATGTTCATCTGGTACGCCACAACGCCGACGTCCGCGCCCCGGCCGGTGAGCACCACCAGATGGGCGCCCGGACCGGCCGAGGTGAGGATCAGATAGCAGTCGGCCATCTCGATCAGGGCCTGGCGGACCGGACCACCGCGAACGTCCCTGCTGACGCCCTTGCTGAGACTCATCAGACCGGCCGCGGTCGCCGCGACGCGTTCGGCTTCCTCACGCGGGAAAGAGGTGGACTTGCTGACGACCAGTCCGTCCTCGGAGAGCACCACGGCCTGGTTGACGTCGGCGACGCGTTCCACGAGTCCGGTCAGCAACTGGTCGAGCTGGGTGTGGGTGGCGGGGCTGGGGCGAGTCATGGCGGTGCTCTTTCGTCAGCGATCGGTGGGGGAGTGGAGAACGCGGGCAGGCGCGGTGCGCCCGGGCCGGTACGGCGGTGCGGCCGTGGTCGCGGCGGTGCGGCGGCGTCACTGCTCGGCGGAGGTGTCGCGGGCCTGGAGGGTGCCGCGCTGGAACCCGGCGAGGGAGGCGCCGGCGGCTTCCGCGGTGAAGGCCTCCGCCGAGTCCTCGGCGGGCGACGGTGCCTCGTCGCGCAGTTCCGCGGCCAGGCTGGTCTGCGGCACCCGGCGGGGCAACGGGGTGAGTCCGTCCCGGCGTGATGACCGCGCGGCTGAGGAGGGCGCGGGGGACGAAGCGCCGGGAGCGGGTGAGCCGGGGGCGGAGGGTGCGGGGGTCGTCGCGGCGAACCACGATCCGGCGGTTTCTGATGCGTCGGCACCCGATGCCGTGGTTCCTGCTGCGGCGGCGCCGGCCGCGGCGAAGGCTTCTGCCGTGCCGACGCGCGGAGCGGGGACCGTCTCGCGGGACAGTGCGTCGGCGGCCTCCCCCACCACGATGTCGTGCGGGATCAGCACGATCGCGGTGGTCCCGCCGTAGGGCGAGGAGCGCAGGGTGACGGAGACGCCGTGGCGGTGGGTGAGCTGGGAGACCACGAAGATGCCGAGCCTGAGGTCCTCGGCGAGGGCCACGACGTCGAACTGCATGGGACGGGCCAGCTGCGCGTTGAGGGTGGCGTAGTCGTCCTGGGACAGGCCGAGGCCCTGGTCCTCGATCTCGACGGCCAGCCCCTTGGCCACCATGGCGGCCCGCACCACCACGGGACTCGGCGCGGGCGAGTACGCGGTCGCGTTGTCGATCAGCTCGGCCAGCAGATGGATCACGTCGGCCACGGCGTGCGGGGCCAGCGCGACCTCCTCGTCGGTGTGCACCTCCACCCGCGCGTACTCGGCGACCTCGCCGACGGCGCCGCGCAGGACGTCGGTCATCGCGACGGGCCGGCTCCAGGACCGGCCGGGCCGCTCGCCGCTGACCACGACGAGGTTCTCCTCGTAGCGGCGCAACTGGCTGGCGATGGAGTCCAGTTCGTACAGATCCCTCAGGAGTTCCGGATCCGTGTGCCGGCGCTCCAGGGCGTCGAGCCGGCCGAGCTGGAGGTTGACCAGGTTCTGGCTCTGCCGGGCGATACCGAGGATGACTTTCTGGAAACCGCTGCGGATGTTGGCGAGTTCGATCGCGGTGAGTACGGCGGTGCGCTGCGCGGTGTTGAACGCCTGGGCGACCTGCCCCAGCTCGTCGTGGCCGTGGTCCAGCGGTGTGGTCGCGGACGCCGCGTCGACCCGCTCGCCCCGCTCCAGCCGTGCCACCACGTCGGGCAGCCGTTCCTCGGCGAGGCTCAGGGTGGCCTTCCGGAGTCCGTGCAGCCGCCGTGACAGCGAGCGCGTGATCCGCCAGGACATCCCCACGCACAGCAGCAGGGCGAGCAGACCGCCGGCGCTCAGCGAGGTGGCCGTCAGCAGCAGTGTCCGGGACTCGTCGCCGCTGCGGGTCAGCAGGGCGTCCACCTGCTGCCGGATCCCCGTCTCGTTGCGTGCGGAGATGTCGCTCAGGGCCACGTCCCACCGCTTCTGCGCGTCCGGCAGTCGGATGCTGTGCCCGTTCCTGGCGGGATGGGCCGCGAGCACCTCGTCCTCGATCTCCCACAACGTCCGCCAATGAGGGCCCTGGAGGCTCCGTCCGGCCTGGAACCCGAGGGTGCCGTTCAGCAGCGGGACGAGCTGGTCCTCGATCAGCCAACGGCGGGTGTGGGCGAGCTTCGCGAAGTCGGTCCAGGCCCGTTCGTCGATACGCCCGGACGGCCAGGCCAGGGTGAGCCGCGCATCCTCCCGGGAGACCAGCTCCGCCGCCTGTTCCAGTGCGAACAGCGGACCCGCCAGGGCCGCCAGCTCGCCGTTGACGGCCTGGAAGAGCCCTTGGAAGGCCTGGATCTGCCGGTTGATCATCGTGTCGTAACGCTGAAGCGCTTGCGCGGGGGTGATCTCGGTCGGTTCGTCCACCTGGTCCCGGGTGAACTCCAGTTCGTTCAGGGCCTCCAGCGCCGAGCCCAGTAGCGTGGAGATCCGCGCAGGTGCCTCGGCGATCGGACCTCTCTGCCGGACCAGTTCCGCCACCGCCGCATCCGTCTTCGCCCGGTGAGCGTCGAGCTCGTTCCTGTCGCCCCGTGGCGAAGCCAGCCACTGGGCGGACAGCCGGCGCTCCCTTTGCAGGGCGAACATGGCTTCTGTGCCCAGCGAGCCCGTGGACCGGCTCAGCTCCGTCTGGGCACGCAGCTCCGAGCCCTCCGAGAACATCTGGATCGTCGTCACGCCCCAGATCGCCGTCAGGGTGATGCCTGGCACCAGCGCCAGCAGGATCAGCGAGGTTCGTATGGAGCCGAGTCGGCGCCGGACACCTGTCCATCGAGACATCGTGGTCCTCAGGCGAATGGGTCGGGGGCGGGCGGTTGACGGAACAGCGAGAGGCGGACGCGGGGATGGGCGTGCGGCCGGCACCGTCACAGGGGTGGCCAGATGCTATCCGCACACACGGACGGCAGGCGCTGCTCCGAACCGGGCGCCGGAGACGGTCCCGCACCGGGGAATGGCCGTCGGCGATTCGCGTAAGGGCATCCTTCAAGACCGCGGACGGCGCCGCCCGCCGGGTGCGTTCACCTCGCCGATGGCGCAACAGCCCAGTACACACGGCGGTTGCGCCCCTTGGCCGACCTCCGCACAGCGCCCCGAACCAGGAGCCGACGACAGCGGAACAGACCCGGGACGGCGAGGCGACCAGCGGTGTCGGGACCGGGATTCGTGCCGCTGAGCGCGGCGCACAACGCGCACCGGTCATGACCAGTTATCCGGCGCTCAAGTCCCCTCGGCTGAAGAGCGGCAGGTGATGTGGCCAGGGTGACGGACCGTCAAATCTGGCCGTCTGGTGAAACGGACGAGCGCCCGGCCGGTGTCTGGGTCGGGCGCTCGCCGTCGGTCAGGTCACTTGCGCGACCACTTCTGGTACGTCTGCCCGTTGCAGGTGTTCAGTTCCAGCTTGGCGCCGCCGACCGCCGTACCTCCGCGTGCGCCCAAGCACAGACCTGACGCGTTGTGCACCATCGCCTGGTCGCTGCTGCGAGAGGTCCATTCCTGCGAGCCGTCGCCGGAGCACTGGGAGAGCTGGACACCCGTGGACGCCACGGCAGGCGACGTCTTGGGTGCGATGCACAGCCACTTCATCCCCAGTTGCCCGTTGACCTTGGATGTCACGTCCTTCGCGCTGCGTACGTATTCCGCTCCGCACGAACCCACGACGAGGTCCGCGCCCTCCTTCGCGGAGTTGCCTTCCACGACGAGGCACAGGCCGGACGATCCAGCCGTCCAGTAGGTGGTGCGGGTGACCGCGCCGTCGCCACCGGCGTCGTCGGTCAGTTTCCAGGCGTAGCGCAGACGTTCGTGGAGCGACGCGTTGGCGACCTTCAGCGTCGCCGCCGTCCCCGTGCCCTCCAACGTCGTCAGGGAGAAGGCGTCCTCTTCGCCGTAGCCGGGCCAGTAAAGGCTTCCGAGCCCGGCCTCCCGGATGATCTCCGTCATGGCGTACATGTAGGAGACGTGCATGTCCCCGTCGCGCGGGCCGTTGTAGTCGATGCCGGATCGCGACCAGTCGCCGAACTCCGTCACGACGGTGCGGGCGGAGCAGTTCGAGCTCGTCTGCCCGGACGGGATGCCGAGACGGGTGCGCATCGTGTTCTTCCAGTCGGTCACATTCTTGTGGAAGGACTCGAACACGCTGTACTGGTGATAGCTCAGCACCGTGCCGTTCAGACGCGAGTCGCTGCAGATCGGGGCCAGGAACCTGTCGTCTCCTGTGCCCGCGACGACGACCTGGTTGCGGGGCAGCTGAGGGTAGCTGTGCAGGAACTTCACAGCGAAGTCCTTCCAGCCCTGCTCCGTGCCCTTCGGCTCGTTCACGATGTCCGCGTAGAACCGGGGGTCGGAGCCGTACTCATTGATGAGAGTGCCCCATACCTCACTGAAGTCGGCGTCGGAGATGTTGTAGTAGTTGCGAGCGTCCGAACCGGTCCAGAGTCCGACCATGACGTTGACGTCCGCTGCGATCGCGGCATCCAGGGCGGCGCGGTAGCCCTCCCAGTCCAGCGTGGCCGCGTTGACACCGAAGCGAATGGTGTTGGCGCCCAACTCCTTGAACTCGCGGACGATGGGAACCGCCTTGGCGTACGTATCCGCGTAGTTGTCCGCCGAGCTGAGCCCGGAAGGAATGACCGCGTCCGCCCTGAAGTTGTCACCCTTCGCCGACCAGTTCACGCCGCGCAGCGCCGAGGGCGCCGCGGCCGGCGTGACGCCGGGCGACGTCCACCGCTGGTTCGCCGTGTAGGTGCAGTTCTCAAGGGTGACCCGGCTTCCGTTCGGCGCGTTGCCGGCGGGCTTGGTCACGCACAGGCCGCTCGCCGAGTGGACGAGGGTGTTGTAGACGCCGCGCGAGAACTTCGGCGAGATGCTCTGTGTCGGCGTGCTCGCGGGCTGGCACGTGGCCGTCCGCAACTGCGTCCCCGGAGTGCGTGCGCCGTCCGCGCTGTTGAGGCACAGCGTCTCGGACATGGCCCGCAGTTCGCCCTTGGGCTGGAACGTGAACTTCTGGTTCACGTCGTTGTTGCAGGTCCAGACTCCGATGATGCCGCCGGCATTCCAGTTCACGGACTGAACGTCGAGGCATTGACCCGACTCCGTGTTGACCAGGGGCACCGCCACGCTCTGTGCGGTGGCCGCGGTGGCGGTCGGGGTGACCGCGGTCGGCGCCATCGCCACGAATCCCGCCGAGACCATCGCCGCCGCCGTCAACAACGGCAGGGCCCGGCGGCGGACACGCCGCGTCATCCTTCTCATTTCCGACTCCTTCTCCGGTCGGTGCCAGGGCGACCGTGGCCGTCGAGGTCGTCGGGCAGGGGGGCACACACTCGGATGTCCATGCAGTTCTCCAGTGAACGGCGGCCCAAAGAGGTGCAACAAATTATCACCGCTGTCATCTGATTGACCTCTGCCTGAAAATGATTTCCTCACCGGTGAACGCCAAGCCGGTGCCGCGCCCCACGCTTCATGGTGGGACGCGGAGCTACGAGGCGGTGGCGACCGATCAGAAGTAGGCGACGGAGCAGCGCGATCGGTGGGGCGTCGGCGTGGGCGCGCCCACCCGCTCGTCACCGCGCAGGAGTTCGCCTTCGAGGGCGAACCGCTCGCCGTGCTTGCTCACTCCGGTGATCGTGGCGACCGCGAGCACCCGGCCCGCGGGGTTCACGATCTGCGCCTCGTCGTGGTTCAGGGCACGGCCCGCGTTGAGCCTCCAGATTCCCCGGCCGCTCTCCCACGCCGCGTCCTCCGTCATCCCTGGATGCCATCCGACCGTCGACCTGCCGAGGCCGTCCTCGTTCGGGTCCACGGGCTGCTCCGGGCCCAGCTGGATTTGAACCACACCCACTCCTCATACTTCGTTCCCCGCACGACGGCGTGGCCGGGTGCTTGCATAGGCGCGGCTTGCAGGTCGGCATCTGGACGACCCCGGCGCCCCCGGGCGGCGAGTTCCTGAGCCTTGGCCGAGCTGGGCGTTCCTGGTCAGCGCGCGCGGCGCGAAGGGCTTCTCGGGGGTGGTGAGGATCGCCAGCGGTTTTCAGTAGATCAATTAATGGTTGATGCGTCAAATATTTTGCGGGGTGGGTTTGTGTGTGGTGGCACACATATGCGAGCTCGGGGTCAGTGTGCGGCGGGGGTGCTAATGGATAAATCGGACGCCTGGTGTCGCGTATTGCCCGTATTGCCCGTGGCGCACAACGGCGCTGACGGGGCAGGGGATGGCCATGAAGTGCCATGGAGTCAGCGGACGTTCCCGACCGTCGGGCCTGAGCGGGAGACCCGACGGTCGGGGTCCGGAACCGGCGGCCGAGGTCCGGAGCCGGTGTGGTGCAAGCGGCTCGTTCAGCGGAAACCCCCGCTGACGAGGCCGGTGCCGACGTGTGCCGGCGGACGGACGCCAGCGCGTCAGATGTCGTCGTCCGGCGCGGCGACTGTGCCCCGCGGGGCTCGCTCGACGAGTGTGTACATGACCGACCGGTCCTGCTTGTGACGCCTGATCCGGCCCTTGGCGACGAGAGACTCCAAGGTATTGCGCACCACCTGGGGCGTCGGTGTCCGACCCGGGTGCTTCTCCAGGAGTTCGTCGCGCAGTTCCTTCGCATGGCGCGGTTCGTCGTACGCGCTGAGCAGTTCCGCCAAGAGGTCCCCGAGCAGAGGCAGGCGCGACTTCCCCTTCGCGCCTTCCTCTACGGGGTGCCGGGCGGACCTCGCACCGGCCTTGGCGTGTGCCGACCGCCGGGAGGCCGGGGCCGCGGTCGACGACGTGGTTTCTGACGTGGCCAGTTTCCCGGTCAGGTCGGGTTCTTCGTGAGCTTGCTCGGGCAATGGCGCGTCCGAGGAACCCACATAGCGTTGTGCAAGAGTCAGGATGTCGACCAGGAGGGCCTCCTCCTGCTGCAACATCCTGATTTTTTCCGCCAGTTCTTCCTGGAGGCGGCGATTCTCCTCCAGGTCCGACGCGGCCTGTTCGACGTACCGCGACCGGAGCGAGGCGGCTGATTGGCTGGGCACAACCGTTCACTCCCTCGTAATGGATGACGTTGGGCATGGTATACAGGTCGGTCACCCGTGCCGAAGTTCGCAAAGGTCAAGATATTCGGGGAGCCACCGCGCGCGCGTCGGGGGAGCGGCGCAGTCCGTGCGGACGCGGTGAGCGGCACCGGGTCCGCAGTCGACCCGGGTCGTGGTTGGGCCGGTCCCGGGCCACCGCACATGTTCGGGATACCGGTATGCGATTCGCGACAGCAGAGGTGTGCGCGCCGGTGCCGGAGCATCCTGCACACATGTTGGTCCGGCCCGTCGTTTGACGCACGCGACAGGCGTTTCGTGAGCGACACCCTGCAAGCTCCCCCACATCAGGCGCCGGCCGTGGTGCGGGAGCGCAGCATGCCGCGGACGAAGGGGCGACGGACGAAATCATCGGGGTCGACGTACCTGTCCCTGCGCCTGGGGGTGCGCGTCACTGATGCCGTGGATGTCCGGCGGTGCTCCCGCGGCCAGATCTTTTCTCCGGCGAGTGAACCTTGATGGTGTTCCACACCGTCTATTGGTAGAGACTCCCGTCGCCGGGTGTTCGATTGGCTGGCGCGGCGACGGGCAAGGGCGGCCGCCCCCATGCTTCCCCCGCTCGGGTGGCGGCCGCCGCTCAGCCAATTCCCGGTATTCCGGAGCCGCTGATGCCGTTCTTCCCGAATTTCACGAAACGTCGCATGCACGCGCGTTTCCCGTGCATAAAAAAGGGTCCTGGCATCTCGGGGGATTGATACCAGGACCCACACGCGCAGCGCGTGGAAGCGGGCTGCGTGCGCACCGCTATTAAACACCAAATCCATTACTTGCGTGAGCAAGGTTTGAGGGAATGTCCGTAATGGATAAAAGGTGGGTGGGAATGTGCGGGGCGGCGGCCGGCGGTCGTGGCCGGTTCGGGGCACTTACACTGTGCCCATGGCAGACGCTGCAACACTCGAGCCCCTTTCCCCCGACGAGGAGGCGTTCCTCCGGGCCCTGGGGAGGGTGATGGCACTTCTGCCGCGCGTCGTGGACGCCGACATGCTCGCGGAACAGGACATGAACGGCAATGAGTACATGACGCTGGTGCACCTGTCAGAGGCGCCGGGCAACCAGATGCGGATGAGCGAACTGGCCAATGCCTGCGGGCTGTCGCTGAGCGGCATGACCAGGGTGGTGCAGCGCCTGGAGAACCAGTCCCTCGTCCTGCGGGTGAAGTCCCCCGACGACGGCCGGTCCTGGCTCGCGGTCCTGACCAGTTCGGGATGGACGCGACTGAAGCAGGCCTGGCCGACGAACCTGGCCGCCATCCGCCGGCATGTCTTCTCGCACCTGGAGGGCTGTGACCTGGCGGCCGCAGCCCAGGTGCTGGAGCGCATAGCGCCGTCCCCCTGAGGGGTTCGGCCGACCGCAGGACGGTCACACCGCCGGACGGCGTGTCACCCGGGCTCTCGCAAGGCGACTGGCTGAAGGTGCGTGCGACGGTGGGCAGCAACTGCTGCGGGGCCAACTCCTGAGCCGCCACGATGGCTTCGCTGACCGCCATGACGATCAGCGCTGCGAGGGTATCCGTGTCGCCCGGGTCGGCGGCCTCGGGCGATATGTCCGGCCCGCGCGACCGGGCAGAGCCGTCGACGACTGCATGTACCGTGCCGTTGCCGGAGGACGCTGCCTGTGCGGGACCACAGTTGCGGGCGTAGACGTCGATCGCGGTGCCACCCGAACGGGAACCCGCCACTGACACCAGCCGGAAGGTCAGCAGGCGTGACGGCACGCCGGGCCCCTCGCGGTCACCCCGGCTGGTGAGATATGGACGCGAAGCCGGCGGTGAAACCAGGTATTCCTGCGGCTTTGGGCTCCTGACGCGGGGACTTGCCCACTGCCGTGAATCCCTTCTTCAAAGAAGGTGGAGCCTGCCCGTTCGCCACGCCGCTGATGCCGGTCGGCGATCAATGAATGAGGAAAGCAATTTCAGGCGATGCTGGTGCAGACCGCACTATTTTTTGACGCGTAAACCTTGCTCCGGGTTACTCCGAGTGAGATTGTTCCGGTCGACTGGATGAGGCTTTCTCGTCCCCGGAGTAATGGAATGGTCAGTATTGGCGGAAGTATCTCGATGTCGGTCGTAATGGCACGTTGGGTGTTGTGTGCCCGGTCGACGCCCAGGCTTGAACGCGATGTGCAGAGGAGACGTGGTCCGTGTCCACGCCCGGTCCTCAGGTGACAGTCGGTGGTATCGAGTGCGACGGCACATCGGTGGAACTCCAGCCGGCCGCCCGTGGCACACGTATTGCCGCACACGAGGTCGCAGGCGGCTTCATGAGCTGCGCGTGTATGTGACAGACCGGCAGACCAAGTGGCAGTGGCCGTCGGCCGAGGAGTTCCAGAAGCTCATTCTCATCGGGTACGGCCGTCCCCGGCGCTCCCGCAACCCGGGCGCGCCGTACATGTTTCATCCGGCCTGGCCGCTTCAACGGCGACGCGGGAGGGGCCGACCGCGGTGTCCCAAGCGGGGGTGTGCACACATCTCCGAAGTCGATATGCGAACATACGCACATCAGCTTGGGGGATCCCGATGAGCGGGCCAACATACGCAACGCACGTCGGCACGTGATCCTCGGTTGCACCTCGTCCGTATGGCCGTGTTCGCGGTCATGTCGGTGACAGCGGCAGCCTCGGGCGCACCATGGTGTCTCGCCAGCGGTATGTGATCCGGCGTACCCACCCCTCGTCGCCGGGCGCTGTCCTCACGCAGCCGCGGACGCGGCCGCCGTTCTGCCACGCCGCGCCACCCGTAGCGGCGGTGCGACCGGTCGCCCTCCTTCGCGCCCGGACCAACACCCGATGCCTCATGGGGGATACGTATGTCTCAGACCCGGAACCAGCCACCGAGTGGCGAGCCCGACGCGGCGTCGCCCTCCGTACGGGAGGTTTCGCAGACACGTGTCTCAGAACATGTGCCGAAGACCGATGGCGCAACCCCGGGCCGGACCTGGGGGAGCCTACGACCACTGCTGCTCCGCCTCCATTTCTACGCCGGGGTGCTCGTCGGCCCGTTCCTGCTCGTCGCCGCGCTGACGGGCCTGGCCTACACCCTCACCCCGCAACTCGACCGCCTCGCCTACGGCGACCGGCTCCTCGTGGAGGACGTCGGCACCGACCCGATGCCGGTGTCGGTCCAGATCGCCGCCGCCCGGTCCGTTCATCCCGAGGGCACCCTGACCTCGGTCGTCGTCCCGTCGGCACCGGAGGACACGACCCGAGTGGTGCTGTCCGTCCCGGGACTGGGCGACGACCGGCAGCGGACGGTGTTCGTCGACCCGTACACCGCCGAGGTGCAGGGTGAACTGACCACGTGGTCGGGGTCGACGCCCGTCACCCACTGGCTCACCGACCTGCACCGCAACCTCCACCTGGGCGAGAACGGCCGCCTCTACTCCGAGGTGGCCGCGAGCTGGCTCTGGGTGATGGTCGCGGGCGGACTCGTCCTGTGGTTGGCGCGATCCCGTACGCGACGTGGTGAGCGGGCCCGCGCCCTTCTCCTGCCCGAGCGTTCGGCGCGCGGGGTTCGGCGTACGCGCAGTCGGCATGCTGTCGTCGGCGTGTGGATCACCGCCGGTCTGCTGGTGCTCAGCATGACCGGGCTCACCTGGTCCCGTTACGCCGGTGACCGCTTCGGGCAACTCCTCGACGCGGCCCAGGCACACGCGCCGGAACTGGTCACCGAGCTGCCCGGCGCGCCCACCGCGACCGGGGACGACCCCGCGGAGCACCAGGACCATGTCGGCCACGAGGGCGGAGCGGACACGGCTGCGGCGGATCCGGTCGCCTTCGACGAGGTCCTCGCCGTCGCGCGGGAAGCCGGGCTCGGCGGCAAGGTGGTGCTGACACCGCCCGCCGACTCGGCCACGGCCTGGACGGTCGCGCAGGACGACGACCGCTGGCCCGTCCACTACGACCGGGTCGCCGTCGACGCCGCCGCCGGGGAGGTCGTCTCCCACAGCCGCTGGGCCGACTACCCGGTCCTCGCCAAGCTCAGCAGGCTCGGCGTGCAGGGTCACATGGGCCTGCTGTTCGGCCCCGTGAACCAGATCGTGCTAGCCGTCATCGCCCTCGGCCTGGTCTTCGTGATCCTGTGGGGCTACCGCATGTGGTGGCAGCGGCGTCCGCGACGCGAGGGCCGTACGGCCCTGTTCGGCAAGGCCCCGGCGAGAGGAGCGTGGCGGTCGCTGCCTCTGCCGGTGCTGCTCATCGGCGTCCCCGCCGTGCTCGCGCTCGGTTGGGCCCTCCCTGTCCTGGGTGTCACGCTGCTCGCGTTTCTCGTCGTGGACGTCGTACTCGGGCTCGCCCGCCGGGCTGGCGCGACGTGACACCGACGTGAGACACGTGTGTCGGCATTCCTCCGGTGTTCCGGGCCGGGGAGTGTCGTACCCGTCACACACACCTAAAATTTGAAGCGTCAAGCAATTGGTGATTTACTTGCCTTCCGGGCAAGGCGTTCGGAACGCGCCGCTCGCTTCCGGTGCTGCTGCCGGCTGATCGCCCGTTTGCATCCGTCGTGCCGCCACCGAAGCCATCTGCACCGCATCACCGCAATGTGCTGACGCAGGCTCAGCCACCCCACACCAGGCGCCCCGCCGACGCCACAAGCGAGGACGGGACCTCCCTGGCAGCGCCCGCGGGAACCCTCCGGCAGCCTGGCTCCCTTGCCCACAAGGCACTGAGGACGCCCCGGTGACGCACACGAGCGGCGCATGTTCCCGCGTGTCACACCGGGTGCGCCGTGCGGCGTGTCCTCGCGCGGGGGATCCCCGAGCCCGCAACGGCGTCGCAGGTGACTCCCGTGCCTCAGTCAACGGACAGAATGGGCAACACATGACAAGCACTTCCCGGCGGTCCCTGTTGGGCATGGCCGGTCTGACCACAGCCGCCGTCGCCGTGGGCGGAACCATCGCCCTCAGGGGGAGCGAATCCCAGGCCCAGGAGCTGACCGGGGCCGCGACCCTGCCGGGCGTCGACACACCGACGCACACCGAGCTGACCCCGTTCAAGGACCCGCTGCGCATCCCTCCGACCCTGCGGCTGAACAGCAGGAGCATCACGGAGATCAACCTCGTCAACTCGCGTCAGCGCCTGCACTCGCAGCTGCCTCCCACCCGCCTGTGGACCTACGGTGGCCACTTCCCCGGCCCCACCATCGAGGTGCGCAGCGGTCAGAAGGCCCGCGTCGCCTGGAACAACAAGCTGGCGGGCACCCTGCCCGTCAAGGCCGTCTGGATACGCCCCGAAGGCCCCGGACCCGGCTTGCTGCCCTACAACCGGCCCGGATCCGAGGGAGGGTTCCCCCGGGCGGAGGTCGACGGGCTGACCCCGTGGACGACGGTGCATGTGCACGGCGGTCACCAGAACGGCCTCAGTGACGGCGCGTCCGAGTACGGAGTGACGCCGGGCGACGCGCAGTTGGCCGAGTTCGCCAACGACCAGGCGGCGGCCCACCTCTTCTACCACGATCACGCCATGGCGATCACCTCGCTGAATGTCGCGGCCGGCCTGGTGGGCCACTACTTGGTGCGCGACGCGGAGGAGTCCCGGCTCCGGCTGCCTCAGGGCGAGTACGAAATACCCCTGATGATTCAGGAGGTCAACTTCGACACCGACGACAAGGGCCGGATCGACGGACGCATCCTGTCCAAGCGGATCGTCCACGGCCCCGAGCCGACTCCCGGAGTCATGCCGCCGGCCCTGGCGTCCCTGTGCCCGTTCACGATGGTCAACGGCGTCGTCTGGCCGCACCTCGACGTGGAGGCGCGCGCGTACCGCTTCCGTGTGGTGAACATGTCGGGCGTTCGCGTCTACCGTCTCGTCGTCGTCGACGAGGAGACCGGCAAGCCCGTCCGCGGCGCCATGAAGCTGATCGGCACGGATCTGGGTCTGCTCGGCAAGCCGCAGACGATCGACGAGGCGCTGTCGCTCGCTCCCGCCGAACGCGCGGACCTCGTCATCGACTTCGCCGCGTTCCCCGGCAAGCGGCTCAAGCTCGTGAACACGATCCCGGGCCAGACTCCCGGCGCGGCCCTGCCGGAGTTCACCATTCCGTACCCGGAGGTCATGCAGTTCCGCGTGGAGAAGAAGCGGAACCCGAAGCCGTACGCGGTTCCGGCGACGCTGTCCCCGAGGTTCCGGAACATCAAGCCGGGTGACGTCCCCAAGGACGCCACCGAGCGCTTCGTGCTGCTGGCCTTCGACAAGTCCGGCGCCATGCCACAGATCTGGGAGATGCAGGAAGTCTCCGCGCAGACGGCACCCGGCGACGGCATCGTGCAGATCGAGATCGACGGCACGACCAGGGCCCTGCGCCGCACGGCGACCGTGTTCGAGGACACCACGACCTTCTTCGCGTCATCCGACACCTGGGAGAAGTGGCACTTCGTCAGCGTCGCGCCGCCCGGTGTGCCGATCTACCACCCGATGCACATCCACCTGATGAACTTCCAGGTCGTCGAGCGGCGTTCGCTGGATTCCACCGGCCTGGACCACGCCGCGGGGAAGACCACGAAGCCCCTCACTCCGGGCGCGGCGCTGCCGATCGCCCCGGAGGAGTCCGGTTGGAAGGACACCGTCAACGTCCAGGCCAACACCATCGTCACGGTCGCGGGACGGCTGGCGAAGCAGAGCGGCAAGGTGATGTACCACTGCCACATCCTCGACCACGAGGACGAAGGCATGATGCGTCCGTTCGTCATCATGCCGGCGGCCGTGCACGAGATCCACGGCATGGTCATGGAGATGAACGGCAAGATGGGCGCGGGCCACGGCGCGCACGCGCATTCCTGAACGAAGCAGGGGCCGGCCCTTCACCCCGCCCCGCGGCGAGGCCTCGCACCGGCATCGGTCCTGGTGCCGGTGCGAGGCCGCCCGGGGCGGGTCCCGGTCGCTCCGCTTCGGGGCCGTCCCGGCGGTTCGCCGCCGGGACGGCCTCCGCCGTCACCCGCCCTACGAGCAGTAGACTATTGACGCGACAAATAACTTCGAGTATCGGCAGCAGAGGAAACCCGACATTCATCATGACGACGCCACTCGATCGCTACTTCGAAATCCTCAACCGCGTCGACGATGATCGGTCCAGCCTCCAGGAAATTCCGGCAATCTTCGCCGAGAATGCGCTACTGCTGGACTGCGGAGAGTTTGTCCAGGGCCAGGAGAGGGCGGTCGCCTTTCTCCACCGGAAAGCGGACCGTCGCCAGGAGGCCCGATATTTTTGGAAATCTTCCGTGGGCGAGGACGGAGTCATCACCGCTCACTGGAGCGAGGTCGGGCAGGACCGGGCCGGGACGGAATTCTATGCGTGCGGCCGTGCCACGGTCGTACCGGACCGGCACGGCAGGATCTCGTACCTCAACCTGACTTTGGCCGGCTCCTCCGACCGCGCCAGGCTTCTCACGGCCAAGCACATGCAGGTCTGGTCGATTCCCGACCGGCGCGAACGTGCCCTGGCCATGGAGGAGGTCTACGCCGAGGACATCACGTTCATGGAACCCGAACCCGACCGTGTTCTCGTGGGCCGGGACGTCCTGAACGACTACATCGGCGCCGCACGGCACCAGGCTCCGCTCGTGAGCATGGAGGTCGAGAGCTTCTACCGGAACCAGGAATCCGCGGTCTTCCGCTGGGACGCGGTCCTGCCGGACGACAGCACGGCGGTCGGCTGGGAGTTCCTCTACACGGCGTCGGACCTGATCGAGAGGGTTGTCGTCTTCGGCCCGAACCGCGAAGCCATGACCGAGGGGCCGAGGTAGTTCGCCCTCGTCCCCGGTGGAACTTCGCGCGGCCTCCGGCGAGTGTGGTCAGCGGCACGTCGCGGCACGGCGCGCGCGGCGGGGTCGTTCGCTAATATAGGAGCATGTACTCCTAATGGAGGATGGCCGGCCCCGGGGCCCCGCCGACCGACAGGCCGGCGGGCGATGCGCGGGGCGGCCGACCGCGCGGGCCGCGGACGCACCGCGCCCGAGCGAACCGCAAGCCCTCCACATCGTGTGCGACCGACCCGGGCGGCGCCGTGCCGCACGCCGCACCGAATCACGTGAGCAGAAGGAGCCCCCCATGACCGTCGTACGAGCAGCCGCAGTGCAGATCAGCCCCGTGCTCTACAGCCGGGCCGGCGCCGTCGAGAAGGTCGTCGGCAAGATCCGCGAGTTGGGGAAGCGGGGTGTCCAGTTCGCCGTGTTCCCCGAGACCGTCGTCCCGTACTACCCCTACTTCTCCTTCGTGCAGCCGCCCTTCAAGATGGCCAAGGAACACCTGCGCCTGCTGGAGGAGGCGGTGACCGTGCCGTCCGCCGCGACCGACGCGATCGCCGAGGCCGCCCGCGAGGCCCGGATGGTCGTCTCCATCGGGGTCAACGAGCGGGACGGCGGCACCATCTACAACACGCAGCTGCTCTTCGACGCGGACGGCACGCTGATCCAGCGCCGACGCAAGATCACGCCCACGTATCACGAGCGGATGATCTGGGGCCAGGGCGACGGTTCCGGTCTGCGTGCGGTGGACAGCGCCGTGGGCCGGGTCGGCCAGCTCGCCTGCTGGGAGCACTACCTGCCGCTCGCGCGTTACGCCCTGATCGCCGACGGGGAGCAGATCCACGCCGCGATGTACCCGGGTGCCTTCGGCGGCCAGCAGTTCGCCGACCAGATCGAGGTCAACATCCGTCAGCACGCCCTGGAGTCGGCCTGCTTCGTGGTGAACGCCACCGCGTGGCTCGACGCCGACCAGCAGGCGCAGATCGCCGAGGACACCGGCGGTCCCGTCGCCGCGATCTCCGGTGGCTTCTTCACCGCCATCGTGGACCCCGAGGGGCGCATCATGGGCGAGCCGCTCACCTCGGGCGAGGGCGAGGTCATCGCCGACCTGGACTTCGCGAAGATCGACCTCCGCAAGCGCCTGATGGACTCGCGCGGCCACTACAGCCGCCCCGAACTGCTCAGCCTGCAGATCGAGCGCACCCCGGCGCCGCACGTCCACCAGCGCGGGGACCGTACGCCGGAGCAGACCGCTCGGGCGGCCGAAGAGGGTGGCTCCGCCGAAGCGCGGTGAGCCGGTGCGGCCGCGGGGCGAAGGGCACACCTCTCACACGTGTGCCGGCTCCGAAGTTCGTTGACGTATCAAACAGTTGCCATATACTGCGGCGGTGTTCGTCTACGCGGCTGCGTTCTTCTTCGTCATATTCTGCCTCTCCGTTCTGTACGATCCCCGCCGCTTCGGCAACGCCGTCCTCCTCGGTATCACGGTGGTCCTGCTGGCCATCTACGCGATTGCGAAGACCGAGGATTCCCCGGCGATGTTGGAAGCGATCGTCATCGGCGCTTGTGTGCTTCTTCTTCTGGGCAGCTTCACATTGGCGTTCTTCCTGATCGCGAACGGTGTGAAGATGCTCCGCAAGGAGGGCAGGCGCCTGGGGAACCTGCTCTCGCTGCTGACCGGACTGGCGACCCTCGGTTTCATCGCGTTGCTCGGCGCGGCCGTCCTCGGCAAGTCCGACATCGTCGTTCGCCTCGCGGGCGCCGCGATCCCGGTGGTCGGCTACGTCTCCTTCCTCTTCCTCTGCTTCCTGGGCTACGCGTTCCTCTACGGGCGGCTCCCGGTGCGGCGGAACGTCGACTTCGTGGTCGTCCTCGGATCGGGCCTCGTCGGCGGCTCCCGGGTGCCGCGGCTGCTGGCCAACAGACTGGATCGCGGGCGCGCCGTGTATGAGGCACAGGCCGCGCGCGGCAACCCGCCGGTCCTGCTCACCTCCGGCGGGCAGGGCCCGGACGAGGATCTGCCCGAGGCCGACGCCATGGCCCGGTACCTCGTCGAACGCGGCTTCCCCGAGGAGCGCGTCCAGCGCGAGAACCGCTCCCGCACCACCGACGAGAACCTGCGCTTCAGCAAGTCGATCATGGAGGAACTCAAGCCGGACTACCGGTGCGTCGTCGTCACCAACAACTTCCATGTGTTCCGCGCGGCCATCACCGCGCGGAAGGCCGGAGTCAGGGGCCAGGTCGTCGGCGCACCCACCGCCGCGTACTTCTGGCCCAGCGCGACGATCCGGGAGTTCATCGCGGTCTTCCTGAGGCACAAGGCGGTCAACCTCGGGATCACCCTGGTGCTCGGCCTGTTGGGCGTCAGCGCCGACCTGTAGGGCCCGCGCCCCGTGCGCCGTCCGGCCGTGGACCCGCTCAGGACGGCACGTTGTCCGGACACGGACCGCCGGGAAGGCGCAGGGTGAACACCGCCCCGGCACCGGGCGTGCTCTCGGCGGTCACCGTGCCGTCGTGCGCCTCCACGAACTGGCGCACGATGGACAGGCCCAGCCCGCTGCCGCCGGTGCGCCGGTTGCGGGACTTCTCGGCCCGCCAGAAGCGCTCGAACACCTGGGGCAGGTCCTCGGCGGAGATCCCGCTGCCCGTGTCCCGGACGGTGAGCACCACCGTGTCGCCGTCCGGCGCGGCCGTGAGCGTGATGGTGCCGCCGGCGGGTGTGTGCCGCAGCGAGTTCGAGACCAGGTTGCCCAGGACCTGGCGCATCCGCACCGGATCGGCGTCGAGCCACAGACCGGGCTCGGTACGACTGTCCAGACGGATGTCCGAGGCGTCGGCCCGGCCGCGGTGGGCGTACACCACCTGCGCCACGAGTTCGTCAGCGCTCACCGGTTCGCGGTGCAGCTCCAGCGTGCCGGCGTCGCCCGCCGCGAGGTCCCGCAGATCGTCGATGATGTGCTGGAGCAGCAGCGCCTCGTCGTGCAGCGAGGCGATCAGGTCCGGGTCCGGGTCGACCAGCCCGTCGCGGGTGACCTCCAGCCAGCCCCGGATATTGGTCAGCGGGGTCCGCAGCTCATGCGCGACATCGCTGACCATGGCCTTGCGCTGGGCCTCCAACTGTTCACGGCGCTCGGTGAGTTCGTTGAAGGCCGCGGCCAGGCGGCCGGTCTCGTCCTTGGTGGTGACGGCGACCCGCGCGTGCAGCTGCGGCGGTTGCAGCGCCGCCGCGGTCAGGGCCCGCAGCGGGCGCACGAGACGGATCGCCACGGCCGCCGTCAGGGCGAGGGTCAGGACGAGGATCGCCGCGGTGACACCGACGATCTTGGCCTTGTTGCCGGTGGACAGGTCGAACACCGAGATCCGCTGGTCCTGATCCTGGCCGCTGCCCAGGTAGAGCAGCGCCCGCGGGGCGACGTACGGTTCGAGCTGACTGCGCTGCGAGCTGTCTATGCAGTCCTGGGTCTTCTGGTGGTCGATTGCCGGGCCGGTGTGGACCTTGCTCCTGGTCCCGAAGTGGGTGATGAGCGAGACGCCGAGTCCGAACTTGGCGACGCCCCCGTCCCGTCCGGGGCCGAGACAGGCCGTCACCAGCTTGTTGAGTTCGTCCAGCGCCTTCGCCTCGGTCTCGGTGGGCGTGTTGAGGGATCCGTCTGCGCACTCGATGGGCACGTCGGCCTCCTCGCCGTCGGCGACGATGACCGTGCGTCCGCTGGGGACCTGCCGGAAGGTGCCGGTGCTGCCGTACCGTTCCATGCACGCCAGACGCTTCTGAGCGACGACACGTACCTGCTTGCGTTCGGTGGCGTCGAGCGCGTACGGGCCCACCGCACGCGGGTCGATGCCGGAGAGCTGGGCGCCCGGTTCGGTGTAGGTGTCGGTCCGCAACGGGTCGATGGTGGCCGAGGCGCGGGCCGGCAGCGCCATCCCCGCCGAGTGCGAGTCGGCGATGACACGGCCGGACGTGGTCGTCACGGCGATACGCCGGCCCGTGGTGTCCGACAGCGCGCGCACCGAAGCCTGAACTCCGTCCCAGTCCTCGTGGGTCGCGGCGAAACCGCTCAGCCGCCGCAGGATGTCGGTGTCGTCGGAGAGCAGCTGACCGCGTTCCTCCTGGACGGCGCGGGTGGTGGTCTCGACCGCCAGCCAGGCCGTGGCCCCGACGGACACGACGATGATCGTCATGGAGGTGAGCAGCAGCCGTACCAGCAGGCTCTGACGCCAGGGCACGCCCAGGCGGGACGCGGCGGGGCGGGCCGTCACGGCGTACCGACCAGCTTGTAGCCGACGCCGAAGACGGTCAGCAGCCGGACCGGCCTGCGCGGGTCCGGTTCGATCTTCTTGCGCAGGTTCATGATGTGCACGTCGATGGCGCGCTCGGTGGACGCGCGGTCGTGGCCGCGGGTGTGCTGGAGCAGCTGGCGACGCGAGAAGACCCGGCCGGGTTCCGCGACCATCGCCCGGAGGATGGCGAACTCGCCCGGGGTGCAGGTGACAGGGGAGCCGTCGCAGGTCGCCAGGTGCCGGATCGGATCGACGGTGACACCGCCCGCGCGCAGCACCGGAGAGGATTCCGCGGCGCGCAGCGTACGGCGCAGCACGGTGCGTATGCGGGCCATCAGCTCCCGGGGGCTGTACGGCTTGGTCATGTAGTCGTCCGCGCCGAGTTCGAGACCGAGGAGCAGGTCCTCCTCGGCCGAGCGCGCGGTGAGCATCAGGATCGGGATCGGCTCGTCCTCGTCGTCGCGCAGCGCGCGGCAGACCCCGTATCCGTCGACCTCGGGGAGCATCAGGTCCAGGACGATCAGGTCGGGCCTGCGGCGCCGGGCCTCCTCGATCGCGGCCCGTCCGTCGGAGACCAGGAAGGCGCAGTGGCCCTCCTTCACCAGGAGCCGGCGAATCAGCTCCGCCTGCATGTCGTCGTCTTCCGCGACCAGCACATGTGCGCACACGTCGTCGACTCTAAACGGGCCGGAACACCGGCGGACGGTGGGTGTTGGCCTTCCCACGACCTGACAACTTCCTCACACCCGGGTGTCAGCATGAGCCACACCCCGAGGCGTGCGCCCGGTGCCGGCGCCGTCGTGCCGTGCCCGCGGGACGCGAGGGCGGTCGCGAGCCGTGACCGCCGCGGCGGACGCGGGCGTGGCCGCGGACGCAGCGGTCCGCGCCCGGCCCGCCGTCGTGGCGCCGAACGGCGCCCGCCGCACGCCGGCCGGGGCCCGCAGCTCCCACCACCGGTGGGGCGTACCGCTCCCGCACACGACGGAGACACCATGCACCGCATCCGCACCGCTCTGCCCCGCCCCGTCCGGGCCGTGGCCGTGCTGTCCGTCTCGGCATGCCTTCTGGCGGGCTGCGGCGGCAGCCCGCGGTCCGAGGACGACAGCGCGAAGAAGCCCCCGGCCGGGGCCGCGGCGCAACCACGCATCGTCCTCAACGCCACCGACGGGCAGAAGGGTGTGTCCGTCCGCAGCGGCGGCCGGATCGAGGTCGAGCACGGCTCGATCGCCAAGGCGTCCCTGGTCACGGCGGACGGCGCCACCGTGCCCGGCAAAGCCTCGCGGGACAACAGGACATGGTCGCCCGACGCCGCCCTCGACCACGGCACCACCTACCGGCTGACGGCCGTCGCCACCGGCGGGAAGGGCGCGAAGGCGACCGAGCGGGTCACCTTCACGACCCTCGACGAGGACGACCGTTTCGTCGGCACGTACGTTCCGGAGCACGGCTCGAAGGTCGGCGTGGGGATGCCGGTCTCGTTCACCTTCGACAAGGCGATCACCGACAAGAAGGCCGTGGAGTCCGGCATCTCGGTCAGCTCCAGCAGCGGACAGAAGGTCGTCGGCCACTGGTTCGGCGCGCAGCGTCTCGACTTCCGCCCGCAGGAGTACTGGGAGGCCGGGTCCACCGTGACGGTCCGGATCCGCCTCGACGGCGTCAAGGGCGCCGAGGACGCCTACGGCGAGCAGGACAAGACCGTCCGGTTCACCGTCGGGCGCAGTCAGGTCTCCACCGTGGACGCCGCCAGGCACCGGATGCGCGTCGTCCGCGACGGCCGAACGATACGGGACATACCCATCACCGCGGGCGCCGCGAGCTCGCCCACCTGGAACGGCCGGATGGTGATCTCGGAGAAGCTGGTCAGCACCCGGATGGACGGGGCCACGGTGGGGTTCGCCGGTGAGTACGACATCCCCGACGTCCCGCACGCGATGCGCCTTTCCACGTCGGGCACGTTCATCCACGGCAACTACTGGGGCGACGACTCGGTGTTCGGCCGGTCCAACATCAGCCACGGCTGCGTCGGCCTCAACGACGTCCAGGGCGGCGGCGACGCGTCCCAGGACGGTGCCTGGTTCTACGCGAACTCCCTCCTCGGCGACGTCGTCGTGGTGCGCAACTCCCAGGACGCGACCATCGCCCCTGACAACGGCCTCAACGGCTGGAACATGCCGTGGAAGGAGTGGGTGGCGGGCTCCGCACGCTGAGGCCGGCCCGCGGCCGGTGTGCGGGAATCCCGGCCGGCCGCGCCCGCACGCACGCCCGCACACGCCCGTTCGACAACGGACCGAAGACGCTGACCACTTCCTCACATGTGTCGTCCAGGCTGATCGACATGGCTTCACGTACTCGCCTCACATCACGGCGTTCCCGCACACCGCGCCCGGACCAGCAGGCGTCCGTGTCCCCGTCCCGGCCGGTGGGCCGCCTGACGGCGCTGGCCGTCACCCTTGCCGCGTCCACGGCCCTCACCGGGTGCGCGGGCGGCGACGCCTGGACGGGCGGCAGCGCCTCGAACCCGTCCGCGGCGGCGGACGAGGTGACGCACACCCCCGCGGACGGGCCCGGCACGGCACAGGGCAAAGCCCTGCCGAAGGACGGGACTTCCGCGGAGAGCACTCCGGAGGCGGCTCCCGAGGAGCTGCCGGGGGTGGGCCCCCGGACGCTGGCACAGATACCGCAGAACACCCGGCAGGTCGTCCTCGTCACCGGCCGTGGCAAGGACTCCTCGGATTCCGAGGCGGTGGTGTACGAGCGGACGAGTGCCGGCTGGCAGCCGGGCGCGACCTGGCCGGCCCACAACGCCCTGAACGGCTGGACCGACGACCACCGCCTCGGCGACGGGCGGTCCCCCATCGGCGTGTTCACCCTCACCGACGCCGGCGGGCTGCTGCCGGACCCGGGCACCGAGCTGCCCTACGACCAGTCGACGGGCTTCACCATCAGGGGCACCGGATCCCTCGGCGAGCCGCTCGCGGGCTCCTTCGACTACGTCGTCGCCATCAACTACAACCGCAAGCCCGGCCTCACGCCGCTGGACTGGACCCGCCCCCTGGGTGCCGGAAAGGGCGGCGGCATCTGGCTGCACGTCGACCACGAGGGCCCCACCCAGGGCTGTGTGAGCCTGAAGAAGGAGCACATGAGGGAACTGCTGCTGACGCTCGACCCCGGCCTGCACCCGGTGGTCGTCATGGGAGACGCCGCATCCCTGCGCCGGTGAGACGGTGGACCCGGACCCCCGGACCGACTTAATTGATACGTCAAGTATAGTCGGGTGCCTGCCCGGCGGCTGTTCGCAGTCGCACAGAGCACGTACGGGAAAACGGGTTCACTGCCATGCGCGTCCTGATGTTCAACAACCCCCTGACCGGCCACTTCCTGCCGCTGCTGCCGCTGGCGCGGGCCCTGCGCGCCCAGGGACACACCGTCGCCTTCGTCACCGCGGCGAGCATGGCCGGTTCCATCGAGCCGGAGGGATTCGTCCACATTCCCGCCGGCCCGACGGTCGAAGCCACGATCGCCGAGGTGAACCGCCGTACGGGCAGCGACATCATGGCGAAGCCGTCGCCCGCGGTCGTGGCGGAGTTCTTCGCCGGGGTACGGGTCGACCTCGCCGCCGACGAGGCGCTGGCCGGGGCGCGGGCGTGGGAGCCGGACCTGGTCATGTCCGAGCACTGCGACTTCGTGGGGCCGCTGGTCGCCGCCGTCCTCAAGGTGCCGTCCGCCGTCATGGCCATCGATCCGGCGCTGGAGCCGGAGGCGCTGGTGGCCATGGCGCGGGTGGCGCGCCCTCGATACCTCGAGCGCGGTCTGGAGGCGCCGGGCGACGCCGCGCCATTCGGACGCTGGCTGGTGGACCTCTGCCCGCCCAGCCTGCAACGCGGCGGTGCGCTGCCGGCCCTGGAGCGCCTGCCGCTGCGGCCGGAACCCCACCAGGGCACCGAAGGCCACTCCGGCGCCGACCCCGTGGCCGCGACCGGTCGCCCCCGGGTCCTGGTCAGCTTCAGTACCGTACTCGCCTCGCCGGCCCTCGGACCGGTGCTGCGGTCGCTGAGCGCGCTGGACGTCGATCTGGTGGCCACGACCGGCAGCAGGCCCACCGACGGTTTCGGTCTGGAGCCGGGACGCGTCGAACTGGTCTCCTTCCGGCCCGCCGCACAGCTGCTGGACGGCGTGTCGGTCGTGGTGCACCACGGTGGTTCCGGCAACACGTTCGGCGCCGCCGCCCGCGGTGTCCCCGCTGTCGTCGTACCGGGCATGGCCGGTCAGCAGCGCCAGGCCGACCGTCTTCAGGCCGCCGGAGCCGGGATCGCCCTGCCCGTCGGGAAGCAGTCGCCGGAGTCGGTCGCCGCCGCGGTCGCCCGGCTGCTCGCCGAGCCCTCGTACACCGAAGCGGCCCACCGCCTGCGCGACGAGATCGCCGCGATGCCGTCGGCCTCCGAGGTGGCCGAGCGCCTCGCCGCCGCCGTCTCCTGACAACCGGAGGGCGTGGGGCGGCCGGTCACCGGACACCGCCGCCCCAGGTACGGCCGTTCCGAGGTGAGACCGGGCGTGCCGGGCTCAGCCGACCAGTGACCGCTCCCACGCCCAGGCGGCGATCTCCACCCGGTTACGCGCGGCCAGCTTCGTCTGGATGCTGCTGAGGTGACTCTTCACCGTCCCGACGGTGATGACCAGTTGCTCCGCGATCTCGGCGTTGGTCCGGCCCCTGGCGACCAGGCGCACCACGTCGAGTTCCCGGGGGGACAGCGCTCCGGTGTCGCGTGCGGGAGCCGGTGCGGTCAGGTTCTGCAGGAGCCGCACGGTGATCGACGGGCTGATCAGCGCCTCGCCGGAGACCGCGGCGCGGACCGCCTCCACCAGCAGGGCGGGGCCGGAGTCCTTGAGCAGGAAGCCGCAGGCGCCGTTGCGCAGGGCGGTGTGGACGTACTCGTCGTGATCGAACGTGGTGGCCATGACGACCCTGATCGGGTCGGTGACGTCCGGTCCCGCGAGCAGCCGCAGCACTTCGAGACCGTCCATGCGGGGCATGCGGATGTCCATCAGCGCCACGTCCGGCCGCAGCCGCCGCGCCATCTCGACCGCCTGGACGCCGTCGGCGGCCTCGCCCACCAGCTGCATGTCCGGCTGCGCCCTGATGATCATGCCGAAGCCGGCCCGGACCATGGCCTGGTCGTCGGCGACCATCACTCGGATCGTCATCGCCCGTCCTCCGCCTCGGCCCCGGTGCCGCCCGCCAGCGGCAGCGCGGCCTCCACGACCCATCCTCCGTCGATGCCCGGTCCGGCCCGGAGCCTGCCCCCGATCGCGGAGACCCGTTCGGTCAGTCCGAGCAGCCCGAACCCCGACCGGGACTCGAACCCGGCCGTCCAGGACCGCTGTCCGGACGGCTGCGGCCCGTCATTGACCACCCGGACGAACAGCCACTCCGGGGTGTGCTGGAGGCCCACGTCCACCGTGCTCGCGGCTCCCGCGTGCTTCCGGACGTTGGTGAGGGCTTCCATCACCACGCGGTACGCGGAACTCGCCACCTCCACCGGCAGATCGCCCGGCACGTCGTCCGCGGCGAGCCGGACCTCGGGCCCGCCGACCGCCGTGAACCCTTCGATGAGCGGGACCAGTTCACCGAGGCCGGGGGACTGGGTGAGCGGCGCCTGATCGTCCTCCTGCCGCAGGACGCCGATCATCCGCCGCATCGCCGACATGGTCTGCGCACCCGCCTGCTCGATCTCCCCGAGCGCGTCGACCGCCAGCTCCGGGTTCGTTCCGGCGACGTAGCGCGCGCCCTGCGCCTGGACGACGATGCCGGTGACGTGGTGAGCGACGAAGTCGTGCAGGTCCCGGGCGAACTCGGCGCGCTGCTCGGCCCGTACGGCCGCGAGTTGCTGCGCGCGGGCGGCCGCCTGGAACCGCAGATACAGGCCGACCACCACGGCGGCGGCGGCCAGCAGGCCCTGGACGCAGCCGAAGAACTGGGCCCAGCCGATCGAGGTGCCCCGCGCCGGCTGGACGCACAGCGCCAGACACAGGGCGGTGGCCTGGACGGGCATGAGCCACCCCTGGCTCCGCCGCACCACCGTGATCAGCAGCATGAGCAGACCGAAGGTCTCCGCCCAGCCCCATGACCCCTCGGAGTCCAGCCCGATCAGCCATACCGTGCCGGCGAGCGAGCAGACGGCCAGGGCCACGACGGCCGGCGCCAGCAGGCGCGGCCCGAGCCGTTCCGCCCTCAGCCACAGCATGGCGGTGGCCAGGGACGGCACCGCGCACACGGACCACCGCAGCGGGTCCAGGCCGTCGACGATGACGGAGACGGCGGTGTCGGCGAGGCCCAGGAGCGCCAGGGCGACGACTCCGCCCGCGCGTCCCGCCCGGTTCCACCGGTCTTCAAGTTGCACGTTCAACATCGCGGTGAACGATACCGGCCGTGGCCGCCGCGCGGGATCCGCCGAAAGTCAGATTCCCACCGCCTCCGCAGCCCCCGAAGACCTGTCCCGAGGCAGATGTGGCGAACAGGTCCGCCCGGCGAGGCTGATGCCCTCAACGCGGCGACCCGCAGCACCGGAACCACTCGTCCTCGGCGTCGCGTACCGACCGACACCCGCGTCCCAAGGAGCAGGCACCCATGCCCAGTCCCACTGCCCACCCGTTCCCGCCCGCCGCACCACCGCACCTCCCGACGGCCGGGGCGGTCACCGCGGTGAACCTGGTCAAGGTGTACGGCAAGGGCGACACCGAGGTCCGCGCCCTCGACGGCGTGTCCGTCGCGTTCGGCCGGGCCCGGTTCACCGCCATCATGGGCCCCTCCGGTTCCGGGAAGTCCACCCTGATGCACTGTCTGGCCGGCCTGGACCGCGCCACTTCGGGTCAGGCGCTGCTGGCGGGCGTCGACCTCACCACGCTGTCGGACCGCGTCCTGACCCAGGTGCGGCGCGAGCGGATCGGCTTCGTCTTCCAGGCGTTCAACCTGCTGCCGCACCTCACCGCCCGGCGCAACATCACCCTGCCGCTCGACCTGGCGGGCCGCCGGCCCGATCACGAGCTGTTCCAGCACCTCGTCACCGAACTCGGCCTCACCGACCGGCTCGGGCACCGGCCCAGCGAGCTGTCCGGCGGGCAGCAGCAGCGGGTGGCGGTCGCCCGCGCCATGGTGTCGAGGCCCGAGGTGGTCTTCGCCGACGAGCCGACCGGCAACCTCGACTCCCGCTCCGGCGCGGAGGTGCTGGCCATGATGCGCAACTCGGTCCACGAACTGGGCCAGACCGTCGTCATGGTGACCCACGACCCGGGCGCGGCCGCCTACGCCGACCGCGTCGTGCTGCTCGCCGACGGCCGGGTCGCCGGCGAGATCGACCGCCCCGACCACGCGTCGGTGACCGACGCCCTGCGACAGCTGGCGGTCGGACGATGAGCATGATGCGCACCCAGCTGACGGCCGCCCTGCACAAGCCCGCCCGGCTGCTGCTGACCGGACTCGCCGTGACCGTCGCCGCGTTCGTGGTGTTCGGCACCGTCCTCGCGCAGCGGGCACTCGAACACACCATCCTGGACACCCACCACGGCACCCCGGCCGCCGCGGACCTCGTCGTCGGCAACGGCGACCTGCCCCCGTCGGCCCCCGCCGTCGCGACGGTCCGCGACGTGCCGGGAGTGGCCGACTCCACGGCGCGGACGAGCGCTTACCTTCCCTTGCGCCGCCCCGCCGGTACCGGGTTGAGCGTGACCTCCGACCCGGGCAAGGGCCCGCTCGCCCTGGTGCACGTGATCAAGGGCAGCTACCCGGACGCGCCCGGCGAGATCGCCCTGACCGAGCGCTCGGCGTCCCGGCTCGACGCCGGCATCGGCGACACGGTCACCGTGCTGACCGGCCCCGAAGCGGACCGCCCGGCCTCCCTGAAGGTCACCGGGGTCACGGACGCGCCGGCCGGCGCACTGGTGCAGGGCTATGACGGTGAGCAGGCGTACGCGCCCGACTCCACCGCGATCAGCCTGGGCGGCCCCGAGGTCTACATCAACCAGGTCGAGGTCCGCCTCGACGCGGACGCCGACGAGGCGAAGGTCGGCGCGGCCCTGCGCACGGTGTTCGCCGACGCGGGCGGGGGCGGCGAAGTGGCCACCGGCGCGGAGACCCGCCGGGAGGAGCAGCAGCGCGCCGTCGACGAGTACCGGCTCCTCTTCCTCATCATCACGGTGTTCGAGGCGGTGGCGGTGCTCGCGGCGATGCTGGTGGCGACCTCGACCTTCCGGATCGTCTTCGCCCAGCGGATGCGCCAGTTGGCCCTGCTGCGCGCGGTGGGCGCCGACCGCAAGCCGCTCGTCCGCGCCCTGGCCGCGGAGGGCGCCCTGACCGGGGCCGTCGCCGGAACGGCCGGAGTCGCCGTCGCGCTGGTGGTCGGGAACGTACTGCCCAGCGTGCTCGACCTCTTCGGGGTCCGCATGGCGTCGCCCGGCCTGCCGCTCGGCCCGGCCCTCGCCGTGCTGGCCGGAGCGGTGGCGATGACCGTGGTCGCGGTGCTCTCACCGGCCGCGGGCGCCGCCCGGGTCTCCCCGCTGGAGGCGCTGCGCAGCGCCTCGACCACCGCCGGGCAGCAGGGCATCTCCCGGACCAGGGCCATCGGCGGCCTCGTGCTGGCCGGGGGAGCGCTGGCGCTGGCCGCCCTCGCCATCAGCCAACTGCCCGAGCCGAACCAGCCGAACTACGACGCCCTGCCGGTCATGCTGCTGATCGTCTTCTCCGGCGCCCTGGCCTACTTCGCCCTGGTCGCCCTCGGCCCCGTCCTCGTCCGCCCGATCCTGCGCGTGGTCGGCTGGCCGCTGCGGAAGGCCGGCCCCATCGGCCGGCTGGCCGTCGGCGGAGTCGGCGGCGCGACCCGGCGGGCCGCCGCGGTCAGCGTGGTCGTGGCACTCGGCGTGACCATGATCGGGGTGCTGCTCGTGGGCGCGTCCTCCGTGCGGACCACGGTGGAGGGCCAGGTCGCGGCGACCGCGCCCAGCGACTTCTGGCTCAGCTCCGACGAGGGCGAGCCGCTCCCGCCGGCCATGGTGAAGAAGGCCCGTGAGGCGAAGGCCCTGACCCGGGTCCTGCCCGAACGCGGCGCCCCGGTCACGGTCGGCGCGGCGCGGCAGGAACACCTGGCCGTCGACCTCGACCTGCGGAAACTCTCGACCTGGGACCAGCTCCAGGCCGGGGACGGCTCCCTCGACGACCTCGGTCCCGGAAAGGCGGCGCTGGCGGAGTTCGCCGCGCAGGACGCGGGTGTCGGCGTGGGTGACAAGGTCACCCTGACGCGCGGCGAGCGCTCGACACAGGTGGAGGTGGTGGCGCTGCTCGCGGCCGCACCGGTCAACGCCGGCATCCTCACCGCCGCAGCCGACCTGGACCGGCTCGGCGTACCAGCGGGCCCGACCGGTCTGCTCGCCGACGCCGCGGCCTCCGGCGAACAGGGCCGCACGGACGCCCTCCAGGTGCTGAACTCCGGCATCGGCCCGAAGGACAAGGTGTCGGTCAGAGTCCTCGCCGACGAGCGCGACGACGTCGACTCCTTCCTCCGTGTCCTGGTGGGCGGCGCCCTGGCCCTCATCTCCCTGACCGTCGCCATCTCGATCACCGGCGTCGGCTCCACCACGGCCCTGTCGGTCGTCGAACGCGTCCGCGAGGCCGGCCTGTTGCGCGCGGTGGGTCTGTCCCGCCGGGGCCTGAGCGGCGCGATGACACTGGAGGCAGCGCTGTACGGCGCGCTCGGCGCCACCATGGGCCTGCTGCTCGCGGTCCCTTACTCCGTACTGCTGCTCGAGGCCACCGGATTCGAAGCCACGATCGACTTCCCCGGCTTCCAGCTCATCGGGGTCCTGCTCGCGCTGACCGCTCTCACTGCCCTCGCGGGCGTCCTGCCGGCCCGCCGCGCGGCTCGTGTCAGCCCGGTTGTCGCCCTCGCGGTGGACGGCTGACGCCGAGGCCGGGCACACGCTCGGCAACCTTCAACCGGACGGCCCGTCGGAACCTGCCCCGCAGGTTCCGACGGGCCGCTCGCGGCACCATGCCCCGGAGAATGTGTCGACTCAGTCGACATGTCGAGTCAGTCGACATACAGTGGTCGCATGACCGAGCGATCCGAAACCGCGCGCATCAACGCACTGTCCGCACTCATCGGCTGGGCCGAGCGAAGGGAACGCCTGGCCTCCGACCGGGCCGACCTGATGGCCGACGCGTGGCGCACCGGCACGCGCAGCGTCGCCGAACTGGCCAGGCTGGCCCGCGTCTCACGCGACACCGTCTACGCCGATCTCGCCGCGCGGGGCATCGACGTGAGCAAGCGGGACGAGCAGCACATCATCGGATCTCTCACCGGCCAGGGCACACCCCTGAACGCGGAATCGGTACGGGCGCTCGCGCGGATCGCGGACGCCGTCACCCGGCCCGCCCACGCTCACGATCCGGCCGACCCCGTCACGCGTGCCGCGCGCGCCGCGACCAAGGCGCTGGAAGCCACCGCCGACGTACTGGACCCGCCGAAGGACCAGGGGCCGGGCTGGGAGCCGGAGGACACCCTCGCCCACCTGGCGCGGGAAGGGCAGGCGGTGTCCCACTACGCCCACTCGGCGCTGGCCGCGACCGCCGGACGGCAACAGCTCGCGGCCTCCGCCGACTTCGACCGCCGCGCGACCCTGCACACCGGCCGGAACGCCGTCGCCGACGCCGTGACGCTCACGGTGACCGTGCCCACGGGGGAGACGGTCAGCGTCGAACTCGGTGACGACGGGACGGGCTGGACCACCCTGTCCGGTGACACGGCGCTGGTCGGCGGCGACGTGGACGCCCTCGACCACCTCGAGGTGCAGGCCGCGTTGCAGACCCTGTCCCGGGTGATCACCCGGCACCTGGACGCATCGGCCCTCCTCCCGCGCCGCACGGACGCCCTGCCGGGCACACCCCCGCCGCGCACCCGGCACCTGCCGGGCAACAACGACTGACGCCCGCGCAACAGGGGCCGACCGCAACGCGGTTCGGCGCCCCGGCGCGGGCGTCCCGAGGAGATCCGGGTCAGTCCACCGGGCCGCGGGTGGCGAGGCGCTCCAGCCGCGCGGCGGTGCCGTCACGACGCGCGCGCCACAGACCGTACTTGGCCAGCAGCCCGTTCGAGACGGTCAGCAGCGTCTTGTACGGCGGCGCGGCCAACCCCTTGGAGGTGTGCGGGGCGTAGCAGGCGCCGTCGTCGGTGACGGTCAGCCATCCGGTGAACGTCCGCATGCCCAACCCGACGCACTGCGGCCGGAAGGCGTGGGCGAGGAGCCCGGCTCGCCTGCCACCGGGCGGCAGCAGCCCCGGGGGCACGTCCAGGCGCAGCCCCGTCCCGTCGTGGCCGGTGACCGCCACCGGGAGGATGACGGGGAAGCCGTCCGCACCGCGGTAGGCCAGCAGCCGGTGCGGCAGCGAGCGGATCTGCCGTACGGCCGCGGTGACGTCGACGCGCGGGCCCGTGCCGTTCTTCGGCGGCTCCTGAGCGGGCGGTGTCCGCGGCCAGGCGGAGCCGGTGACCGTCAGCGTGCCCCGGGCCGCAAGATCGGGCCAGAGCGCGACCCGTTCGACGCCGATGTCGACGAAGACCCGCTCCTGGTGGTACTCGCGCAGCAGCCAGTCCCACACCGGCCCGCGCTTGGTCCTGCCGAGGAACGGCTCCGAGGCGCGCATCAGGTCCGCCAGACGCTCCGGCGACGGGCGCAGGTCGACCGACGCGGTGCCCTGGGCGAGCACGTACGAACTGTTCCCGGCGAAGCCGTGGTCGCGCGTGTGGTACGCGAGCGACACATGCGGGTCACGCAGGATGCGTTCCAATTTCCTCGGGAAGCCGATCGAGGTGGTGAAGCTGAGCCGGCCCGCCTCGCGGTCCACGAGGCCCAGCGGGGAGACGCTGGTGATCACGGCACCGCCGGCGGGTGTGACATAGGCGGCCGCGACCGTCAGGTCGCCCTTCATGACCGCCTGCGCCGCGTCCGGCCACCGGGCGGGCGTCGACGTCATGAACCGGTCCCGCGCAGGATCCGCAGGTCGTCCGCGGCCTGCCGGCGCATGGCGGGCAGGAGCGGGCGCACCGGCTCCGGCAGGCCCGCGAGCACCAGTTCCACCTCGCCGGGCGTGCCCGCCTCGTCGAGGAAGCCGACCATCAGGTGCCCGGCGACGGGCGGCGTGGTCGCGATCACCCGCTGCGCGAAGTCCTGCCATGCGGCGGGGCTGACATGGTCGCGGAGCGCCGGCAGGAGCAGCGGCTCCTCATGGGCGAGGTGGTCGTGCACGATGGCGCGCACCGCCTCGGCCGCGTCCCGGAGCGCCACCCGGACGCCCGCGCCGCCGGCCGCACCGGTCGCGCCGGCCTTGTCGGACTTGCTCTCGTCGTCGCTCAGGTTCACCGCGGCCAGGTGGTCGAGCGCGTCCTCCAACTCCTCGTGCTCCTCGCTCAGATCGTCGAGCGCGGTCGCCATGCCGGGCGCCGCGGCGACGATCTGCGGCCAGAGGTCGTGGTCCTCGGTCTCGTGGTGGTGGCGCAGATTCACGACGAGGAAGTCACGCAGCTGCGCCAGGGCGCCCAGAGGCACCGAGTGCCGGGCGGCCGCCTCGGCGAGCAGGGTGGTGGCCAGGCGATGGACCTCATGCACGAGCCGCGTCTCGACGACCGCCGAAGATTCCGAAGGGGATCCCATTGTCATGAGAGAGAACCTATTGATTATAAGGCTCTACTGTCAATATTGTGACATCTCGTGCACGATGGTCGCAGACGGTCACCAGCGAGCGGGTCGCGCACGTCAGGGCCGGTCGCCGGTGACACCGGCGGCGGATCCCACGGGGACCGGGGTCAGGTCCAGGGAGGAGGCCTCCGTGTCCTCAAGACCCGCGCCCGGCTCGGAGTCGCGCTTGCGCCGACGGCGCCGGTCGTTGCACCAGGAGACCGCACAGGCGCCGAGGTAGAGCAGGCAGATCGGTACGGCCAGCAGCACCATGCTGAGCGGGTCCGTGCTCGGCGTGGCGAGCGCCGCGAACGCGGCGATGCCCAGGAACATCGCGCGCCACCAGCCGATCATCCGGCGCGCGGTGAGCACACCCGCGAAGTTCAGCAGGACGAGCAGGACCGGGAGTTCGAAGGACAGACCGAAGACGAGGACCATCCGGGTGGCCAGATTGAGGAAGTCGTCGACGGGCAGGAGGTTGGTCGCCCCGTCCGGGGTGAGGGAGATCAGCACCTGCGCCGTGGTGGGCAGCACCCCGTACGCCACGGCGGCACCCGCGAGGAACAGCGGGACACCGGCCCCGAGAAAGACCAGCGTGTACTTCTTCTCGCTGCGGTGCAGGCCCGGCGCGACGAACGCCCACAACTGATACAGCCACACCGGGCTCGCGGCCACGACTCCCGTGGTGATCGCCACCTTCAGCGCGAGGGAGAAGGGCGAGAGAAGGCCGTTGAGGGAGATCACACCGCAGCGTTCCCCGTCGCTCTCACCGGTCAGCCCGCCCGGCGCGCAGCCGGGCAGGGGATCGATGAGGAATCCGATGAGTTCCTTGTAGAAGAAGGCCGCGGCGATCGTGACGAGCAGGATCGCTCCGACGGCCTTCATCAGTCGGCTGCGCAGCTCGCGGAGGTGTTCCCCCAGGGGCATTCGCGCGGCGTCGTGCGAGGTACTGCTGGGCATGGACAGTCCCGGTCCCTTCATGTGCGGCACCGGCCGCACATGTGTCGGTCGGTGGTGACGGCGCTTCAGCGCCGGTGCGGGATGTCCGCGTCAGCCGCTTCGGGGGCCGCGTGACGGGCGCCCGCCGGCTGAAGGGCGGGGGCCGGGGCGGGGGCGGCGGCGTGGGCGTCGGCCTGCGGTTCGTCCGCGTGGTCCTTGCGCATGGCCTGGGTCTCGCTCTTGAGGATCCGCAGCGACTGCCCGAAGGAACGGGCCATCCCGGGAAGGCGCTTGGCGCCGAAGAGGAGCATGACGACGACGAGGATGAGGATGATCTCGGGGGCTCCGAGCCTGCCGAACATGGTCGTTTCCTTTCCGCTGGCGACGGCGCGGGAGCGGCGCTCCCGCGCCGTCGGCCCGGCTGCCGGAGGATGCGGCGGCCCGGCCATGGTGGTGATCGGTCCGTTGACGGAGCGGGTCGGCCGGTGGGGCGGCCGACGGGGCGGCCCCGCTGGGCCGGGGCCGGTGGTCTCTCAGGGCTTGGGGATTCTCAGGGCCGCGGGTCGCCTTTCGTGGCGATCGGGCCCGGTCCGGCGGAAGTCCCCGCGTTCGCGGAGGTCTTCGACGGGGCGCGGCGGGGTGTCTCCCCGATGGGATCCAGGTCGGCAGTGAGCTTGTCGAGGCTGAGGCCCTCGTCGTGCAGCAGGTGCTTGGACACGAGGGTCTTCGGGTTGAGGTCCTCGATGTTCAGGTCCTTCAGCTCAGGCGGGAGTTCGTCGCGAATGCTCTCCTGAGCGCTCTGCGAGAGCTGACGGACCCTGCGCAGGACGCGCGCCGCGTCGGACACCAGCTTGGGGAGCTTGTCGGGCCCGACCACGATGACGGCCAGCACGACCAGGGTGACGACTTCGAGCGGCCCGATGTCGTTGAACATCTACGACTCCCGTCTGGATGGTGAGGGGGCCGCCCCGACCGGGACGACGGCGCGGCGGCTTCGTACGAGCGCGTGCCGATGTCCCGGTACGACCCGCGGGAGTGCGGGTCGTACCCGTCCGGGTCCTGCCCGCCGGGGAAGTGGCGGACAGGACCTGCCCGGACGTGAGCCACGGGTCAGGGACGGCCCGACGTCCGGGCGTCTTCGGCCAGTGCCTGCTACGGCACTAGCGAGCCGACCGGGACGCCTTGGCGCGGTACGGCGCCAGGAACTCGGTCAGCGCCGCCAGCATCTGCTGCGGTGCCTGCTCGGCGACCCAGTGGCCGGCGCCGGGGATGACCACACCGCGCACGTCGTTCGCGAGGGGCTTCATGCCGCCCTCGACCCATGCGCCCCAGCTCTTCTCGCCGCCGATCGCCAGGACGGGCATCGTCAGCTTGGTCTTCGCGCGGTCGTCGTTCTGCTCGACCGTCGCGTCCCACGCCCGGTAGAAGCCGAAGCTGCCGCGCAGGGACTCGCGCTCCGAGAACAGGCGGATGTAGTACTCCCGCGCGTACTCGGGCAGCCGCTCCCCGCCCTGGATGTCGAACTCGTAGGTGAAGAAGGCCTCTTCGCGGCCCCGGACGAGCTGCTCGATCAGTTCGTGGTCGACCCGGTTGAACGGGATGTGCCAGAGCCTGTTGTTGAGCGCCTCCTTCTCGAACAGCTTCGGCGAGGCCTCGGTGCTCGGCGGGCCGGGGACGTCGGCGACGGCCAGGTACTCGACCCGGTCCGGGTGGTCCGCGGCCAGCGCGTAGCCGATGATCATTCCGGTGTCGTGGCCGGCCACGGCGAACCGGTCGTGACCGAGCGCGTCCATCAGCGCGACCAGGTCGTTGGCCAGGGTGGCGGTGTCGTACCCGCCCTTCGGCTTCTCGGTCAGCCCCATACCGCGCTGGTCGACCGCGATGACCGTGAAGTCCCGGGCCAGCGCGGGCATCACCATGCGCCACGCGTACCAGTTCTCCGGCCAGCCGTGCACCAGCAGCAGCGGCGGTCCGTCGCCCCCGATGACCACGTGCTGGCGCAGCCCGCCGGCGTTGACGAACCGGCTGGAGAACGTCTTCTTGAACTCCGCGGACAGACGCGGCGCCGTGGCGACCGTGCCGAAGCCCTTGGGCCTGCGGGCGGCGGGGGCCTGCGCGGTGGTGGCGGTGGCGGACGGCGTCAGTCCGGCGGCCACCGAGATGCCGGCGGCCGCGGAAGCGGCGGCGCCACCGACGAACAGGCGTCGCGACAGCCCGCGCCGGGCCCGGTGCGACACCGGCTCACGCCCGGGGCCGTCCTGGGCGTCGGGCTCCGTGGGGGACATGTTCATGGGGTTCGGTTCCTTCGTTGATGAATCTGGAGGTCAGGGGATGGGCGCCGCGTCGGCGGTGCGCGGCGTGCGCGGCCCGCACCGCGTTCTGAACGCCCGCCGTGCCCGAGAGGACGGGCCGGCCGCCGCGAGGCGGGTCGGCCCGTCGCACGCTCGGGTCACCGGTCTAGCGGCCCGGGAAGCGCTGCTGGATCTCCTGAAGCACCCAGCCGTTGCCGTCGGGGTCGCTGAAGGTGGCGAAGGAGGCGTAGGAGGCGCGCTCGGGGTGCAGACCCGGCTTCCGCTCCTGGCCCGGGAGGCGGTGGGTGATGTCGCCGCCCTCGTGGCCGTGGTAGATGATGCCGCCGTTGTCGTGGAAGATCTCGCTCACCTCGATGCCGCGGCTGATGAGCTCGGCACGGGCCTCCTCGATGTCGTAGACGGCGAGGTAGAGGCCCTGGGCGGAGCCCGGCTCGGCGGAGGTCATGCCCGTGCCGAACAGGATCGAGCACTCGGAGCCCGGCGGGGTGAGGTGCACCGCGCGCCATTCGTCACTGACGGGCTTGTCGATGTCCAGACGGAATCCCAGCGCCTCGTAGAAGGCCTTGGCCCGGTCCACGTCGGAGACGGGCAGCACGGTGACTTCGAGCTTCATATACATCTGGGGGCTTTTCCTTCTTGTTCCCTGGCCGAGGTGGGCGGGCGCCCGGCGCGCCGCCGACCGGCTGATGCGACCCGGATGACGACTGTGATCCAGGTGTGGGCGAGACCGTGACCCGTCCGAGTGACGTGGTGTGGTGCGACCGCCTTGTTATGACCGTAGACGGTTAGCTCATAACCACCAAGTTCTGACGGCGAGGGGAAGTTCACAACTTGCGCGCACGCGCCGCCGTCACACTTCCACTTATCGCACTCCAGTTCGAATAATGGGGCGTGGTCCCCCCGGTGGCCGGAGTGGGACCACAGTGGTGTCGTGGTCAGGAATCGAACGGGGGTGAACAGTCGCTCTGCGCAGGTGAGTTCACACCGGAACGCGGGCGCACGGTTGCGCCCGCGGGGTCACTTCGAGGCCGGGCCGTGCTGGGCGGCCAGTGCCTTCTTCCGCTGCCGGTACGCCCGCATCGACGCGCGGGAGCCGCAGCGCGGACCGCAGTAGACGGAGTTCTTGTTCCGCGTCCGGTCGAAGAAGCCGTAGTGGCACGGTGTGTGCCGGCAGGCCCGCAACCGGTCCCAGACGCCCGCCTGGGCGAGTTCGGTGGCGTTCGCCAGCACGGTGCCGAACAGCCCGGGGACATCGGTCTGCGCGGGTGCCAGGAAGGCTCCGGATGCGGTGACGACGGTCACCAGCGGATACCGGGACGCGGCGTGGCGCAGAAACCCCTCCGCCTCGGCGAGCCCGTCGGGCGTGCTGTCCTGGTCGGCGGAGTGGGCGAGCAGCACGGTGATCAAGGCCTCGCGCAGCTCACGGGCGCTGGCCGCGTCGGCCTCCGTGACATGGGTCGACTCCGAGCCCATGGCCTGCTCCAGCAGCCACGCGTGCAGATCCTGCGCGCTTCCGAAGCGCTCGGGCAGCCGGTGGGGTCCCGCGGGGTGTGTATTGACGAACTGCAGGACTACGTCAGCCGACGGCGGCTGCGTCAGCGGACTGGGTTCGGTCGTGCGCGGGGAAATCGTCGGCCTCCTTGATCGTCTCTAGCGTAATCCATCGAGCGTTAACCCCAAAACCGCTACGGTGCCCATTTCCTTCCGGGTGCCGAGGCTCACGGTCACACACGACCCCGCCCTCGGACCGGCGGCGGGCGCGCCCTCACCCACGGCCGGGCGGCACCGACGTAAGGGTTTCGTCATCTCGAAGGTGACGCGTGGCGGGCGGCCCGCCGCGTTGAATGGGGCGGACACGACGCTCGGGAGACGAGGCCGGAATGAAGCGTGTGCGCAAAATGCTCGGCAGGCCGCTGGTGACCGGGGCGCTGGTGGTGGCCGTCGCCGGTGCCGGTCTCGGGCTCTACTGGTTCCAGCCGTGGAAGCTGTGGCAGGACCGGACCGTCGAGGAGGCCCTGCCCGAGGCGGTGGCGACGTCCGCTCCGCCCGCAGCGACGGCCCCCTCCTCCCCGGCGCCGGCTCCCGCCACGGTCGCCGCCGGCGACCTGATCAGCCATGAGCACGCGACCTCGGGCACCGTGAAGCTCGTACGGCTGACGGACGGCTCCCACGTCGTACGGCTGGAGAACCTCGACACCAGCAACGGGCCGGATCTGCGCGTGTGGCTGACCGACGCGCCGGTCAGGGAGGGACGGGCCGGCTGGCACGTCTTCGACGACGGCCGGCACGTGAGCCTCGGCAGGCTGAAGGGCAACAAGGGCAGCCACAACTACGCCGTGCCCCAGGACATCGACCTCGCTCGGTACAGCAGCGTCAGCATCTGGTGCGACCGCTTCGACGTCTCCTTCGGCGCCGCCGAACTCACCGGTGCCTGACGACAGCCCTCGGCGCCCGCCCCGGACAGCACCGTGCCGCCCGCCCGCCTGCCGTCCGGTCCGGTCAGATGCGCCAGGTGCGGATCCGGTCGGCCGCGCGGTACACGGTGGCCTTGCGGGCCTGAATGTCGCGGACGAGTTCGACCAGGGCTCCGTAGGGCGGGTCGATGCCCTCCCCGGAGGCGTCCATGTACGCGACGGTCACCTGGCAGGCGTACAGCGAGTTCCGGTACGGCAGGGGTTCGAGGCGGACGATCGTGTGCAGGAGCGACGCGGCCCGCCACGCGGCGTCCGGCGGGGCGATGCCCGGACGCGGGATGCGCGTCCTGTGCCGGGCGATCGCGGCGACCAGGGCGGAGTAGTCCGTGACGCTGACGTCCTCGGGGACGGCCTGTTCCTGGACGTCGAGCAGCCAGGGGACGTCGATGTGGAGCACCATCAGGCGGCCGCAGCTCCCTGATGCCGGTCGGCCGGGGGGACCTCGTCGGGGAACGCCTCGTCGAACTCGTCCCGGTGCCGCTCGCCCCACGCGACGGCGACACGCACGAACTGGAGACGCTGGCGCTCACGCAGGGGCAGGTCGTGGACGTACTGCTTGAGGGACTTGCCTTCGGCGGCCGCCGCTGCGCGGACCTCCTCCAGCTCCTCCTCGGTGAAGGTGATGTTCAAGGAAGGCATGGCCGTGATGGTACCTGACTGGTACCAGCGCGGGCCAGGAGTCCGCGGAACCGGGTGCCGGAGGCTCACACGAAGCTCGCCCGTGCCATGGGCGGGCTGCCCTCACGGGCTCCCCGGGTGGGGGCCGGAGTCGCGGGGGAGCTCCAGTTCGGCCCAGACGACCTTGCCGTCCGGTGCCGAGCGGCAGCCCCACCTGCGGGACAGCTTGCGTACGAGGAGGAGGCCGCGGCCGTTCTCGTCCGTGCTGCCCGCGCGACGCGGACGCGGGGCGAACGCGTCGGAGTCGGACACCTCGACGGTGAGCACCTGATGCCGCAGGAGCCGCAGCCCGACCGCTCCGGTGCCGTGCCGGACGGCGTTGGTGACGAGTTCGCTGACGATGAGCTTCGTGGCGTCCTCGAGACCTTCGAGCCCCCACTCGGCCAGTTGGCGTGCCGCGAGGTCGCGGGCGCCGCGGACGGCCTCCTGGTCACCGGGCAGTGTCCAGGACGCCACCCGGCTCGGGTCGAGGGAGCGGGTCCGGACCAGCAGGAGCGTGACGTCGTCGCACGGCTCCTGCTCCGCGAGGGTTCGCGTCGCCATGTCGCAGAGTTCGTCCAGGGAGCGGCCCGGTTGCGTGAGAGCGGCGCCCAGCCGGTGCATTCCCTCGTCGATGTCCTGCTCGCGGGTCTCGATCAGACCGTCGCTGTAGAGGGCGAGCACGGTCCCCTCGGCCAGTTCCAGCTCCACGGACTCGAACGGGTCCCCCAGACCGACACCGAGGGGCGCTCCGGTGGGGACGTCGAGGTACGCGACCCGGCCCTGCGGGTCGATCATCGCGGGCGGGGGATGCCCGGCCGACGCCATGGTGCACCGGCGCGTGACGGGGTCGTAGACGGCGTACAGGCAGGTGGCGCCGGACACCGCGGGAGTCTGCTCGGGGACGTCGCAGTCCTCCTCGGCCAGTCGCTGCACCGTGTCGTCGAGGTGGGCCAGCAGTTCGTCGGGGGGCAGCTCCATCGCGGCGAGCGTGTGGACGGCGGTGCGGAGCCTGCCCATGGTCGCGGCGGCGTGCAGGCCGTGACCGATCACGTCGCCCACGACGAGCGCCACCCGGGCGCCGGACAGCGGGATCACGTCGAACCAGTCGCCGCCGACACAGTGGTCCACGTCCGCGGGCAGGTAGCGGGACGCCACTTCGACCGCGGCGCCGCCGCGCAACCGGCGGGGCAGCAGATTGCGTTGCAGCGCGAGGGCCGCGGTGTGCTCGCGGGCGAACTGGCGGGCGTTGTCCAGCGCCTGCGCGGCCCGGCCGACGAGCTCTTCGGCCAGCACCAGATCGGCCTCGTGGAACGGCGCGGGATCCTTCGTGCGGACGAACAGCGCCATGCCCAGCAGGGCACGCCGGGCGCGGATCGGCACCACCATGATCGAGTGCATCCCGTTGTCGCGGACCCGGTGCGCCAGTGCCGGCACGTTGTCCACCCAGGTGCCCGGCGTGGTGTCCAGGACCGGCTCCAGGCGGGACCGCCCGGCGCGCAGGGCGGCGGCGAACGGCGAGGCGGCGGGCACGTCGACCGGCTCGCCGCGCACCCACGGGGATTCCGGCACGCCTCGGTTGATCGAGGCCAGGCCGGCCCGCCGGAAAGCGGGCAGGTGCCGGCCCGTCGCGCCGACCCGGACCGGGGGGCCCTCGCCGAACGAGACCGACTGCTCCAGGTCCACGGCGACGTAGTCGGCGAGCAGGGGTACGGCGAGATCGGCCAGTTCCTGGCCCGCCTGCATCATGTCCAGCGTGCTGCCCAGCCGGGCACTGGCCTCGCTGAGAACGGCCAGACGCTCCCGCGCCTGCCGGTTCGCGGTGACGTCGGCGCTGATGACACACACCCCCAGCGAACTGCCGTCGGCGCCCTGAAGACACTGGAACGACGCCGCGAACTGGTGCTCCGGGCCCTGGCTCGTCGGCAGATACGTCCGGTACTCGTGGACCTTGGTCGCCCCGTTGTGCAGGACCTGCTGCATCACCGCCTCGACCGTCTCGGCATGGGAACCGGTCAGTACGTCGGTGAGCCGGCATCCCAGCCGTCGGGTGTGGGGCAGTCCGTCGTGGCGCTCGGCGACGTCGTTCACGAAGGTGCAGCGCAGCTGCCGGTCCCGAACGGTGACACCGATGGGCGCGTGGGTGAGCAGGGGGCCCGGCGCGGATCCGTTCGTCCCGTCCTCGGTCCGCGGGCCCGTGCCGGTCATCGACGCGAGCCATCGCGTCGTTCCGTCGTGGCCCCGCAGCCTGGTGATCCGCAGGCCGACGTCGAGGACACGGCCGTCCCGGTGGCGCACCGTCTCCGCCCCCGACCAGCCGTTCTCCGCCTGGCACCGCTCGACGAACTCCGAGGTCGTCGCGGCCGTACCGAAGGACGGCAGCACGAGCGCGGCGGCCCGGCCCACGACGTCCCCGGCGGAGTGTCCGACGAGCCGTTCGGCGGTCTGCGTCCACCCGGCCACCGTCCCCTGCTCGTCGAGCAGCGCGATCGCCGTGTCGGATATGTCGGAGGAACTCAACTGCTTGCCGAGCGTCACGGCGCCGAGGCGGGTCATGGTCATCGAGTGCTCTCCTCGTGGTTCTGGGAGGGCCGGAGGCGGGGGAGCGGGGGTTATTGCTCCCTTTTTTCTTGAATGACCAACTAGTGTCCGTTTTTGTGACACGAGAAGGCCCTGCCCCGCCCGGTGGGACCGGGCGGGGCAGGGCCAGTGGCTGTTCGGGCGCTGTCGCTGCGCGCTCAGCAGGGGTAGACGTCGCCCGCGGTCGAGATGTTCCCCTCGTAGATCCAGCCGCGCGTCCAGTTCGGGTAGGCGCTGACGTAGAACCAGGCGTTGCCGTGCCCGTTGATGTAGTAGCAGTAGACCGTCATCGTGTAGTTGCGGTACAGCGTCTCCCTGGTGCCGCAGTCCGCGAACGGCCCCGGCCGCAGGGGCGCTGACGCCTTGTTGACGGTGCCCGTGTCCACCTGGTCGTACCAGGCGGGATTCGGTGACCAGGTGAACTCACAGGCCATGGCGGACGCGTCGCCTGCCGCACGCGACGATTCCGCGGGGGCCGCGGACGCCGGTGTGGCCAGCGCCACAGCGGACGCGATCACGGTCGTGACCATGCCGAGCTTCCTGAACGCCTTGCGCATTGCCTCTCCCCTCAGCGGTGCCTGCAGCCCCGCTTCCCGAAGCTGCCCCGTGCCGGTCGCCGTGCCTCGAACGCCGGGTGTGCCGGTCGGCCCTGATGTCCGCAGGGCCGCGGCCTCCGCCGTCCGCCGATGGGACGAGCGTGCGCGGCAGGGCTTGCGGAAGCCTTGAGGGAACCTTGAATCCGCTGGTGGCGGCCCCTGCGGCGCGATCGGCGGCCGCTCGTCCGGTGCCGTCCGCCGGGACCTCGGAGATGCGCGTCACTGGTTTGACAGGTGTCGCGATGGCGTGTTTATGTCGTCACCGTCCCAACAGGTGACGTAGTCGTCCTCGTTGGTCACGTCTGGAGACTGACTTGCTCACGCTGATACTGATCGGACTGGTCGGCGGCTTCGTCACCGCGATCTCGCCGTGCGTCCTGCCCGTCCTGCCCGTGGTCTTCCTCTCCGGCGGTGTGTCCTCCACACCGGGGGAGCCGGGCCCGGCCCGCAGAAGCAGGCCCTACGCCGTGATGGCCGGACTCGTCGTCAGCTTCAGCCTGATCACGCTGTTCGGCACCCTCGTGCTCGGCGCGCTGCCGCTGCCCAAGGACATCATCCGCTGGGTCGGCCTCGCGGTGCTGCTCCTGCTCGGCGCGGCCATGATGTTCCCGGCGGTACAGGACCTGCTGGAACGGCCGTTCGCCCGGGTCGGACAGCGGCAGGTCGGCGCGCGCAGCGGGTTCCTGCTCGGACTCGCCCTCGGCGCGGTGTACGTACCGTGCGCGGGACCCGTCCTCGCCGCCATCACCGTCGCGGGCGCCACCCAGCGGATCGGCGCCGAAACGGTCGCCCTCGCCGTCGCCTTCGCGGTCGGTACGGCGATCCCGCTGCTGTTCTTCGCCCTCGCCGGGCGGCGCATCGCCGAACGCGTGCGCGCGTTCCGCAAGCGGCAGCGGCGCGTCAGGTTCGTCGCCGGACTCACCTTCGTCGTCCTCGCCTTCGGCCTCACCTTCAACCTCACCGACGTACTCCAGCGTTCCGTCCCCGACTACACCGCCCGCGTCAACAAGGCGATCGCCGGCGCCGACCTCGGCGACGTGCTCGGCACGGGCGGCAACGGGGAACTGGGCCGGTGCGCGTCGCTGGCCTCGACCGAACTGGCCGACTGCGGTCCGGCTCCCGAGGTGTCCGGGATCCAGCAGTGGCTGAACACTCCGGACGGCGCGCCCGTGACCAAGATGTCGCTGGCCGGCAAGGTCGTCCTGGTCGACTTCTGGGCGTACTCCTGCATCAACTGCCACCGCGCCATCGAGCACGTCAACGCCTGGCACGAGAAGTACGCGTCCCAGGGACTGGTCGTCCTCGGTGTGCACAGCCCCGAGTACGCGTTCGAGCACGAACCCCGCAACGTGCGGGCCGGCGCCGAACGCCTGGGCATCAAGTACCCGATCGCCCTCGACAACGAGTTCACCACCTGGGACAACTTCGGCAACAACGCCTGGCCCACCGAATACCTCATCGACGCCCAAGGACGCGTGCGGCACGTCGCCGTCGGCGAGGGCAACTACGCCGACCGCGAATCGCTCATCCGCCAACTGCTGGCCGACGCGCGCCCCGGCGCCCAACTGCCGCCCGCAACGGACGTACCCGACGACACCCCGACCGTCCGGCTGACCCCCGAGATCGGCCTCGGGGCGGGGCGCACCTACGCCCTCGCGAACGGAAGCCTGTCCGAAGGCACCCACCGCTTCACGTACCCGTCGCAGCTCGTGCCGGGCCAGTTCGCCCTGGACGGCACCTGGGACGTCGGACGCGAGTCACTGACCAGCGGCCGGAACGCCGGGATCAAGCTGAACTTCTTCGCCCGCGACGTCCACCTCAACGTCGGTGGCAGCGGCACCGTCACCGCGACCGTCGACGGGAAGACCACCACCCACACGGTCTCGGGCGCGCCCAACATCTACCGCCTGGTCACCGGCAACGAACCACGCGAGGGCGTCGTCACGGTGACCCTCTCACCGGGGCTGAGCGCCTACTCCTTCACCTTCGGCTGACAGGGCCGTTCGCCCGGTCGTTCCGTCCACGGTGGGTGGGCCTGCGAGCATCGCAGGCCCACCCACCGATTTTCTGTGCCGCGGCATCAGGCCACACCACCCCTGCTGCCGTGGTACCGGGGGCCACCCCTGCTGCCGTGGCACCGGGGGACACCCTCTCTCGACAGCACCCGGCGGAGCCTGACGGTGACCCGCCGAAACCTGCCGGATCGGGGCGGCCAGCTCCTCTACCAGCCGCGATGCCACCGCTGGCCCCATCCGTCCAGGGCCTGTTGAGGCCACCCGGAACAGGACGATCAAGACCTGGGCCTCGGCCAGACTAGGACGTGCCGACCAGCACTTCCCCCCCACGCCCTCAGTTCCACCACCACCCAAGGGCGCCGCCGTCCGCCGAAGACCGGGACACCCAGACCGGGACACCCAGACCGGGACACCCAGATCGGGCATCCCTCCCGTGGGCACCCACGTCCGGCTGCGCAAGCCCGTCCCGCGGAGTCCCACCCCGACCGAACGACGGCAGCCACCCGCGCAGACCCCTGAACACGCACACCGAGACCACCTGCAAGGAGTCCTCGTGATCGCCGTCCCCGAACCGGACCTCACCGAGCGCGAACTGATCGAGAGGGCCGTGGCGATGCGGTCCACGCTGCTCGAACGGCAGGCGGAGACCGAGCGGTTGACCGTCTACCCGAAGGAGACCCACGAGGACTTCCTCCGGGCGGGCTTCTACCGGACGCTGCAACCGCGCAGGTACGGCGGCTACGAGTTCGACGTGTCGACCTTCTACCGCGTCGTCACCGAGGTCACGCGCGGCTGCCCGTCCACCGGCTGGGCCCTGTCCCTCTCCTCCGCCCACGTCCTCCAGGTCGCCTCGTTCTTCGGGGAGCAGGCCCAGGACGAACTCTTCGGCGACGACGGCGACTTCCGGGCCGCCAGCACCATCGCCCCCATCGGGATGGCCGTGCCCGACGGCGACGGACACATCACCCTCGACGGCACCTGGCCCTACTCCTCCGGCTCCCCGTACGCCACCCACTACCTCGCGCAGACGTTCCGGGCCCCCGCGAACCCGGGGGACCGGCCGGGACCGCCCGTCCTGTTCGTCGCGCCGCGCTCCGCCTGGACGCTCCTGGACGACTGGTACGGCACCCTCGGCCTGCGCGGCAGCGGCTCCAACAGCCTCCGCTTCGACAAGGCCCGCGTGCCCGACCACCACACCCTGGACGGGGTCCTGCTCGCCCTGCCCGTGGAGGGCGGCACGGTCGGCTCACAACTGCACGGCCAGTCGATGTACGCGGGGTGCCCGGGAAGCTTCTTCCAGGGTGAGATGGCCGCCCTGCTGATCGGCACCGCGTACGCCGCCGCCGACGAGTACACCCGGATCATCTCCGAGCGGCGCCTCGTCATGGACCCGACCCACACCCGCGCCGACCTGCACGACTACCAGCGCCACCTCGGCGAGGCCCTCGCCGCCATCAACACGGCCGACGCCGCGATGCGCGCCACCGCCGCCGACTGGACGCGGGCCTGCGCCGACAACGTGTCGGGCCGGGCCCCCTTCACCACCGCCGACGACGACCGGTTCTCGCTCGTCTACCTCAACGCCGGGCGCATGGCCTGGGACGCGCTGCAAGGCATCCTGTTCCGTACGGCGGGCTCCCGCCACGCGCGCAACGGCGAGCGCATGCAGCGCTACTTCCGGGACGCCGCGACGATGTGGACGCACGTCTGCTCCACGATGTCCGAGCCGCTGGCCCGCCGCGTCGGCCGCGCCCGCCTCGGCCTGCCGACGGAGGACATCCCACTGGTCTCGTGAGCCGCTGAGCCGCCTATGCTCCCTGATCGGCAGGTTCGTGGGAGAGGGCTGGCGATGTGGGACGGGATCGAGCTGTGGCTGCGTAAGGCGGGCGGCTTGCTGCTGCTCGGTGTGGTCATGATCGGATACGCGCTCCATCGCGACGGGTGGTGGCTGCCGTGGCGCGTGACAGTCCTTCTCTCCGGCATCGTGGCTCTGGTGAGTTCCGCTGCCGAGACGCGGAAGCTGATCCGCAGCCGGGAATCGGCCGAGACGGCATTGGATCGCCTCGAGGCAGCCGAACGCGGGGAGGGCGAAGGTCACTGAGTCGGTGGTCGACGACCGAGGGCATCCCCATGATGGGCTCATGGCCTTGTCGACGGAGTTGACGCGGTTGTTGGGAGTGCGGCACCCGATCGTGCTGGCGCCGATGGGCGGTTCGGCCGGGGGTGCGCTGGCCGCCGCCGTGTCCCGGGCGGGCGGTCTCGGTCTGCTGGGCGGTGGTTCCGGGGACCGGGCGTGGCTGGAGCGGGAGTTGCCGATCGTCGCGGACGGCACCGACCGGCCCTGGGGTGTGGGCTTTCTGACCTGGGCGGTCGATGCCGGTGCGCTGGAGCAGGTGCTGGAGTTCGGTCCGGCGGCGGTGATGCTGTCCTTCGGTGACCCGGCCCCGTTCGTCGACCGGATCCGGCGGTCGGACGCGGTTCTGATCGTTCAGGTGACCGATCTCGAGGAGGCCCGGCGAGCGGTGGAGGCGGGCGCCGACGTCATCGTTGCGCAGGGGACGGAAAGCGGCGGTCACGGCGCCCGTCGTGGGCGGTCCACGCTTCCGTTCGTGCCGCTCGTCGTGGACCTCGCGGGACCCGTACCGGTCCTGGCCGCCGGTGGGATCGCCGATGGCCGCGGCGTCGCCGCGGCCCTGGCCCTGGGCGCCGCGGGAGCTGTCATCGGCACCCGGTTCCAGGCCACGACCGAGGCCCTGGTCGACCCGTCCGTCGGCAAGGCCCTTGTCGACGGACGCGGCCAGGACACCGAACGCAGCAGTGTGCTGGACATCGTCCGCGGCGCGAGCTGGCCGATCGAGAAGTACACGGCCCGTACGCTCGGCCATCCCCATCTGGACCGGTGGCGCGGCCGGGAGGCTGAGCTGGCCGGCGACCCCCGGGCTCGTCAGGACTATCAGGACGATGTGGCACGAGGGGTGATTCCGCCCCTGCCCGTCTGGGCGGGTGAGGGCGTCGACCTCATCACCGATCTGCCGTCCGCGGCGGACCTGGTCACCACACTCGCGGCTCAGGCCGAGGACGCGCTGACCTGGGCCGGACGGCTCCGGCCGGACAATCGACCGTGAGCCCGGGGCTGGGGCCGCGAACGCCGTCGAGCTGACAGCCGTCGCCGCCGTCGCCCCGCGTGAGGGACGCCGCCGAAACGCGGAATCCGGGTGACCGACCCCGTATGAACGGAGTCGGTCCCCCGGACCCGTACCGACCGGGCCTTCTCCCGCTACTGCGGGTCGCGGTCGAACAGCGACTTGGACCAGAAGTAGCCGAGTGCGGCCAGCCCCAGGCACCATGCGACGGCCAGCCACCCGTTGTGGCCGATCTCGGTGCCGAGCAGCAGTCCGCGCAGGGTCTCGATGGCCGGGGTGAACGGCTGGTACTCGGCGATCGGCTGGAACCAGCCCGGCATCGCGTCGACGGGGACGAAGGCGCTGGAGATCAGGGGCAGGAACACCAGGGGCAGCGCGTTGTTGCTGGCTGCTTCGGCGTTCGGGCTGACCATGCCCATCCCGACGGCGATCCAGGTGAAGGCCAGCGCGAACAGGGCGAGCAGCCCGAACGCGGCGAGCCATTCCAGGACGGTGGCGTCCGTGGAGCGGAATCCGACGGCGACGGCGACGGCGCCGACGAGGACGACACTGCTGACCGCTTGCAGCACGCTGCCGGTGACATGCCCGATGAGTACGGAGCCGCGGTGGATCGCCATGGTGCGGAACCGGGCGGTGATGCCCTCGGTCATGTCGTTGGAGACGGACACCGCGGCACCGACGAGGGTGCTGCCGATGGTCATCAGCAGGATGCCGGGGACGAGATACGCGACGTACTCGGACCGGTCGGCGCCGCCGCCCCCGATGCCCGCGCTCATCACGTCTCCGAAGACGTACACGAAGAGCAGCAGCAGGACGATCGGCGTGAGCAGGAGGTTCAGGGTCAGCGACGGGTAGCGGCGCGCGTGCAGCAGGTTGCGCCGCAACATGGTGGAGGAGTCGCGCAGAGCGTGGGAGGCGGAGCTCATCGGGCAGTCTCCTTGAAGTTGTTCGGCCGGCTGGGCTCGTGGGGCTGGTTCGGTTCGTTCGCCTGGTTCGGCACGGTGGAGCCGGTCAGAGCGAAGAAGACGTCGTTGAGGTCGGGGGTGTGGACCGTGAGTTCGTCGGCCTCGATGCCGGCGGAGTCCAGCCAGTCGAGGAGGGAGCGCAGCTCCCGCTGGCCGCCGTCGCTCGGGATCCGCAGGGCCAGGGCGTCGTCGTCCCGGGTCGTCTCGTGCAGGGTGTCGGCAGCGGCCCGGTACACGGCGGGGTCGGAGAACCGGAGCCTGATGTGCCCGCCCGGGATCTGCCGCTTCAGCTCGTCGGCGGTGCCTTCGGCGGCGATCCGGCCGTTGCTGAGCACCGCGATGCGGTCGGCGAGTTCGTCGGCTTCCTCCAGGTACTGGGTGGTGAGGAAGACCGTCACGCCGTCGGAGACCAGCTCGCGGATGATCCCCCACATGGTGTGGCGGGAGCGGGGGTCGAGGCCGGTGGTCGGCTCGTCGAGGAAGATGATCCGCGGGTTGCCGACCAGGGTCATGGCGATGTCCAGGCGGCGCTTCATGCCGCCGGAGTAGGTGTGGGCGGGCTTCTTCGCGGCGTCGGTGAGGTCGAAGCGCTCCAGCAGTTCGGCGGTGACGCGCCGCCCCTCCGCCTTCGGCAGGTGGTGCAGGTCCGCCATGAGGAGCATGTTCTCCTCGCCGGTGATCAGCCCGTCCACGGCGGAGAACTGCCCGGTCACACCGATCGCGGCGCGCACCTTGTCCGGTGATGCGCCGACGTCGTGGCCGGCGACCTGGGCCTGTCCGCCGTCGGCGGTGATGAGCGTGGAGAGGATCTTCACGACGGTGGTCTTGCCGGCGCCGTTCGGTCCGAGCAGGGCGAACACGGACCCGGCGGGGATACGCAGGTCGATGCCGTCGAGGACGGTCTTGTCGCCGTAGGACTTGCGCAGGCCGACGGTGGTGACGGCGGCCGGCGAGGAGTGAGTGCCCTTCCGACTGGACGTGGGCATGACAGAAGAAGGCATGGGGCCCTCCGTTGAAGGCTGAAGTGGGTGGGGGTGGGCGCCGCTTGAGGTGCCGTCGTTTGGGGTGACGCCGCATGAGGTGCCGGCACATGAGGTGCCGGCGTTCAGGGGCGTACGCCGCTTGAGGTGGTAGTGGTGCTCAAGGGCTCGCTCGCACGGCGTGAGGTGTGGTGATGCTCAGGGCCTGGCGCGGCGGATGTCGATGTTGCCGTAGCGGGTACGGGCGTGGATCTTGACGGTACCCTCGGTCGTCTCAGGGGCGTCGGACACGTCGAGTGTGTTGCGGACCTGGCCGGAGCTCGCGCTGACGTCGAGCCAGGCGGCCGTGCCCTCGCGGACGCCGACCTGGATGGCCCCGTACGCCGTCTCCAACTGAACGGTGCCGCGGGCGACTTCACCGACACGCAGGGTGCCCTGGGCGGTCTTGGCGGTGACCGAGTCCTCGGCGCGGCGGATGTCGATGTCGCCGTTGGCGCCGCGCACCCGCAGCTCGCCGGTCGCGGCGTCGACGGTGGTGGTGCCGTGCGAGTTCTTCAGTACGGCGGGGCCGTCGACGAAGCCGACGCGCAGACTGCCGGAGCTGCTGGTGATCTCGGCCGAGCCTTCGACGCGGTCGACGGTGATCGAGCCGTGCGCCGCGGTGAGCTTCAGCGGGCCGGTCGTGTCGAGGCGGACGTCGCCGGACGAGATCTTCACACCGACCTCGCCGAGACGGCCCTCGCCGAGCACCTGGACCCAGGCACCGGTCATGTCGACGCTCGATCCCGTGGGCAGTTCGACCGTCACATCGACGGTGCCGGTACGGCCGAGCCCGAAGAGATTGGGCTTGGGCGTCCTGACGGTCAGTACGCCGCTTCCGTACGTGACCTCTGTCTGGTCGGCCGTCCGCACGTCCAGGTCCTTCTTCGGGTCGCGGGGCCGCACCTCGACGACGGTGTCGGGGCGGTCGCCCGCGGTGAACTGGATGGATCCGGCCTCCACGTTCGCCGTGGCCGAGATCGGGGCGGGAGTGTCGAAAGTAGGCATGGCTGTTCCGTCCTCCTGAGTCTGTGCGACGTCCCCGCTGGTGGGACGTGATGTCGGTGAAGTGGTGAGGGTGCCGTGGTGCGGGTGAAGTGGTGGCGGGTCAAGTGGCGCGCGCCGAGGAGCCGTCAGCGCACCCAGCCCGTGAAGCTCTGCCCGACGGACCGGGTCTTCTCCGCCGGCCGCGGCCGGGCACCGCCGTCGACCGCGGCCGACACGGCGCGCACCAGCCACGCGTTGACCGACAGGCCCTCGCGGGCCGCGGCCTCCTCGGCGCGGGCCTTGAGGTGGGCCGGCAGCCGCAGATTGACGCGGGCGGTGCCACCCTCGTCACCGTCGGCCGGCGCCGGGGCGGTGAACGGCTCGACGGGGGCGGCCGGTTCCGCGAGGGTGCCGGTGTCGGCGGGCGGCGGTGTCACCACGAAGTCGGGGTCGAGGCCCCGCAGCCGTACGTCGACCGAGCCGGGGGCGAGTTCGCGGGTGATCTCGTCCATCGCGGCGGAGAGCACGTTGAGCATGGTCAGCCGGGTCGCCGACTCCAAGGGAGCGGTGAGCCTCTCCGCGAGCTCGCGCGCTTCGTCGCCGCCGGCCTCGGCGGCCACCGCGAGTTCGCGGCGGAGAGTGTCGACATACGGGGTGAGGTCCATAGCGCCATCATGGCACCACGGTGGCGCCACATGCAAGCCGTAATGGTGCCGCGCGTGGGGTCATTCGGCGTGCGCTCGCTCTACCTGCGGAAACGTGGCTCGGGTGGCCCTGGCTGCGGGGTCGACAGGCGCATCCGGGGGTCCCCGGAAGCGCAGAATGGCCCACGATGGCGCCACATGACACCGAATGGCACCGCGTGGCGCTGAGGTGATGCCACACGGTGCCACTTGGCGCCGTCCGGTGCCTCCATTGCCCTCCGGTGCCGTACGACGCCACGCGACACACGCGGCGCCCACCCGCAGGGCCACCTGTCGAAAACCTGGTGGAGGCCCGTCGACCTCGCTGGCTAGGGTCGCGGAATGAGTACTCGTACCTTCCGCATCACGGTCCGCGGCGTCTTCGACGGACTCGGCGCCGAGCAGCGGGCCGAACTCCTGGCCCGCGCCGCGGAGCACGACATCCTGCGCGCGGCCTTCACGCCCGAGGGGCATCTCAGCTACGACGTGGCGGCGCGCCCCGCCTTCACCTTCCGATTCGTGGATTCCGGGGAGGAAGAGGAGGACATCCTGGAGGCGTCCGAACGTGCCGAGGAGGCGGCGAAGGCTTGGCTGACCGAACGGGGCTACGGCTACAAGAACCTCAGGTCCCAGGCCGAGGACCTCTCCCAGGCCCCCCTGGGCAAACGGCAGCGCCGCGCCGCGGCCCGGAAGACCGCCTGATCTCGCGGTCACACCTCCGCCCCGATGACGCCGGAGCGTCCCTCTGATCTCGCGGTCACACCTCCGCCCCGATGACGCCGGAGCGTCCCTTCCTCCGGCGTCTCCCGCGCGGCACGCGCCGCTGAACAGGCGGTTTCGACGTGAAACAAGGGTGCCGGCGCCCGCTGGCCTCATTGGGCCGGGGCCCATAGGGGCCACCCGGAGGCGCTTACCACGACCTCGGGGCTCAGTCAGAGTAGTTCTCGCCGGTAGGGCGTCAAGCAGAAGCCGGAGCGCGGAAGTCACCCTCGACCCGATTCGAGCCCTCCACCTCTCAGGTCAGTGCTTTCGCCCGGTCGGCGAAACCACTGTGGGACTGCACGGCTGACCGGGCACAGCCCGGGGCCGCCGACGTGTCGCCCATGAGCCACCACCGCCAGGTGATCGTGGATCTCGGCCGCGAGAGTGAGCAGTCAACCTACTGCCAGGAGGGGAATCATGCTTGACCACCCCGTGTTCAACATCATCCACTGCTTCGCCTACGGCCCGACGGCCGCCGTCGCCGGCGTGGAGCAGGCCGGCCGGGCGGAGGACGGCTCCGGCATCCGCCTGATCAACGTCGACGACATCGATGTCATGGCTTCGGCACCCATGGTCGGCGAGCCCGAGCCGCCGGCCCCTGCGCGCGAGCAGATGCCCAACCTTGTCGAATGACCGGGCGGCCGACCCGCAGGAGACCGGGCAGGAGCCGCCGCGACTCCGGTAGCCGGACCACCCCGATTCCTGCGAACGGGGTAACTCTTCGTCAATCGGTGCTGGTTGGCGCCCTTTCCGAGGCATGACGACCACTCACCTCCGGGCAGTCCCTTCCCCGTGGCCGAGGCCATCGGAGATCATGAAGCATGCTCCCGGACGACTGGCACCTCACCGAAGACGTAGACGATTTCCTGGCCCGAGCCGGAGATTTCCTGCGCTCGCGCCCCGCCCTGCACACCACGCCTCTGTCGCTGACCGAGAAGATCCGCACACTCGGAGCGGCCGCTCACGGCGCCGGAGTCCCCGTCTTCGGGCGACTGGAGCAGGCGGGCGAGGTCCACGCCACCTTCTACCGCTTCCCGTCCCGGGGCTTGAGCGTCACCTCCCTCACCCCCGAGCAGGCCGACACCCTTGCCGCCCGTCTGGTCGCCCTCGGCCACTCCCTCCCTTGGATCACCGCGGATGACAGCACCGCCGGCGCTTTCGCCGAAGCCTGGCAGCGGCACACGGGCGCGACGCCGACGGTCCGGGTCCGGCTCCACCTGTACCGCCTCGACACGCTCACCCCGCCGGAGCCGGTCCCCGCGGGCCGGGGCCGCCTGGTGGGTGAGGAGGAGCACGAGCACCTCATGCGTTGGTGCCGTGAGTTCGCGGCGGACGTGGGGGAGGAGGTCACCATCGACGCCGCGTCCTGGGCCGGCACCCGCTTCGCCGAGAAGCGCTACACGTTCTGGGAGACCCCGGACGGCACGCCCGTCTCCATGGCGGGCGTGAACCCGATGGTCGGCGGCCAGGTCCGGGTGGACCCGGTCTACACCCCGGCCCACCTGCGCGGCCAGGGTTACGCGGGCGCCGTGACGGTCGAGGTCAGCCGGGCCGCACTCGCCGCGGGCGCCAAGGAGGTCGTGCTGTACACGAACGCGGCCAACCCCACCAGCAACGCCCTCTACCAGCGGCTCGGATACCGCCCGGTCACCGACTTCGTCGTGTACGACTTCGGGTAGCCGTACGCATACGCACACCTGCTGACGCTCGGCTGGACCCCCGCCACCCTGGGGCGCGGGGCCGCCGTCTCGGCTTGCCCGCCGCCGGCCTCATGAGGTCGAGGTCTCATGCGGTCGGGTCGGCAGCGCGCACACTGAAGTTGAACTTCGGTCGATATGTGTACTGTGCAGTTTGTTTGGTGCCGACCCCGGCTTCTCGGCCGATCAAGGGGCTGGGCCTGCCGCGAGACCGCGCCGCGCCGCTGCCGCGCACCGCCCTGGGGCCCTGACGTGATCCAGTCGGCTCGCCCGCGTCGGGATTTCGGACTCCGGATGTGGTTGAATGTTGTACCAACGCCCCGCAAGTGGATTACCGTTCAACCACTACCCCGTTGGACGGGTGGCCACAACAAGCTCAACTCGTGGGCGTTGCATACCGCAATCGCACACTGACTTCATGGAGACCGCAGCAGTGAATACCCCTGTCAAGCTTGCCGTCGTCTACTACTCCTCCACCGGCACCATCGCCACGATCGCCCAGGAGATCGCCCAGGCCGCGGAGAAGGCCGGCGCTGAGGTCCGTCTGCTCAAGGCCGCCGAGCTTGCCCCCCAGTCGGCGATCGACTCCAACCCCGCCTGGGCCGCGAACGCCGCCGCGACGGCCGACGTCGCCGTCGCCACCCCCGAGGACCTGGACTGGGCCGACGCGATCATCTTCGGTTCGCCCACCCGCTTCGGCAACATCGCCGCGCAGCTCAAGCAGTTCATCGACACCCTCGGTGGCCTGTGGGCGCAGGGCAAGCTGGCCGACAAGGTCTACAGCGGCTTCACCTCCACCGCCACCACCCACGGTGGCCAGGAGTCGACGCTCCTCGCGCTGTACAACTCCGTCCACCACTTCGGCGGCATCCTCGTGACCCCCGGTTACACGGACCCGGCCAAGTTCGCCGACGGCAACCCCTACGGCACCTCCCACGTGGACGCCCAGGGCAACAACCCGGTCAACGACACCACGCGCACCGCCGCGCGGGTCCAGGCCGAGCGCGTGGTCAAGGTCACCGCCGGCCTCAAGGCCGCCGCCTCCGCCTGAGCGTCACTTCGCTGTACGGCACCACCGAGTCCGTCGGATCCCGCGACACCAGCGCCCGACGGTCCGGTGAGGCCCGACCTCAAGGGCAGCCGCGGAACGGGCACCTGATCGCCGATCGGACCGGCTGCCGCGCAGGGCCCCGCATGGTGGCCCCTGATCCGCGTGGCCGGCAGGACCGGCGTCCATCGCGGCGATCGGGCGGGCCCCGCAAGGGCGATCGCCCACCGGTTCAGCCTTGAGAGCAGGTCCACAAGTGGGGTCGAGAGCAACTCTCGACCCCACTTCTGCGAACAGCTCCGGGCGCACGACCACCATCGACACCCTCCGTCCGAGAGGCGGCGCATCGAAACACGATCCTCTTGGCTTCACGCGCCTCGATATGCGCCCCATCACGCCGTGTCGTCAAACATGCGCACTCCGTAACGTGTCATGTCAGCACCATCCATCCGTACTCACGGAGGCTGAGATGACACGCACCCGCGCCCTTGCCTTTGCCGCCCTCGCCGTCCTCGCGGCCGGCGCGACGACGGCCGGTGCCGCCGCCCACGCGGACGACCCCGGCGACACCACCAAGTCGCAGGTCAGACCGCTGGCCGCGCACGGTCAGTACGAGGGCACCCCCACCACCGTTCCCGCCGGGGGACAGGCCAACGCGGGCGTGAACTGTCCGGCCGGTCAGGTGCCTACGGGCGGCGGCGCCAAGACCAGCGCCTTCGACATCTACCTGACCGACTCCTTCCCGGCCGGTACCGGTTGGACCGTCATCGGCAAGAACATCGGCAACTCGCAGCAGACGCTGCGCGCCGTCGTCGTCTGCACCGTCCCCTGACGGTGCCGGGCCGCCCCCGACCGGCAGCCCCTGCCCAGTTCCGCAACTGCCCCTGCCCCGCTCGCTCGAAAATCCCTCGCGCCGCGCGTACTTGGCGTTCTACGGTCGAGGTCGCCGGGTGGAGCAGGTAGGCAGCTCGCTGGGCTCATAACCCAGAGGTCGCGGGTTCAAATCCCGCCTCGGCCACGAGAACCGGGCCCGTCGCATGGTGCGACGGGCCCGGTCATGCGTTGTGCCGGCGCGGCGACGGCTCGGGAGCCGGGCCCATGACCCCCTGTGCCCGAACCGCGGGGGACGGTGCAGGCAATTGCCGGACGTCACGCGCTTGTCCGGTCGACGGCCATGGAGCACAGGGCGCCCCGCCCTGCCGTTGCTCCGGGCCCCGGCTCACTTGCAAACGGAGGGTCGCAGAAGGGGTTGCGCTATGACATGCCGGCGCCCTTTAAGGCATGATGCCGAGTTTTCTGAACCGGTACGATACCCATTTGCGCCCCTAAACCACCTGTCCGTCCCCGACCATCAAGCACATCCCCGTGTCATGGTTTCGAAATTGCGGAAACAGGGGAGTGCCGGCCTGTTCTGGACTGTGCCAGTGGCATACAAATTGGCCATTCTGGCGAGATGGCGGAAGAGGGCCAACTGACCGATTCTGACCGGTCCTTGCTCGTCAACGCCCTTACTCGGCCGACTGGTGGTCCCGTTCGCCCGACGTGTCACAGAGGCATCTGAGGTCCTTCGGACGGCGCCCTCTTTTGGATGCGAGCGCGCGGCTGCTTTCCTTCAGAATGCCATTCAGGACACATTCAATTCTTGCGCTCCCGATTCTTTTCAGCCGGGAATGCACTTACCTTGTGGGATGTTCCCGGAAGGCCCTTCTTCCGGGATTTCCGCTCACCTCGGGAGGAATCATGAGGCGTCCCCTTCGCGCCCGGCTGGCAGCCGCGGCGGTCACCGCAGCCGCCATCGGCGGCACCATGATCGTGGCCGCGCCGGCGGCCCAGGCCGCGCCCAGCGACTGCACGGCCTACCTGGCGTCGCTGGGCTACTCCAGCACCGACACCAACCTCGCCTGCACGGTCGGCGGCTCCGGCCTGCCGGCGGACCAACTCCTGTGCCGCATCCTGCTGATGAACGTGTCGTCCGTGCCGGCACTCATCGCGGACAACGCCTGCCGCCTCGCCAAGGCGTAGCGTCCAGCGGCACATCACGGCCCGGGGAAGACGCCCGATACGTCTTCCCCGGGTTGTTCCATGTCTTCCCTGCCCGCAGCCCTCCCACCCCCGCCCGGCCGCGCGAGGCCGGCCGGGCGGCAACCCGGTCCGGTACTCCCGTCTGCTCCCGTCCCTGACAGCACGACGGTCTCAGCCCGCCGACCGCCGTGCATCGTCACTCGGGAAGCGCGGCTTGTAGCTGCGGGAGACCTCGTGCACCTTGCGGAGGCCGAGGAACCCGAGGACGGCCACGGTCAGGACGGCCGTGGCGGAGCCGACCAGGGTCCGCACCATGTCCCCGGCGCCGGCGGCCGAGCAGATCACCGCGGCCAGTACGCCGGTGACGACGGAGTTGATGACGCAGATGACAACCGGTGAGCCGGACAGCCAGTGCGTCACCCCGATCCGGCGGCGGAAGCTGTACGTCGTCCAGATCCCCGGCGGGTCGTCGTGGTGGCTGGCGATGAAGTACGGCTCGAGTTCCGGGGCGAGCTCGACGTACGCGTGCCGCAGCCGGTTCATGCCGATGATCAGCCAGGTGTCCTCGATGTCCGCCTCGATCAGCCGGAAGTACGTCCCGAACCCGACGAGCAGGACGACCGGCAGCACCAGCAACGCGAACGTCGTGAACCCGGACCCGAACCCCGTCGCGTTGGCCACCAGCGAGAGCGCCACGACCGCGGCCGACAGCGTCGTCAGATACGTCCCGGTCCGGCTGAAGATCTCCTGCCACGTCATGCCCCGCGTCGCCAGCAGACTCCAGTGCTCGGTTGCCAGAAACTGCGCGTGCGGCGTCCCGGCATCAACACTTTTGAGCTCTTTCATCCCCCGAGTGTGACCTCATTCGTCGGCGAGGCTGAAAGGGCCCGCCGGTGCTCAGCGGTGAGTTCGACGAAGGCCCGATCTGGAGCCCGCGGCCCGGCGGCCCCTGTACACCCGCTAGCCCCACCTCTGGCGGGTGGTGTCCCCGCACTCCGCGGCACGTAGCCCCGACGCGCTGTCCTCCAGACAGGCACCCGTCTCCGTACTGGAGATGGTCACCGCCTCGTCGGCCCAGGTCCTGACCGACCAGGTGGCGGACGCCGCGGTGGCACACGCGCCCGTGCGCAGCGTCATGCCCTCGCTGCGCAGGCAGGCGCCGGTGGCGTGGTTTCTCAGCTGCTGAGTACCGTCGGGCAGCGCGTGCACCGTCCACCGCTGGTAGCTCAGCCCGTTGCAGGCATACGTCCGCAGCCCGTGATCAAGACTGTGGTCGAGGCACTTGCCCGTGACCCGGTTGATGAAGGGCTGAACGGCATCCGACCGTCCCGGCTTGTTCGCGGGGCCCGTCACCGCTGCCGATCCGGACGACGGTCGCGCGGGCTCGGGCCCCGGTGCCGCGACGAGCACGGTGAACAGCGAACCGACGACTCCTCCCACCAGTACGCCGGCCGCGGCGGTCACCCAGCGGCCACGTCGCCACCGCTGTGCGGTCCGGGGCCGGGAATCGCCGCCGTCAACGGGCGGCGGTGCGGCTGCGGATGGAGGGTTCTCGCCGGACGGTGTCTGGGAGAGGTTCGCGGCCTCCCACAGTGCTCGGTACTCCGAGGGGTCCGCCCCCAGCGCCCGGCACAGGTGCGTGACCGTGGCCCAGGGCGGGACCGTGACCCCCTGCAAGTAGCGCGACAGCGACGAATCGCTGATCAGGACCTCCGCTTCCAACGACCGCAAGGTCCGTCCCGAGCGCTGCTGCAAGGCACGTAAGGCCTTGCCCAGTTGCTTGGCCGGAGCCACCTCACCGGCCCGCTCCTCAGCCGCCAACGCGCCTCCGTCTCCCCTGCTCCCCCGGGCCGTCCCGCGTCCCGGGACAACACCGTCCCAGCAGGTCAGAACCATAGGGATCCCGACTTCCAGGAAGCAAACGGGATCAGCTTGAACAAGAGCGGTGGACCCTCACAAACTCCAGACATCCGCCGACCGGATCAACCGACACCTTCATCCGAAAGGACGACCTCCCCAAGACGCGGACCACCCACGCCAACCACCCGCGAGACAACGGAGCAGCACATGACGCACATGAAGCCCATGAGGACGTCGAGGACCGTGAAGACCAGAGAGACCACGAAGTACCCCCTGCGCCCCCTCGCTCTGGCAACCGGTGGCCTGGTGCTGTCGGCCGCCGCGCTCCTGGCCGTCACCGAGCCGGGGCACGCCACCGCCCCGTCCGGCACCGGAACGAGCGGCGCCGGACAACTCACCAGGCAACAGGCCGGTCCCCACGGCGAGCCCGCGTCGCGGCAGGCGCCCGCGGCGGGAACCCGTATCGGGGTCAAGCCCGGCTGGGGCACGGCTCGGGTCCGGCTGAAGCCCGAGAAGGACGCCTACATCGTGTTCGAGCTCAAGGAGGGCGGCACGACGGCGCACTGCACCCTCACGGGATGCGGGACCTTCAACGGGGACACCGTCACCGCCTGCAACACCACGACCAACCAGTGGTACCCGGTCACGGTCAACCGCCAGATGATGTACGTGTCCGCGACGTGCGGCACACCGGTCTGAGCACGGTCTGAGACGACGTACCCCCGGTGGTCGCGCCACTGAGGCGCATCCGGCCACCGGGGCAGTGTCCGGTGACCGGCGCCGTGTTTCATGGTCACGTACGCGGACCACCGGGGGACAGGCGACGCGGGGAGGCGGGCCGGTGAACACGACGAGGGTCGAACACTTCACTCTGGACGGGGTTCCGCCGCAGGAACGGGAGCAACGCTGGCAGGAAGTCGTGTCCGCCACGCACTTCGACACCCGTGTGCGGCTGTCACCCGACCACCCCGGCCAGGCGTTCAGGGCGTCCGCGCGCCGCGTCCATGTCGACGATCTCGCCCTGGTGGACACCCGGTGCGACCCGTGCACGGGTGTCCGCAGCCGGGGCCGGATCCAGGACGGCGGCGCCGACCACGTCATCGTGGTGTTCACGCGCGCCGGGCGGGAAACGGTGGCGCAGGGCGGCGACACCAGGGAACTGCGCCGGGGCGGCGGTGCCGTCTGGGACAGCACGAGTGCGACCCGGTTCCAGGTCTGGGAGCCGTTGGTCAAGCGCAGCCTGATCATCCCGCGGAGTGCGCTGCGCGAGGTCGGCGGACCCCGGGGTCCCGTTCGCGGCGTCCTGGACCAGGCCGAGCCCGCCACGAAGCTGCTCGCCGACTATCTCGACGTACTCGCCCGGACGGCCGAGGAGTTGTCGCCGGCCGCGGTGGCGTCGGCCCGTACCGCGGCGCTCCACCTGGTCTCCGCGGCCCTGCTCGCCGACCGCGGTCGGTCGGGACCGGCAGCGGCAGGGTCCGTCCCGCTGCCGCTCCCGCTCTCGCTGCGTCGCGCGGCCGTCGTGCGATGGATCGAGAGAAACCTCAACCGCCCCGACCTCACACCCGCGCTGGTCGCGCAGGGGCACGGTCTCTCGGTCCGCACCCTGCACCGCCTCTTCGAGGAGAGTGGGGAGACCGTCGCCGGATTCGTCAGGACCCGCCGACTCGCCCGGGCCCGCGCGGATCTGACCGCGGGTGAGGAACCCGTCTCCGTGATCGCCGCGCGCTGGGGCTTCGCCGACCCGAGCCACTTCACCCGGGCGTTCGGCGAGGTGTACGGAACCACGCCGACCCGCTACCGGGCGGACGCGCGCACGCGGCCAGGTGCGCGGGTCGGCGCGGACGGGGCCGACGCCCGCGTGCCATCGGTTGGCGTCGAGCGGCCAGTACCTGGCACGCAGAGGCAGGCGGTGCCCCAGGACGGAGGTCAGGATCGAGGCACCAGACCGATGTGAGGCGGATGACTGATGATGCGCGAGGACGTGGAATTCGGTGCGCAGGGCGCGACGTTGCGGGGCTGGTTCTACCCCGCCGCCGGGTCGGAGGACCGGAAGGCACCCTGTGTGGTGCTCCAGCACGGCTTCTCGGCCGTGAAAGAGATGGGACTCGACCGGTACGCGGAGACGTTCCAGGCGGCGGGGCTCAGCGCACTCGCGTACGACCACCCCGGCCTGGGTGCGAGCGAGTCGCTGCCGGGCTCCCCGCGCCAGGAGATCGACCCCTGGCAGCAGATCCGCTGCATCCAGCACGCGATCACCTACGCCCAGAGCCGCGACGACGTCGACCCGGACCGCATCGGGGTGTGGGGCTCCAGCCTCGGCGGGGGGAACGCGTTCGTCGCCGCCGCGATCGACCGCCGGGTGCGCGCGGTGGTCGGCCAGGTGCCGATGATCAGCGGATCGGCGACCGCCGGCACCGAAGGACAGGACGCCTTCTTCGCCGCCGAGCGCCTGGCCCGGGCGGCGGGTGCGGCGCCCACCGTGATCCCCGTGGTCGCCGAGGATCCGAGCGTGCCGTCCGCGCTGCCCACGCCCGACGCCTGGGCCTGGTTCACGCAGAACGGGAAGGACGAGGCCTCGACGTGGCGCAACGAGGTCACCGTCACCTCGGCGGAGTTCATCCGCGGCTTCGAACCCGGCAGGTATCTGCCGCTCATCGCCCCGACGCCGCTGCTGATGATCGTGGCGCCGCACGACCGGACCACGCCGGGCGCGGGCGCCACGACGGCGTACGAGACCGCCGCGCACCCCAAGAAGCTGGAGCTCATCCCGGGCGGGCACTTCGACGCCTACGACGGCGAGGAATTCCGTCTCGCCTCGCGGGCGGCCCGCGACTGGTTCACCGAGCACCTGCACGCCCGGACCTGAACACTGCAGGCCGAGGGACGGCCGAGCCGCCGTCGGTCCCGCGGTACGCGCGGGGCCGGCGGCCGTCCCGCACCGCGTGCGATCGGCGGCGGACCGGCCCCGCACATCGCCAAACGGTCCCGATCAGCGGACGCAGACCACGCTGACCAGCGTGAATGACGCGTAGAACGGGCCGTCGGAGAGGCTGCTGAACCAGCGTCGGCCGCGGTCCCGGTCGATGTGGCCCTCGTCGACGGCCCTCTGCATGATGCGGCCGAGGCCGAGCGTGTGGTCGGCGTCCTGGAAGTCCCGGAAGACCGGTGTCGTGGCGAGTACCGCTTCCGTGCGGAATCCGGCCTGTTCGGCCAGGCGTGCCAGGCTGCGTCCGATGGTCGCGTTACGCACCACTTCGGCGGTGGTGTATCGGGTGAAGGCGCGGCTTGTCTCAAGGTCCTCGGCGTCGACGATCAGGGTGTCCCAGTCGGGTTCGGCGAGGCCGACCCGCGCGCCCGGCCGGGTCGCACGGTGCAACTGCGCCAGTGCGTCGGCGGGTTCGGCGACATGCATGAGGACACGGTCGGTCTTGGCGCGGTCCACCGTGCCCGGCTCGACGGGCAGGGCGTGGATGTCGCCCTCACGGATCTGCACCTGGTCCAGGCCGTGTGTGCGTTCGCGGGCGTGGACCAGCATGGCCGGGTCGCGGTCGACGCCGATCACGGTGCCATGTGTCCCGGCACGCCGGGCCAGCGCCGGCAGATCGGTACCCGGCCCGCATCCCGCGTCCAGGACGGTCTGGCCGGGCTGGATGTCCAGCAGGTCGAGCAACTGCTGCTTGTAGGCCCGGCCGGCGTCTCCGGCGGCGGCGCGCAACATGTAGGCGGCCTGGTCCGGGACGGGCACACCAAGAGTCGATGACATAGGTGTCAGTCAAGCACCACCGATCCCACCCGACGTCACTCCCGTGAAATCCGCGATCCCCGGGATCACCGAATACCGGACGGCGCGGACAAAACCCCGGTTGCGGGAACTGAACCCCGTCGGAAGTATTTCCCGCGTCGGCCCAGCCGCGAAGCTGTCGTGCCCGCGCCCGCGCTCACGATCGCCCCCACGCCGTGCGCGGGCGGCGCGACCTGGCTCGTTCCCCCGCTGAAGAACACGCCCACGTACTCGTTCGCGACCGTCCTCGCAAGAGCGATGAACAGTGCGGAAATAGTGCTCAGCGGAATTGAGCAATTCGGAATTCGCGTCGCTCGGAAACCCGGGCCGAGGTCACGGCTGCCCTTATGGATGGCAGGCATCGAGTGGACACTTCCTCCATTGTGGTGAGCCCGAAATGAATGAAACGCATGCTTCGCAATTGCTTTTCGGCCACCTACTGTCTGCCCTCACCGGAACCCGGACCGCTGCCGCGGTGACGGGCGCCTGCCCTGCGGTCCGCCGCGGGACCGATCCGGGTGTCCACGACACGCCAAGCACAGTGCGCGAAGGAGTGCCCCATGGCCGTCGACTACATAGTGATCGTCGTCTATCTCGCCGGCATGCTGGCCATGGGCTGGTGGGGCATGCGCCGTTCCAGGTCCAAGAGCGAGTTCCTGGTGGCCGGGCGCCGACTCGGCCCCGCCATGTACTCCGGCACCATGTCGGCGATCGTCGTCGGCGGCGCGTCCACGATCGGCGGTGTCGGCCTCGGCTATCAGTACGGGCTGTCCGGTGCCTGGATGGTGGTCAGCATCGGCCTCGGCATGCTGGCCCTGTCCCTGTTCTTCTCCGCCCGCCTCGCCCGGCTGAAGGTCTACACCGTCTCCGAGATGCTCGACCTGCGCTACGGCGGCCGGGCGGGCGTCATCTCGGGCGTCGTCATGTGGGCGTACACCCTGATGGTCGCCGTCACGGCCACCATCGCCTACGCGACGATCTTCGACGTCCTGCTCGACATGAACCGTACGGTCGCCATCGTCCTGGGCGGCTCGATCGTCGTCGCGTACTCGACGCTCGGCGGCATGTGGTCCATCACGCTCACCGACATGGTGCAGTTCGTGGTGAAGACCGTCGGCATGCTGCTCCTGCTGATGCCCATCGCGGTCGTCAAGGCCGGAGGATTCGGTGAGCTGAAGGCCCAACTGCCCACCTCCTACTTCGACCCGCTGGGCATCGGCGGCGAGGCCATCTTCACCTACGTGCTGGTCTACACGTTCGGCATGCTGATCGGTCAGGACATCTGGCAGCGCGTGTTCACCGCGCGCAGCGACCGCACGGCCAAATGGGGCGGCACCATCGCCGGCACCTACTGCCTCGCCTACGCCGTCGCCGGCGCGATCGTCGGTACGGCGGCCAAGGTGCTCTACCCCAACCTCGCCAACGCCGACGACGCCTTCGCCACCGTCGTCAAGGAGCAACTGCCCGTCGGCGTCCGCGGACTGGTGCTCGCCGCCGCGCTCGCCGCCGTGATGTCGACCTCCTCCGGCGCCCTGATCTCCTGCGCCACCGTCGCCAACAACGACATCTGGTCGAGACTGCGCGGGGCGGTCCGCGGATCCGACGAACCGCAGGACGAGGTCAGGGCCAACCGCGTCTTCATCCTGATCATGGGCGTCGTGGCGATCTGTACGGCGCTGGCCCTGAACGATGTCGTCGAGGCGCTGACCGTCGCCTACAACCTGCTCGTCGGCGGCCTGCTCGTACCGATCCTCGGCGGGCTGCTGTGGAAGCGCGGCACCGTGCAGGGCGCCTTCGCCGCGGTCGCGGTGGGCAGCCTCACGGTCCTCGGCCTGATGGCCGCCTTCGGCATCCTGGCGAACGAACCCGTCTACTACGGGCTCCTGGCCTCCCTGGCCGCCTACGTCATCGCCTCGCTGGCCACCGAGCCCACCGACGCGACCGTGCTCGCCACCTGGCGCGAGCGCCTCGCCGGACGGGACCCCGAAGCCGCGCCCGAACCGGTCGAGGCTCCTCGCTAGCGCGGCGTGCTCCGGGCACCGGCCCCTGCGCCCGTATCCGCCCCTCACTCCGCAGATGGACTGGAGTCACATGCCCCTCTCCCGCGAACCGGGCGACCTCGCCGGGAAGCCGATTCCCGACGTCGGCGCACACACGTCCGGACCGGTCAGCCACCCGCCGATGCCGCGGATGCCCTCCGCACAGGGAACGTCCGGATGACCGCCCCGCCCACCACGCACCAGGTACAGGTCCGCTGGCCCGACGTCGACGCTCTCGGTCACGTCAACCACAGCGCCGTCCTGGCCTACCTGGAAGTCGGCCGTGACGCGGTGCTCTCCGCTTGCGGCATCGCGGCTCAGGACTGCGTCGTCCGGCGCTGCACGATCGACTACGTACGGGAGGTACGTCCCCTGGGTTCGCACGTGGAGTACCGGTTCGACGCTGTCGTACCCGGCCGCACCAGCATCCGGGTCGAGGAGCGCCTCATGCAGGCCGGCGAGACGGCCGTGGCGTCGGCATTCGTCCTGGTGATGTGGAACGGCGCGGAACACGCGCCCCGCGAACTCACCCCCGCCGAGCGGCACGCCCTGCTGCAACTCGAGAAGGAGCTCTGACATGCCGGAGTGGAACGCACACCCCGTCGTCATCACCGCGGCCATCACCGGTGCGGACGTCACCCGCGACACCAACCCCAACCTCCCGTACACCCCTTCGGAGATCGCCGAATCCAGCCTTCGTTCCCTCGCGGCGGGCGCGACGGTCGTCGCCCTGCACGCCCGCGAGGACGACGGCACGCCCAGCGGCCGCCCGGAGCTGTTCCAGGACGCGATCCGGCGGATCCGCGAGAGCGCCCCGAACGCGGTGGTCAACGTGTCCACAGGCGGGTCCAGCGCCATGAGCCTCGACGAACGGCTCGGCGGGCTCGAGGTGTCGCCGGACATGTGCGGCGTGGAGACCGGATCGATGAACTTCGGCGACGGCACGTTCATCACCTCGCCGGCGGCGGGCCGGGAGATCATCACCCGTGCCCGCACCCGGAACATCGCCCTGGAGGTCGAGGCGTTCGAGGTCGGACACGTCATCAGCGCCGTCCGGCTGCTGGAAGAAGGCCTGCTGCCCGGGCCGTTGCGGGTGAACCTGGTCTTCGGGGTGCCGGGCGGAATCGACGCGAGCCCCGAGGCACTCGACGCGATGCTGCGCCCCCTGCCGCCGGACACGTTCTGGTCCGTGACCTGCGTGGGCCGCCACCATGAACGCATCCTCGCCCTGGCCCTGTTGCGCGGAGCGTGCGGCGTACGCACCGGCCTCGAAGACGTCGCCTACATCAGCAAGGGTGTGCTCGCGCCCTCCAACGAAGCCCTCGTCAGCAGGCTCGCCGACCTGGCGGCCACACTCGGCCGGCAGGTCACCACCGTCGAGCAGGCCCGGGAGCTGCTGAGGATCGGTTGACCGACGGCTTCACCGGTGCGCTGCTCGCGGACCCGCCCCGGCCCGAGCGGCTCACCAGCCGAACGCGCCAGGGGGGCGGCCGCAGCGCCGCAGTGGTGGTGTCGGCGGTATTGCAAGGTCGTGAAGCCGGCCGGACGAACCTTGACCGGGCTCCGGACGGGTGGCGATGCTCTTGGACATGCCCGCGATGAATCGCCCCGTTCCGCGGCTCCGCATCGACCGGAGGCGTCCCGCCCCGGTCGAGTGCCCGTGTCCGTGTCCTTGACGGCACCGGTTCGGCATCGGCCGCGCACTCGCCCTCCGTACGAGTAGCGCATCTCCCGTGCGCGGATGTCCGACCGCGACGGACCGCCACGTCCGCACGACCAACCGCCGTGCCGTACGGCGAACAGCCATGCCCGGCACGGCGAACAGCCATGCCGGGCAGGTCGACCAGCATGCCGAGTACGACGAACAGCCATGCCCCGCGACCTCACCAGCCACTCCCGCCGAAGGGACCTCCCATGACCGCCACCGCCACCGCACCCGCCGCCGTCGCACCCGCCACGAAGAACCCCGCTCTCACGGTCGAGAAGGTCGGTGGCCGACTCGGCGCCGTGATCTCCGGAGTCCTCCTCGGCGGGGAACTGGACGAGGCCACCGTGGCCGCGATCCGCGCCGCGGTCCTCCGGCAAAAGGTCGTCTTCTTCCGCGACCAGCACCACCTGGACGCCGAGAGCCACGAGGCGTTCGCGCGTCTCCTCGGCACCCCGGTCGCCCACCCGACCGTGCCCTCCGTCGACGGCCCCTCGGCATCGACAACGACCACGGCGGACGCGCCAACCAGTGGCACACCGATGTCACCTTCGTGCCCGCCTACCCGGCCTTCTCCATCCTGCGCGCCGAGGTGATCCCGCCGTACGGCGGCAACACCCTGTGGGCCAACACGGCCGCCGCCTACGCCGAACTGCCCGAACCGCTGCGCGTGCTGGCCGACAGCGTGCGCGGCGTGCACACCAACGACTACGACTACGCGGCCGTACGCCCCGACGCCCCGTCCGCAGCCCTGGAACAGCACCGCAAGGTGTTCACGTCGACCAAGTTCCGGACCGAGCACCCGGTGGTGCGCGTCCACCCCGAGACCGGCGAACGCACCCTGATCCTCGGCAACTTCCTCCAGAAGCTCACCGGTTTCAACGGCGGCGATTCACGCGCCCTCATCGACGTGCTCCAGTCGCACGTCGAGCGTCCGGAGAACACGGTCCGCTGGCAGTGGCGGGCCGGCGACGTCGCCATCTGGGACAACCGGGCGACCCAGCACTATGGCGTCGACGACTCGGACGACCACGAGCGCACCCTGCGCCGCGTCACCATCGACGGCGACGTCCCGGTCGGCGTGGACGGCCGCCGCTCCCTGCTGCTCGCCCCGGAGTCGGTGCCGGAGCCCGAGTACGGCATCGCCTCCGGGGCTTCCACGGACGGGGCGCTCGCGCGGGAGTGATCAGGCGCCCGCTCGCCCGGAGCTACGTCGATGTCAGTGGCCCCCTCTAATGTTCGATCAACGGACCTGCCGGAACGGCCGGGGGTCGAGTCCGGGGAGGGGCCTGCCATGTCAGCCGGGGCGAGGTCGACGACGTATCTGGAGCTGTCGCAGGAGAACGGCGGCGCGCACAAGTTCTACGAAGTGACGGTCGACGGCCAGACGGTGACGGTCCGCTATGGCCGCATCGGTGCTGACGGGCAGACGCAGACGTCGACGTTCCCGACGGTGGAGAAGGCCCGGGTCGCCGCCGCGAAGAAGGTGGGGGAGAAGGTCCGCAGGGGGTACGCGCCGGCCGTCCCCGGCGGACGGGCCCCGCGCGCGGTCACCCGCCGTCAGGTGGCGTCGGCGCCGTCCACCGCGCGGGCCGTGGCACCGGTGCTGTGGCGTTTCGGCACCGGATCCGCGGCGTTCGGCATCCACGTCGACGGCGACCGGCGCTGGGTCGGCAACCAGGCGGGCGACGTCTACACGCTGGACCACGAGGGCGACGTCCTTGCCCGTTTCAGCCTGCCGGACGGCGTGAAGTGCCTGGTCGCCGACGACTTCTGGATCTACGCGGGCTGCGACGACGGCAAGGTCTACGACCTGTCCTCCAAACTGCCCTTCGCCGCGTACGACATCGCCGCGGACGTCGACATCTTCTGGCTGGACATCCACGAGGGCGTGCTGAACGTCTCGGACCGCGCCGGCCGGCTCACCGTGATCGACCACGAGGACGAACACCAGTGGACCCGCCGCAGCCAGGGGAGCAACGCCTGGATGGTCCGAGCCGACGACCGGGCGGTCTACCACGGCCACCACCAGGGCGTCACCGCCTACGCCCCCGACGGCAGCGGCGAGTTGTGGAACACGCCCACCGGCGGTGGAGTGCTGTTCGGTTGGCAGGAGGACGACACCGTCTACGCGGGCACGGGCCACCACAAGGTGCAGCGGCTCTCGAAGGCCACCGGCGCGATCGAGGCCACCTACGCCTGTGACAGCGCCGTGTACTCGTGCGCGACCTCGCCCGGCGGGCGGTTCGTCTTCGCCGGAGACCTGGCCTCGTCGGTCTACTGCTTCGACCGGGACGGCACCCGCCTGTGGAAGCTCGGCACCGGCAACGGCGCCGCGCTGTCGATGCAGTACCACGACGAACGGCTGTACCTGGTGACCACGGACGGCTCGCTGATCTGCGTCGACGCCACCGAGGCCGCGATCACCGCGGCGCAGCGGGGCACGGTGCCGGTGGTCCGGGACGTCAAGCTCGCCGCGGCGCTGCCGACGTACGCCCCGGCCACGGCGGTGGGATCGGTGACCACGGTCTCCCAGGCACCGACCGGCTCGGTGGTCGTCGAGTGCGTACAGGACGGCGGACGTGTCCGGGTGCACGTGGTGTCCGAGGGCTACGACACCTCGTGGAACGTCCAGTTCCCCCGCGCGATACGTGAGCCCGGAGCGCGCTACGTCGTCGACGCGCTCCACGCGGCGGCCGGCGGCTTCTACCGCGTACGCGGGGACATCCGACGGCTGGTCTGATCCGAGCGGCCCGGGCGGGGCGCCGGGAAGGCCCCGCCCGCCGCCGTTCCGTCAGACGGTGACCCAGGGGCTCGCCCACGACGTGTGGTCCCAGGCGCCATTGCCGTTGGCGTCCTCGACGAGCAGCCGCAGCGCGAACACGCCTGTCACGTCCACGTCGACCCTCTTCGGACCGCTGGACGCGGTGAGCGCGTTGCGGCTGTCGAAGAGGAGCTCGCCGTCTCCGAGGATGCGGGCGCGGACCGAGCCGGCACCGGACTGCTGGGCCGAGTAGTCGTCGATGCCGACCCAGGCGGTGAACCGCTTGGCCATGCCGCCCAGGTTGAAGACGATGTCCGACTTCGCGTGCACGCCCAGTCCCTTGGCGTACGTCGTCCCGGCCAGGCTGATCGCAGGGCCGTCGCCCGCGGCTTGCGTGCCGTTGGACTTGTTCTTCTCGGCCGGCCCCCAGCCGTTGCTCATCGACGCCCATGGCAGATCACTGAGGAAGGTGGACTGCGACGGCGCCGTGGGCCGCGACGCGAAGGCGGTGACGATCCTGTCGTCGGTGAACGTCAGGGGAGTTCCGTCGACCGTCGCCGTGGCCTCCGCCTGCAGTCGGAACGAGGAGCCCACGGTTGTGCCGGCGGGTGGTGTCACCGACCAGGTCACCTGGAAGGAGCCTCCGGCCGCCACGGAGCCGGCGGTCGACGCGGTGGTCGCGGCGGCCGTCCAGCCGCTCGGGACGACGAGGCGCAACGAGGGGTTCGCCCAGGCCGAGTCCGAGGCGTTGCCCAGGGTGGTCCTGACGGTGAAGGCCTGCCCGGGAACGGCGATTGTGGTTCCCCCGATGACCACGCCGTAGCTCTTGCGGTTGTCCTTCGGGTCCCACGCCGCCCGCATCAGGCCCATCAGTTCGTCGACCGCCCTCGTGTTCGTCGCGGCGATGTTGTTGGTCTCGCCCCAGTCCGTCGTGAGGTCGTACAGCTCCACCTCCCAGTCCTCGTCCCGTTCCGGGCGGTCACGCCCGGGGGCGAAGCGGACCGCCTTCAGGCCGTCCTGCTCCCTGCGGACGGCCTCCGCCAACCTGTTGCCGCGACCGCCGTCTTCGTTGTTGGACTTCGTGCCCCAGTAGGGGTCGTTGCGCATCCAGAACAGATACGAGTGCGTTGGTGCGGTGCCGCCGGTCAGCAGGGCAGCGATCGACTTGCCGTCGATGTCACTCGGGACCGGCGCACCGGCCAACTCGGCGAAGGTGGGCAGAAAGTCGATCTGCGGGGTGGGCCGGTCCGTGGTGCCCGGGGTGATTGTTCCCGGCTGCGAGATGATGAGGGGGATGCGGATTCCGCCCTCGTAGAGGTTGCGCTTGTAGCCCCGCAGGGGGCCGTTCGCGTTGTACTTGTCCGGGTTGACCGCGGGAGTGCCTTCTTCGTGCGGGCCGTTGTCACTGGTGATGATGATCAGAGTGTCGCCGGCGACGCCCTTGGCGCTCAGCCGGTCCACGACCCTGCCGACCAGGGTGTCCAGCCGGACGACCTGTGAGGCGTGCTTTTTTTCCGCGGTGCCCCACCCCAGACTGTCGGGGTAGGCGACGGTGTCGGCGTCCGGGATCTCGTTGGGGGCGTGCGGCAGCGTGGGGGTGAGGAGCAGCAGGAACGGGTCCTCGCCTCCGGCGTGGGTGTCGATGAACTCCAGCGCGCGCTCCTCGAACAGGTCGATCACGAACTTGCCGTCCGCGCCGCCGGCGTTCTCGGATATCGGGACCTTCGCGCCGTTGAGCCACATGTAGTCGGGGTAGTAGTTCTGGGCGTGTCCGTGGTTGATGGAGCCGTAGAACTCCTCGAATCCGCGGGCGTTGGGGTGGCTCGACTGGTCGGCCAGTTCGGGTCCGAAGCCCCACTTGCCGATGCACGCCGTGCGGTAGCCGCGCGAGCGCAGCACTTCGGCGAACGTGGTGTCGCCGTCGCGGAGGCTGCCCTGGCCCTGGTCCTCCGGGAAGGGGTTCTGCCGTACCGCCGAATGCCCGGCGTGCAGGCTCGTGAGCAGTGAGCACCGCGAGGGCGCGCACACCGGGGCCGCCGAGTACGCCCGGGTGAAGCGCAGTCCATTGTCGGCCAGGGCCTTGATTCTCGGTGTCTTGATGTTCTGCTGAGGGCTGTAGGACTGGAGTTCGCCGTACCCGAGGTCGTCGGCGAGGATCAGCACGATGTTCGGGCCCCGGCCGACCGCGCGGGTCGCGGCCGCGGCCGGCATCTGCGGCAGGGTCGCGAGGGCCAGGGCCGCGGCGGACCCGGCGAGGAACTGGCGGCGGTTGGGCATGACGCCTCCGTACGGGGTTTGGATTGCGGGGAGATTTGGTGGATCCCGATGTGGGGCTCTGATAATCCATGTTGGATCAGGGTGAGTCCATTGACTGTGCACGACTTTTTCGTGAGCCCCGAAGTGGTCGATCGCACCGGATTCTCTTGCCGCGCCCCCGCTGGACAGAGCTTCCCCGGCAGTTCGCGGCCGGTGAAGCCCGTCATTTCGCGCCCGAGGGTGGCCTTTTCGTGAGGACACCCAAGACACCGCTGACCGCACGAGCCTTCGCCCACGCCCTCAACTGCTCAATGTCCATGAGCATTTGACATGCGGCTCGGCTCGGTGCGGCGCGTTCGCCGATGCGGCCGTTCTACGTGAGCGTCCGGAGCGCCGCGAGGCAGGCGGCGAACGTGGGTTCGTGTGTGGCGCCGGGCCGGGCGGCGATCTCGATCGTGCGGGCGAGCCTGTCGTCGGCCACCGGACGCGCGGTGAGTGCGGGCGGAAGGTGCGTCGCGGCCATGCGGGGGATGAGGACCGGGTGGCCGCCGTTCGCGGCGAGGGCGATCATGGCGGCGAAGTCGGAGCAGGTGTGGCGTATCCGCGGAGTGAATCCCGCTGTCCGGCAGGCCTGGAGGACGGCTGCCCCGCAGGCGGTGTGCGCGGGTGCGGTGATCCACGGGGAGTCCGCGAGTTCGCGCAGCTCGACGGGTGATCCGTCCGCACGCGCCGCGGCGTGGTCCCGGTGCAGTACGGCGACCAGCGGGTCGACGTGCAGGACCTGGGTCTCGAGACCGGGAGTCGGCGGTGTGGCCAGATTCGTGTAGCGGTAGATCAGTGCGACGTCGGCGTGGCGCTGGAGCAGCAGGCGCGCGGCGGCTTCGGGCTCGGCTTCGGTGATGTGCACGCGCAGCCCCGGGTGCGTGCGTTCCAGAGCGGTGGTGAGGGGGGCTGCCAGCGGGGCGAGGGCGCTGGGGAAGCAGGCGAGGTGGAGAGGCCCCGCTGGCTCAGCGGCCTCGCTGTCCAGGTGGTTCTGCGCCTGTTCGAGAGCGGCGAGCACCTTCTCGGTGTCCGAGGTCAGCCGGTGGCCGGCCGCGGTGAGGTGGACGGCGCGGCCTGTTCGCTCCAGCAGGCGGGTACGGGTTTCCTCCTCGAGGAGCCGCAGCTGCTGAGAGACGGCGGAGGGCGTGACGCCGTGCAGCTCGGCCACCGCTGTCACGGTGCCGTGGGCGGCCAGATCGCGCAGGAGAATGAGCCGTCGGACGTCGAGCATCAGTTCATCTTAAACAGATGCTGTAGTTGATGTAGCTGGACAAGTGGGGGCCTCAGCGGTGACCCTGACTCGTTCCGCCCCGTGTCCAGCAGCGTCAGGAGTCCTCTCGTGCGTGCCACCGTGATCCACGGCCCGAACGACATCCGGATCGAGGATGTCCCCGATCCTCGAATACAGCACCCCACGGACGCCGTGGTCCGCGTGATCAACGCCTGCATCTGCGGCAGTGATCTCTGGGCCTACCGGGGTGTCGCCTCACGCGTGCCCGGGCAGCGCATCGGCCACGAGTTCCTCGGCATCGTCGAGGAGACCGGCTCCGAGGTCACCGGCCTCGTCCCCGGTGATTTCGTCGTCGCGCCGTTCGTCTGGTCCGACGGCACGTGCGACTACTGCCGGGCCGGCCTGCAGACGTCTTGCCCGCACGGCGGGTTCTGGGGCGAGGTGGGCTCCGACGGCGGCCAGGGCGAGGCGGTACGCGTCCCGTACGCCGACGGGACCCTGGTGCGGCTGCCCAAGGACGCGGCCACGGACACCAAGCTGCTGCCGGGTCTGCTGGCGCTCTCCGACGTCATGAGCACCGGCCATCACGCGGCCGTCTCAGCCCGCGTCCGGGCCGGGTCCACCGTCGCCGTGGTGGGTGACGGCGCGGTCGGCCTGTGCGGTGTGCTCGCCGCCCGTCGTCTCGGCGCCGACCGGATCATCATGCTCGGCCGTCACCGGACCCGTACCGACATCGCCCGCACCTTCGGCGCCACCGACGTCGTCGCCGAACGCGGTCAGGCGGCGATCGACACGGTCAAGGAGCTGACCGGCGGCCAGGGCGCCCACGCCGTCCTCGAAGCCGTCGGCACCGAGGAATCGATGCGCACCGCGATCTCCGTCACCCGCGACGGCGGCGCCGTCGGCTACGTCGGAGTCCCGCACGGCGGCAGCAGCGGCGTGGACATCAGCCAGATGTTCGACCGCAACGTCGCGCTGGCCGGTGGCGTCGCCCCGGCCCGCGCCTACATCCCCGAACTGCTCACCGACCTGCTGGCCGGCGTCATCGACCCGAGCCCGGTCTTCGACCGCACCGTCGACCTGGACGGCGTACCGGACGGCTACCGCGCCATGGACGACCGGTCGGCACTGAAGGTCCGCATCACGTTCTGAGCGGCACCCCCGGGGAACTCCTGGCACCGCGGCGGTCCGCGTGGCCAGGCACCCCTCAGCAGGTCAGACCGGGTGTGCGGTGATCACGGGTGGCGGCCGGCGAGGACACAGAACTCGTTCCCCTCCGGGTCGGTGAGCACGACCCAGCTCTCACCGCCCTGGCCGACATCGGCGCGTCGGGCACCCAGGCCGAGCAGGCGACGGACCTCCTCGTCCTGCTCCCGGTCGGCCGGGTTGACGTCGATGTGGAGTCGGTTCTTCACGGTCTTGCCCTCGGGCACGCGCGCGAAGGTCAAGGTCGGCGGCACCGGGCCGAGCCGCTCCTTGCCTTCGGGCACCGCGGGGGAGCCGATCGTGACGACTCCGTCCTCCACCTTCTGCACCTCGTAGCCGAGGACCGAGCACCAGAACCGGGCGAGAGCGTCGGGATCGGCACAGTCGATCGCAAGCTCGGTGAACTTGCTGGCCATGTCAGGACCTCCCGGTCACGTAGCGGATCCCTACGAGGCCACACGCCGATGGCAGTGTTCCAACGGCATGGCCCGCTGTCCCCCAGAATGCCGCCCTGACCGGCCCCGTCGTACGCGTTCCGCAGGTGACACGACCAGGTGGCTTCAGCCCTTCGGTCGCCAGGGGCCTCCGGGGGCGTCTTGCACGTACGTGTGGGGAGCGCCGACCGCGACGACAGCGCAGTCGACGATCGGTTGCGAGGTGCCGAACGCGGCGAACACCACCGCTTGTTTCCCGTGCGAGTCAGCGACTTTCCGCAGCGTCTTGCAGGCGTTGATGAACTTCTCCACGTTGTCGTTCTTGGCCGCGCCGCCGACGATGCCGACCAGGTGTTCCGACCAGATGTCGACCTTCACCGGAGCACCCTGCTTGGTGGGACCGGACCCTTGCGCGTACAGAGTGGGATCCTGGCCGCCCGGCGCCAGCTGCGTATCGGCCTGGGCCCAGGTCGGCCACGCGTTGCCGCGGCCGGTCCAGGCACCGACGTGCTGCGCGGCGCTTTCCTCCGTGTTGTCGCCCCCCTGCTGCCGGGCTGCCCCGTTCACCTGCATGTCCGTCAGACTGGCCACCAGCTCCTGGTAGCTCGCGTACAAGTGGTCGGTCGGCGCGAGGATCTGCCGCGACAGGTGCCGACCGAATGCGCCCGACCCCAGACCCGCGGCCCTGAGGGCGGCGACAAGTTGCTCGATCGCCATGCGCGGATTCTTTCCGGCGGGTTCATAACGGACGGTACCGACCACGATGGTCACGAGAGCTCCTCTGCTCGGGCTGCGTCACCACGCTAGAAGCCCTCTGAACGGCCAACGTGTCCTTTGGGGCGGGCAGTCGGGCAGAGCCCCGGACTCCGTGTTCTACCTCGTCGCGCAGGAACCGGTGGAAGTCGCCGCGCTAGGAAGGACGAAGCTTCGGACCATGCAGAAGGGACAACCGATGACGCAGGTGGACGAGATGGCCGCCGGTGCGCTGACCGCCCTGGAGACGACCACGGCGAACGCCCAAGCGGTGCAGGCGGCCCTGCACGCGGCGTTCTGGGGACATCAGAACGCCGACAGCGGGGGAGACTGGGCCGTCTTCACGCAACTCTTCCCGGACCAGGCACTGTCCCACGGCCTCTCCCACCAGACAGTGACGCAGTTCCTGGAGTACGCAGAGGCGTACCAGCTCGCCGCGGTCGAGGCTGTCCTCGCTCTGCCGCTGGACCAGATCGCGGACCACTGCGTCACCACCGGGTGGAACACCCTCATCGCCCACCAGGCACCGGAGTGGGCGCGGTACGACTGCTCGGACGAGCTGTGGCCGGAGTTCCGAAAGTACTTCGTGGACCACGCGGCATGGCTGGACCCTCACGTCGGCACGATCGCCGAGCAGCACATGGCACAACTGGACGCGGCGAGCTGGACGGACCGGTACTCCTACCTGGTGTCGCTGGGCCTGCCGGTGACGCAGCCGGCGGCCGCCGAGTGGGGTGAGCCGGACGGGACCGAGTGCTTCGCGGACATTCCGGAAGAGGAGCTCGCCGCCCTGATCGACCATCTGCTCGACCTCACGGCGGTCTAGGAAGCCCGGGGCCCGGCATCGGCCGTCATCCTCCGCCGGCTCGACGGCGGCGGATTGCGGCGGACCGGACTGTCAGTGGTGGGCTGTTCAATGGCAGGTATGAACGGGACTGCCCACCAGGACGCCCTGTCGGTGCACCATGCCGCGGCGCTGATGCCTGACATCACAGCGCTGGAGGACCGGGCGCGCGCGCTCGCCGTGATCAGTGCGATCGCGGACAGTGGAAGTGAAGGGGAGCAGGGGTATCGGTACGCGCCGTCCGGTTGCCCCCACGGGAGCGGCGCGGTCCTGCATGGCTACTCGGAGGCGCGCTGGCTCCAGGTGCACTTCCACGGTGATGCCGGAGCGGTGGTCTTCCTGTGGGACATAGACGCGGACTTCGCGCCGGAGTTGACCTATGAAGTCGAGGAGCCCTGGGAGGCCGTTCTTCTCCAGGTGCCCGAGGCGCTGCGTCCCTGCCTGTACGGCGGCGACGGAGACTCGTTCGTCACGGACAGCGGAGTGTTGCTGCCGCAGTACATCTCCGCGGTGATGTGGCGGCGCCCTGAGGACCCGGCATGGCAGACAGCCGACATACCCGAACTTGAGAATCCCGCGGACGACTCGGCTCTGTTCGTCCTGACAGACGTGATCGCGCCGTCGCCGGGAACGGTCATGCTGTCCACCGGTCTGGGCGTCGAGCGGGCGTCGTCCGCCCTGGTGGACGCGGTGCGGCACATCCTTGCCCTGCGTCCGCTGACGGAGGGCATCGTGCGCACGCTGAACCCCGACCGGTCACTGGCCGACGTCGCGGAGGTGGTCGATGCGATCGGCTACCGTCCGGTGGAACCGGCGCTGCCGCTGGACCAGGGAGCCGGCGAAGGGGCCCCGCTCGTCACGCAACCGTCCGCCCGGCAGCCGTTCTCGCTTGGGCACTTCCTGCTGGAGCCGGACGGCGACGGCTACCACCGCATCCTGGTGCACCACTCCGGCAAGGCACTGGAAGTCACGGGGACGGCAGCGGGCGGCGGCGTGGTGCAGAGCGAGCCGCACGACCGCGACAGCCAGAGGTTTCTTGTCCAGCACCACATCGAGGGGGAGTTCCGGGACGTGCCCGGGGTTCCCGGCTTCGACCCGGCCTACGACTCCGTGCAGAGCGGCAGTTCCGCGATACCCCACCCCGTGTACCGGATCATCGCCAAGGAGTCCGGGCTGGCACTCCAGGCCGGCGCACACCCCGGCGCCCCGGTCGTCCTGGCCGAAGCCCATGACGGGGACGACCAACTCTTCCGCCGGTCCCGTCTGTTCGGCTACGGATCGTGGATGTGCCTCGCCCGCCGGGACACCGGGGAGTCCATCGTCGTCGACCAGCAGAACGCCTGATCAGCGGCCCTACATCAAGGTGTCGATGTCGATCAGGCCGAGGCGTATCGCCTCCTTGACCGTGGACACGCGGTTGTCCGTCCCGAGCTTTCGGTAGATGCGGATGAGGTGGGTCTTGACGGTCGCCTCGGCGAGGAACAGGGCGTCTGCGATGGCCCGGTTGCTGTGTCCGCCGGCGAGGAGCCGCAGCACTTCGACCTCCCTCGCGCTGAGGGCGGGTTCCGGTCCCGCACCGCGGCCGGCCAGGTGGGTCGTCACCTCCGGCGCCATACCCATGCCGCCGGCCGCCGCGGCCCGTATGGCGCGCAGCAGTTCCTCGGGCGGGCCCGCTTTGAGGACGTAGCCGCTGGCGCCCGCCTCGACGGCGCGCAGGACGTCGTGCTGGCTGCCGTAGCTGGTGAGGATGACGACTCGGGTGCCGGGAGCGGCGGCCAGCATCCGGCGCGTCGTCTCCACGCCGTCGGCCGCGGCGTTGTCCGACAGCCTGAGGTCCATCAGCGTGACGTCGGGCCGGAGCTGCTCGGCCAGGCGGACACCGGTCGCGCCGTCGCCGGTTTCCCCCACGACCGCGAATCCCGGTTCGCCGTCGAGGAGCGCGCGCAGCCCGGCCCGTACGACGGCGTGATCGTCCACCAGCAGGAGCCGCAGCGGCGGTCGGGTCACGTCGGTCACGGCCGGCCGGCCGGGGTGAGTTCGTCGACCGGCAGTGACGCCTCGGCGCACGTTCCTCGGCCCGGCGCGCTGTCGACGGTGAGAGTGCCGCCCAGCGGGCGGAGCCGGTCGACGGCGGCAGCCAGCCCGTATCCGCGGCCACTGTCCGCCTCGGCGGACGTGGCGGACGTGGCGGACGAGGTGGGCGAGGCGGACGAGGTGGGGCGGGCACCGGCCGCAGGGTTGAATCCTCGTCCGTCGTCGCGGACCGCGACTGTCACGGTCGCATCGTCCCCGTAGCCGTAGGTCAGGACGACCTGGATGTGCGACGCGCGCGCGTGCTCGCAGGCGTTCGACAGCAGGCTCCGTGCGACCCGCAGGAGAGCCAGGGCCCGGTCCGTGGGCAGCGGGTACGGCTCGTGCTCGCGGAGGAAGGTGATCCGTGGCGCGCCGGCCGCGTGCACGGTCTGCGCGCACAGGTCGCGCAGTACCGCTTCCAGGCCGTCACGCTCCAGCGCGGGCGGGGTGAGGTCCTCGATGATGGTGCGGGTCTCCGTCAGGTGGGCGTCCAGGGCCGTGACGACCGTTCGTAACCGCCGCCGGGCCGCGTCGGGGTGGCGGTCCCAGTCACGCTCAGCGGCCTGGAGCAGCATGAGGCTGCCGGCGAGTTCCTGCGCCAGTGTGTCGTGCAGGTCCCGGGCGATACGGGCCCTTTCGGCGAGGCGCCCGGCCTCGTGCTGCTGCCGCGCCGACTCTCGCATCATCCGCTGCTGGGTCCGGTGGAGGACGACGGTGGCCCCGACCGCGGCAAGGGGCGGCGCCAGCAGGTCGGGATCCGCGCTCCCGCCGACGCGCACGAGTACGGCCGGCAACAGGGCCGTTACCGCGCAGACCGCCGCGCGGCGAGTCCGTCGGCCGGACACGCGCAGGGCGAGAACGGACAGCGGGACCGCCAGCCACGCGTACCCGGCGGCGTAAGGGGCGGGGACGACCCAGGCGACCCAGCTCCACAGCGCCAACAGACCGCCGAGCCATATCGCTTGGGCGAGGGCGCCGAGCCGGTCCCAGCGCGCCGCCCCGACGGCGTACAGCAGGCCCAGAAGCGCGGTGGGCGGTGCGACGGACCAGCACAGGCCGCTGTTCAGCTCGACCAGCCGGACCAGGGTGCCGACCGCCGCCACCAGGAACACCAGATGGGGCAGACTCTGTGCCCATGCGAACGGCCGGCGTCGCGCTACGGCGGCGAGGTTCGGGAGCACGGCTGAGGCTTCCTGCGGCGGCTGGTCGGGACTCGGCACGACGGCTGGATCCCCTGGATCCTAGGTCGGTCCCCATGTGATCGTCGTAAGCGTCCCGCCGTGCCCGAGTCGGGAGGTGAGTTCACCGTCCCGGGTGGAGTCCGTGCCAGCCGGTGGAGGGGTCGCCCGTGACCTCGCCGAAGTACAGGGCGAAGGTCTGCTTCAGCCGCTCGATCTCGGCTCGGTCCTCCATGAACCGGGGGAAGCCGTCGACGTTCGCGTTCGGCAACTGCCACACCGGCTCGACCGCCGCGTTCGGAACGATGTCCTCGCGGACCGACCAACTGTTGAAGGACGCCTTCTGGCGTGCCTCGGACAGCTGCCAGTTCACATACAGTTGCGCGGCCGCGGGGTGGGCTGCCCGCTTGAGGATCGCGGCCCGCTGGCCCCAGGCCATGAACGGCGCCTCGTCCGGCAGCACCCACTTCAGCGTGGTCGACGTGGACACCGCACTGCCCGAGCCGCCGACCCCGATGACCTTGCGCCCACCGGTGACCGCCGCCGCCGGGGTGTGCGTGCCGCGGGCGAACTGCGGCCGCCGGTCGGCGAAGGCCTTCACCCAGTCCCAGCCGTAGGCGCGCTGGTAGAGGGAGAAGAGGTAGAGAACCGCGTCGTCGTCGTGCGGGTAGGCGGACGCGATGGCGTCGCTCCAGCGCGGGTCGACCAGGTCCTGCGGTGTCCTGGGCGCGTTGCCGCCGGCGGCCGGTATGTCGTACAGGAAGCTGAAGGCGAAGACCATAAGCGCCGTCCACGCCCCGTCCGGGTCCTTGAACTCCCGGTGGACCTCGGAGAACCCGGCGGGCTTGTAGTGCAGGAGCTTGCCCTGCCGCTTCCAGCGGGTGAAGTCCTGAAGCGTCTGGAGCTGAACGACGTCGGGGACGAGGGTGCCGGTCGCGAGCTGATGGTCGACGCGTACGTCGTGGTACTTGCTGTAGTCCACGACGACCGTCAGTTCCACGTCGGGGAAGGCGGCGGCCCACGCGGTCCGTACGCCGGCCGCCTGGCTGTCCACATCCCCGCCCTGGTAGAGGACGAGCTGGCCGCCCTCGGCGACGGCCGCCTCGTACAGGTCGTCCAGCGAACGTGTCTCCTCGCGGACGGTGCCGAAGCCGCCCGCGGCCCGGCCCCGCTGCCCGGTCCGCGCGGCGGCGGTCCCCGCGAACGCCGAGACCGCGGCGCCGCCGGCGAGTGTCAGACCCGCACTCGTGGAGAGAAGGCGGCGCCTGCTGAAGTCCCTGGACATGGAAGTTCCTCTCTGTTTCCTCTGCCGCCTTCCGGAGCGGTGGCAGGGAAAGCCTGCCGGGGCGAGCGGGCACCGTGCGTCGTCCGTCCGTAGCCTCCGACTCAACCGTTCGGTGGAAGCCGTCCCTTGATCTGCTGCATTCACCGGCGCGAGCCGCCCCAGGTCCGGACCGCCCATGTGCGTGCGGGCCAGAGAGCCGCCATGCGTTACCTGCGTCACATCTCACGCGAAGGCTCTGCCCTGCGCGGGGGTCCACCGGGTTGAGGAAGTCGACGGGCTGTATCACCCTGCCCGGCCCTCTCCGACCGACACGATGGAACCAAGTGACTCCCATACCCAGACCGCGTGTTGCCCTGCCGGTCGCCGCCGTCACCGCGGCCGGTGCGCTGGCGCTCGCCGGGTGCTCCGAGGGCGGCAAGGACTCCTCCGAGCCCGACTCGGCTTCGACCGGCTCCACCGCTTCCTCCGCAGACGGCGCGTCGTCCCCGGCGGTCGCCGAGAACGGCGTACTGACGATTCCTCAGAACGTCGACGAGGAGAGCAAGAAGGAGTATCTGCTCGAGAACGCCATCGCGGCCTGCATGCGGGCCAAGGGATTCACCTACACCCCGCACGTGGTGGCGACCACCGACGAGACGACGATCCCGGTGGACGGCGAGAGCTACGACCTGGCGAAGAAGTTCCGAGCGAAGTACGGGTACGGCTTCACCTACGCCCGGGTCGTCTATCCGAACGACGCCAACGTCCCCGGTTCGGAGGCCAATACGGAGCAGCACGCCACGGAGCATCCCGACCAGGCGTATCTGGACGCGCTGTCCCCGGCCCAGCGGCAGGCCTATGACAAGGCGAGGGGCGGCATGGCCCAAGCTGTGAACGGCAAGAAGCGGATGTCCCCGGGGTGTTTGACGGACGCGTTCTCGAAGGTTCACGGGTCGGGAAAGTCCGAGTCCGAGATCGAACGCGAGCGGGCCGCCTCCGAGACGAAGGACCTTGAGGCTCGGCAGGCGCTCGACGGGGACCCGCAGTTGGTGTCCCTGGCCCAGGACTTCGCGTCCTGTCTGCGTGGCGAGGGCATCGTGGTCACCACCACACAGCCGACCGCCATCGGGGACATGGTGAAGTTCCAGGTGAACGAGCAGGCGGATGACGTGGACGAGGTGGACGAGGAGACCGCCAGGGCAAGGCTGGCCCAGGAGATCAACACCGCCCTCAAGGATCTGGAATGCGGCAAGAAGTTCCGCGCCGCGTACTTCCCGAAGCTGGCTGAGAACCCCTTCTTCGGAAACGGATGAGCCGCCCTCGCAGCGGCCCAGCAGGCCGCGGACGACAGGTCGCCGTCGTCCTCGGCGTGGTGGCCGCGATCGGCGCGGGCGGCTGGTTCACCGGTACGCCGACGCAGTCGGCCGCCGACGCCGCGACCGTGGCGTCCCAGGGAACGGGACGTCCGAGCACCCCGGAGCGCGGGTCGCTTCCCGAGGTGGCGGCGCCGCAGGACCGGTACGTGCGGGCGGATCCGGAACGTACCGTCCGGCAGGCGCTGCGGCGCCTGCCGGCCCGGCAGCGGGCCGTCGTGGTGCTGCGGTACCTGGAGGACCGCAGCGTGGAGGAGACCGCGACACTGCTCAACTGCACGCCGGAAACGGTCAGGAGCCAGGCCGCCAACGCCCTGCGCACGCTGCGCGGCACTCTGCCGAATCCGGTCGGTCCACCGTGACCTTGCGCAGTGCTCCGCCCTTCACCGCCTAGGAGCAGCGCACCTTGACCTAGCCCCGACTTCGACTTGACCGCTCGGCGTCAGCGCAATCCGTACGCTCGGGCGAGTACGCCCACCGTCGCGGCCATGGCCTCGCGCAGGTCGACAGGTGACACCACCTCCACATCGATACCGAGCCGCAGCAGCTCCCCGCAGGCGTGGTCGGTGCTCTCGATCGGGATGACAGCCTCGACCCACCCCTCGTCCCCGACGGGGGTCGAGGTGGAGTCGACTGCCCGGACCACCGTCCCGGGGACGTTGTCGGGCAGGCGGCGGCGTCCGCGCGGGGACAGCCGGATGGTGGCTGTGCCCGTGTAGCGGCGTGCCTCGAAGTCGTCGAGATACGAAGTCCAGTACGCCGCCAGGTCGAAACCCTGCGGCCGGTCGAAACACTCGTCACTCAACACCGCGTCAAGGACCTGGCTGACCCGGTAAGCAGCGATCCGACCGCCCTCGGCTGCGGCAACGGCGTACCAGACACCGGATTTGAGGACCAAACCGTAGGGGCGCAGGCGGCGATCGACCTCCTGCGGAGCGCGCCAACGGCGATAGCGCACATCCACCGCACGCCGTGTGAGCACAGCGTCGACGAACAGGGGCAGATGCGGTGTCTGTTCGGTTTCCCGGTACCAGCCGGGAGCGTCGACGTGGAAGACAGCCGCGGTCCGTGTGGCTTCCTCGCGCGGTCCCGTCGGCAGCGCGGCGAGCAGCTTCAGCCGCGCCGCCGTCACCTCCGCCGTCAGGCCCAGGTCGGCGGCGGGACCGGGCAGTCCGGCGAAGAAGAGTGCCCGTGCCTCGCCCTCGGTCATCCCGGTGAGGCGGGTGCGGTAGCCGTCGAGCAGTTGATAGCCGCCCCCCGGGCCCGGCTCCGCGTAGACCGGGACACCGGCGGCCTGCAGTCGCGCCAGGTCACGGTAGGCAGTCCGCACGGACACACCGAGCTCGTCGGCGATCCCTCGGGCGGATATACGGCCACGAGCTTGCAGCAACAACAGCAGCGACAGCAGTCGACCGGCAGACATGGGCGCATTCTCCTCGGAAACCCTGACAGGACGTGGCACACGGACCCCATAGCGTCGATCGGCGTCCGGCCGGTTCGGATCGAGCGGTCGGAAGTCCACACCTGGACGAGAGCAGCGAAGAGGAGTTGCACCGTGTTCCCCACCGGCCCTGTCGACGGACCCGCCGTGATCGAGCTTCGCCAGTACACCTTGCGTCCCGGTCGGCGCGACGAACTCATCGAGCTGTTCGACCGGGAGTTCGTCGAAACGCAGGAGGAGACCGGGATGGCCGTACTCGGCCAGTTCCGGGATCTCGACGATCCGGACCGCTTCGTCTGGTTGCGAGGGTTCCGGGACATGGCGGCACGGCATCGTGCGCTGACGGACTTCTACGGCGGACCCGTCTGGGCCGAGCACGGTCCCCGGGCCAACGCCACCATGGTCGACTCCGACGACGTCCTGCTGCTGCGGCCGCTGTCGGCCGGGAGCGGTTTCGCCGTGCGCCCGTCCGAACGGCTGCGAGCCGGTTCTCCCGCACCGGACCGGATCGTGTCCGCCACCGTCTGGTCCTTCCCGACCGGACGGTCCGACGGTGTCGCACTCATCCGGGACGGTCTAGTGCCTCTGCTCGGCGAGACGGGCCCGGCGCCGCTCGCCGTCCTGACCACCGAACCGGCGCACAACACATTCCCCAGGCTGCCGGTCCGCACCGGCGAGAACGTCGCCGCGGTCTTCACCTCCCATCCCGACGAGCGTGCGTATCGCCTGCACCGTGCCGAGGTGCGGGCGCACCCCCGCGCACGGAACGAGGTACTGCCCCTCATCGAGAAGGAGCAGGCAGCGGCACCCCGGACCCTGCGGCTGGCGCCCACGGGCCGCTCACTCATCTCCTGACCGCCCAGCCCACGACTCGGGTGAGGCAGGCCCAGTCCTACGGGGCTCGATCGGGGGCCCGACATGCCGGGGCAGCGACGAGGATCCGGCCGATCCCGCGTCGAGAGCGGCGATGCGCTCGGGGCGGTCGCGGATCAGCGCGCGGCCGCTTCCGAAAGGTGTGGGCCGAGTCACATGTCGACTGCTCCCGGCGCCGCGCACCGCTCCCGCGGGCACTCCGTGAGCGTTGTGTACGTCACACACCGGGGCCCTCGGCCCGCTTCCGCCGGGGACCGTCCCGTCCGGCATGGTCCACATCACATTCCGATCGACGCCGCCGTGCACCCACAATGTCCGTCAACCATTTGGCGCATATGGGAGCACAGGCGACACATGATGCGAAACCGAATCCCCAGGCGTGCTCTGGCCGTGGCGGCGGCCGCGGGAGCGGTGACGTCGGTGGGCGCGGGCCAGGTGTACGCGGCCCCGTCCGCGCCGTCCGCGCCACGGGTCAGCTGCGTGTCGGCGAAGGCCGGGCTCGCGGCGGAGCTGCAGCGCGACATCACGGCGGCGCTGGACCGGCAGGACGCGACCACCGCGGTGTCGCTGCGGGACCGGACCACCGGGACCCTGTGCACCTTGCGCCCGGACCAGCGGTTCGACTCCGCGAGCACCGTCAAGGTGACCGTCCTGGCGGCACTGCTGCGGGACGTGCACCAGCAGGGACGGCACCTCACCGACCGTGAGGCCCGGCTCGCGCGGGAGATGATCACGGAGTCGGACAACAACGCGACGGCGGCACTGTGGAAGCAGCTGGGGCGTGCCAAGGTCGAGGCCTTCCTCGCCGCTGCCGGGATGAACGAGACCGTACTCGGCGAAGGCCGCTTCTGGGGGCTCACCCAGATCACGGCGCGCGACGAGCAGAAGCTGATGGATCTGGTCTCCACCCGCAACCGCGTGCTGAGTGACGCCGCACGCGGCCACATACTCAAGCTGATGTCCGAGGTGGTCCCCGAGCAGCGCTGGGGCACCCCTGCGGGCGCTCCGGCGAGTGCGACCGTCCACGTGAAGAACGGCTGGCTGTCACGTACCGAGCACGGCTGGCGGGTGCACAGCCTGGGTGTCTTCACCGGTGGCAAGCACGACTACTCCCTGACCGTGCTCACCGAGGACGCCTCGACGATGAAGGCGGGCATCAAGGTGGTCGAGGCTGTGGCGCGTGCCGTGCACGGGGATCTCGCCGCGGCGGTCTGACCGACGCGGCGGGCGAGGGCGCAACGGGCACCGTCCGGCGGAACCGAGTGACCCTGCTCGCCCACCGTAGAGATGCGGGTGTCCTGCTTGCCGGCTGGGTTCTCGACAACTCGACGGCCGCCGGCAACCCCTCCCGAGCCAACTGCGCCCACCGCTCACTCCGCCCCGCTCGCCGTGATCGGTCCGGTCCTGGGGGCCACGCACTTCTCGACGTCGGTCTGCTCACCGGCCGCCGAACCGTCCAGACAGAGCCTGCCGCCGTCCACGCGCAGGTCGAGGAGGAACCGCGTGGTCGTGCCGGAGTGCGCGAGCCGATGGATGCGGTCGTCGATGTAGCCGAGGTTGTTGAGGATCTCGCGGACCTCGTCCGGGGTGGGGTCGTCCACTTCCCAGAGCGCCTGGGCGATCCGCTGCTCGTGGTGGGCGCTCGCGCACCAGTCGCGGGCATCCAGTTCCAGTTCAGCCTCCGTCGTGGGAGCGAGGGGTGCCTCTAGGGCCTCGGTCCTCGGATCGTCGGTCGGCAGCGTCCGCGCCGGCGGGGGGCTCGATGGGCAGGATCGCGCGATTTCTCTCAGCATCGCGGTGAAAGCCGCCTGTTGAGCGGCGTCGGTCGGCGCCTCGGCGTTCCGGGCGCCGACTGCCCCGGCGGGTTCGCCACGCGATCCGGCGGCATCCGTCGTCTCGGTGCCGCAGCCGGCGAGTGCCAGAGCGGCGAGGGCTGTCACCGCGAGAGCTCGCCGCGGCCGGCGCGGAGAGCGGGCAAATATCCTCGTCAGGGCGGGTGTTCGCGTCATGCGCACAGCTTCCGGCCGAGCCGCTCGCCAGGCATGAGTACGCGTACTCAACACGGACTGGTACTCGACGAGGACTGGTACTCGACGAGGACTGGATGCGCCGGTGTGGTCGTAGGGCATGACCGTGCCGAGACCGATCTCCGGTGGGCCTATGAGGCCGCCCGGAAGACCCGTGCCTCCTGTGAGGGTGGCTTCGCGGGTCAGGGCCCCCAGAGGCACACCTTCGCGGCCGACCAGTCGAGCTCCCAGCCGGGTCGCAGTCCGCGTGCGGCCCAAGCGCCGGGTTCCGCGTCGGGGATCTGCCGGCCGGCTTCGAGAGCGGCGAAGGCCTGGTCGTACACCTGGCGGGCCAGTTGCAGCGCGTGCAGGCTGGAAGCCGCCTCGCCGGTGAAGACGTGCACTCCGTGCAGTGCCGGATTCCTGTCGTGGTGCGTCGGTACGTCGACCTGAAAGAGATCTTGATACGGCATGACGGTGTGTCTCCCTTCCGACGCCGTCGGTGAACGTCGCGGTGGTCCGCACCGGGCACGTCAGGGGCGACGCGGCGAGCCGTGCCACCCCGCTGGCCAGGCCATTCGTTCGATCGGGACCACATCTGTGTGGCTGTGCGGTCCAGCATTGCCCTGATCGCGGCATTTCGGATCGGGGGTTCTCCCCAGTCCAGCCGGTTCGCCGGGGGCAGGCACTCACCGTCAGGGGCCGGGACGTCGCGCCTCTCACCAACCGTGGCGTCTCGGTAACCATGTGCAGCGGGGAGCGCTCACCGAAGAGGATTCCAGCGCGTGACGTCAGTGCACGCCGGTGGGGCACTTCAGCGTTCAGCAGACGGTCGACCGCGCCTACCGGCATCGCGGCGCCTGAAGCACAAGGCGACCACACCGCGGCCCGAATCGGCCGCAGCAGCACGGCGGGTGTCAAAGGCCTCAGGTCCCTGGCACCCGCCGTGCCATGTCCTGGGGGCCTGCGAAAACCGGTCCGGGGAGTTCGGGAACCCGGCGGCCCGGATCGACAGGTAAGAGGAGTCCGAGCCAAGAGATCCGGCCTGTGCCGGAAGGAACCGATGGGAGCAGATCAGCGGCGTCCGGCCGCGTGGGGAGCCCGACTCCCCCTTCCCGTTCCACCTCTACCCCTTTTCCGCCGGGACCGGCCGCTTTGCCGTGCCCGGAAAGAAAGGCATGCCGTGAAGCACAAGAGACGAGCGCCGGTCGTGGCGTTCGCCCCGCTCACCGCCGTCGCCGTGGCCACCGCCCTGCTGAGCGGCGCGGCCGTCGTCCAGGCCGCGCTGGGCGACGACGCAACGGGTACCGGACTGCGTTCCGGGCCCGCGTTCGGCGTGGGCCCCGGTTCCGGCGGCACCGCGCGGACGGTCACCCTGGTCACCGGCGACAAGGTGACCACGGACGCGGACGGCAACGTCGTCGGCGTGACGGCGGCCGACGGCCGGGAGGGCATGGCCTTCCGCATCTCCCGAGCAGCCGACGGGCACACCTACGCCGTACCGCGTGACGCCGAGCGCCTCATCGCGGACGGCACCGCCGACCGGCAACTGTTCGACGTGACACGGCTGCTGAACTTCGGATACGACGACTCCTCGCGGTCCGATCTGCCGCTCATCGTCACCTACACCGAGGACGGCCCCGTCGCGGCGCGTGCCCTGTCGGACTCCGGCGCCCGGGTCACCAGGGACCTGCCCAGCGTCAACGGCGACGCCGTGCGCGCCCGCAAGTCCGAGGCCGCGACGCTGTGGCGGACCCTCACCGGCAGCGGCGCGAGCGCGCGGTCGGCGGCCGGTGCCACCTCGGCGAGGGTCGAGAAGATCTGGCTCGACGGCAGGGTCGAGGCGAGTCTGGACCGGAGCACGGCGCAGATCGGCGCCCCCGAGGCCTGGGCGGCAGGCTACGACGGCACGGGCGTCACCGTCGCGGTTCTGGACACCGGTGTGGACGCGACGCACCCGGACCTGAAGGAACGTATCGGCGCGCAGCAGAACTTCTCCAGGTCACCGGACTCCGTGGACCGCGTGGGCCATGGCACCCACGTGGCCTCGACCGTCGCGGGTTCGGGCGCCCGGTCGGGCGGGAAGTACAAGGGCGTCGCACCCGGCGCGCGCATCATCAGCGGCAAGGTCCTCGACGACAACGGAGAGGGAAGCGCCTCCGGCATCATCGCCGGTATGCAGTGGGCCGTCGCCGAGGGCGCGAAGGTGGTCAACCTCAGCCTCGGCGGCGAGGACACCCCGGAGACCGACCCGGTCGAGCAGGCCGTGAACGAGCTGTCGGCGGACTCCGGCGCCCTCTTCGTCGTCGCCGCGGGCAACAGTGGCCCGGCCGCGGCCACGATCGGCACCCCGGGCAGCGCCGCCGCCGCGCTCACCGTGGGCGCGGTGGACCGGGCGGACGGCATCGCCGACTTCTCCAGCCGGGGCCTGACCGCCGACGGTTCCCTCAAGCCCGACCTCACCGCCCCCGGCGTGGACATCGTCGCCGCGAAGGCGGCCGAGGGGGTGGAGGGCGGCCCGGCGTCCGACGGCTATGTGTCGATGAGCGGTACGTCGATGGCCTCGCCGCATGTCGCGGGCGCCGCCGCGATCCTCGCCCAGCGGCACCCGGACTGGACCGGCGAGAGGATCAAGGCCGCCCTCACCGGTTCCGCGGTGGCCACGCCCGGTCTCTCCGGACTCGCTCAAGGCACGGGCCGCACCGACCTCGCGCGGGCCATGGGCCAGCGGGTGACGAGCAGCCCCTCACTCGGCTTCGGCACCGCCCGGTGGCCGCACACCGACGACAAGCCCGTCACCAGGGAGATCACTTACCGCAACGACGGCGACGAGCCCGTCACGCTCGACCTGGCCCCCGAGGCGTTCGGTGAGGGCGGCGAGCCGGCCGCCGAGGGCATGTTCGTCGTCTCGCCGAAGCGGCTCACGATCGCGGCGGGCGGTACGGCGACCGCTGCTGTGACCGCCGACACCCGCGCGGGAACGGCCGACGGCGCGTTCGGCGGTTCCGTGACCGCGACGGACGGCGACATCGTCGTGCGGACCGCCCTCGGCGTGCACCGCGAGTCCGAGTCCTACGACCTGACCATCAGGCACCTGGACCTGCGGGGCAAGCCCACCGGCGACTCCGAGACCGGTGTCTACGGCCTGGACGGCAGCATCTGGCAGGACCACTCCGACCACACGGACGGAGAGTTCACGCTGCGGCTGCCCAAGGGCCGCTACACCCTGGAGGGCCGCGTCTCGACCGGAGCCGACCCCGACGACGGGAAGCTCGCCCTGCTGCTGCACCCGAAGTTCGCGCTGACCCGGGACACCACGCTGGTCATGGACGCCCGCAAGGCAAAGCCCGTCCGGATCACCGTGCCCGACAGCGCGGCGAAGCACACCGACGCCACACTCAACTTCGGCGTCGACATCGGCGGAGCGGGCTACACGTCCACGTACATCATGGGCAGCTTCGGCAACCTGCGCGTCGGGCAGCTCGGAGCGCGCGTACCGGCCCGCGAGGCGTTCGCGCAGTACAACGGGACCTGGACCCGTGGCACGGTGAACTACCGTCCGGCCTGGAACCGCACCGGTGACCTCTCCGGATTCACCGTGAAGCTGCAGCGCCAGAACTTCGCCGAGCTGGAGCTCACCCTCGGCGAGCCCGCCACCGGCAAGACCGGGAGCCTCAGTGCCGCGCCCCTGATGCCCAACGGTGCCTGGGTCGACTTCAACTCGGATAGGGGCGCACTGCCACGCACCGTCGCCGACTACGTCCTGCCGGGCGCGAAGTGGCAGTACGCGGTCAACCAGTACGGCGCTTCGGACGCGGACGGCGAACCGCGGTGGGAGGGCAGCCAGACGGTCACCGCGCCCAGGTCCTACAGCGCGGGCAAGCAGTACACGCAGCGCTTCAACATCGGCGTCTTCGGTCCGCACCTCTACACCGCCGGTCCGGAGTCCTCGGGAGCGGTCCGGCTCGGCGACGGCTTCTCCGCCCATGTGCCGCTGTTCTCCGACGGCGCGGGCCATGTGGGTGTCTCTTACTACACCAGGGCCAAGAGCGCGCTGTACGCCGACGGCACGCCGGTGTTCACCTCGGACGCGCCCCTGAACGGCGCAGAGCACACCCTCTCTGCCGAGCGGCGGACCTACCGGCTCACCACCGACGTCTCCCGCGCCGCGTCGCTCTCCGCGGTCAGTACCCGCGTGACGGCCGAGTGGACCTTCCGCTCCGCCCACGTGACGGGCGACACCCCCGAGCGGCTGCCGCTGTCCGCGGTGCGCTTCACACCCAAGCTCGGGAAGGCCAGCACGGCCGAGGCGGGTACGGCCTTCACCGTCCCGTTCAAGATCGAGGGCGCCGCCACCGCCGCCACCGCACGCAAGCTCGCGTTCTCGGTGTCCTACGACGGCGGCCGGACCTGGAAGCCGGCCGAGGTGACCGACCGCGCACGGCTCGAACTGCGCCACCCCGCCCGCCCGGGCACCGTCTCGCTGCGCGCCGCGCTCACGGACGCCGACGGCAACACGATGAAGCAGACGATCTACCGCGCCTACCGCACGACCAAGTAGGCACTCCGCACCACGAACAGTCCCCACCTCACGCGCAAGCCCCGGGCCCGACGGCCCGGGGCTTGCGTGCTGCCCGGCCCGCCCGCCCGCCCGGCTCGCACGAGAGCGCGACGTATCTCCGTGGCCGACGTGTTTCAGCGTCCGATGTGTCCCCGCGCCTGATGTATCTCCGTGGCCGGTGGGTCATGTGTCCAGGGCGTGCGTGACCCTCGTCATATTTTGCCCTGTGTGATCTCTTCGCGGCCTGAATGGTGAAATCCCCGGGTTGCCCCGATTCCCCTGTGTCGGATGGCCGTTCGGGCCGGTCCCGGCGCTCCGGCCGGCGCTCGGCGACCATCCCGGCCCATACATGTGACGTGGCTCATGGGAACCCGGGGTGGCCGGTGAGACAGGTTAGTGAGGTGACCACAGATATGCGGACCCGGATCCGGGCCGGCGACCCCAGCGCGTTCGCCGAGCTGTACGACAGTTATGCCCGTACCGTCTACAACCATGCCTTCCGGCTCACCGCCGACTGGTCCGCGGCGGAGGACGTGATGGCGGAGACCTTCATGGAGGCCTGGCGGCTGCGCGACCGGGTCGACGCGGAGGGCGGCTCCCTGCGCCCGTGGGTGCTGGGCGTCGCGACCAATATCGCGCGCGCCCACTACCGCAGCAATCGGCGCTACCGTTCGGCCGCGAACGCGGCCGCCCAGGCGGAGACGGCCCTGCCCGATCACGCCGACGAGGTCGCGGGCCGGATCGACGACCGGCGGCGGATCGCCGCGGCCCTGCGTGCGCTGGCCCTCCTGCGCCGTCCCGAGCGCGAGGTCCTGACCCTGTGCCTGTGGGAGGGGCTGGAGTACACGGCCGCCGCGGACGCGCTCGGCATCGCCGTCGGCACGGTCCGCTCCCGACTCTCCCGGGCCCGCACCAAGCTGCGCAAGCTCACCGAGGCCGAACTCGCAGGCCCGCCGGCGGGCGACCCGGCGCGGGTCTCGCCCACCGAGCGGCGGGGCGAGGGGAACTCGGGAATATCCGCCCCCCGAAACATGGAACTCGGCCACCCGGATCGACAGGTAAGAGGGGACCGTATCAACACGATCCGGCCCGTATCGGGAGGGAACCGATGAAAGCGAATCAGTCCCGGCAGAGTCCGGCTGAGTGGGAGGAGAGCGCGTCTCTCCTGCCGCAGACTGGACGCGATCTTCCGACGGGCCGTCACCAGTTCCACAGGGAGCGTCTGATGGCCCACATCCAGCAGGACATGCAGCGGGAAGAGAACCCGGCGAGCACGGGCGCCGCCCGGCCGCGCACACGGGGCTTCCGGCTGCCGCGTCCGGCGATCCTGCTGCCCGCGTCCGCCCTCGCCGTGGCCGGCGCGGTCGTCGCCGGCACGGCGTTGAACAGCGGGACCGGCGCGAACCCCGCTGAGTTCGCCACCGGACCGGCACTGACCACGCAGCTCGGCAGCACGACCACCAAGGGCGTGCCGCAACTGCTCGACCAGGTATCGCTGGTGGCGGGGGAGGGCTCCCGGCCGGAGGTGAAGCCCGGCCAGTACATCTACATCGAGTCCAAGTCGGCCCAGACCTTCGTCAAGACGGTCCACGGCAAGAGCAGTCTTGCCAGCCACCCCCTGCACAGGCGCCAGGTCTGGATGTCCGCCGACGGAACCAAGGGCTGGCTGATCGACCCGGCGGTCAACGACAGCCCCGAGGGCGAGACGCTGAGCCTGCCCGACGAGAAGGGCAACACCCCCAAGGCGCACATGGGTGCCCCGTCGTACGACTTCCTGGCCGCCCTGCCCACCGACCCCGACCAGCTGCTGGAGCTGATCTACAAGAAGACCAAGGGGCAGGGCAACACCCCCGACCAGCAGGCGTTCACCACGATCGGCGACCTGGTCAGTGAAAGCCTGCCGCCGGCCGAGCTGAATTCGGCGCTGTTCAAGGCGGCGGCGAAGATCCCCGGCGTCTTCGTGGTCAACGACGCTCAGGACGCGGTCGGCCGTACCGGGGTCGCGGTGGCACGGCTGGACGAGACCAGCGGCGCGCGCGAGGAGTGGATCTTCGACAAGAAGACCCATGTCTTCCTCGGCGCGCGCATTGTGCAGGTCAAGCAGGTCTCCGAGTACGGTGTCGTGATGAAGCCGGGGACGGTGCAGTACACCGACGCCATCATCAACCGGGCGATCGTCGACGGCATCAAGCAGACGCCCGGGCAGGGTGCCTGACGTTTCATCATCCCGCCCGGGGTTGTCGACGCCCGGCGCGGGCCCGCACATGTGGCCTCCGTCCCAGGACGGAGGCCACACGCGCATGAGCGACAGGCCCGCGGCGGCGCCGTCATCACCACGGCGGGGTGACCGAGGGGGCCGGCGGAGTCAGGCGGCCCGGTCCGCTCAGTCCCGCAGCGGCATCGTCTCCAGCAACCGCTGGGCCGACGCCAGGGCCACCGGGTCCATGCGGGCTTCGGCGCGGCGGAAGACGCCCTGCGCCGCGGCGGCGGGCCAGTCGGCGGGCAGGTGCTGGGCGGGCAGGTACGGGTCGGCCCGGATCACCAGCAGCCACTCCGTCAGCAGGCGCAGTTGGAGCGCGATCGCGTCGGCGTCGGCGGCCGGGATCGTGCCGTCGCGGCCGTCGGCGAAAGCGGACCAGCGATGCCGGAAGGCCCGGTAGCCGGCGGCCGGCGTGTCCAGATCCCAGGTGTCGTGGATCATGCGGTCGGTGTCGGTGGCCGGATCGGCGGTGGACCGGAACACCCGCAAGTAGGAGGCGAGTTCGGTGTCCTCCGTGAGGCGGGTGACGTCCGCGGCGCCGGGCGCGATCCACAGGCCGCCGATCAGCGGGGCGAATCCGGCCCAGGTGAGCCGGGAGCGCAGATCGTGGCGGCGTCGCTGCTCCGCCTCGGGCAGGGAGAAGGCGAGCAGCGTCCAGGTGCCGTCCCAGTCCTTGTTGACGGCGTCGCGGGCGAGCAGCCGCTGCTTGCCGTCTTCGAGGATCGCGGTCGCGCGGTCGGTGAGGCCGAAGTACATACGCCGTCCCGCGCGGCGGCGCCGCAACAGGCCGCGGTCGACCATGCGGCTCAGTGTCGAGCGCGTCGCGCGTTCGCCCACCCCGGTGTGGGCGAGGACGTCGATGATGCTGCCGGAGTAGACGCACAGGTCGCTGCCCAGCACGAAGTTGCCGAGGAAGTTGAGCATGAGCGACTGAGGTCTGAGTGCCGGCCCGCTCCCCGGTTCCGCCCCGGCCGTGTCCTCGTGGGCCGTGTCCTCGTCGGGACCGCCTTTCCCGACGTCGCTCTGGATCATGCGTCCCTCCCGGGTACGTCACCGGCCGACCGACCGCGCTCAATGTTGCGCATTTTCTTGACCATAGTCGAAGAACTGCATAACTTCAGCTCCGACGTACCGGACAGCCTGCCCCTCCACTGGAGCTCCCCTTGGATCCTTCCGGGAAAGTCGCCGCTGCCATCGGCAGCGGGGCCGGTCCCGGAATCGACCGCGCTCGTGCCCTCGCCGAGGTCCGGCTTCTCATGTTCACGGAGGACGCGGCCCGTCCTCCCGGCCCGGCCGAGGTCTGAACGCACCACGCACCCGCTTGCTCCCTGGGACGCAAAGGAGCGTCTACATGCGCAACCACGGCATCGGTTCCTGGACGCGGCGGCGCTCGCGGAAGAACCCCCGCCGCGTCGCCCTCGTCCACCACGACACCCGGATCACCTACGGCCAACTGCACGACCGCACCGTCCGGCTGGCCCATCACCTGCGGCACCTGGGCGTCCGCCGGGGCGACCGGATCGCCTACCTCGGGCCGAACCACCCCGCGTACCTGGAGACGATGTTCGCCACGTCCCTCCTCGGTGCCGTGTTCGTCCCGCTCAACACCCGCCTCGCCGAGCCCGAACTGCGGCAGTGCCTGTCCGACTCCGGCTCCTTGGTCCTCGTCCACTCCCCGGTGTTCGCCGCTTTCGCCGACGCCTGCGGTGTCATCCGGCGGGTGTCCGTGGACGCCTCGTACGAGCGGGCACTGGCCGGGGCCGAGACCACCGAGATCGACGAGCACGTCTCCGGCGACGACCTGGCGATGATCATGTACACCTCGGGCACGACCGGCCGTGCCAAGGGCGCCATGCTGACGCATGCCAACGTCATCTGGAACTGCCACAACATGCTGGTCGACATGGACTTCGCCTCGGACGAGGTGACCCTGCTGTCCGCACCGCTGTTCCACACCGCGTGCCTGAACGTGGCGTGCCTGCCGACGCTCCTCAAGGGCGGAACGGTCGTGCTCGAAGAGACGTTCTCGCCGTCCCGCACCCTCGACCTGATCGAGGAACACGCCGTCACCGCCATGTTCGGCGTGCCGACGATGTTCCAGCAGATCGCCGCCGAGGAGCGATTCGACCGGGCCGACTTCTCGTCCATGCGGTTCCTGATGTGCGGTGCGGCCCCCGTACCGCTCGCGCTGATCGAGACGTATCAACAACGAGGTCTGATCCTGCTCCAGGGTTACGGAATGACCGAGGCCTCCGCGGGCATCGCCGTGCTGGACTCGGAGCACGCCGTGGCCAAGGTCGGCAGCGCGGGGCTGCCGCAGTTCTACACCGACGTGCGTGTCGTCGATGCCGCCGGCCGGGACACCGCCCCCGGCGAGCGCGGCGAACTGCTCGTCGAGGGCCCGTCGGTGATCCCCGGCTACTGGGGTCTGCCGGCGGAGACGCTGGCTGCCTTCACCGACGGATGGCTCCGCTCCGGTGACGTGGCCGTGCGCGACGACGACGGCTACCTCACCATCGTCGACCGGATCAAAGACATGATCATCTCGGGTGGGGAGAACATCTATCCGGCCGAGGTGGAGAACGCGCTGTACCAGCATTCGGCCGTGGCGGACTGCGCCGTGATCGGCGTACCCGACGAGCAGTGGGGCGAGGTCGGCCGCGCCGTGGTCGTCCGCGCGCGGGGCGAGGCGGCCACCGCCGAGGACATCCTCTCCTTCCTCGAAGGGCGGCTCGCCCGCTACAAGATCCCCAAATCGGTCGTCTTCACCGACGCACTGCCCCGCAGCGGCGTCGGCAAGCTCCTCAAGCCCCTGATCCGGAAGACCTACGGGACCCTCTCGTCCTCCGGAACCACCGCGTGACCGTGCCTTGATCCCGTCGACGCCGTCGACGGGATCAAGGCACGCCGGGCACCGGACCCGGCCGCACCGGCGGCCGGCCACCACGCCCGATCACGGCCCCCTTCCTTCTCCGCACCGAGGTGATGTCATGCCTTCCTCCCTGTTCACCGACGACCAAGAGGCGTTGCGGTCCATGGTCCGCGACTTCGTCGACCGTGAGGTCGCCCCGTACGTGGAGGAGTGGGAGCGGGCGGGACTCATCGAACCGAAGTTGCAGGCCAAGGCGGGCGGCCTGGGCCTGCTCGGATTCGCGGTGCCCGAGCAGTACGGCGGCTCAGGCACCGACGACTACCGTTTCCGCTGCGTGATCATGGAGGAGCTCGCCCGGGTCGGCGCGGCGGCGGTGAACGTCGCGTTCGGCGGCTTCGACGACCTCGTGGGCCCGTATCTGACCGACCTCGGCACGGAGGAGCAGAGGCAGCGGTGGCTGCCCGGCCTGTGCGCGGGCGAGTTGCGCACGGCCATCGCCATGACCGAACCCGAGACCGGCAGCGACCTGCGCGGCATCAGGACGACGGCCGTGCGCGAAGGCGGCGGCTGGGTTCTGAACGGCAGCAAGACCTTCATCACCAGCGGCGCCCAGGCCGACGTCGTGGTGACCTTCGCCCGCACCGGGGAGGGAGAGTTCAGCCTGTTCCTGCTGGAGAAGGGGATGCCCGGTTTCACGCAGGGCCGCCGCCTGGACAAGCTGGGGCAGCGTGGCGAGGACGTGTCCGAACTGTTCTTCGACGACGTGCGCCTGCCGCACGACAGCCTGCTGGGAACCGAGGGCGCAGGCTTCCGGTACCTGATGGAGCGGTTGCCCAAGGAGCGCCTGTTCATCGCGTACTACGGCCTGGCCGCCGCCGAGGCCGCGCTCGACTGGACCATCGCCTACACCCGGCAGCGCCGGGCCTTCGGCCGTCCCGTGGCCGACTTCCAGGCCACGAGGTTCACCCTGGCCGAGCTGTCCACGGAGATCGATGTCACCCGTGCCTACCTGGAGCGCTGTGTACTCGCCGTGAACTCCGGGACGCTGACCGCCGTCGACGCCGCCAAGGCGAAGTGGTGGGCCACGGAACTGCAGAACCGCGTCATCGACCGGTGCCTCCAACTGCACGGCGGCTACGGATACATGCGTGAGTACCCGATCGCGCGGGCCTACGCGGACGCCCGGGTGTCCACGGTCTATGGGGGCACCACCGAGATCATGAAGGAGATCGTGGGCCGGGACCTGGTGAGGCCATGAGGGCGGAAGCGGCAGGTCACCGGTGAGCTGCCGCACACACCTCGGGCGGTGACGACACGGCGCCCCCACCCGGCGGGCCGGGTGGGGGCGCCGTGTCGTCGCACTGTTCGCGGGGGCCGCGTTCGCGTACGCCGTCGACGGGGTCGCCGACCGCTGGTGGCCGCCGCGTGCGCCGAAGACGGTGCCGACCGGTGGTCAGGCGGATGCCGAAGGGACGGCGTGGGAGGCTGTCTTCGTGTTGAGGGCGGCGATGGCTTCGTCGTACTGCGTGGCGAGTTCGCCGACGAGGTCGCTGACCGTTGTGACCCGTGTGATGGCGCCGACGCCCTGCCCGGAACCCCAGATGTCCTTCCACGCCTTGGCCTGGATTCCGCCCGACGAGCCGAAGTCCATGGCCGCGGGCCCGGACTCGGGAAGGTCGTCGGGGTCGAGACCGGCGGCGACGATGCTGCCGCGCAGGTAGTTGCCGTGGACGCCGGTGAACAGGTTGCTGTAGACGATGTCCTTCGCCGTGCTGTCGACGATCATCTGCTTGTAGCCGGTCGGGGTGTTCGCCTCGACGGTCGACAGGAACGCCGAGCCGATGTAGGCGAGGTCGGCGCCCACTGCCAGGGCGGCCAGGATCGACCGGCCGTGCGCGATGGCCCCTGACACCAGGAGAGGACCGTCGAACCACTGCCGTATCTCCTGTACGAGAGCGAACGGGGACCGGGTGCCCGCGTGACCGCCCGCGCCGGCGGCCACGGCGACGAGGCCGTCGGCCCCCTTCTCGACGGCCTTGCGGGCGAACTCGTCGGTCGTGACGTCATGCAGGACGATGCCGCCGTAGGAATGGACCGCTTCGTTGATCTCGGGCCGCGCCCCCAACGACGTGATCACGATCGGCACGCGGTGCTCCACGATCACGCTCATGTCGAGGTCGAGCCGGTCGTTGGAGCGGTGCACGATCTGGTTCACCGCGTACGGGGCGACCACGGCGTCCGGGTGGGCGGCCGCGTAGGCGGTGGTCTCCTCGGCGATGCGGTCCAGCCAGTCGGACAGCAGCGAGGCGGGCCGTGCGTTGAGGGCCGGGAAGGAGCCGATCACACCGGCCTGGCACTGGGCGATGACCAGTTCGGGGCCGGAGGCGATGAACAGGGGCGAGCCCACCACAGGGAGCGTGAGCGGGCGGGAGAGCACGGGCGGCAGCGGCATGAGGATCCTTCGGACGAGTGGACGGGACTCCGCTTCCGAGCGGCTGGAGGAAACGCAGCACACCTCGTGAGGCGTTGTCCGGGAGGAGGCGCTGTGCCGGAGGAACGCCGTGAACGCGACGTGACAGGGCCCCAGGACGTCAGCACATCACAGCCGCTCCAGCGGATCATGAGTCGAATCGGTTGCGATCGTGACATGGCCGCCGCCGACCGCCTGAGTCATACTCGCCTGACCGAGGGAGGCGACGGATGGACATCCGAGAGCTTCGGTACGCGGTCACGCTCGCCGAGGAACTCCACTTCGGCCGCGCGGCGCGGCGTCACTACATCAGCGCGCAGCCCTTCGGCCGTCACATCCAACGCCTTGAACGCGAGGTCGGCGTCGCGTTGTTCGCACGCACGAGCAGGCGGGTCACACTCACCGCGGCCGGTGAGCGGTTCATCGGCCAGGCACGATCGATCTTGGCCGCGATCGACGCCCTGCCGGCCGCGGGATCCCCGCAGGACGTGCGGGAACCCGCCCTCACGATCGGCGTCCTCGGCTTCGGCCTGGGTGAACTTTGGCCTCGCTTCGTCCAGCTCCTGCGTGACCGTCTGCCCGCGTGTGCTTTCGTCTACCGGGACCTCGACTTCGTCGACCAGTACGACGCCGTCCGTGAGAACCGGGTGGACGCCGGCATCGTGCACTACACGGGGCCCGTTGAGGGCCTGGCCTTCGAACGGGTGCTCAGCAGCCCGCGCGTCGCCGTCGTCCCGGCACGGTCGGAGTTCGCGGACGCCGAGTATTTGTCCGCCGCCGACCTCGGCGGTCGGCAGAGGGTGCCCGTGGTCTCCGCCAGACCCGGCTCGGCCGCGTGGGCGGGCCGCTGGGGCGTGGCCCCGTCCGGCGCGCCGCCGGTCCGCACTCCCGCCGCACTGCCGGACGCCGTCGCGGCAACGGGACGGTTCTCCGTGCATGCCGCTGCCGCCGCCCGCTTCTATCCGCACCCGGATGTGCGCTTCGTACCCATGGACGGGGCGCCGTGCGAGATCGCCGTCGCCACCCGCGCAGCGGACCGGCGCCCCGTGACGGAGACCGTACGACAGTCCGCGCGTCTCCTTCCGGCACTGGGAGGACCTCGCCCGACGGCCGAGGGTGACCTTGCTTTCGTGAAGCCGTCGATGTGAAGCCGTCGAAGTGAGGCCTCGTTCCGTCGAGGCGCCCATCGCAACACTTTTCGCTGATGATGCGACGGCCACGAAGTGGTTGCCTTGAGGGAATCGCCTCACCGCTCCCTGAACTCGTCGGCAGATCCTGCCTTCGCAGGAGCGTGAAGAACCCCCCTTGAGTGACCGGACTTGGACGACACCGGCTCCGCGCCGGAGGAGGAGCAAGGACTGTGACCACTCCGCTTCACCAGTCACCCCACCCACTGACCTTCCTGGCCCGCAGCGGCGACGGGACGTCTCGCGAGGGAGAAGTGGCGTACCACATAGAGGTGATGGGCCTCGGCGGGTTCCAGAAGGAAGGTCTGGCCCGGGATGTGCGCACCGGTCGCACCTGGCGTCTGGTGTGCGATGAAGGTGCCTATCTGAACGGTGCGAACATGGCGCCGGCGCCGCTCGCGTACTGGGTGGCCGGCCTGCACGGGGACATCACGGCTCGGATCGCCGAAGCGGCACGCGAGGCCCGCGTGGTCCTCGACGAACTCGATGTGGTCGTCACTCAGGGCTTCGGCGTCAAAGGATCGTTCGCCAAGGGGGAGGCGACGGCCCAGGTCCACCACATGACCTGCGATGTCGAACTGGTATGCGATGAGGACGAGACGACCGTGCGAATGCTGGTCGAACAGGCCCTCGGCAGGTCCTCCGCCATGGCCGCCGTGGCCGGCGCCCACCATGGGCGGTTCTCGTTGAGCGCCAACGGCAGGGCGACACCCGTCAGCAACCTCCCGGTGTGCACGGAGCCCCTGGCAGACCCCTTCCTCGAACACGCCCAGCGGCCCGAACCGGTCGAGACGCAACCGGCGGCGGCGCCCGTCCCCCATCCCGAAGGGGACAAGCCGCCCGTCATGCTGACAGATGACGACGACGGCATCGTGAGCTGGCGCATCCGGACCGACGGCGGCCTGGATCCCGCCACGGGTCTGGTCGCCTCCCACGTCTGGTTCTCGGAGAACTCCGCCACCTGGACGTGCTTGAGCGATCCGGCCAACGAGGCGGCTCCCGATCCGCTCGTGCACTTCTCCATCGGTACGGCCTTCTGCTTCCACACCCAGCTGTGCCGCTACGTCAGCATCCGCAGGATCCCGGTCGACGCTCCCCGCCTCGCTCAGCTGAGCCGGTTCCCCACATCGGGCTTCGAGCCCCTGGACACGGGCCTGTTCCTGCACGGCCAGGTGTCGGCCGAGGACGCCACCAACCTGATGTCCGCCGCGGCGAACACGTGTTACGCCCACCGGGCCCTCAGCGTCGAAGTGGAGCAGCGCGTCTCGATCACACACAGGAGGACTCGGACTCCCTGACGCCGGCACTTCGGACGTGGACGGCGCGAGGGCTGGGAGAACCCGAACCCGAACCCGAACCCGAACCCGTTCCCGAACCCGATCCCGAACCCGAACCCGCACCGGTCGACGGGCCGGCGGACTTCGAGCCGCATGGTGATGGCCGAGATCGTTGTGCCCGGCGACCTGGCCGCCGCCGACGCACTGGCTGACGTTGCACCGAGGGGATCAGCCGCAAACTGAGCCGGCCACGGCTCCCACTCGGTGCGTGACTCGCACCCTTCGCACTGAAGTCCGGGTTGTCGGAAAACCGGTTCCACCTCATGGCGCACGGCTGCGAGACTGCCTGGCGTGCCTCGACCTGAACTCTCAGAGCTTGAGTACCTGCGGGAGATCGAGCGCCTTGCCAGGGAGGTGACCACTGCGGCGTCGGCCGAGGGCCGGCTGTCTTACGAGCCCGACCCGGACGATGCAACGCCGCTCCAGCGAGCCGTCAACGCACTGGCACGCGAGATCCGGCACTACCACTTTCCCGGCGACGGTTGCTTGCCCGAGGAGGACCGGCCCATGGTGCGGTTGGCCGGCGTGATGGTGCTGCGGCCGATGCTCCTGCCGTCAGGCATGGAGGAGACCTACGAGGAGGCGTGCGAGCGCCTCGGTGTCGAGGCCCGTGCCGAGGGCTGGGCGCTGTGGAACACCTGGGGCAAGGGTGGGGCGCGGGTCACCATGGTGGTCTCGTCGGTCGACACGACCGAGGGTCTGCTGGCGAACTGGGCGCGCGGCCGACACGTGTACCCGGTGACGCCGGTCCCCTCCCAGATAGCCCGCATCCGACAAGGATGGGCCGGCCCCATGACGTTCTCACCCTTCGGCGCCGAACGATTGGGCCTCACAGGGCAGTGAGATGGCGGTGAGCCCGGCAGCGTAGTGCCCCGGTCCGCCTCCATGTATCGTCCGGATTATGGGGGATCTGGCAGGGCGCTGGCGGAAGTTGAACAGGGCGTACTGGGACGAACGGGTGCCGATTCATCTCGGCGCGGCCCTCTACGACATGGAGGGGTTCCGGGCCTCACCGGATTCGCTGAAGGACTTCGAGACGGCCGAGGTGGGTGATGTCAGGGACAAGCGCCTGATCCATCTGCAGTGCCACTTCGGCCGGGACACGCTGTCGTGGGCGGCACGCGGAGCGCAGGTCACCGGGCTCGACTTCTCGCCGCCCGCGATCGAAGCGGCTGCACGACTCGCGACCGAACTCGGTATCGACGCGCGCTTCCTGACCGCGGACGTCTACGACGCGGTCTCGGCGGTCGAGGGGGAGACCTTCGACATCGTCTATGTCAGCTTCGGCGCGCTGAACTGGCTTCCCGACATCAGCCGCTGGGCGTCGGTGGTGGCCGAACTCCTCGCTCCCGCCGGGTTCTTGTATCTGGCGGAGTTCCATCCCTTCAGCTTCGTCCTCGACGACGCGACGGCGAGCACGGTCACGCACGACTACTTCGACGAAGGCCCGGAAGCCTCGGGAGGCCCCGGCACCTACGCCGACGAGGCCGCGACGACCGAACACGACGAGACCGTCGAATGGCGACACAGCCTGGCGACCGTTGTCTCGGCGATCGCCGGAGCCGGGCTGCGGATCCAGTTCCTTCACGAACACGACCACACGTTCTACCTCCAACGCCAGTCCCTTGCGAGCGACGACGGCGACGTCTACCGGCAACCTGCGGGCGCTCCGCGCATCCCCCTCACATATTCGATCCGCGCGCAGAAGGTGTGAGCAGGCCTCTCCAGAGAGGATCCGGCAACCCGCTCAGGCTCGACGTTCAGCGCCAGGTCGCGGAACAGGTCTCCCAGCCGCCGGCCGCGCAACGGCGGCACAGCGCTCCGAGAACCGATGAAAGCGAATCATTCCCGGCACAGTCCCGCCGACTCGAACTCGGGACTGTTCTGGACTCACACGTGGCGCAGATGTGCCACGTGCCCAAGTGAGCCAGCCGATAAGGCAGTCTGCGCCTGCATTCCTGCCGAATTGTGAGCCGGGCCGGCGACGCCAAGCCCCTTCTCGACGTGGCGCCGGACCTGCGACTTCGGCGTTCCGGCCTCCGGTGTGCCACGTCTCGGACGGATTGGTTGCGGGCCGCTCACGTCGCACTTGGGTCATGTCGCAGTTACGCCCTGCAGAGCCGGATGCCGCTACAGCTTGATGGGTCAATAATCCCAACGGCTTGTGAATCTCAGGTATACGGAAGGCTCTACCTATGCCCAGAAACCGCCTGAGGGCGGCGATAGCGGCTGGACTGATGCTGGTTGGCGGAGGTGTGCCGGCCATGGCCTCGGCTCAACCAACTGCCCCCGGTCAAAAGGCAGTTCGCGCTACTGCTCCCACCGGGACGTCCGAGGTCTCCAACGCGACGGTGCGGCTGATCACCGGCGACCGGGTCACGGTCAGCGACGCGCCCGACGGGAAGAAGACGGCTTCGGTGCAGCGCGCGCCCGGTCGCGACGGGGTCTTCTTCCGGATCACCGAGAAGGACGGCGCCCTGACCGTCATGCCCTCCGACGCGGCGATGCTGGTCCGCGCGGGGCGGCTTGACGCCGACCTCTTCGACGTCACGTCCCTCATCGCCCAGGGGTACGACGAGGCGCACACCGACGCCCTGCCCGTGATCGTGTCCGCGCCCGACGGTTCGGCGCGTGCGGCGGTCAACCGGGTGGACGCACTGGCCGAGTTCCACGACGACTCCGCCGAGCCGCTGCGACTGCCCAGCATCGACGCCCAGGCACTGCGCGTCGCGGACCAGGACCTGGCGGCCTTCTGGAAGAAGCTCGCATCTGCGGCGGATGCGTCCCTGAAGAGGACGCTGGCGGCGACGCCGACGATCTGGCTGGACCACAAGGTGCGCCCCACGCTGGACCGGAGCACCTCCCAGATCAACGCGCCGGCCGCGTGGGCGGCGGGTCACCTCGGCAAGGGTGTCAAGGTCGCGGTCCTCGACACCGGCGCCGACCAGAACCATCCCGACCTCGCGGGCCGTGTATCTGAGGCGAAGGACTTCTCCGGCAGCGGCTCGACCGAGGACCGCTTCGGGCACGGCACACATGTCGCTGCCACCGCCGCCGGCAGCGGCGCCGCCTCCGACGGCGTGCACAGGGGCGTCGCGCCGGAAGCCGACCTGCTGATCGGCAAGGTGCTCGGGGACGGCGGTACCGGCAGTGAGTCCCAGGTCATCGCAGGCATGGAGTGGGCCGTGGCGCAGGGTGCCAAGGTCGTCAACATGAGCCTGGGCGCAGACATGGAGACCGACGGCACCGACCCCATGAGCCAGGCGGTCAACGAGATCTCCCGCAGCAGCGGCTCGCTCTTCGTCGTCGCCGCCGGCAACACCGGTGGCAGAGGCGAGATGACGGTCGGGTCGCCCGGCGCGGCCGATGCCGCCCTGACCGTCGGAGCCGTCGACCGCGACGACTCCCTGGCCGCCTTCTCCAGTCGCGGACCGCGCTTCGGCGACAAGGCGATCAAGCCGGACATCACGGCTCCGGGCGTCGGGATCGTCGCCGCGCGTGCCGCCGGCACGACCATGGGTGTTCCGGTCGACGACCACTACGTCGCGGCGGACGGCACGTCCATGGCCACGCCTCACGTGGCCGGTGCGGCGGCCCTGCTGGCCGGGCAGCACCCCGACTGGACGGGTGACCAACTCAAGGACGCGCTGGTCAGCACATCCCGTACGGTGTCCGGCCAGGTGCCGACCGAGCAGGGCGGCGGCCGCGTCGACGTCAAAGCGGCGTTCTCCGCCCCCGTCACGGCCACCGGCACGATCGCCATGGGCCCGTTCGACAGGGACGGCTCCCCCGTGGAGCGAGCCGGAGTGATCCGCTACACCAACCAATCCGACGACCAGGTCTCGTTGAGTCTGCGCGCCGCGCTGGCGACCAAGGGCGGCAGGGCACTTCCCGCGCAGGCGATCGAGCTGGGTCCTGACCCGGTCCGGATCGCCCCGGGTGCGACAGTGGAGATTCCGGTCGGCATCAACCCCGTGAAAGCGGGCGGCGGTACCTACTACGGCTACGTGACAGCCACGACCGCAAACGGCGTTCCGGTCCACACCACCGTCAGCCTGCGGGTGCGCGCCCCGATGCACAAGCTCACCATCGAGTCCCACGGACCGACCGGCGGCCCCATGGCGTGGAACATCCTGGATGTCTTCGGAGCGGACACGGACGTCCGGTTCACCGACTGGGGGGTCGCCGAAGTCGAGGAAGGCACCTATCTGGTCGGTGGGACGCGGTTGATCGACAGCGGTGACGGCGTCCGATTGATCCAGGTCATCGAACCCGAGGTGAGCGTCACAGAGGACACGACAGTGACCTTGGACGCGCGTGAGGCCAAGCTGATGCGTGTGCGCACGCCCAAGCCAGCCGAGCGCCGCAACAATCTGACGTACCAGATGTACCGGAAGATCGACGGTGTGCCCCTGACCGTGGCCACCTCCTACGTGGAGGGCTACGGTTCGGTGGACCTGTACGTGAACCCCACGCCGAAGGTCACCGAGGGCGAGTTCGAGTTCAACTCCCGCTGGGAGATGACCGCTCCCGAGGTCAGGACCGATGTCCGCGGCTCGGACATCGACCTGCAACCGCACTACGCCAAGAGGTCCACGCCGTTCGACCCGAAGGGGGAGCGGCTCACCGCCGTGGACGCGGGGACGACGGAGAACCCGGACCTGAGGCCCAGCACCGTGCGGGGCAAGCTCGCCGTGATCCGCGATGGCTTCGCGACGGACGGTCTCGAACTCGCGGAACAGGCCGCGAGGGCGGGCGCCAAGGGCCTCGTGACCGTTCTGCCTGAAGGGTTCATGGCCTGGACTCGATGGAAGCCGACGGAGACGCGCACCGCTGTTCCCGTAGTGCGGCTGAGCGCAGCCGACGGTGCTGAGTTGCTGCAGTACATGAACAAGCACAGGGCCGTCGTCGACATCTCCGGGACGGTAAGAAGCCCATACCTGTACGACATCACCGCGAACTGGCAGCAGATCCCGCAGGACGTGACCTACACCGTCACGGACCGCAACACCGCGCCGGTAAAGGCCTCCTACGCGGACACCGGGGCACTGGACTGGACCAGCGAGCAGCGCTTCAGCTGGCGTCCTTACCAGGAGTACAGCTGGGAGACGACACGCTGGGCGCCGACGGGAATGACGCGCACCGAGTACGTCACCTCCGGGGACACGGAGTGGATGCACTACGTCAACTTCATCGCCGGCCCCGACCTGTACCAGCCCGCGCCGATGGTGTGGGGCCTGCGGGATGCCCCCCGCACGTTCAGGGCGGGTGAGAAGGCTGAGGAGGCGTGGTACAAGGCCGTGCTGCGGCCGTCCATCCCCCGAGGCTGGGGTCGTCCTGCCGTCCGCGACGGCGACATCCTGCGCCTGGCGATTCCGGAGTACACCGACGCGGTGGCCGGTCACTGGGCCCGAAAGATCGCCAGGTCGGGGGGAGGCATCGGGAGGGCCGCGGCGCCCGGGATCTCGGAAGAACCGTCCTACGAGGGCGACACCGTGGCGGCCGTTCTCTACCGCGACGGCAAGAAGGTGCAGGAAGCCGACAGCGCTTGGGGGAGCTTCCGGATGCCGGCCGGGAAGGCCGACTACCGCCTGGACCTGACCACCGAGCGCGAGACCGAGTACTGGGAGACGGGCATCAAGACCGCCACGTCCTGGACGTTCCGCTCTGACACCGCAGCAGAGGAGACGCTGCTGCCTCTGCTCCAGGTCGACTACGACGTCGCGGCCGACCTGCGTAACAGGATCGACGGCGGTAAGCGGCACGACCTGGACCTGACCGTCCGGCACCAGGACGGGCTCGCCGCCCCCACCGGGGTCAGGCTCAAGGTCGAGGCGTCCTTCGACGACGGCCAGACCTGGACGGGTCAGGTCCGGGTCAAGGACCGCGGCCACAACCGGTTCACGGCCACCGTCGAGCGGCCGGAGGGCCACCGGCACGCGGAGTTCGTGACCCTCAGGGTCACTGCTTCCGACAAGGCTGGCAACACGGTCACCCAGACCGTGGAGCGGGCTTACCGACTCGGCAAGTGAGTGAATGCCTCCGCGGGAACTTCGCGGAGGCACCGGTCGGACAAGTGCGGCGGGTGCCGGGTCACGTCCCGGCACCCGCCGTTCGACGCCGTACCCGAACTCGGCCCTGACGCCCCACGCGGACATGCCCGGCGTGGACGCGAGCTATTTGTGCCGCCGCGTTCGTAGGGTGAGGTCCACGGCCGTACAAGGAAAGGTGCATCGTGGCTGAACAGCTCTACGCGACCTTGAAGACGAACCACGGCGACATCGAGGTGCGGCTGCTGCCGGACCATGCGCCGAACACCGTGAAGAACTTCGTGGAGCTCGCCACCGGCGAACGCGAGTGGATCAACCCGGAAACGGGCCAGAAGACCACGGACAAGCTCTACGACGGCACCGTCTTCCACCGTGTGATCGAGGGCTTCATGATCCAGGGTGGCGACCCCCTGGGCAACGGGACCGGCGGCCCCGGCTACAAGTTCTCGGACGAGTTCCACCCGGACCTCGCCTTCACCAAGCCGTACCTGCTGGCCATGGCCAACTCGGGCCCCGGCACCAACGGCTCGCAGTTCTTCATCACGGTCTCCCCGACCACGTGGCTGACCGGGAAGCACACCATCTTCGGAGAGGTCAGCACCGACGCGGGGAAGAAGGTGGTGGACACGATCGCCACCACCGAAACCAACCCCCGCAACGACCGCCCGGTCAACGACGTCGTCATCGAGTCGATCACGATCGAGGTGCGGTAGCTGTATTGATCACGGGCGCAGTCGACACTCGCGGGACTACGCAGCTGCTCACCGGTGAGATCGGCGATCCGGAACATCCGCTCGCCCGTCGAGATGTGCGGCGTCGAAGCACCCAGTTTTCATGCGAGCGGGGTGTGACCTGCGCGCTCATGCAAGCCGATGGTGCTCGGCCCGGTACGGCCGAGCACCTCGCTGCCCCGCAGCGAGCGACCGTCACTCGTCGTCGCGGCGCAGCTCCCACATCATCATGATGGAGGCCGGGTCCAGTGCTCGTTCCGCACCGGAGAGTTCCTTGGCCGCCGCGAGGAACTGCTTGCCTTGCCACAGTGGCAGCAGTCGCACATCCCTCGCAAGAATTTGCTGAGCCTCCTGGAACTGCACTTCTGCATCCCTACGATTGCTCTTGCGGCGGGACTGCGGTAGCAGTATCTCGGTGATCTTTGGCGACTCGTAGGGTATGCCAAGGGCATTCTGTTCGCCCACGAAGGGTGCGATGAAGTTGTCTGCGTCCGGGAAATCGGGGAACCAACCGCGACCGAACGCCGGGAATGCCCCGTTCTGATAGCCTTCCTGATACGTCTTCCAAGGGCGGCTTCTCAGCGTGACCTCGAAAAGGCCGGACGCCTCGAGTTGGCGCTTCAGTTCCTGGAACTCCAGTGCAGTTCCCGACCCGTACCGGTCGCTGGTGTACCAGAGCGACAGGGGGACGGGCTGGTCGATTCCCGCTTCGGACAGTATGTTGCGGGCTTTGTCGGCGCTGGGGTCGCCGAATTCTTCATAATAGGAATTGGTGTGACCGGTCAGCCCCGCCGGGACCATTGAGTAGAGCGGCTTGACGGTGTCCTTGTAAACGCCGCTGGCGATGGCGGCCCGATCCACCAGGTGGGCGACGGCCCTGCGCACGGCGAGTTTTCCGGTCCATGGGTCGTTCGGGTTGAACACCAGGTAGCTGATGTCGACGCCCGAACTCTCGGTGACGGAGATGTCCCTGCCGAATCTGCCACGGTGGAGTGCATCGATATCGGAGGCGGCAAGGCCCAAATAGGTGATGTCGATCTTCCGGTTCTTGAGGGAATTTGCCAGAGTGGAGGAATGTGAGAAGTAGCGAATGGTGACGGCGTCGTTCTTCAGTTCAGCATTGCCGTTGTAATGATCGTTGCCGGAGAGGCGTGCCTCCTTGCCCTCTTCGTAGTACTCCAGCGTGTACGGCCCGGATCCGGTGATCTGGCCGTCCTCGCGAACGGCAGTGGCTGGATAGTCGGCGGGATCGACGATGGACATCGCCGGAGTGGCAAGGAGGAACGGGAAAGTAGCGTCCGAGGACTTGAGTTGGAAGACCACCTCGTGATCGTCATTCACCCTGACGCTCTGCAGGTTGCCCAGCAAGCCTGCTGGACCGCCGGGGACATTTATCTCCTTGATCCGGTCGATGGAGTGCTTCACGGCTTGAGCGTCGAGCTTGTTGCCGTTGGTGAACGTCAGGTTGTCACGAAGGACACAGCGGTAGTTCAGGTTCGTCGCGTCGATGAACTCGCAACTCTCGGCTGCGTCGGGCACCGGATTGGTTGCGCCCGGGGGATAACTCAGCAGCGTCTGATAGACGTTGCGGAACAGCTCCCAGGAACTGTCCCAAGAGGCGGCCGGGTCAAGCGTACTCGGGGAACTCGTTGTTCCTACCACGATCGGCTGGCTGTCAGCTGAAAGGTCAGGTAGGAAACCTCCGCATCCGGCTACCAGCGGCACGGAGAGGACCGCCGCCAGGTGACGCAGATTCTTCTTTCGGTTCAAGACGTCTTGCTCCTTCAAATACCACACGTACGGTGGCAAACCAATTGCAGCGTCACAGGAGGAGGCACGGCTCGGGCTTGGTCATGGCCTGATCGCCGGCTGCGGAAAACTCTGCCCAAGGGACAGCGACGGCTCGTTCTCGATAACCGCCGCGGTCGTATGCGTGATGCTCGGCGTGGGCGATGTACTGGGATGCTGACGCGGCTCAACCTAGCGGTGGAGGATGTGCCTAGGCTCGCGCAGCCGCGATTGATGTCCTCTCGGCCCCGGAAGGGTTGCCCTTTCCTACCATCAGCCCCGAACAGCCTGCTGCCGCACGTTCAGGAAGTTCGGAAGCCCCAGGGGGAGCCCCCTGGCCCCGGAGGCAGGTCACATGGGCTTCGTTCCTGAGCGGGGTGAGATACGTGTGACGATGCACCCTATGCAACGTCTACATGGTTGATAGTCCGACATCCCGGGCTTCGTGTGGGCGCGCCCATAGGCACCCGAGGTGTCCCGTGGGGAAGACGAGCCCTGAGTCGGCGCGGGGGAACTGTTTTCTGCCCGATTGTTCCCAACCTCGTCGCATGAGGCGTTCGTTCACTCGTGTCCGGGATATGTTCTTCGCCAGCGGGCTCGTTCTTGTCCCCGTCTTGAGCGGGCCCGCATCATTCCAGGGCACACATGTCCGCCGTCGCGTGTTGAACACGCCTTCCGACGCCGGTGTGGCTCCCGGCCCAACGCGCCTGCGTAAGTAGCCGCCAGGGTGGAGTGCGCGAAGATTACGTAGTGTGTCGTACGTATGCCGCTCCGACCCTCGAAATAATCGCGATGTTGATCAAGCCCGGTCCCGGCGGTCCCGCCTGGACGGCGACACCGTCGGGCGCGTGACACCCCACAAGGCGGCCGCCCCGACGTCGATGTGAACGACCACGACACCTGCGAAGGACGGTCAGTGGCGCGCAGACCGGCCGAGGCCGAGCCGAGGTGTGCCCGGGCGGCGCTCCCGGAGCCGGCCCCGGGCTTCAGGTGTGCATACGAGCACGGCACCCCCCGAAAGGCAGGATGTGTGATTCACCCACTAATGTCGCTGGCAGCCTTCGCGTCGTCGTCGAAGCGGCGATGACAGTGGAAAGGGAGCACAAGGGCAGGACGGGTATGCGTGGTCTTCGGGAGTCTGCCGAACGTCCTGAGCTGATCGGGCGGACGGCCGAGCTGGCGATGCTCGGCAGGCTCATCGAGCAGGTGAGTTGCGGCGGGGCTTCGTCGGTGCTGCTGCACGGTGCGGCGGGCGTCGGCAAGAGTGCCTTGCTGGACGCGGTGGCGGCTCGCGCGAACGGCGCGGGGTTCCAGGTGCTGCGGGCCACCGGTGTGGAGTCCGAGGTCACCCTTCCATGGTCGGGACTTCACCATCTGCTGTACGGCCTGCGCGACGAACTGGACCGGTTGCAGGAGATGCAGAGGGAAGTCCTGGAACGGCTTCTGGGTCTTTCCCCGGGTCCTGCACCGGATCGGTTCGCGGTCTCGGCGGCCGTGCTGGCGCTGCTCCACGCCCTTGCGGAGGACCGGCCCGTGCTGCTGGTCCTCGACGACGCCCAGTGGCTCGACGAAGCCAGCGAACGCATCATCGCCTTCGTGCTGCGCCGCCTCGCACCGAAGCGGATCGGGTGTGTCAGCGCAGTTCGTGCGGAGTCGAAGGTCTGCCTGGACACGAGCGCCGTGTCGCAGCACCGAGTCGAATCCCTGGACGCTGCGGCCGCGGCCGCCCTGCTGGACAGCCGCTCTCCCGGACTGGCGCCGGCCGTACGGCGGCGGATGCTCGACGAGGCGGCCGGCAACCCGCTGGCGCTGCTGGAGCTTCCGGCACACCTGAGCGAGGAGCAGCTGTCGGGTTCCGCGGAGCTTCCCGGCTGGTTCTCCCTGAGCCACCAACTGGAGTCGCTCTACGCCGACAGGGTGCGCAGCCTGCCGAAATCGACCCGGGATCTGCTGCTGCTGGCGGCCTTCGATACGACAGGGAGCCTGCGCGCCATCTGGTCGGCGCTCCCGGGGGGCGGTACGGCCGCCGACTGCGCCGTGGTGCCCGCCGAGCGTGCCGCGCTGGTGAGGATCGACTCCGAGAACGGTCGTCTGGTCTTCCGGCATCCCTTGGTGCGTTCCGTCATCGTCCAGTTGGCCACTCCGGACCGACGCCGCTCGGCGCACCGGGCCTTGGGCGCGGCTCTCGTCGATGAACCCGAGCGGCAGATCGGCCACCTCATCGCCGGCCACCTCGCCCCCGACGACGTCGCGGCTCAGACGTTGGAGAGCGCCGCCCACCGGGCCGCGCGATGCGGTGCCTCGAACGCCGCCATCAGTGCCTTCCGCCACGCCTCGGCCCTCAGCCTCAAGCCCCAGGACCGCTCCCGTCGCCTGGCCATGGCCGCGTTCGCGTCCAGCCATGCCGGACGCCTGGACACCGCCGCGGACCTGCTGCGCAGCCTTTCGGACGAGCAGGCCGAGCCCGAAGACGCCGCACGAGCCGCCACGGCCGCCGCCATCCGGCTGATACACCGCGACGGCGACGTCCTGACAGCCCACCGGCTGCTGGTGCGCGCCCTGGACGATCTCATCGACGCTGCGGACGTCTCACCGGTCGTCGCCCAAGAACTGACCGACGACCTCTTCTACCTGCTGATCGAAGCCTCAACCTACGGCGGCGGCCCGCAGTTGTGGGAGGAGGTCGCCGCCCGGGTCGGACGCGTGTCGGAGTTCGCGAAGCTGGGGTTCGACGCACTGGCCGACCCCGTGCGCTGCGGCCGCACGGTCGGACCGCGGCTGCGCCGAGCGTTCGACATGATCCCGGAGGGCGCGGACCCCAAGCGCGTCACACAGCTGGCGCACATGGCCCTCTACTGCGACGACCTCGGCTGGTACCGCGGCAAGGCAGCGCGTGCCGCCGAAGTGTCGCGCGCCGGCGGCGCGTTCGCCGGCTGGGCGGCGACGACCCTGCTGCTCGCCCTGGACTCGTACCACACTGCCGGCTGGAGCGAAGCGGAGGCGATGCTCCGCGACGGACTGCGGGTGGCCCAGGAGTTCGGCTATACGACGCTCGGCTCCCGCATGCGCTACCAGCTGGCCCTCATCGAAGCCGGGCGTGGCCGGGTGGAGGCAGTCGAGGCACTGGTCCATCGGATCGTGGAGACATCTTTGCCTCAGGGCCTGGCCGCCGGAGAGGTCATGGCGAGGCAGCCTCTTGCGCTGCTCGCCCTGGGAAACGGCGACTACGAGACCGCCTTTCAGCACTGTGCCCGTATCAGCCCTCCCGGACGGTTCCCGGCCTATTCGCCCTGGGTGCTCTGGTCGTTGCTGGACCTGGTGGAGGCCGCCGTCATGACGGGCAGGACGGAGGAGGCGCGCGCGCATGTCGCAGCCGCCGTGAGAGCGGACGTCCGGTCTCTGTCGCCCCGGGTCGCCCTCGTCGTCGCCGGCGCCGTGGCTCTCACCGCCCCCGACGACGAGGCGCAGAAACGCTACGAGGAGGCTCTGGCGCTGCCGGACACCGCCCGTTACGGATTCGAATGCGCGCGCATTCGACTTGCTTACGGCCAATGGCTCATCGAGCAGGGGCGATGTGACGCTGCACGGCACGTGCTCAGGTGTGCCCTGGCGACGCTGGAGAACCTTGAAGCGCGGCCATGGGTGGAGCGGGCTCGCGCGGCGTACGGCGCGGCGGGAGCCGAGGCCGGTGCCCCGGACAAGGCGGCAGGCGTACGTCGCCAGTCCGGCGAGAGCGTCCTGACGTCCAGGGAGCTGGAGATAGCGAATCTGGCCGCCACCGGCAAGAGCAACAAGGAGATCGCTGAGCAGCTCTTCTTGTCGCAGCGCACGGTGAGCACGCATCTGTACAACATCTTCCCCAAGTTGGGCATCAACTCCCGGGCCGGGCTGCGTGATGCCCTCCTGGCCCTGTGACATGCAGACCGTGCGGAAGTTTCACAGGATCCCGATGCGGGCCGCGTAGCCGACCGCGTGGGTGCGGTTGCGGAGCCCCAAGCGGGCGAGCATCCCATGGATCGCGTTCTTTATGGTGCGCTCCGAATAGCTGAGCTTCTCGGCTATCTCCTCCGTGGTCCAGCCTTCCGAGAGGAGTCGGACGATGTCGATCTCGCGCTCCGACAGCGTGAAATCGGAGGATTCGGAGACCTGCATCGCGCGCAGACCTTCGACCAGTTTGCGGACCAGCTCCGCCGGAAGGTAGGCGTGACCGGCCCGGCTGCTGACGATGGTGGAGAGGATGTGCTGCATCTCCGTCTGGCGGCGCGGGAGGAAGCTCACCAGCCCGTGGCTGATGGCCCCCGTCAGCTGGGCCTCGGTGATGCTGTCGGCCACGAGGACCACGCGCATGTCCGGATTACCGGTCTCCAGAGAGGCTTTCCTGATGCCGGCGAGTGTCTGGGACGTCACGTCCGTCGCGAGCACCACCATCACATCCGCCCTGGCCCGGTCCTCGAAGCCGAGCACTTCCACCATCTGCGGCCGGGAGCGCAGATACCCCGTCACGCCCTCGCGGGTCACTGGGTCGTTGGCCAGTACGACGACCGTGGGCGGCCGCTCGGGACCCGTACTCACTTGTGGGAACTCCTCGATGCGTGCACGGTCGGCCGGTCTCCGTAAAGGTGTACGGGATGGGAGTGGGGGTTCCATGGGACGCCTCTGGGATCGGGTTTGCGGGCGACGTCAGGAAGGAGCGGGTGGGTCCGCGCCGCCTGACAGAGAGCCTGCCTGCGAAGGGCGGTCGGATCCATACGTGCAATGACGCAGATCGCCTGGTGCACGGCTCGGCAGCCCTCCACGATGACGTACTCACTCGCCCGCCCGGGACGGGGGTCGGACGTGCCGGGGAGCGTGACCGCCTCCGCGAGCCGGGATGCCCGGAACCGTCACATGGTGGCTCGGCCTCCGGACATGATCGTGCGGCCGGTGTCCGCCATCCAGCCGGTTGCCTCTCTGTACCCTTCGCTCCTGCCCTTATGGCCCCACCGTCGTTTCCGGCATGGTCGAGTGCTCGGAGCAAGGCCGATGCTGAGGCCAGCAATTGGGCCGTCAGCCGACTGTCGCCGCAGGTGGAAGCAGGTGTCAACTCACCTGCAGGCCCGTGGGGATGACCTGGTCGGTGCGTGCATGATGGGCCTGTCACACCCGGCACCGGCTCCGGGCCAAGGGGGGTTCCGCGGTGCCACGATGAGGAGGTTCCCGCTCGTGTCACGCCAGGTACTGCACGTCGGCCCGTCGCGGTCCGATGCCTACCGCACACTCGGCGAAGCGCTCAGCCGGGCCCGCAGCGGCGCCGTGATCAGCGTCGCGCCGGGGCAGTACCCCGAGAACCTGGTGATCACGACACGTGTGACCATCGCCGCGGAGCAGGCGCGCGGTACCGTGCACATCTGCCCGCCGGAAGGCAGCGCGGTGGTGCTGAAGGCGGACGCCATGATGATGACGGACCTCGTCCTGCGCGGACGCGACGAGAACGTGCCGGTGGTGGCCGTGCTGCGCGGCCAACTGGCCCTGGACGGCTGCGAGATCAGCGGCGCGGCGTGGACGGCGGTACTGGCCAGGGACAGTGGCGCGCTGGCCATGAGGGACTGCCGCGTGAGCAACCCGGGCGGGGCGGGCGTGGTGGACACCTCCGGTGAGGAATCCTCCGTCGAGTCCTCCGTGATCGAGAACCTCGGCACGAGCGGGATCGTGCTGTCCGAGCAGAGCAGCATGGTCGTGCGGGGGTGCAGCATCAGGGACGCCCGGGGCAACGGCGTACTGGCGAACGGCTCCGCCCGCGGCTCGGTGGAGGACTGCGACATCTCGTCGACCGACAAACCGGCCATCGCGCTGGAGGAGCAGAGCAGTACGCGGATCCTGCGCACGGTGGTGCATGACACCAGCACCGGCGTGCAACTGTCGAGTGCGGCCCGCAACGAGCTGGAGGAAGTGCGCGTCACCGGAACCGTCTCCGCCGGGATCATCCTGAGCAACGGCACCGATCCCGTGCTGCGCCGCTGCCGCACCGCACGCACCAAGGGCCCGGGCCTGTTGGTGACGGACCGGGCCCGGGGCACCTTCGAGGACTGCTGGCTGGAGTCCTCGGAGGTCGCCGCTCTCCGGGTGGACGGCCCGGCGGCGCCGGTGCTCATCGGGCTGTCGATACGCGGCAGCGCGACGGGCGCCACGTTCACCGACGGCGCCACCGCCGAGCTGGACCGCCTGGAGTTGCAGGATGTCCGAGGCACCGCCATCTCGGTTCGTGGCGCCGCGAACCCGCTGATCCGACGTGCCAGACTGCGCGGGGTCGGCGGTCGCGGTGTCGAGGTGACGGAGTCCGGGCGAGGGCGCCTGGAGGAGTGCCACCTGCAGGAGACCGGTGAATCCGCGGTCCATGTCTCGGACGGAGGCAACCTCTACATCGGTGGCAGCAGGATCGAGGAGCCGCGCGCACACGGGTTGGTGATCGGCTCCGACGCGGCGGCCACCCTGCGGGACTGCGTGGTCGTCGCCGCGAAGAACACGGGTGTGCACGTCGGATCCGGTGGCGAGCTGACGGCGACTCGTCTGCGGGTGCACCGGGGAGCCGAGCACGGCGTCCTGATCGCCGACGGTGCCCGCGCCTCGATCAACTCCTCCGAGGCCAGCGCCTGCGGTGGGGACGGCTTCCGCATCGACAGCTCCGAGTCCGTCTCGCTCAGCGGCTGCTCCGCCCGCGAGAACCAGGGCGGCGGCGTCGTGCAGACCCGGCCCGGTGACCGTGTGTCCGTGGAGAACCTGGCTTCCCTCGACAACGGTGCGCCCGACGCCTACGGCGACGCGGCGCTCGACCATCTCGACCCCGGCCGGCTGGGCCAGGACGCCGGCCCTCTCTCGGAGCTCGACCGGCTGATCGGGCTGGAGAACGTCAAGCACCAGGTGCGCACCCTGGTGAGCCTCGCCCAGCTCGCCCGTCGCCGCGCCGAACTCGGGCTGCCGTCCCCGCCGATGGCCCGCCACCTGGTCTTCGCCGGGCCGCCCGGTACCGGCAAGACCAGCGTGGCCAGGCTCTACGGGTCGGTCCTCGCCGGTCTCGGGGCACTGCCGAAGGGGCATCTCGTCGAGGTCTCCCGGGCCGACCTCGTGGCCCAGGTGATCGGTGGTACCGCCATCAAGACCACCGAGGCGTTCCAGAGCGCGCTCGGCGGTGTGCTCTTCATCGACGAGGCATACAGTCTGCTGTCCGACGGCGGCCGTTCCGGCGCCGACTTCGGGCGTGAGGCCGTGGACACGCTGCTGAAGCTGATGGAGGACCACCGCGAGGAGGTCGTCGTCGTGGTGGCGGGCTACTCCGACCGCATGCAGGAGTTCCTGGCCTCCAACCCCGGACTGCAGTCCCGCTTCTCCCGCACGGTCGAGTTCGAGAACTACACCGTGCCCGAACTCGTGGCGATCATGGAGAGCATGTGCGGGTCGCACCAGTACGAACTCGGTGAGGGCACACGTGAGGCGCTCACGCTGTTGTTCGAGCGGATGCCCCGCGACGCCTGCTTCGGCAACGGCCGCGCGGCCCGGCAGGTGTTCGAGGAGATGGTGGACCGGCAGGCGTTCCGGCTCGCCACGCTGCGCGATCCCGAAGCCAGTGACCTGACCACGCTGCTCCCGGTGGACGTCGGCGAGCGGGAGGCCGCGGAGGTCGCCGGCACCGGCGCGGCGGAGAGCGGCACACCGTTGGAGCGGCTGAACGAGCTGATCGGCCTCGCCTCCGTGAAACGGGACGTCACCGACCTGGTCAACCTGCTCGGCACGGCGCGGCGCCGGGAGGCCGCGGGCCTGCCCGCGCCGAGGATCAGCAACCACCTTGTCTTCACCGGCCCACCGGGCACCGGCAAGACGACGGTGGCCCGCCTCTACGCGGAACTGCTGGTCTCGCTCGGCGCACTTCCTCGCGGTCAGCTCGTCGAGGTGTCCCGGGCCGACCTGGTCGGGCGGTACATCGGGCACACCGCCCAGCTCACCCGTGAGGTCTTCGAACGGGCCCGGGGCGGTGTGCTGTTCGTCGACGAGGCTTACACCCTCACCCCGTCCGGCGCCTCCGGCGCGGACTTCGGCCGCGAGGCGGTCGACACGCTGCTGAAGCTGATGGAGGACCACCGCGACGAGGTCGTCGTGATCGTCGCCGGCTACACCGCGCAGATGGCCGACTTCCTGGCCTCCAACCCCGGTCTGGCCTCCCGCTTCTCGCGCAGGGTCGAGTTCGCCAACTACTCCTCCGACGAACTGGTCACCATCGTGCGTCAGCACGCGTCGGCGGCCCATTACGACTGCGGGCCGGGGACCGCCACGGCGTTGCGCGCCTACTTCGACGCCGTACCCCGAGACCAGACGTTCGGCAACGCGCGGCTCGCCCGCCGGATCCTCGAAGGCATGATCACGAGGCAGGCGGGCCGGCTCAGCACGATGTCGGCGCCCTCCCTGGAAGAACTGCGCACCCTGCTGCCCGAAGACCTGACCGAAGCGGTGGTGTCGTGAGCGCCACCGGGAGGCCGTGGGCCGGCATGCCGTCGGCGCCCGACCCGATGGGGCGGTCGTGCGCCCGCCGCGCCTGCTCGGGCGGCACCGCGGCCGGCCTGGTGTCCGCCGCGGCCGCGCTGTCGCTGCTGCTGCCCTTGCCGGCATTCGCGGCCGGACGTGACACAGCGCGTGCGGAACCGGTGGAACTGCCCGTCATGCCCGCCGTCCTCGAAGACGGGGACCCCTGCACGGGGAGCTCCTCCCGGATGGTGCGGGCCGAGCCCGCCTACCAACGGACACTGAACCTCCAGCAGGCCTGGCGGTTCAGCCGAGGCGGCGGCGTCGAAGTCGCGGTCGTGGACACGGGTGTCGCGACCGGGACCGCCAGGCTGGCGGGCCGCGTCACACCCGTCAGCGGCACCGACGACTGCGTGGGGCACGGCTCGTTCCTGGCCGGCATCGTGGCGGCCGCTCCGGCGACCGCCACGCGGTTCAGCGGAGTGGCGCCCGACGCACGCATCCTGGCCGTGCGGGGTACCGACCAGCGCGGAACCGCCACCGCTTCCACACTCGCGGCAGGCATACGGGCCGCCGCCGACGCGGGCGCTCAGGTGATCCTGGTGGGTCCGGCACTCGCCCGGAAGTCGTCCGAGCTCACCGGTGCGGTGGAGCACGCCGCAGCACGGGACGCCCTGGTCGTGGCTGCCGCGTCACCACCGCTGCGACGCGGCGAGGAACCCGGCACGGCCAGGGACTACTGGCCCGCGGCACAGCGCGGGGTGCTGTCCGTGGTGGGGACGGCGCAGGACGGCTCCCTGCCCGACGGTACGGCCGTCCCGAAGGACGCGGACCTGTCCGCGCCCGGCAGCGGAGTGATCGGTGTCGGTCCGCGCGGCAACGGCTACTTCATCGGCAGCGGTTCGCCGCTCGCGGCCGCCTTCGTGGCCGGTGCCGCGGCACTGGTGCGCGATCGGTACCCGGAGCTGTCCGCCGACGCGACCGCCGAGCGCCTCACGCGGACCGCCTATCCCGCCGACGTACCCAGGATGGACGTCTACGCGGCGTTGAGCAGCGCCGCGGCCGGGCGCGAGCCGGTGGCGGAGCCGCCGCTCGTCCCGGCCCGGATCCCCTCCGACGAACCCACCGAGAACGCGGTGCGCCGCGGCACACTCCTGGCCGGAGCCGGTGCGGTCACCGCGGGCGCGGTGGCCTGGGCGGGGCTGGTGGTACGCCTTCGTCGACGACGTCGCCACGGCACCACCGACTGAGGAGCCGGCGGACGCCCGGCCTGTCTGCGGGCCGGGCACCGGCCCGGCGGGGGCGGTCTGTGAGGCCGCCCCCGCCGGCGCTGTCACCGGTCCTGGTCCCCGTGTGACAGCGCCGTCTGCACCATCACCGGCTTGCGGCGCACGAAATAGTGCCCACGGCCGGCCGGGAGGTTCTTCGGCTTGAAGTTGCCGAACATGTAGCCCTCCGTAGGGGGGCACGACAGCAGCAGACCGGGCGCGTTCGCCTCGTCCATCCGCCGCATGAGCGGATCGGCCATCGCCCGCGAGGCGCCCGTCGCCGATCGGGCCACCACCACGTTCAGACCCACTTCGTGTCCCAGCGGCAGGAACTCGAAGAACGGTGCCAACGGGTGCCCCGTCAGACCGCCGCCCAGCAGCTCGTAGTCGTCGACCAGCACGAACAGACGCGGGCCCGACCACCAGTCGGCCAAGGGCATCCTCGCCGGGGTGATCTCCGGTCCGGGCAGCCGCTGCTTCAGTGCGTCCGCCGCACCGGTCACCAGTTCCTGCAGCACCTGAGCCGATACGGCCGTACCCAGGCGGTACTCCTCGGGCACCGCATCCGCCAGACTGCGACGGAAATCCACGGTGAGGATCCTCGCCTCGTTGGGCGCGTACCGGGCGACGACCGACTGCGCGATCAGCTTCAGCAGGTTGGTCTTGCCGCTCTCCGTGTCGCCCACCACCGACAGGTGCGGGGTGCGGCCGAAGTCGTGCCACACCGGCGCCAGATGGTCCTCGTCCATGCCGATGACCAGCTTCAGCGCCTCGCCGTCCCGCTGCGGGGCAGGCAGGTCGTCGGCCGGCAGACGGGCGGGCAGGGTACGCACCGGCGGTGCACCGGGCCCCTCCCACGCCTCGGACACCCGGGCGACCAGATGCGTCACCCCGTCCGACAGGTCCTCCGTGCTCTCCTGCCCGTCGATGCGGGGCAGCGCACTCAGGAAGTGCAGTTTCTCGCCGAAGGTCAGTCCCCGCCCGCCGCTGTTGGGCACCTCCCTGGCCTTACGGGTGTCGATGAGCGAGTCGATGCCGTCACCGAGGCGCAGCTCGAGTTTGGTCGCCGCCTGGTCGCGCACCTGTGCCGACAGCTCCACCCACCGCGTCGTCGTCACGATCAGGTGGACGCCGTAGTTCAGGCCCTGGGAGGCGATCTGGTTCATCACCGGCATCAGATGGTCGAAGTCCTGCCGGACGGACTGCCAGCCGTCCACCACCAGGAACACGTCCCCGTGCCGCTCGTCGGGGAAGTCACCGCGCGCACGGCGCTTGCGGTAGGTGGCCATCGAGTCGATGCCGTGGTCGGCGAAGAACTGCTCGCGGTGCGTGAGCACCGCCGTGACCTCCGCGACCGTTCGTTTGATCCGGTCGGCGTGCAAGCGCGCCGCCACCCCGCCGACGTGCGGCAGCCCGGCCAGCTGCGCCAGCGTTCCACCGCCCAGGTCCAGACAGTAGAACTGCACCTCGGCCGGGGTATGGGTGAGCGCCAGCGCCGAGATCAGCGTCCGCACCAGCGTCGACTTGCCGCTCTGCGAGCCGCCGCCGATCGCCACGTGCCCACCGGCCCCTGACAGGTCCACCACCAGTGGGTCACGCCTTTGATGGAACGGCTTGTCGACGATGCCGACCGGCACCCGCAGCTGCCCGCTCCCCGGCCAGTCGGCCGCCACCAGCCCCCGCTCCCCGTCGACAGCCGGCCCCGGAAGCATCCCGTCGAGCGTCGGCGGGTCGTTCAGCGGCGGCAGCCACACCTGGTGCGCGGGCGGTCCAGCGTCCCGCAGCCGCTCCACGGCAACGTCGAGCAGCGACTCCGCGCTCTCCTCGTCCTCCCGTACCTCCGGCTGCGGTGCAGCCACGGGTTCCCGGGGCACCACCCAGCCCGTCGTCCACGGCACGATCTGGTGGGCGACGTGCGCCTGGACGGTGGCCGACAGCCGCCGCCGGTAAGGTCCGGACACATACGCGGCCCGGAACCGGACCAGTCCCTCCGTCCCGTGCTTGAGGAACCCCGCGCCCGGCTGGGACGGCAGTTGGTGCGCGTCGGGCACCCCGAGCACACCTCGGCTCTCGATGGCCGAGAACGTCCGCAGACCGATCCGGTACGACAGATGGCTCTCCAGCTGATGCATCCGTCCCTCGTCCAGTCGTTGCGACGCCAGCAGCAGATGGATGCCGAGCGACCGCCCCAGGCGGCCGATCATCACGAACAGCTCCATGAAATCCCGGTGCGCCGCCAGCAGCTCGCTGAACTCGTCGACCACGACGAACAAGCTGGGCAGCGGAGCCAGGTCCGCGCCCTGCGCACGGGCCTTCTCGTACTCCAGCGCCGAGCTGTAGTTGCCGGCGGCCCGCAGCAGCTCCTGGCGACGTATCAGCTCACCCTGAAGCGCGTCCTTCATACGGGCGACCAGGGCCACCTCGTCAGCCAGGTTCGTGATCACCGCGGAGGTGTGCGGCAGCGAATCCAGGCCCAGGAACGTGGCACCGCCCTTGAAGTCCACGAGGACGAAGTTCAGCGTCTCCGAGGAATTCGTCAGGGCGAGCGCCAGGACCAGCGTGCGCAGCAGTTCGCTCTTGCCGGAGCCGGTTGCCCCGATGAGCATGCCGTGCGGACCCATACCGCCCTGGGCCGACTCCTTGATGTCGAGTTCGACGGGCTGACCGTCCACACCGACGGCCACGGGCACCCGCAGCCGGGCCGCGCCGGTCGCACGCTGCCACAGGAGGGCCGGTTCGTGGCGGTGCAGATCGGCGATCGACAGCAGGTTCGTCAGCTCGGTGTCCGTGCTCAGCGGCTCCGAGGTGTCCGTCCCCATGCTCATCCGGAAGGGAGCCATGATGCGCGCCAGTGACTCCGCCATCTGCGGACCCATGGCGTCCGGCCGGCCCAGCGCCGTCGACTGCTCCTTGCGGGACTTGTCGGTGCGCACCAGGGCGACCTTGCCCCGCTGCACGTCCAGCCGCAGCGTGGTGCGCCCGGGCCGCCACTGCAGCTCCCCGGACACATCCACCACCACGACATTGCGATACCCAGATCCGTTGAACCGGTGGTCGGCGGCGAACCGCACGCTGTCGACCACCACGACCGTCAACGGTTCGTCCCTGCCCGGAACGGCATCGGGATCGAACACCGGCCGCTCGAAGACATCGGCGCCCAGCAGATCGTCCAGCTCGTCCACAGTGGACGCGGACATCCGTACCGCTCCGGCCCCGTCGTGCTCGTGCGGATGCAGGTGATGCGGCAGCCACTTCGCCCATTCCCATTCGCTACGCCGCTCCTCCGCGACGCACAGTGCGATCCACAGTTCGTCCGGCGCGTGGAACACCGACAACTGGGCCAGTGTGGCCCGCACCAGGTCACGGCGCGCCGCCTCGTCGCCGCGCAGCAACACCTTCGACCACGACCGCAGATACAGGGCGATGGGTTGCTCCGGAACCGTGGCGTAGGCACGCACGAACCGGCGCAGCGCGTGCGCGCTCAGCGGCTCCAGATCCTCCACCGGCATGGTCGCGGCGGGAGTCATCTGCAACGCCAACTGCTGGTCGCCCACCGCGATCCGGGTCTCGCCGAAGTCGTCGTCGGCAGGCCGCCGTTCCCACAAGCGTGTCGTGCGCACCAGAGTGCGCAGCGTGGCGGGCTCAGGGTGACGCCATGCCAGTGCTTGCTGCTGCTGCACCACGGCACCACGCACCTGCCCGCGCACCTGGGCCAGATACCGCAGGTAGTCACGCCGCTCACCGCGCAGGCGCTGCTTGCGCTCACCGCTGCGACGCGCCCACTGCCCGACCAGCATGACCACCGCGGCGAGGAGCATCATGCCCAGCGCCACATAGCTGAGCATGTTGTTGCTCTGCCCGGGACGCAGGAACATGAACATCATGGATCCGGACATCATCGCCATCGGCAAATAGGTCCACACCGCGGAACTGTCCGGGACCACCTCCGGCAGGCCGGGCGGCTCCTGCAGGCTCAGTTCGCCGTCCGGCATCTCCGGGCCCCGGCGCCGAGCCGGCCGCCGGAAGAGAACCACACTCAACGGAAAGTCTCCTTAACGCGGCGCGCGTCAGCACGCCCGCCTGGGCGAAAGAGGGCCCTGCCCGGAACATGCACATGGGTGAGTGTGGGTGTGAACCGGCAGGCTCGGAAGAAGACTTGGCCCGCTCAACGGACCGAAGTCGGCCCGAGTAGTGTGCAGCCGATCCGCGCGATTCGAAAGCCGGTCTGATGCAGCTCAGAGAAAATTCTTCCTAATCATGCCCGAATCTTCCATTGCAGGGCTGTGCCGTCTTACCGTCCGCACCCCTCACAGTTCCCTCGACCTCGTGGTGCCCTCCGACGTGCCGGTGGCCGACCTGCTCCCCGCCGTCCTGCGCCATGCCGGCCCCGACACCGAAGAACATGGCCTGGAACATGCGGGCTGGGTCCTCCAGACACTCGGCGGCAAGCCCCTGGAGGGCGAAGGCACTCTCACCTCGTCGAACGTCAACGACGGTGAAGTGCTCTATCTGCGCCCCCGCACCGACCAGCTCCCCGAAGTACGGTTGGACGACCTCGTCGACGGCATCGCCGACAGCATGCGCGACCGCCTGCACACCTGGGGCCCGCGCAGCAGCCGCATGCTCCTGCGCGCACTCACCGGATTCGCCGTGTGTGCCGGCCTGCTCATCCTCGCCTCACCGGGGCTGACCTCCTCCACACGTGTGACCGCACTCGCTGTCACCGCCGCACTGCTCCTGGCGGCTGCGGCCACCGCCGGTCGAGCGGCCGACGACGCGGCCTCCGCAGCGGTCCTCGGCAGCTTCGCACCGCCGTGCATCGCCCTGGCCGGTGCCCTGGTGACGGGCAGCGCCGGAGGCCGGGGCGACGAGGCGCTCGGTGCCGCCCTGCTCGCGGCAGGTGCTGCCGGCGCCGGCTCCGCCGCCCTGGCACTGGCCCTGGTCGGAGTACACACGCCGTTCTTCTCGGCGCTGATCCTCGCCGCTCTCGCCGGCACCTCGACCGGCGTCCTCATGGCATTCGCCGGACTGCACCTCGAAGAGGCCGCCCTGGTCATCGCGTCCATCGGCGCCATGGTGAGCCCGTTCGTCCCGTCCCTGGCCTTCAAACTGGCCGGCATGCGCATGCCCTTCCTGCCGTCCACCCCGAGGCAGCTGCAGGATGACATCGAGCCGTACTCCAGCCAGAACGTCGCTTCCCGCACCGAGATCGCCAGTACCTGGATGACGGCCCTCTACGGCGCCGTCGGGGCCGTGGTCACCGTCTGCTTCGCGGCAGCGGCCACCAGCCAGGCCGCACCCGACCGCATCACCGCAGCCGTTCTGTCCCTGCTTCTGCTGCTGCACGGCCGGAGCATCGGAAACGTCTGGCAGCGTCTGTCCATGGTCCTGCCAGGGGCAGCCGGACTGGTCATGCTCGCGCTGTCCCTGGCCACGACCGCGCAGCCGGGAACCAGGCTGCTGCTGGCGGCCGCCGCTCTCGCCACCGGCGGCGTCCTCGCCGTCGCCTCGTGGTTCCTGCCGGGCCGCCGGATCGTTCCGCACTGGGGCCGTGCCGCCGAAATCCTGCACAGCGCCCTCGCGATGAGTCTGCTTCCGCTGCTGCTGTGGGTCCTGGGCGTCTTCGGCCGGCTCCGCGGCTTCAATGGCTGAACGAGGAACGGAAACACACCATGCAGTCCAAGCGTGATCAGGTCCAGGCCCATATGTTCGTCATGGGCCGGCTCAACTCCGGCATGCTCAACGGCGAACCCGACGCTCCCGAGAGCCCTCTGGCCCGCACCAGCCGCGGACTGGTGTTCGGCATCGTGATAGCCCTGGTCATCTCGGCCGGCGCTTTCATCTTCGGACTCCTGTCACCCGGCGGCAACAACTCCTGGCGCAACGGCACCGCGCTGGTGGTGAACAGGGACACCGGAGCGCGCTACCTCTATCTCGACGGCCGCCTACGCCCCGTCCGCAACTATGCCTCCGCCCGGCTCCTCGGTGGCAAGGACCTCACCGCCGTCACCGTCCGCACCCGCTCCCTGGCCGACACACCCGTCGGCACACCGGTCGGCATCGAGGGAGCGCCTGACAGCGTGCCCGGCCAGGATCAGCTGGAACGCGGAGCCTGGCGGGTCTGCTCGGCCCCCGACAGCGACACGGCGACCGCACAGTCTCCGCGGTCGGCAAGCACGTACCGGACGATCCTGGCCGTGGGCGGAACGTCCGCCGGCCGATCTCTCAGCCAGCGACAGGCCGCGCTGCTCAAGGGCCCCGACGGCGCACTCCACCTGATGTGGCGCGGCAGCAGGCTCCGCCTGGACAAGACCGGTGGAGCCGTGACCTCCCTCGGCTACGGCTCGGCCGTGGCCCGTCCGGTCACCGCGGCCTTCCTCGACGCCCTGCCCGCCGGACCGGATCTGGCGCCTCCCCGCGTTCCCGGCCTGGGTGAACCCGGCCCGGAGCTCGGCGGCAGCGGTACACGTGTCGGGCAGCTCTTCCAGGTGCAGGTACCCGGCGGCACCCCCGTCTGGCACGTTCTCGCCCGCGACGGCCTGCGTGCGCTGACCGAGACCGCCGCGGCACTCCTCCTCGGGGATCCCAAGACCCGTACGGCCTACGACGGCAAGGCTCCCCAGCCCCGCGTACTCGGTTCGGACGTCCTCGGACGCCACCTCGCGCCCACTGCCGCGGACACCTCCGACACCCTGCCCGACGCACCGCCACAGCTCGCCGACATCACCACCGGCACGGCTCTGTGCACCGTTGTCGAACCCGGCGGCTCCGGCGGCACCAAGGTCTCGGGCGCTCTCGTGCCCGTCACCGGCCTCGCTCCGCTCGCCCAGCACACGGCGGAACCCACCGCGCCCGCCTGCAACCCCGTCGACGGCGTCGTGGTCCCACCCCGGCGCGGCGCACTCGTGCACGTCCTGGGCGCCGCCGGCGGCCCGCTCGGCGACACCACCTACCTGGTCACGGAGTACGGGATCAAGTACCGCGTCCACGGGGACAAAGCTCTGGAAGCCCTGGGATACACCGGTCGGGAAGCGGTCCAACTGCCCTCCCCACTCGCCGCGATGCTCCCCACCGGTCCTGACCTGACCCCCGAAGCCGCCACCGGTGCCACCTCGCCAAACACCACCACGGCCGCCTGCACGAAGCGCTCCTGACCGACAGTCACCTGCACATGGCCTTACGAGGCCGCCCCGGACTCCATGCGAAGCCGGCCAGGCACTGTCCACCGGGAGACACATGTCGCGGCACCGGACACAGCGGCACGCCTTTGCGGCCTCCTGGCAGGTCTGGGTGATCGGGCATCCTCGGCTGCCCGATCATCCCCAACTCCCGTCCGACGAGCTGAGTGACATGCGCACGGTGCAATAGCGTGCCGCTCAGACCGCCCCGGTGACCGGCGAGCGAGTCCGCTTCCGGCCCCGTCGTCACGGCTGGTTCGGCCGCTCCGGTGTTGAGAAGGAGACAGCAATGACGACGCCCCCAGGGATGATCTCCGGAGACAGCGGTGAGAACCAGCAGGCGATCCAGCGTCTGTCCGAGGCCAGAGCGGCCATCCAGGGGCATGTCGACGGAATCGACGGCCAGGTGGGCAACCTGGAACAACAGTTCCGAGGTTTGGACGGTCTGGCCTACAGCGACCTGCTCAAGGATTGGCTCGGCCACGTGATGAAGATCGTGAACGACCTGAGCCGCATCATCGACACCTACGGGGACACCGCCCGGATGCAGAGCGATCAGACCGCCACGAGCACGGACGCGGTGATCGCTCGGAGGGCCGCCCACAACGCCCTCATGGGCGGTTGACGCATCACACGTTTGCGCGCAGCCCTGATCGATCGAGTTCCTCACCCAACCAAGGAGTGTGCAAGCCGTGTCCACGCCCGCAGGCGGACCAGACATCTACATCGACCCCAACGGGACGATTGTCACCGCTGAGGAACTGCAGGAAGTCAACAACAGGGTTCGTCAGATCGTCACCGATCTCCAGGCCGACATCCGGGCGAGGTTCACCCAGTGGCAGGGGGCGTCCCGCGAGGAGTACGAGGTTGTCCAGGCGCAGTGGGAGGGCGACATGAACGCGGCGTCAGCCGCTCTCGACGGCCACACCGGCCTGCTGATGGACCTCGCGGACGGATGGAACCGGACGGACGCGCGAGGGACGGATCTTTGGCGGGGCGTCCGGGGCTGAACCGCTGACGCCTTATGAAAGGACCATCCACGCATGCCCGTCATCAGTTTTGACGCCGAGGGAATCCGTTCCTTCCGCGACGTCGACGTTGCTGATTTCCTTCGTGAGCTGGACCGCATCAGGCAGGGGGACTGGGCCCCGTCCCTCATCGGTCTGCTGACCGGTGAGGAGGCGGACGACGGCGCTCGGCAGCAAGACCCCATGCTGGTCATCGGCCAGATGACCTCCGGTTCGGTCAACGGAGGGCCCCTGCTGGCCCGGGTGCGCGAACAGGCGCAGGACATCGACGCCATCCTTCAGCAGGACCATCGGGAACTCTTCCCCGAGATTTCCGAGGCACTCGGCGAAATCATCACCGATTTCCTCTCCAACCAGGGGGTCAATCTCCAGGCGATTTCGGCTGAGGACTTCCTGGAGTATCTGGACGGGGTGGAGAGCGCCTTGGGCGGGACCCCCGATCCGAGCGGTGCCGATGCGCCCGGGAACACCTCCGGCTCGTCCGACGACTCGGATTCGTCCAGCGAGTCCGACTCCTCGGTCTGATCCGTCCTGGTCCGGACCGTCCCTTCATCGAGCTCACCCTGAGAGAAACGCCAAGAGAGCGTCATGCCTGAGAATGAGGAATCCGAGGCCGGCGGCGGTGCTTCAGCCGCCAACGACTCCTGGGGCAGGGCCGTCACCCTGCTGACCGGCTACCCCATGCCCAACCGTGAGCGCCTGTTCGAAGACCTCACGAGCCAGCACGGCATTCCTCTCTTCGACATCGTCGGCATCGACCACTGGCCGATCGAGCCGACCACGAGCGTGCAGTGGGGTTGGCAGACTCACGGCTTCGACTTCGTCATGCCGTTCTACGAAACCCTCGGCGGTAACGGCGCACACACCGGGGTCCGGATGCGAGGCGTCAACATCCGGTTCATCGGCACCAACGGCCGCCCGCTCTTGGGTCCCGGCGGCACCCTGTCGGAGGGTGCCGCCGCCGCGGAGGCCGGCTCGCAGTGGGACCGGGGGAGGCTCGCAGGCTACATGACCGGACCCACCGTCGCCCTGGATGCGCTGCTGCGCCCGCCCAACTACTCGACTCGCCGTGTGACGTTCGCCGGGCTCTCCGTCCCCGACTCGAACCACGTCAGCCTCGACTCCTTCCAGCGCACCGGCATGGCCTTCGATCGTGCCACGCTCTTCTTCCAAGGGCGGGCGGAGGTCCTGGAGGCATGGGAGAGGTCCTTCGGCGAGGAGGAGTCTCCGTGGCGGGGCCAGGCGGCCGGTGCGTTCTGGGACTTGGTCCACATCATCCGCCGGAACTACGACGGCTACGTAGATCAAATGGGGGGCCGCGACTTCACTTCCGGGCGTACCTTCATGAACGGTCACGCCCCGCGCTCGCAGATCGCGGACTCGCTGGCCTGGGCGCAGGAGGCGCTGCGGCACGGGGCGGCGTCGCTGCGTGCCGCCTGGGACCACTGGGCGGCCGACGGCTGGCACGACCCGTATCGCTGGGTGCTCGCCGAGATCGAGGAATTCGCCAACTGGATCATCGCCAACAACCACCCCTACATCGTGGTGAACGACAACAGCGCCGGGGCTTCGTACGCGGAGGGCTTCTCCAGCAACGTTCGTACCCTCGAGCCGTTCCGTCAGGATCACGAGTGGGGTCCCCTCGCCTACCCGTCGACCTGGGTGCAGGTGGGCAGGACGGCCATCGCCAAGTGGAACCAGCACGTCGACACCACGATCGGCCTGGTGGCGGAGCAGGTCACGGGCAACCTCAGCAGCAACTGGCGGCAGGCCCAGGAGACCGTGGGCGACCGGGTAGAGAAAGTGGCCACGGAAACGCCCAGTCAGATTCACAACGGAACGGCCGGCGGTGGCCTGTCCCCGGACCTCTTCGAGCTTCTTGGCCTCGATGGCCCACCCGGTGGTGGTGGTCTGTTGAACGGGGATGCCGGTCTGGGTGGGCTTCCGGGTGGTGGCGGTGGTGGTCTGCTGAACGGGGATGCCGGTCTGGGTGGGCTTCCGGGTGGTGGCGGTGGTGGTCTGCTGAACGGGGATGCCGGTCTGGGTGGGCTTCCGGGTGGTGGCGGTGGTGGTCTGCTGAACGGGGATGCCGGTCTGGGCGGGCTTCCGGGTGGTGGCGGTGGTGGTGGCGGTCTCCTGAACGGAGATGCCGGTCTGGGCGGACTCCCTGGCACCGATGGCCCGCTGGGCGGGGACGCAGGTGTGCCTGCCGACGGCGGTGGCGGTCTCCCCTCCATTCCGCTGAATCCCGGACTGCCCCTGTTCCCGGGTTCCGGCGGCGGCAGCAGTGATGGTGGCGGAGCGGTGCTGCCGCCTCCCGTGACGCGGCTCAACCAGGACGGCACCCTGACCACCACCTACGGGAACGGCTCCTCGGTCACCCTCAACCCCCGCCAGGGAACAGCCGTCACGACCAGGCCCGACGGGTCCGTCGTCACCGCGGATCTCGGTGACGGCCCGCTGCTGAACCCCGACGGCAGTGTCACGGTCGCCGGCCCGGACGGGTCGATCACCACAACGGACCGGGACGGAACCGTCCGGGTGCTCGACCCGGACACCGGCACACTCACCGAGCTGGCTCCGGACGGCACCCTGACCACCAGCTTCCCCGACGGCACCGCGGTCGAAGTCGACCCGGACTCCGGGCTCGCCACCGCCACCGACGCGGACGGCGGCACCACGACCACCGATCTCAACAACGGGCCACTGGAGGCGCCGGACGGCAGCACCATGGCGCTCGCCCCGGACACCGGGGCGCTCACCATCACGCACCCCGACGGCACGACCGTCACGCTCGACCCCGCCACCGGCAATCTGGTCACCGAGCATCCCGACGGCACGGTCACCACTCTCAATCCGAACACCGACAGCCTCACCACCACGGATCCGGACGGCACCACCGAGACCACCGACCTCAACGGTCCGTCCCTGCCCGACACCGGCCAGGTCCCCGACATCGCCCTCCCGCCCTCGGCTGCCCCCGGCGGCGGCCTGCACCTGCCGGACGACCTCAACGTCCAACTGCCCGAGTTCGACGGGGGCGGCTCCGGTACGTCCGGTGGCGGCAGTCTCCTCAACAGCGGCCTGGACACGGTGGGCGGTGCCGGAGCCGGTGGCGCCGAGGAGAACGCCTACTTCGACGAGAACCAGGACGGCGCCGCCGGACGAGGTATCGGATCGCCGGCGCCCGCCACCGCCGGGATGGGCGGTGGCGCACTGCTCAACCCGGACGCAGGTAGCGCACCGATGTCTCCCGGCATGATGGGGCCGGGCATGATGGGGCCGGCCGGAGCCGGCTCGGGCGGCGGCAAGGAAGGCGGGGCGGAGCGCCAACGAGAGGTCTACGCGGGCACCCACGGCTCCTCGGGCATCACCCCCCGGCGCAACGGCCGCACCGCGGCGCCGGACGACGAGGACGTGGTCATCACCCGGGGCCGCACCAGCACGAGCTCCGGTGCGTACGGAGGAGCCGGCGGGGGCCCGCAACGGCGTACCGAGAGCGCCGAGCGCACCCGCGACAGCTGGAAGCCCGAGGACGAGGACGTGTGGGGCACCGACGAAGGCGGCGCCCCGGCCGTCATCGGCCGCTGACCGCGTCCCACGGGCGACTCACCGCCTCCCCTGGGCGACCCACCGACTCCCCTGGGCCGCCCTACCACCTCCTGTAGGCGTCCCGGCGCCCGAGCACACGAGGGCAGGAAGATCAGATGACAGGTATGGACTCCATGCAGCAGCGCCTGGCCGAGGCCATGGAGCAGCTCAGCGCGACGGAGACCGCGGTCGCACGGGCCGAAGAAGAGCTCCTGGGCTCGTCGTGCACCGTGAAGTCGACCGACCGTTCCGTGGAAGTCACGGTCGATGCCCAGGGCAGCCTGGTCGCGATGCGATTCCTCGGGGGGCTGTACCGGGACATGACGGCCCCGGAACTGGCGGCCAGCGTCCTGGAAGCCGTGGAACGCGGCAGGACGATCATGGCGCGCCAGGTGATGAGCGTCCTTGACCCGCTCACCCGGGCTCTGCCCGCCATACCGGAGATGCCCGGCCTCACCGTGGACTGGGGGAAGATCTTCGGCCCGGGTGTCCTGGCGGAGCCCGACGACACCGACGTCCGCTACTCCCAGCGCAAGTTGAGGGACGAGATCAGCGAGGACGAGGGGGAGTAGCGGCATGCCCGAGGTCTCCGCGGAAACGGCCCGCATCCGCCAGGCGATCGACACCATCGCCGCGTACGCCGAATACGCCGAAGCGATCGGCCAGAACTTCCGGGCAGGTATCGCTCCCACGCGTGCCTGGCCCGGGGAGAACGACGACTTCGCCCGCCAGATCCGCCCGATCGAACGGCAGGAGGCCGACACAGCCAGGAGCACCAGCGCCGGCCTTGCCGCGGTCGTCGCCGGAATTCAGCGCGGGGTGGACATGACCCTGGGCGCACTGACCGGGATGCAGGGAGACGCCCTCGACGCCATCGACGAGCATGCCAACCGGCAGCGCAACGGCCGCAGCTGACCTTCCGTTCGTACGCAGAGACCCCGACTGGTGAGCCATGGCCATTGAACTGCCGCCCGAGTGGGAGGCCTTCTGGTTGTTGGTGGCGGGCCAGCAGTTCCCGCAGGCGAACGAGGACCTCGCGGCGTTGAGCGAGCGCGCCTTCCGGGACATGGCGGGGGACCTGCGGGAGTTCTCGGATCATTTGCGTGACACCGTCGAGCAGACGGCGCGTGCGTTGCCCGCGTCGATGGGCGCGCAGTTCCTGGCGGGGATGCGGCAGCTGTTCGACGACGGTGGCGTGGATCATCTGCGGGAGTTCGCCCGGCAGATGGATGCCGTGGCGGACGGCAGGCTCCGGATGGCCCTGGACATCACCGAGGGCAAGTGGAGCATGTTCGCCGAGCTGGTGCGGGTGTTGATCGAGATCAAGATCGCCCTGTTGCTGGCCGCGTTCACCGGTGGGGCGACGGCGAGTGCGGTTCCGCAGGCCATGGCGCGGAGCCGGGTGACGCTGCTGACGTATCTGATGATGCTGCTGATGCGTGTGCAGCAGAACATGGGCATGCTGACGGGGGCCGCGGACGAGGCGATCCAGACGCTGCTGGTGCGCTTGCTGCTCATGGAGCTCGGGCCGGAGCGGTACCGTCCGGACGGCGTGGACTGGGGGGCTGTCGGACAGGCCGGTGCGTTCGGCGCGGTCGCGGGCGGACTGGGCACCGGGTTCGGAGCTGCGACGGGTGGCTTGCGGAATCTGACGCCGAATCCGTTCCGTGGCGGTCCTGGCGGCTTCGGCGGTGCCGGCGGTTCGCTGTTCCGGGATCCGCCGCCGGGCGGGCTCGGCCCCGTCAACACGGTGACGTCCGCGGGTGGGAGGCCGGGCCGGGGGCCGGGGAGTTCGGCGGTGGACGCGGGTGACGGGTTCGTCGTCGGCGGTCTGGCGGAGGCCCTGGCCGAGGTGCTGGTCATGGGGGCGTTCGGGCACGGGTTCGTGTGGAACTGGACCACGTTCTGGAGCGCGGGCGCCATGTCGGTGGTCGAGGGCGGCGCGGAGCGGGGAGCCGAGAAGTTCGGGACCTCGCTGCGCGAGTGGTTCAGCCAGGTCACGCCGAACGGGTCGGGGCCGGGCACAGTCTCGGGTGAGGGCGGCCGGGACACGACGGGCGGTGGTTCCGGCGCGGGCGTCCGGGAGGGGGCAGGCGGCCGGCCTGTGCGGACGAGCGCCGATGCGGTGGGTTCGGCCGCCGGGCGTGGCGTCGCCGCCGCCGGCAGCGGCGCGGCGGGTACCGGCCGGGGCGAGTCGCCGGCCGGGTCCGGGACCGGTCGTGCCGGCGCACCGGTGGCGGGAGGCGCTGGTTCCGGTGCCGTGCCCGGTGGGGGGATGGCGTCCGGCCGTCCGGGGCCGTCCGGAGCCATGGAAGCGGGCGGTCATGACGAGCCGCAGTGGCTGCCGGCCGATCCGGACGAGGCGTCAGATGGTCCGGACGGGATCCTCCACGACCCGGACGAGGTCCTCTATGCCTCGGACGGGATCCTCCACGACCCGGACGAGGTCCTCTATGCCCCGGACGGGATCCTCCACGACCCGGGCGCAGGAACCGTAGCGGGCGGTGCGCCGGTGACCGGGGAGAGCATCCGGGCCACCGGGTTCCCCGGTCCCGGTGCGAGCGGCATGCCGGGAGACGCCGGGGGTGTCCCTCGTACCGTCCCGCCCGCACAGGTTTCCGCGTCTCCCGAGGCGACCGCCCGCACCACGACGGGCGCTCCGCAGCCGGGCGTCCGTACCGAGACACCCACTGCCGTCCGTGCCGACGCGCCCACCGGGGTCCGCACCGAGTCGTCTGCCGCCACGGGCCTCCCCGCGGGCAGCGCACACGGCGCCAGTATCGGCACGGACTCGAACACCACGCGCGGTACCGAGGAGGGCGAGGCCGCCGGACCTGGCGGCGAGACGGACGAGCCGGCCGAAGACGACGGCATGGCCGACGCCCCCTCCGTACTCGCACCGGGTGCCACAGCCACGGCGTCGTCGGCACCATCGGTGCGCGGCGCCGCCCTCGGCCCGGACGGGCCGCAGACAGCGGGACCTGCCCCTGTCACGTCGGGTACGCCGGCTCCGGGCACGATGCGGGCCGCCGGGATCGGGCCCCTCGCGCAGCCCGTCGCCGCTGACAGCGGACCCGCCCGGGCGGGCGAGACCTCGGACGCCCTCCAAGCCCCTGACGCGCTCACCGTGGTCTCCGCAACCCCCACCACGCTCCCGATGGCCCAGGGCCGGACCCCCGATGCCGCACGGCCAGCCCTCCTTGTGGACACCCGCTCGTCGGGGACGGGCGGCATCGACGAAGATGCGGACACCGCGGATGACTCCGGCTATGAGTCGGAGGGTTCGGCCTTCAGCGCCGACGATGCGGATGACTCCGGCTACGAGTCCGAGGGCTCGGTCCTCGGCGCCGAGGATCCGGACGCGCGGGCCTGGTCCGAGAATGAGCTTCCGGCGCTGCTCGCTCAGGAGCGGCCTCGCACGGCCACCACGGCTCCCGCTGCTGATTTCCACGCGGCCCCTCAGGCAGATGAGACGTTCGACGGCCTGTCCGGCCCGTCCGCGCCACCGGCACCGGCCGCCCTCGCGCACTCGCCTCGGTCCGTCGACCCTCAAAAAATGCGGTCTTCCCACGACTTTGCCCCGCAGAACCCGGCGGCCGAGCAGGGCGCTTCGCAGTGGTCGCAGCCCTTTGTCGGCATGGTGAACACGGACGATTCCATGGTCTCCGGGCTGCTCGCCGTGTTGCGGGACGCTCTCGACCAGGATGCGCCGGCCAGGCGTCTGTCCAGCCTGGCCGGGCAACTCGACACGTCCGCGGCCGTCATGTCCGAGGCCCAGCGCGAGGAGTTCGCGAAGCTTCAGAAGCGGATGGCCGAGCGATCGGACAATGGAGCGGGCGTCCAAGCCGCGCGGGAGGCCGTGACCGCGAGAGCAGAGGACCCGGCGCTGCTGCCGGGCGACGTCAACGGCATGCCCATGGGCAGGACTCCGAGGGAGAACGCGCAGTGGTGGGCGGCTCTTTCCGACGAGCGACGCGGGCAGTACCTGGAGTCGTCCCCGGTCGGGATCGGGAGGCTGGACGGGCTGCCGTCCTCAGTCCGGGACGCGGCCAACCGCAGGGTGCTTGGGCAGTTGCAGAGTTTGCTTCTGGTGGACCGCGCCGAGGCGCAACTGCGGATCGAGAGCACTTTTCCGTTGGTTCGGCGGTTCGCCGAAGGAGAGTTGCGCCGGATCGACCGGCTGATTGCTGGTCTGGGCGTCGTTGCCGATCAGTCCAACCCGGATTCCCGGGAGCCCGAGCGATTCCTCCTTCATGTGGACATCGAGGGCCCGGGGCACGCCGTCATTTCGATCGGGAATCCGGACACGGCGACGAACGTGGTGACATACGTACCGGGCACAGGCACGTCATTGTCCGGGCTTGAGACGGATATGACGCGGTCGCATGATCTCCGTATCGAGGCGATGAAGCTCTCGGATGTTCCCACGGCCTCCGTTCTGTGGCTCGGCTACGACGCGCCGATCAACGTCGTGGACGCCGCGTACGCGAGGAGGGCGACGGCCGGAGCACCCGGACTCAATCGCTTCCTGCACGGCCTGGCAGCGTCACATGTGGGGACGCCGCCTGCCAGGTTGTCGGTGCTGGGGCACAGTTACGGCTCGCTGGTGGCCGGGAAGGCGCTCGCTCTCGGTGTGGATCGTGGGGTCACCTCGATCTCTGTCGGCAGTCCTGGGATCGGGGTGAACAATGCTTCGGCTCTCGGACTGGATCCGGCGAATGTCTGGGCGGCGAAGTCTCCGAACGACATCATCAAGTTCACGCTCAGCCTGAACCCGTTGAACTGGCGATCCGGCCGTTACAAGCGCTACGGCATCGACCCGGTGTCCCGGAACTTCGGCGGCATCAAGTTCGAGGTCGGCCCCGGGAAGGGCCCTGTGGATGCCCACAGGTCCTACTGGAGTCGGGAGACGGGCGCACTCGAGAAGCTGGCCAGGATCGTCACCGGGCTGCAGGATGCGCCCACGCAGGTCGCGCCTGAGCCGGAGGTGGCCGACGACCTCCGGCGGCACAGCGGCCTTAAGACGTCCTCCGACCCGGAGTCGTCGCCCGGGGTCCACGAACTGCCGCCGGGAGTTGACCTCTACCACGAGGTCAATCAGCGGCTGCAGCAGCTGGAACCGGGTACCGCGCACATCGAGGCGGCGGACGTCGCCTGGATTCGCCGAGATCTGGCCGCCGACGGGTCGCTCGCCCATAGGTCCACGCGCGAGGCTGCTGATGCCATAGCCGCCGTTGTACTCGGCCGCGACCCTCGTCCCCGGCTGCGTGGCGGCGGGTCCGCCAAGCTGCAGGTGAGCGCTGCCGCGGCCGACGTACTGGAGAGGGCCTGGAAGGCCGCGCTCGGTACAGAGAAGCGACTTGCCATCACTGTCGATGACACATCAGTCTCGGGCGCCGAACTGGTGGACCGGATCCTCCGGAAGATCGGTGCCACCGAGCACCGTTCCGACATCACGGTGACGGGCGGCGCAACCCGGTTCAAGATCGGGAACCACAAGCTGCTCTTCTCCTACCAGGGTGCTGACGGGCCGAAGACGCTCAGCTTCGAGGTGACGCTGAGGGAGCCGGCCTCCACCTCCAGCGCAGCCGAGACGGGACCGAGCCTGCTCCCCGGCGCCTCGGCCGACGGCACAGTGACGCTGCCACCGGCAGTCAGCACGGCGAAAACGCTGGAGGTCGGTGCCTGGTTCTCCCGGTTGGTGCACGAGGAACTCGGCAAGCCGGTGCTGCTGACCGGCGGCGCGCAGACCGCCCTGAAGCACGGCAGCCCGCGCCCGGTGGCGGATCTCGACTTCCGGTTCGATGGCCGGGACGTGCGGTCGAGAGCGGACGAACTCAATGAGGCGATCCAAAAGGCACGTCCGCACGCCGATCTCACCCCGTTCGCACCGGACATGAAGATCGAGGGCGCTCTCACCGGCCGGATCGACGGTGTGGGGGTCACCATCGGCCCCGGTGCGACGCACTCCACCGATGTCGTCGCCATCAACGGGTTCCGAACGGCCACCGATCTGGACGCCATGATGGACAAGGCCTTCTCGTTCGCCGTGACGACAGGCGTGAAGAAGCAGGAGCACCTTTTCGACCTGCTGTGGTCGCTGCACCGCAACCCGGCCGGCTCCGTGGCGCTGCGCGACTCGCTGGAGGGAATGCGGGGCGAGGCGTTCCGGCGCATGGAGACCAGTGGCTCGCTGAGCACGACGTTCGTCACCGGACTTGCCGAGACGGCCAGGAACAGGAGGCTTCTCGGTGAACTGCAGCAGCAGTGGGAGAACGAGTTCGGGGCGACATCGGATGACGTCGCCGCGCTGACCGCCGCCCTTGACGACCTGAAGGGCGCCTTCCGGGCCGGTACCGGTCCGCACCGCGCGATGATGGTGACGGCCGGCAACTTCACCGGCGACATGTTCGGGATGTCCGCTGCCCTGGTGCTCAACCCGAAGCTCCATGTCACCGTCCTGACCGGGCCCGAGCACAGCGACCAGGTGAGCGACTTCCTGCGCCGAGGCCTTGGCGCGCGGGTGCAGGCGGAGTACGAGCGGGAACTCGGTGAGCTGCGCGCCACACAGGGGCTGACGCCAGAGGCGCTGGTCACGAAGGAGAAGGCGCTGGAGGAGCAGTTCCGCGCGGAACTGGCCTCTGCGTCCGGCAGGATCCACGTCTTTCACTCCGAGGATCCGCACGGTCTGTACACCGCTGTGACCAGGCGGGGCGAGGCGCTGCCTTACGACCTGGTCCAGCCGCCGGTCCCGGAAAACCTGCGCAGCCCCCACTTCCAGCGGCCGGTCACGCACGCAACTGAGGAGGTGACCGTCCGATGGGGCAGGCAGGGCCATGAGCGGAGGAAGATCCGCGCCGCCTGGGGGCTGGGAGACCGGCCGGATTCGCGCGCCGGGACGTTCCTCGCGGAGCTGGGCGTGCCGGACCGCGGAAGATACGTCGTGCTGTGGTCGCGGTTCAGTGGGAAGAACGGCGGAGCACACCCGCAGCACGACACCAGCCTCACCGGAGTACGCCAGCTGATCAAGGCGCTTCCGGACGACGTGACGGTTGTCATCGCCGGGGACAAGGGGACCGACGGAGCGGACCGCTACACCGAGCTGGCGGACACACATGACAACGTCTTCGACCTGACCGAGTTCTGGAAGAGCGAGGCCTGGCTGAGGCACTTCCCCGACGCGACGCGCGCCGACCAGTTCAAGGTCTTCGACCACTTGGGCCGGCGCGGCGAGAGCAGGCTCAGCCACCTGGGCTTCCGCAGCGGGAACCTCGAGCCGTACGCGCTCATCGGCCATGAGGTGCGCTACCTGGAGGAAGCGGGCAACCTCCAGGCCGGACGGCTGGAGTCCTGGCACCAAACCGTCGGGTACCAGCGGATCGCCCTTTCCAAAGTCCCGACGTTGAGCGGGCAGTGGGTCACCCACATGGTGAAGACCGAAGGCAGCGAACCTGACCTGCCGTGGCGGGCCGGGACCGACTCCGAGGCGGCCAGGGAAGCGAAGTACGAAACACTGAAGCACCACCACATCGAGGCCGCTGACCGCGGCTTCGCGCGTGAGGACCTTGCCAAGATCGGCGAGTACCTCGGCTTCACCGTGCCCGACCTGAGCCTTCCGCGCTCTTTGGACCTGCTCTCCCCGCCGGCCCCGTCGGCCAGGGACGAGGGGCGTGCGGACCTCCCCGGCGGGCCTGTCCTGGAGACGACCGCGGAGGGTCCGGCGCCCGCCGAGGCGGCCGCGGCGAGGCCGAGCTCCGCTTGGCTGCGACTGGACCCCGGGCTGCGCAACGATCTGATGGCAGCGGTCAACCAACAGTTGGGCCCGAACAAGAAATGGCGCCAGCTCGATCACGACGAGCGGACCGCGTGGGTGGGGCGGGTCTACGGCGACGCGGCGCTGGACTCCGTGCGGAACCGGTCGCTGATCCAGCAGGCCCAGGCCTTGGAGAAGTACTTCGTCACCGGCAGTCCCTACGTCATGGTGGCAGGGGCTCGGACACCGCAGGCGGAGACGTCCCCGCCGGCAGGCAGGCTGCCCGGCGGACCGGACCAGGAGACACCGGACCAGCCAGGCCCGTCCTCGGCCCCTGAAGCCGGCCCCTCCCAGGCCCACGACGCCGCCCCGGCCCCGGCTCCGGCACACGACGAGGGTCGGCTCGCGTCCTTCATCAGAGCATTCGGCCGCGGCGGCCACATGGGGCTGGTCCATGTCGAGCCCTTCCCGCCCGAGGTGGTGGACGCACTCCACGGGCAGCTGGTCCGGGACCTCGGCATCGACGCCGACGCCTCACCGCAGGAGGCCGAACAGGCCCTGGAGCAGCTGCGGTACCACCTGAGCGGGGAGGCCCTCACCCGCGACCTGCCCTACTTGTTCAGCCCGCAGGGCCACCGCGTCACCATCGACCACGCGGGCCGTCAGCGCACCGTCGACGTCCGGCTCGTCCTGCACGATCCCGTCCCCTCGCAACGCGACAACGTCGGCGGCGCACCGCCGGAGACCCGCGTCGAGCGGCGTGCCCTCGGCACCCAGGAGTTCTCCGGTTCCCAGATCTCCGGCAACTACCGCACCATCGCGATGCCCTGGACCCCCGAGATCCCCATCGAGGTGGGAGGCCCGGTCAGCCGCGTCAACGTCGCCCTTTCCTTCTCCGTGACGCACAACCAGTTCTCCGCCAGCACCACGGTCACCGATGTCGTCCAGACCATGACCGCGCAGCGCAGCAACGAGCTGTCCCAGCCGGTGGAGTACACCCCCGAATGGCGCTCGTGGATCGACGCACCGTCTCCGGACCGACCCGGGGACGACGACGCCCAACCTCCCCGCGGAGACCGCAACTTCGTCCCCGGCACCCCGCGGGGCGCGGTCACGGCGTGGTTCCCCAACCACCTGGCCACCGATCACACGGGCGAGTTCCCTCCACTCGCGGCCCTCGACGACCTGCCCGTCTGGGGCGTGGACAGCGTGGGCGACCCCGGACGGCTGCTGCGGGAGGCACAGCGAGAGTTCGCCCGCCAACTCTCCGGCTTGTCCGCCGCATCGGCCGCCGAACTGGAGACCTTCTTCTCCGAGGGGACGCTGCGCGGCACCCTGCCGCTCCAGGACGGCGGCCTCTACTCGCCCGTCCTGCTCGACGCGAACGGTGACGCCGTCGGCATGTTCCGGCTCCGGACCACAGTGGAGCCGGGGACGCCCACGCACCGTTCGGAAGACGGAAAAATCAATCTGGAGGCGCATGTCACGCAGACCGTGAAGGTCGAGAGCAGCGCCAAGTACAGCAGCAGCGTGGCCGTCGACGGCAGTGTCGGACCTGCTTTCACCGACGACCACGCTTCCGGCCACCCGAACGCGGACAGCCGTGTCAGCGGATCCGTCGTCGGCAAGGGCGGCTTCACCTCGCAGTCCCACGCCCTCCTCAACCTCGGCGGCAGCGCCTCCCTCGACCACGCCGTGCGCAGCAACCGCTCTCATCTGCTGGTTCCCGCGACGGTCACCCATTCCGTCACCTTCATCGACGCACGCGGAAACACCCGCGAGGGCAAGTTCGGCCCCTGGCCGGCAGGCATGCGCATGCGGATGCTCCCCGCGTCCGACGCGCGCGGCACGACGCACGCGCCCGGCAAAGGCACGCGCGCACTCCCCGACGACCTGGAGGAGCTCGAGGGACTCGGCCTCTCCGCCGCCCCGCTGGCGCACTCAGGGACGGAACAGCTCTTCACCGCAGCCGAGACGTGGCTGCGGGAAAACGGTTACCTGCCGCCCTCTCCGCCGGTCCACGACGACCGAATGGACGCCCACGCCGCCCGGGCCCGGTTGCTCAACCTACGCCGCTTCGAGCAGATGCGGTCCGGCATCGGCCTGCGGGCCACGAGCGACGCGGCCCTGGACGGCGGACACTCCGTCTGGTTCGAGGTCCCCACCCCGGTCACCGGCGGACCGGACCGTGTGCGACTGCGCTTCCACGCCCAGCGCGCCGCCGGAGTGCCCACACGGCACCGCCGCACCCTGGACGGTGTCCAGGTGATGGGTGTGTCCTCGTTCAGCGTCTCAGGCACCGAGGCGGACGGCCGGACCGGCGGAGGGCGCCTCGGCTTCGGCGGCGGGGTCAGCGGACCGCTCGGCACCGCAGACGAGGCCCCGACCCTCGGTCTCACCGGCGACTGGATGTACGCGAAGGACGGCACACGCACCTCCATACTCGGCTCCGGCGTCAACCAGGACCAGTTCTTCATCGGCTCCGGTCAGAGCACCGAGGTCTTCGACGTGCCCGTGCGCTACGGCCTCGACCTCTACACGGACGACGGCAGCGAGCCGGAGCGGTGCTTCGCCGCCGCCGAGGGCAGCCCTGCCGGCTCTGGACAGCAGACCGACCCCGAAGCACAGCCGGTCCGCACCGTCCCGGGGATGCTCACGCTCGCCGTTCCGCACCACCGCACGGTCGCCACCCGCCCCACGCCACCCCAGCCGACGCCGCCACCCGTCATCCGTCCCGTGACCCTCGCCGACAGAGCCCGGCTGGCGGGGAGGGCCACGAACAGCCAGGGCGGTCGCATCCCGGAGATCGTCCGGCTCCCCGACGACGCCGTGATGGACACGCTGCCCGGCGTGAGCAGCGCCCTCCATGAGGCCTTCGAGCAAATTGTCACCGACACCCATCCCGGCCGCCGGGAAACCGGCCGCCAGGAGCAGCCCTGGTACGCGCCGTTCGTCGCCCTGGGAGCCAGGGTGACGAAGGCGGTGACCGACAGGCTCGCCCGGTACGGGCTGATCCCCGCCTCCCCCACCGACTCGACCACTTCCTTCGCCGAGGCGCTGCACGCCACGCTCAGCCCGGCGAACCTCATCGCCCGGTCCCACCAGATCTTCAAGGGCGGCTACGTGATCGAGGGCCTGACGCTGCCCGGTCTGGCCGGCGACCGCGAGTTCTCCATCGAGCTTCAGGGCTATCTCCACGACCCCGAGCACCTGCACTCCGCCAAGCAGTACCTGGAGACCGACGTCGGTACCACCGACACCGCGGCGCACCAGACCGTCGACAGCCAGGGCCCCACGACGGGCGTCACCGTGACGTCTCGTCAGAGGGCCCCCAAGCCGGCGGAGGGCGAACCACAGCCTCGCCCCCGTCCGGCCGCCAACCCCTCGGGCCGCTACGCGCAGTCCCGACGCACGGAGACGGGCGAGACCCACACCACGTCCACCGCCGTCACCCGTACCCCCACCGAGAGCGGTGAGCAGCACCGCATCCGCAGCGGGGCCACCATCTTGATGACGGTCCGTACCGGCGTACGCAGTGCGGCCAACAACCCCATGTTGGACACGCCCCCGGTGACCGTCGCCGTCGAAATGCCCCGCCGCGCCCAGTTCCTCGTCAGCGATCCGCAGGTGACACGCGACGCGGCGTGGTTCACCGCGGTGCCCCGCCTCGGCAAACGTCCGCGGCCCGAGGCGACGCTGCCCCTCCCCGACGGCTTCGTCCGCACCGGCGACCCGGGCTTCGCCGGAGTCCTGTCCGTCCGCCAGCTCGACGAGCAGCCCACCCCTGACAGCGCCACCGACAGCACCCTGTGGTCGGAAACCCGGGACCGACTGCGCACCCGACTCACCGAGCTCGTCGAGGAGAAGGCCGAAGGCATCACCCGCCCGGGAAGCGGCACCTACCTCCCCGGCGTCATGTCCAGGATCGCCGACCTCACCTCGCCCACCGCGCTGCGGGCCCTCCCCGGCCGCGGGCCGGCCGGCGCCCAGCGCTTCCGCTTCCTCCACGCGGGCCTGGCCGGAACGCGGCTCGTCGAGGTCGCCCTCCAGGCCCGGCCCGCGCAGGACGCCGAAGCCTTGCGCACCGTCCGCGGACGCCCTGTCTCCGAGGCGGGCGGCGGCCAGGAACAGGTCCATGTGCACGCGCCCGACAACACATCGTCGAGCGTCACCGAGACCATCCGGCACACCGCCACCGTGACCCCGACCGCCCACTACCCCCGCCCCACCGACGACACCCGCACCGACCGCACCGCCGCTGCCTTGGCGTTCTCCGCCACCAGTGGCGACACCGTCAAGAACGCCACGTCCGCCGAGAACCGCTACTGGATCCGCACCGACAGCGCCGCCGACTTCGACGTCCTCTACGAATACACCGCGACGGTCCGCTCCGAACCATTCAGCGGCCTGCCGTCCTTCTGGAGCGGAACCGACGACACCGTCCGCGCGACCGTGCCCGCCATGGTCACTCTGCGCTTCACCGGCTCGGAGGCGACCACCCTCGCGAGCCCTCCGGTCCCGTCCACGCCCGCCCTCTCCGCGGACAACCCCCTGGACGGCCGGGACGACGGCGGCCGGCTGCGTCTCCTGCCCACCGGCGCCAGTCCCGTCTTCCGCTTCAACGCCTCGAAGCAACTCGCCCAGGCCGTGCGGGACGTCGCACCCGGACTGTCGGCTTCCCGCACGGCGGGCAGGTCCTCCGACTCCGGCGAGGCCGACGCCGTCACCCTCGGCGAACTCCTGCGCTCCGCGGACGTCAGCCTGCATCCGCCCCGGACCACCGGGCTGACCGGAGAGCTGAACCGTCCGGCCTTCTTCGGCTCCGACGAACGGGTCGCCCTCCACATCACCCTGCTCGACCCCCGCCGTATCACCGAGGCCAGGGACGTCGCACTCGACCAGCTGAGGCTTCCCGGACGATCCGCGGCCTACACGCTGACCTCCGGTTCCGGAGGCATGCTGAGTCTGCCGACCGCCTACGCGGTCGACGACACGCATCGTCTGGGATTGGAGATCCCGCTGCTCGGGCGGCCGCCCGTCGTCCAGGGTCACGGCGCGGCCAACGCCGCCGCCCAGCGCGAATGGATCAAGACCGGCAGCACGTCGCAGCCCGCCGACGGAAGCGGCCCCGCCACCTACGAGAGCATGGTCGACGCCGTCATCTCGGTCACCGGACCCGAGGGTGTCCGCTATGTCAGTGGCAGCTTGGACCTCCGCCTCCTCGAACGCGACGTGCTCGGCTACGGCGTCACCGACGCGCGCCCTCGGCCCGGGGTCTACGATCTGCGCTCGCTGGTCGCCGGACAGCAGAACGCGGAACCGCGCGACTGGACGGCTCTTCCGCCGGACAGCTTCTCCTCCCTGCTGGCCGCGGGCCTCGACGCGAACGACCCCGCCCCGGAGGTCTGGCTCGCCCTGGGTGCCGATCCCGGTGATGTCCGTTTCGCCCGCGCGCTCCATGCCGCCTCCAGCGCGGCCTTCCGAGCCGGCCGGCCCCTCACGCTGGTCCTCCGTACCGACGACGGCGGTCTCCAGCGCTGGACATTCGACAAGACCAGTGAGCTGTCGACTTCCGGCCCGGAGGAACAGGCCGCCTGGCAGGCGATGTCCGACCACATCTCCCAGCATCTGGCCGCCCTGCGCGCGGAGGCGGAGGCGCACTGGCGGGTCAGCTGGGGAGAGAATGCGAAGCAGGGCGTCCAAGAGGAGCTTGTCGGCGCCGTGGCCCACCTCTCCGCGGCCATGACCGACCAGGACGTGGCGAGAGCGACCTTGGCCAGGGCCGAGGCCGACCTCATCGCCGCCACCAGCGAACTCTCCGGTGCCGAAACTGCTCCCGATCCCGCCGACACAGTTGCCGCCGGCCCACGGCCCGAGGACGCCGGCGACGTGGAGGTACGGCTGTCGCACCTCCGGCGGGAGCGGGCGGCCGCCGTGGAAGCTCTCGATGCCGCCGACGGACGGCTCCAACACAGCCATGAGACCGTCGGCGCCATCGCGAAGCACTTCGAGGTCCTCGACCGGGACGTCCAGCGATTCCGCAATGCCCAGGCCGGTTACCGCGCCTGGCAGGACCGCCTGATCGCCGGTATGCCCGCTCTCGCCGGGCGGCTCCGCGACCACCGTCTCGGCGATGCCACGGCACCGCGGCCGTCGCCGCCGACGCACCCGGCCGGCGGCGGGACCGGTGCCGATACCCGGTCACGGCCCGCCACCCGACCGTCCACCCCGCTCCCCTCGTCTGCGTCGACCGTCCCCGGGGGGTTCACCGGCGGTCGTCCCCAGGAGACCGTGGCCAACGGCGAATGCCTCCTCCACGCCTTCGTCGGCAGTGCGCCCTGGTCCGTCCGGCAACAGCTGGCACCGTCCGACGACGGCGACGGCCGCACCCGTGACTGGCTCTCCGACATCGGGCGCGTCCGCTCCGACCTCCGCTACGCCGCCCAGGAGTACTCCCACACCGGGGTGCTGCCCGGGAACGAGCCGATGCGCACCGCGACCCGGGCCGTACGGGACCGTGTCCTGGCCTATCTGGACGGGGCGGCGTCCACCGGCGCCGTCCCGGACCAGGTGCTCCGCCAACTGCGCCTGACGGACGAAGAGTTCGGCCGATGGCTCGTGGGTGCCGACCACGCCGCGCTGCACGAGCGTGCGATCGAGTACGGCATCCTCCCCGAGGACATGGACACCTCCCCGCCCACCGACGACGAGCTGCGATTTGAGCTGGGGACACGCCACATCTCACGGCCGCTGAGCGCGCGGGAACTCGCCACTCTGCGGGAGGCCGTGGAGCACTGGGAGACCCGCTGGGCCGGCCACCAGGGAGAGGCGTTCCTGCCCCTGATCGCCCACGCCTTCGGTGTGCGGATCGATGTCGCCGTCCACGACCTCTCCACCGGCAGGCAGCTCGTGTTCGAGGCTGCCGGGCCCGCCGATGCCACCGAGCGCGTCGAGGTCCACTACAACGGCGCCAACCACTACAGCGCGACCGACGCCCCGCTCGACGAGGAGCCCGCCGGACAGGGCCCCGGTTCCCTCGCCGAGCCCTCGGCAGGGCCTGTTCGGCCGGCCGCCCCCGGCCCCCGCGGCGGGGGGCAGGATGTGCCGCCCCCCGTGGACTACGGACTCGTCCGGCGACGGGAGGAGGTCCCGTATGTCACCCAGGTCCCGTCCGTCACCGCCGTGGCGTTCCCGGAGGAAGCCACGCCCCTCTCTCCGGCCGGGACGGGGAAACCGGCGGGACCGGCGGACCGGAGGGTGGATGCCGCGCTCCCGGGCCGATCCGGTGGCGCGGACCCGGCAGCGTACGGTCCCGCCGCGGGGAGCGGAGAGGTCGTCACCGACCGGTGGCGGAGGCTGGAGGGGGACACCGAGCCCTTCCGGATCGAGGAGGACGCACAGGGCCGGCGTCGCCTGGTCCGTCCGCCCGCGTCCGGCGAGAGGACCGGTGTCGGGTACCTGTGGTCGTGGCACGACGGAGCGGCGGACCGGCCCCCGCTCCTGTCGCTCGTCCGGCGCGTCCACCTGGTGGCGTCCGAAGGAGCCGGAGAGGAGGACCTGACCCGGGTACGCGACGGCCTGGTCCAAGGGCTCGGGCGGTACGTCAACGACCGGGGCCACCGGCTCCCCGCCCTGCAGCCGGACGTGCGGCGTTCGGCGGACGCCGCCGTCCCTGAGGGGCCCGCTCTCCATGTGGGCGTGGAGTTCGTCACCGACCCGGAGGCCGCCCACAGCGTCGTGGAGGTCCGGCCGGGAGAGCCGGCCGACGGGCACGGGATGAACCAGGCGACGTGGTTCGCCGATGTGCACCCGCTCGCATTCGTTCATGAGTTCGTCCACGGCCTGGGAGTGCACGACGACCGGGACGGCGGTCAGGGCTCCAGCCTCATGGGCAGGCTGCACGGCGACGATCCGGACGCTTTCGCCCTGACCGACGACCATCTGCGCCAGATCGTTGAGGTCTACGCCCCGTACGCCCACGGCGCGCCTCTGGCCGAAGGCCCCTCCGGTGGCCGCCGACCGCACGGCGTCGCGTCGGAAAGGGAACCGGATCCCGAGGACGGCGCCGCGCCGGCCACGTCCTCTGCCGGACAGGCGGCGGGGACTTCCCGACCCGGTGAGCTGACCCGGGCGGACGACCCCGTGCCGCCGCTGCCCGTCACCGCCCCGTCCGCCCGTATCGACGTCGCAGGCGGGCCGGAGCTCACGGACGACCTTCGGGAGCGCCTGCGCCGGGGACCGCTCGCCGGCGTCCGGGTGACCAGGAACGATCTCGCGGACCTCGGCATCCAGCAGTACAGCAGTGTCGCGGACGCGCACTGGCAGCTCAGCCCCGGTAGCGCGGTGTCCGTCAGGGAAGCGGGCCTGAGCGACCATCATCTGGTCTCCCTGCTCCTGAGCAACACCGACATCGACCCCGATCTCGCCGGTGATCTCCGCCGGCACTACGCTCCCGCACCCGCTCCCCGGGGCATCGGGAACACTGCGGCGGCACGCACGTGGCCGGACAGGGGCGGTGACGCTTATGGTCCCGCACCGTCCCGCGATGCCGTACCGGGGCAGGGCGACGCCACATCCCCGGGGTCACCTGACGAGGCGCCCAGTACATGGCGCGCCTCGACTGCCGACGGAGGCGCGCTTCCGCCGGCAGAAACGGTACGTACCGCCGTCGCGGCGGCAACCACGGCTGCTGCCGACCCGATACCCGCCCCTCTGCCGACGGCGCCCGCGCCCGCACCCGCATCAGGCCCGGCGAGCGAGGCCGCCGGGAGCCGGGCGTCGGCCGGACAGACGGAGGTAGATCCCGACAAGGGCCCGGGCAAGGACCCCGACAAAGATCCGGGGAACGACGTCGGCAACGATCCGGTGAAGAGTGCCGGCAAGGGCGCGTCACCGGCGGACGCCAAGTCCCTGGACGACGCTGACATGGACGCCGCACTCGACCGGCACCGGCCGGCGAGGGTGGACGAGGCCATGCCGCCGCCCGCGGCATCGGCCGGGCCGGTGAGGTTCGACGACGGCACCCGGCTCCCCGAGTGGCTCACCAGTACCACCGAGACGACCTACGGCACGTCCCTGCCCGCCCTGCGGGGGATCGACGAGGCAGTGGCGCACATCGTCGCGCGAGCGGGGGTTCCGGAAGGCGCGGAGCGCAAGCGCATCGCCGCCGAGCTCAGGAAGGCACTGGTGAACACCCCGCGCCGGTTCGGCGGCGACGGATGGGAGTCCTCCCCTTTCACCGCCGCGGACAAGTCCCGGTGCGTCCTGCACGTCGTCACACGCCCGCACCACAACTGGGAGAGGTTCACCGACCCGGCCGCCTCGACGAAGCTGCAGGACGGCCAGCGCAGCCAGATCACCACCGGCGCGAGCCGGACCCAGTCGAGCACCCGCCAGATCGCGCCGGCCGTGGTGCTCGGTCCGCTCGGCGCGCTTGCCGCAGGGTTCGGCCGCCTGGGGTTCGTGTTCGGCCGCACCCGCGGCTACGAGTTCAACCTGACCGACCAGAACGTCAGCCAGGTCGAGACCAGCACCACCGAGACGGCCGGCCTGCACCTGACGGACGTCCAGTACGACGTCGACGTCCGCTCGTACGCCAAGCGCCACCGCTCGGGGTACCAGCGCTTCCTGAGGTTCGGCACGAAGTACCGCTGGGACGCCCCGAGGCTGTCGGGCTTCACCTTCGGCGTCCGCCACGGCCTCTCCGTCCGCCTCACCGACGGCCTGACGACCCACGACGACCGAGACACCCTCAGCCCGAAGGAACTGAAGCTCGGCCCGACGGCGGACTACCGGATGGTGCGGACCGAAGGCGTGCTGTCCGTGAAAGACCTGCGCCGCGACGCGATCGAAGCCTTCGGCGCCGAGCCGGGCAGCAGCGCCTACACGCAGATATCGGAGTTCTTCACCAGCGAGTCCTTCCAGCAGCAGGCGGAACGGCTCCACCGCGGTTCCGTGCCGGGGCCGCCACTGGTCCGGGACGACGCCGACCGCACCCCCATCGGCGCCTTCGTGGTGGATCGTGTGGTGCCGCTGCGCGCACGGCTGCTGTCGGAGACCGAAGCGGCGGAGCTGAGCAACGCCGTGCAGCAGACGGTCAAGAACGAGCGGACGCTGACCCTCGCCAACAGCCAGGAAATGAACGCCACGGCCGGGCCCAGCAGTAGCTTCGGTCCGGACGGCTGGGTCGGGCGTGTGATGGCGGGCCTCTTCGGCAGGATCAGCCGCTCCATCACACACGGCATGGGCTTCGGCGGTTCAGGGGCCCGCAAGTGGACCGTCGGCGTCAAAGGCGCGCCGACCGTCCTCTACGAAGTGGAGAAACAGGTCGTCGTGCGCCGCACCGGCAGCGACAGGCCGAAGACGTACACGGTGCGGACCATCGACCGGATGCCCCGGCACGAGGCGCGCCGCCTCGCGGGCTGGGACGACGGTACGGGATTGCGCAAGGATGCCGGTGCCGTCCCGCAGGCCCCGGTGTACCTCACCGAGAACGATCCGCCGATGCTCGGCGCAGGCCGGGTGGAGGCGTTCAGCTGGGACGACGGCGTGTATGTGCGTCCGGTGCCCGAGCAGTCCGGACGGCCGGCGGCGGACCCCGTGACGGCGCATACGCCGGGTCCGGGTACGGAACCCGCTGCGGGAACCGGCGCGGAGGCGTCCCAGCAGACCCTGCTGGAGGGCTTCACCGACCAGGTTCTCAAGGCGCTCGCGCAGCACCACCCCGGCACCATCGCGCCCCTGGAGGAGCTCGGCGACCCGAAGGACGAGCGGTGGCGCGGCAAACGGCACTACGAGACAGTGCTGCAGAACACACTCAGGGTCATCGGGGCCCTGAGCCACCACAACATGGCCGGGAACCTCGAAGCGCTGATCACCACCGGTATCCGGATCCCGCTGGTCGAACGCGAGCGGCTGGTCGGCGCCCGCCGGTACGTGTGGATCGACGCCCGCATGGTCAACCGCAGATACGAAGGGACCCAGAGCGAGCCGAGTCTGAAGCAGGGCACTTCCGGCAGTGACAAGCTGGACGGGTCGCGCAACGCGGAGCGGGGTACGGAGGAAGGCTTCGAGTTCAGCGCGATGGCGCGGGACCAAGCTTCTTCGAGCGTCTCGCCCAACACCGGCGCGATCAGCGTGGGGCCGCGCTGGGGCCAGCAGCGGTCGGACAAGTCGGGCTACGGGGGCAGCGCCTCCTTCGAGACGTCGTCGACCGGTAGGGCCCCCGATCTGTACCGGTACGACCTCCAGCTCTCCGCGCAGGTCGGCGGATACTCACGGCCGCGCAGCCTGTTGCGAGGCATCGGCATCTTCGGCGGGTTCCTGGGACTCCAGCACTTCGTGCGGAGCGATCCCCCGCAGGCGCTCCTCACGGGACCCGTGAGAGGGCAGGTCCTGATCTCGGTGCCCGGCGAGCACGCGCTGCCGGTGAAGAGGACGGGGACGGGAACGAAGGCGGAAGCATCGCCCGCGGACGCCCGGAAACCGGTGGTCACACGGAAGCAGACGCTGGACGCGGACACGGCCGCTGCCCTCGCCACGGGAGGCGAGTTCGTGCCCGGCACCCCGGACACCACGGGCACCCCGGCCCCGGACACCCCAGGAATCCCCGATGCTCCCGACGCCTCCGCCAACCCCGACGCTTCCGGCATCTCGGGCGGCCCGGACGCCGGACCGTCCCTCGCGCAGCCGTCCCCCGACCCCCGGCCGTTCGGCGGTCAGCACTACCTGAGCATCGGACTCGCCGCACACCGGGACCTCGGGAAGGCAGTGGAGGACGTCATGTCCGAGGCTTCCGGCGGATCGTGGCAGTTCACCCAGCCCGGCGCCCCGGTCCGCGACACGATCGACCGCGCCGTCCATCCGCACGTCCTCAGCGCGGGGATCGACCTCACCACCAGTGCCTCCGGCGTGCGCCTCACCGGCCTCTTCGGGCAAGGCCCCTATGTGGACCGCATGGGCACGCTGATCCAGCGGGTGCGATTGCAGGACGTCACGGTGGTGTCGGAGCCGATCGTCCTGGACATGGACCAGAAGGTCTCGGCTGATGTGCAGGCGTCCGGAGGGCTGACCAAGGGCTCGTCGTTCGCGATCGTCGGCCAGGGGGCGTACACGCGCGCACAGGGCGAGGCAGCACGGCCGGTCATGGGTAGCTACGCCCTGGTCGGGAGGCTCGGCAGTCAGAAGAGCCGTGCCTCCAACGTGGCGCGCAGCGTGAGCATCGAGCACGGTCAGACGGACAAGAACCGCAAGTACCTGGTCATGGCCGACGCCCGGCACGAACTGCTCGCCCTGGTCGAGTCCAGAGGAGTTCTGGGGCCGGCGCACCGGATGCTCCCCGGTGCGGGCAACCGCTGGCACGGACTGCTGCTGACCGTTCCGGACGGCTGGCTCGGCGCCGTACCCGAGCGGGTAGCACACCGCCTGAAGCTGGTCGACGACGGCGCCGGCGACGTTCCGCTCTACACCGAGCGGCAGTGGAGTACCCCTGCCTGGGCGGGCGACGTGCCGTTCCACGCTTTCCCCGTCGGCACGCTCGACGCCTCGGAAGCACTCGCCGCCTTCGACCGGGAACTGGCCGCGAGAGGGGTCGACGAGAACGAGCGGAACCGCGTGCGCAACCTGGCGAGCACGCGGGCCCTGCGGTCGTTGCGTGAGCAGATGACCGCGGTGGGGGTCGCGGCCCGAGCCCGCGCGGACCGGCTGAGCGTGCAGTTCCCGCACGACATGCTGACACTGCACATCGGAGGACGGACCGTCGAGGTGCGCGTCCAGCTCATCGCCGGGAAGCCGGTCTTCGACGGACTCGGGCACAGCGTCGACCTCAGCGACAACCGGACCGCCACGGAGACCGTCGACGCTTCGGTGACAGCCGGCCGGTCGTACGGTCTCGGCACGTCGGCGCGCGAGGGCGGGCCGACCGGCCATTCGGTGCTGGGGTCGGCCGGCGCCGCCTACACGGAGATCGGCAGCGGCCAGCTGAGCACGACGACATCCCGGTCGGAAGAGAGGTCCGACAGCCAGAGTCTCTCCCTCGACGAACCGCACGCCGAGTTCCTCACCCCCTACCGACTGAAGCTCACCATCGGCATCGAAGGGGTGGCGCCGGTGGTGGAGGAGGTCGGCGAGCTGCGTGAGCGGGTGCCTCTGAGCGTGGCGGTGCCCAGGTCCGACGGGGCGCCCGTCCGGCCAGGGCAGGAGGCGACGGGATCCACGGCGCAGGACCCGCTGGCGACGACGTCACTGCCGCACCTCCCGCGTGCCGTGACTCTCTGGGGGAACGAGGTCGCGGCGGAGGACGTCGTCCGGTGGCGTCAGGAACGTCCTGTGCCCTCCGGGCTCACGCTCCGCACCTTCCAGCCCCGCCGGGTCATGGAACTCGAGAACCTCAGGGATGTCTCCGGGCTCGTGCTGGCCACCGCATACGGGCAGGCGGCCGCACGGCCGGGCGAGCTGACCGGCCATGTCCTGGACGCGGCGGTGGAGGAGGCCCGCAGGACGGTGCTGACCCTGCCCGGCATCGCCCCGTCGCTGGCCCGGGAGAACGCCGTCAGCGACGCGGCTCTGTCCGGGTTCTTCATGGACGCCCTGGGGGAGGACGGTTGTCCGGTACCGGGGCAGACCGACGACGCCCTGGTGGGGGACGTCCGCGGGAAGCACCGGTTCTGGGCGAGGCCGGACCTCACCCGTGCGCGACTGGTGACCGTTGCTCCGTCGGCGACCATGAACGGCACCGGCAAGGTGTCGGAGGGGCAGGAGTTCGGCGTCACGCGGGGCGGGACGCACGACACCTCGCTCAACGTGGTTCCCACGGTGGCCTCCCCGGCCACCGGGGCGATCCTGCCCGGCTCCTCGGGAACGCTGCTCAACCATGCGGAGAACGACGGCCACAAGCTGGGCATCAGCCCCTCCTCCTCGACGGCAGGGAAGCCGGAACCCTCACGAGCGTTCCTGTTCGCCGTGCCGACCGACTGGCTCGGCGTCGCCGAGGTGGACCACACCTTGCGCGACAGCAAGGTCGGCGAGTTCTTCCATCGCGGGCTCGGGCCGTTCGGCAAGCTCAACCCGGGACAGCGCGGCGCCGAGACGAAGGCCCACACCCTGGCGTGGGTGCGCGAGGACGCTGCCCGTGCCTGGGGGATGATCGGCGACCGTAACTTCCCCGAGGAACTCGCCGACGCCTGGGACGCGGTCAAGGCTGCGGGTGACGCCTGGGTCAAGGCGGACCAGGCCTACTGGGACAAGCGGCGTGGTTTCGGTGAGGTCCAGGACGAACTCCGGGAACTGGACGAGCAGATCAAGGCGGCCGGTGAGACCCCTGTGGCTCCGCCCGCCGCGGGTGAGGCCCGGGTGGCGCCCGCCGCCGTGGACGTACCGGCCGGAGAGGAGTCCGTCCCCGCCGACGATCCGGCCGCGGAGACGGGCGCCTCCGGGGGACCGGCGTCGGAAGGCACGGTCGGTGACGTCGTCGGTGCGGGTGACGGCGGTACGGCGAGCGCTGCCGAGGCCGAGGGCGTAGCCGGTGTACCCGAAGCCGCGGCCGAAGGAGCACCCGGTGTAACGGCCATGACGCCGGAAAGCGTCCGCCCGCAGGAGGCGGCGGAAGCGGTGCCCGAGCCCGGAGCGCTCGGCGAACCGGACATCCGAAGGGCGGCCAAGCAGAACGAACTGCGCGCACTCGAAGAGGATCTCGCCCGTCTGAAGGAGACGGCCGTGCAGGCCGCCGTCGAGTTCCACCGGGTGCGTCACGAGACGGACCGGCTGACCCGCTGGTACCAGTTGGACCCTACGAAGGCGCAGCACGGGAACCCCGAGCTCCGCGACGGGGTGCCCAAGCCGCCCGCCGTGGTCTTCACGCCCCCGGCGGACGACACCGAGAAGGCCGTCGAGCACCCGCGCTTCACCACCTCCGACGACGGCTCGGCCATCACCTCACCGGAGGGACACACCTTAGAGATACGCGACGTCCCGAAGGACGGCGACGGATTGTTCCACGCCCTCGACGAGGCCCTCATGGCTGCCGTCCCCGGTCACTCCGCACTGCCGGAGAGCGGTGCGCCCGGCGAGCGGGCCGACAGTCTGCGCCGGCTCCTGGCCCGCCGGCTGGCCGACCCGCGCAACGAGGACCTCTGGGCCTACGCGGTGGCCGACGCGCTCGACACCTTCACCCCGGAGGAGCTGTCCGACGCCGGAATCGCCTTGCCGGAAGGATCGCCCGCCGCACGGGAGTTCGCCGACGTCCACAGGCTCTCCCCGTACCTCTCGCTCCCCGAGGACCAGCGCGGACTCCTCGCGGCCGCCGCGCTCCAGCGCTCCGGCCCGGCGTCGGGCAAAGCGAGCTGGGACCAGGGCGCGGCCGACCTGCTGCCCGTGCTCGCGGCGCGCACGTTCGGCGTCCCGGTCACCGTCGTCGGCAAAGAGGGACACTTCGTCACGTTCCCACCAGCCGACGGCGACACCCGTGGTCAGGAGCGCGGTGAACAGGACGAAGCACCGTCAGTGGTGCTCAGGATCGCCGACGAGCACTTCCAGGCCGCCGTGCCCCCGGGCACGCCGCCCGGCATCCGCACCACGCCCGCCGACGGCGGTGGCGACGCGCAGCCGACCGCGGCCCCGAAGCCCGTCATGGTGCCGGACCGTCCCGCGCACAGCGAAGCGCCGTGGAAAAGGGAACGGGGCACGGACGCCTGGCGGGCCTCTGCCGACGGCAGGAGCGTCACCGCCCCCGACGGAACGGTCCACGCGCTGCTCCCGCCGGTCGGCGCGGGCAACGGGTTCTGGGAAGCACTGGACCAGGTCGTGCCGACGGAGGGCCGCCGGTCGCCGCAGGCGTTCCTGGCCGACCGGACACCGCCGCCCGGCACGGTTCCCAACCGGCTCGTGGTCCTCACCCGGCAGCAACTGGAAGCGTTCAGCGACGACCGCGGGTTCAAGGACGCCATGGACGACCGCACGACGGCCTTCAGCCGGGAGCTCACGGACGTCGAGCGCACCGCACTGGTCCGCGCCCAACTCGCGGCGGGCCAGGGCTGGACCCCGGCACTGGCCCGGAGCGCCGCGGCCCTGGCCGCGGAGGAATACCGCGCCCACATCACCGTGGTGCACGAGGACGGCACGTCCGAGACGTACGGCCCCGCCGGCGGGGCCGCGCACCGGGTGACCCTCTACCGGCGCGGCGGTGAATACCTGCTCGTCCGTACTGCGGCTGCCGGCAGGTCCCCGGTGCCGACACCGGTGGAAGGGCCGACTGCCGTGTCCGACGACCCTGGGGCGTTGCGGGAACGCACCGAGGCGCACGCGACCCCAGGTGTGCTCGACATCCTCACGTCCCCGGAGGTTCTGGCCGTACGGGTGACTTCCCAGGAGGTGGCAGGCCTGACCCTCGGGGCTGAGGCCGGCAGTCGGGTGCAGATGGCGGGCAGTGCCACGGTGGGGGATCTCCGGCTGACTCCTCAGGACACGCTCCACTTGGCACGGCGTCATCCGGATCGATTCCCGGGGGTAACGGCAGTGCTGAACGGCCCGACGGGCGGCGCCGCACCGGATCCGGGAAACGCCCTCGCGGCCGATGCCCCGGAGCGAACCGCCTTCCCGGCGGAAGACGTCCCGCGCCGCGCCCTGCGACCTGAAGCGGCCGGTCCGTTGGTCACTCGTGACTACACCGTTCACTCGGACACGGCGGATACGGCGGTGTTCGAGCGGGTGGCCCCGCTTCGGCTGGCTGACAGGGCCGGTGTGACGGTCGACGGCACCGTCATGCACGTGACCACCGTTGAGCAGTCGGTGGGAGGTGCGGACTCCCATCCGGAACTGCGTCTGTCCGAGGACGCCACGCTGGCGATCAACACCGAGAGCGAGGTACGGGAGGCATTCGCGACCCGGGAGGTCTTCGAACGGGCTGCTGCCGCCCTACGCGTCGCGGACAGCAATGTGTCGCTGATCTGGGACGACGAGGTCTCGGTCACCGTGCGGAACGGGGAAACCCACCGCACTCTGCACCGGATCCGCCCGGAGTTCCTGGACAAGCCCACCGACGTCTGCCGCGATCTGGCCAGGGAAGTGATCGGTGGCGATCCCGACCACCTGGTGCTCCGGGGCGGCGAGGGGAGGACTGCCCTGGGCGCGATGCGGGCCTCGGACGGTCTGAGGGTCGAGGAACTGCACAGGCTGGCCGCGGCGATCGTCGAAGTCGCCGCCGGTGACCGCACCCTGCCCGATACCGGCGCCGTGTCGTGGGCTGTCGAGGAAACGGCGGGCCGTTCCGGCGAGAACGGGGCCATGCCGCTGCCCGGCCGGACCTACGGGGCCTACCTCAGCACCGCTCCGGAGTACGAGCGCCGGCACGCCTCGCTGCAGGACACCGCCCGGGCCGTCGGCATCAACGACCACGCCTGGGCCGAGGTGGGCGAGGCCTATCTCACCCAGTCCGTCGGCTCACCCGGCGAAAATGGGCAATTCGTCCTGGAGGACCACGCTCGTGCCGCGCATACGATCGAGCATCCCTTCGGATATCACTACGCCGGCGTGATCCTGGCCAGTGAGGACGGGCGTTCGCAGATCACTCTGGAGAACCACCAGCGTGAGGGGGAACGGCGTCGGATCTTCACGCAGGCCCTGGAACGGAACGTGGAGCGCTTCGGCAACAGCCCGGACGCCTCCGGCCGCGGAGAGGACGACGTTCACGGTGGGGACGCGGAGAGGCGTGCCGTGGAGGCGATCAGGAGCGTGAAGACGGCACGGGAGACGCTGGCGCGAGCCGAGGAACTGGATGCCGGGCCGGATCGCGACAGAACGGTCCGCGAGGCGCAGCAGGCCCTCGCGGACGCTGTACGGTCCGTCAACTGGCCGCTGCAACAACTGTCAGGCGCCCAGGGGCTGTCTTCGCCAGGCCGGCTCTGGTACATGCGGTTCGTCAGCGCCAGGCCGGGCGAGACCTTCCATGACGCTCTGGCGGGTATGCGTGAACAGGACAAGCCCGGCATTGTCGTCAACCCGCTCACCACGGTCGTCGTCGGCGGCAACAACAACCCCGCCGCATCCACCGGCTGGTTCACCTTCGAGCAACAGAAACACGAGCTCACCGACGAGGAGCAGGTCATGCGCCTGGGCCATCTGGCCCGGCGAACCGCCCGCGTCGGACTGTGGAACAACAGCAACGGGCAGCCACTGCCAAGCATCCGTATTTCGGCAGGCGGCAACGGGCAGCTATGGGACGGGGAAGCCGGTGGCAGGCGAACCGGTGAGGCGCGGCTCAACACGCTGATCGGGTTGTTCCGCAAGGAGCTCCAGGAAGCTCTGGACGATTTGCAGCAGGACGTCAGGGCTGCCCTGGCCAGGCTGAGCGCCGACCAGTTCGTCATCACTGCCGACAATGTGGGGAGGTCTCTGCCCACCGGTCCCCGACCGAGCCCGGACCTGCCCGACGAGGTGCTGCGTCGACGGGCCGTCGTCGACATCGTCATGCACCCGTCCGGGCACGAGAACAGACCGCCGGGTGCGTCAGCGGGAGCGCCCGTGCGACGGGACACCGGTCCAGACGCGCTGTAGGGCGCGTTCGCCGGTACCGGCAAGGGGAAGCGACAGAGGCCCGGCCGACAAGCCGGCCGGGCCTCCTGCGCATGATCCGACCCCTCGGACCCGAGGGATGTCGGCTACCTCCGCTACGTCAGCCCGAACGCCCGGACGACGGTCTGCTGCACCGCGTTGCCTCGGTCGTCACGGGCGGTGGCGCGCACCGTGACGTACTTGGCCTGCTTCGGCGCGTCCAGCGTGGTGCGCCAACCGTCCGAGGTGCGGGACAGCGGGGCCTTGCGCCAGGTGGCGCCGTCGTCGTAGGAGACCTCCAGAGCGACGGTACGGATGGCCGAGGTGGGCGGCAGCTCCGCGCCCGATCCGGTCGGCGTCAGGTGCGTCGGCGTCACGGTCAGCTTCGTGTTGCGCTTCGCCTTGCCGGCGGCGTCCGTGTCGACCGCGTAGTCGAGCTGGATCAGCGGGACCGGGGACGTCGTGTCCGGACCGCCGGCCGCCGAGCTGAACTCCCAGGACGTCATGGTCCGCGTGGAGTACGGGTGCTCCCAGCTGCCGCGCTCCGTCTCGACGACGTACCGGTAGGGCAGCCGCTGGGACTTGAGCCCGTCCGCGTACACGAACGTCGAGCCCTCTGACTGGGTCAGCAGCCTGTCGCCCTGGTAGAGCCGGGCGGCGTGCGTCGCGCCCGGGGACGCCGTGTAGCCCTCGTGGGCACGGCCGGAGTCGCCCCAGGCCGGCACGTTCATCATGAGGTAGTCACCGCCGCGGCTCACACTGTCGGCCGAGGACAACCGCGGACGGGTGACCGGGGCGAACCACCGCTCACGCGTCTCGCTGCCCGGACGCAGGGCCTCGGGAGCGCCGACGGAGCGCAGCTCCCCGACGACCACCGCGCTCTGGCGCCATACGACGCCGGGGTCGGCGGTCACCCAGTCGGTACGGGTGCCGCGTGCCGGACGGGGCAGGTGGTAGCCCGCCGTGATCCCGAATTCACCGGGCCTGGCGTCATAGCGGAACTCCGTCGCGTCGGCGTCCCGGTAGTGCTCGAACGAGACGTCCACCGTGGCGAGGTCCTGGGACCTCGGCCGGTACGTCAGGTTGTCCGGGAGCGCCTTCTCCCACGAACCGACGAGGTCGTAGAGGTAGTCGGTCTCGGCGTCGTACGAGATCTTCAGCGGCACCGGGCCGCGTTCGGCCAGACGTATCAGTCGCAGGCCTTCGTCGTAGCCGACGGTGACCACGGTCAGGGGCGGCGTGGCCTCCGTTCGCGGGTCCAGTCGCTGGGGGCCGGGGTCGGCCACGATCAGGGCCTTGGCCCCGGCCGCCGCGGCGGCGGCGCTCTGTTCGGTCAGCGTGACGACGGGGTCGCGCTGGACGAGGGCGACTTTGCCTCGCACCGGGAGTCCGGCGTAGTCGTCCGGCCCGCCCTTGCCCGCGTAGACGGCGTCCAGGTGGCTGGTGCCCTCGGGCAGGGCGCGCTCACCGCGCCGCACGAGGACGGTCTCGACGGTGTCCCGGCCCGTGGCCAGTGTGAGAGTCGGCTCCTCGTTCCGCCAGCGCACCCGCAGGTCGAGAGTCCCCTTCGTCACCTTCCGGGGAGTCGGTGTGGCGAAGAAGCTGTCGTAGACGGGCAGGAGGTTGAAGGAGACCTGAGTGGTGTCCGTCTCCGTCAGCGAGCGGGTGAAGTCGACCCGCGCGTAGGTGGTGACGGCCTTCTTCGGAGTGGCCGCGGTGACCTGCCGGGTCTTGGACGCGTCCAGCGTGATCGGCATGTCGTCGTCGACCCGGACCTCCGGCAGGGTGACGAGGGCGCGGCCGAGGGAGTTCGGGCCCTGGACGCCCTGCACGTCGACCAGTGCGGAGAAGGACCACAGGCCTGGTTCCAGGCGCAGTCGGGCCGATGAGCCCATGGCCACGTCGCGTACGTCCTGGCCGGTACCGCCCGCACGTTGGGCGAACAGCCGGACAGCACCGGTCGCGGGCTTGCCGGAGCGGTCCTTGACCTTCAGATCGACGACGGCCTTCTCGCTCTCGGTGCCGAGACCCACCGAAGTCGTCGCTCGGACAACGCCCTTGTCGACGGCCTCGATCCGGGCGGAGTAGGCGTGGTCCTGGGCCGCCTTGTCCAGGTGGGACGAGACGACGACCGTGCTGGTGCCGCGGGCGGGGACCGTCACCTCGGGAGAGGACAGCGTGAACAGGCCGGAGGGGGCGGTGGCCGCGTCCAACTCGAGGTCCAGGGTGACGGGCGTGGACCCGGTGTTGGTGTAGGTGACCTCGCGGTCGACGGTCTCTCCGGGCGCCGCGGGCACCTCGTGCAGGCCGACGGAGACGACACCGGTGCCGTAGAGGGTGGCACGGGTCGCGGCCACGGCGTCCACCCGCCCGTTGCCGCCGTCGAAGGGGATGTGGTCCGGAGTCGGCTTGGCCGTGCTGACCAGCGCGTCCTTGAGCTGGGCCCCGGTCCAGTCGGGATGTTCGGCCGCCAGCAGGGCCGCCACACCCGCCACGTGCGGGGTGGCCATCGAGGTGCCGCTCATCGTCGTGTAGAAGCCCTCGCCGGGTGCCAGCTGCGAGCGGGCCGCGAGCACATCGACGCCAGGGGCGGTGATCTCCGGTTTGACCGCGAAGTCACCGACGCGGGGGCCGCGCGAGGAGAAGCCGGCGAGCGCGTCGGCGGAGTCGACGGCGCCGACGGTCAGCGCCGCGTCCGCCGCGCCCGGGGCGCCGACGGTGAAGTTCCGGAAGCTGTTGCCCGCGGCGATCGTGAACAGTGCGCCGGTCTCGGCGCTGAGGGTGTTGACGGCGGTGCTCAGCGGGTCGGTGCCGTCGGTCGGGCCGCCGCCCAGACTCATGCTGACGACCTTCGCCTTCTGGTCGCGCGCCGCCCACTCCATGGCGGCGAGGACCCAGGAGTCCTGGCCGGACCCGCTGTTGTCCAGCGCCTTGCCGATGTGCAGCCGCGCCCCGGGAGCGACACCCTTCTCCTTGCCGTCCGAGGCGGACCCTGTTCCGGCGATGGTGGAGGCGACATGGGTTCCGTGCCCGTCGGCGTCGTCGACCGTCTCGTCCGGGACGAAACTCCGCGTGGCGGCGATCTGCCCCGCGAGATCGGGATGCGTCCTGTCGACGCCGGTGTCCAGCACCGCGACATCGACGCCCGCAGCCGTGTTGCCGCCGCGCCACACCTCGGGCGCGCCGACCTGCCCGACCGTGTCGGACAACGCGGCCTTCACCTTGCCGTCCAGCCATACGCGTTCGATGCCGCCCGCGAGAATGGAGGCGTCCGGCCCGCCGCGTCCCGTAGTGGCGGCGTCCCTTCCGCCGGTCAGGGAGGTCCAGAAGGCCGCGGCCTCCGCACGCGGGCGCTCCACGGCGGAACCGCGGATGCTCGTCAGGGTGCGCACCTTCTCCGCGCCCTGCGGCACGACCGCCTTGCGCGCGCCGGCGGCGTCGGCGTACCGGACGATCAGCGGCAGCCGGTCACTGCGGGCGTCGTCGTAGCCGTAGTCGAGCAGCCGTGTGATGTTGAACAGCTGCCTGTCCAGGGTGCCTTCCGCGACGTACGGCAGGACCTCGCTCGGAAACACATAGGTCTCACCGTCGACGACGCTGATGTCCGCCGACACCGGCTCGCCCTGACTGCCCCTCACGTCGATGAGGGGGGAGGTGCCGGAGCCGGTCACGGTCACCTTGTCGCTGTTGATCAGGGTGATGGTGCGGGGGGCGCCGGTGGAACCGGATGCGGTGTCGGCGAGGACCGGAGTATCGGCGGTGGGTGTATTCGGCGCGCCGATCGCCGACGTACTGCCGAGTGATGCCAGAAGGGCCACGGCTATGCCGATGACAGGCACTCTTCGGCCCGGTGCTGGTGATGGAGGCATGGGGCATTCCCTAACTGAACTGAGGGTGCGGTGAATCAAGAACTCGGGTGAATGATGCGTAACCGAGGCGTAGTTCACCTAGAGAATAGGGTGGCGATTCCGAGCCATGGCGCGATGTCGCCACGTGATCCAGGCCATTCAATGGCGCTGTTGACGCAGGACCGAATGTCGTATGCAACGAGATGCGCATGGCAACGCAATAGTTCGTCGCGGCGTGGGATTCGACGGTGGGTTCGGGGTGCGCTGACCTGCGTCTGCCGCCTGATTCTGATCAAAAGGGCAGCGATTTCTGCCCCATAGTGCCCGCTCTGATCGAGGGTGATTCCATGACGCGGCACCCGGCGTTACGTTATGTCTGACCCGGGCGTCCCCTCGTCAACTGTAGGCAACCTTCCACGCGAACCCACTCCGGTGGTGTTCGACCGTGCTTACGGAATGCTGTCCGGCGCCCGGACAGCCGAAGGCGCCCGGGTCGCATGCCGGATGGATGACAGGAAACGAGCACCGGTCGTGGGTGAATTCGTGGCCAGGTCCACGTGCTTGTGGAATTGCGGAATGCACGGAATGCAGGGGCATCGTTCGAGCGGTCAGGACAACTGAGTCCGACTCCATGGCGGAAGCAACAGAGCCGTCGTTTTCCCTGCGCGGACCCATCGCGGCGATCGCCGCCGCATAGTGCGAAGCCGATGGCGCGGCGCTGTACCACCCGCGCTCAGGACCGGACGTCCCCGACCGACAGCCTGGAGGCTGGGTGTCGGAAAGTGCACGGGGACGGTGAGCAGTTGCCTCCTGTCGACCGGACTTGCGGCTGAGTCGGGACGCGCGCCGCCCGGAGAGGTATGGCTGCCAAGAGCGGAGCGGCCCCAGGCAGAGACGCATCGCACTGCACCTCACAACGCAGCCCGAGGGAGTCCACTTCCATGCGGAGACTCCCGTACCACACCGCCCTGACAACCCGCCGCCGTTCGATGCCCGCGCACTGTCGAGGCGGGTACGGTGAGCGGCCGGCGGACCGCTGAGGCCACAGTTCGCCGGCAGAGCGCACCGGGCGGGTGGATCCATCGGCGGCACACCCGTGCCCGACGGCGGCGTGCCCGGCATCAACGTGCACACGGTCCGTGAGTTCACGTCCTCGCGGTATCCGTCGTCCCTTCGCCGCGAACTGCCCCCTGCCGGCTCGCCCGCCCAGGAGGCCGGTGACGAAACAGGAAGGAGCGGAGATGACCGAGGACACGGACGCGCACCCGTACGCCACCATCATCAAAACCATGAAGGCAGGCGAGTTCGCCGTCATACCCGGCCTGCTCCGGGAGCTGGAACTCACCGCCGCCCAGCGCGAGGAACTGCTCGAAAGACTGGAGTCGGTGTACCGGCCGTGGCCCTACTTCGGGGACTGGGCGATCCGTGTCCGCTGCGCCATCGCGCTCGTGGAGATCGCCTGTCGGTGTGACGTCGACGGAGTCGTCCGCGCCCTGGACCACGAATGGTGGCCCAACAACGAGAAGGGGTTCGGGGACGCTCTCGTCGACCTGCTCGACGGATGGCCGCCCGAGGACCTGATCGCGCTGGCTCATGCCCTCAAACCGCTCTGGAGTCATCTCCTACCGGTCAGCGCTCTCGTCCGTGCGGCCGGAAAGCCGTTCGAGATCGACGACGAAGGTGCTGTCGACTGGTTCGAGTACCTGGCCGTTCAGGACACCCCAGAGGCCTCCGCCGACGCGTTGACCGCCTCTCCGCTTGCCGCCGCCGCGCTGTCGCGTCTGCCGGACGCGGAGGGACTGGGCCGCAGCCTCGCGCGGGACGCCGACAGGGGTGGTGCTGCGGCCGCGACCCTGGCCGTACTGGCCCGAGACGGCCACATCGACCGGAGTCGCCTCCTGCGATCCGCGCTGCAAGGACCCTTGGGGGCCGAGCCTCGCACAGTCACGCCCGGGTATCTTGCGCTGCTCACCGCGCTGGAACCGACCATCGAGGAGCAGACCGCGGCGGCGGACACGCTGGTGACCCTCGTCGTCTCCGCGATCAGTACCGCCGCGGTGAAGGACGCGCTCGGCAGGGTACGCAAGCTCGCCGACCTGGGTCGAATGACGGACAAGCAGGTGGATGAGTGCCTCCAGGGCCTCCTGGCCCGCCCTGAGAAGACACTGGCCGCGCCGGCGCTGCCCTTCCTGTGGAGTGAGGCGCGCCGTTCCCCGGCACGCATCGGTGAGCTGGCACCGCTGCTGGGCGAAGCCTTCTCCCATCCTTCGCGGGGTGTCCAGGAGAAGGCCGTCAAGCTGGCTGGGAAACTCGCGGACAGGCTGGACGAGGACACGCTGAAGGATCTCTCCACCGCCGCGGCACAGCTTCCCGCCGACCTGCGGCGTCAGGCCGATGGCCTTCTCGACAGCCCCGTCACCGCACCGCGGCCAGACGCCCCGCGGACGGATCCGTTGCCCCAGCCCGCCGCGGTTCCCGCCTTCCCTCCACCCATGGGAAGCGCGGAGGAAGTCGCCGCGGAACTCGGTGCCGTGCTGGCCGACCCCGTAGCGCAACCCGTCGCCGTCGAACGGGTCCTGGACGGACTGGTACGCCTGGCGCACCGGGACCGGCAAGCACTCGCCCAGGCCGTGGAACCCGTCCTGCGATCCAACGAGCGCCGGCCGCATTCGCCGGGCCGTCTGACCCGGATCTTGCTGGTGGCCAGGGCAGTGACCGGCCGCCGTCCCGAGGACGATGCCTCACCGTATCCGTATTTCAGGTGCCGCGACTGCGGGCATGAGGCGTTCGAAGGCGTACTGGACGCACGCGTGGACGAGGTGGTGCGCCGGATCCTCGACGGCACCTCCCCGCCGTTCCTGCTCGCCACCCCCACTTGTGCCTCGGGTTCGCTGGATCCACATGTCCTGCTGGAACGGCTCACCGAATACCGGCGGACGCGTGTGCGGCCCGGGGAGGCGGACTTCGACCAGGCGTTGTTCCGCGTCAGGCCCGATCCGAGTTTCCCGCCGGCCGCGGCGGAGGAACTCGGCTCAACGGAAGGGCGCCGTCTGGCGCGTTGGCTGTCGGCCGGAGGCTTTCCCGCCCGCGTCTGCGAGCCGACCGTCGTGCTGCCGCTCGAGCGTCCGGACGACCCCGATTCCGTTGCCAGGCACCCGAAGCGCTGGAACCTGGCCGCGATCGGAGAGGCCACCGATGAACGGCAGGACGCACACCCCGGCACACGCGGCCACCGGAACCCCCCGTCGTGGTCGCGTCATCTGAAGGGCGAGTACGAAGCCCACGACGATGTGCCGGCCTGCATCCGACTCGCCGTTGCCGTCGACTCGGCCCGGCTGGTCGATTTCTCCGCCCCGTTTCGTGCTGTGGGCGCCCCGCGCGAGGCGAACCAGGACCTCTGCTCCTGGGAAGGGACGCAGTTCGAACCCTGGCGCCGGATGTTCCCGCTGTGGCTGACTGTCGTGCCCGGCCACCGAGAACTGGTGGTCGCCCGTAATCTGAGGGCGGTGGCCGCAGGCGCGGAAAGCGGCTCACGGTGTGCCGCGGTCCACCTGCCCGCCGTGGCCGAGGCCGAAGGAGAAGCCGGACCGGCCGTGCACCTGGCACTCGCCCACGGGACGGGGGCCGCCTCGGTGATGGAGCGGGTCGCCACCGCTGACGCCCTGCTCGCCCTCGCCGGCCGCGGCGAACTGCACGTCGGCCGACTGGCCCGGGACATCGCGGTGCTGATCGGTATCGACGGCCTCAAGCTCAAGCGGGTGACGGAAACGCTGCGTCACGTCGTGCAGGCGGGCGCCTCGACGACGGTGTACTCGGTGCTGGCGGAGGTGCTCCCCGACGTGCTGCCACAGCCCGGTGCCAGGCCACGGGCGGGGCTGGCGGACCTGCTGTTCCTGGCGGCCGAATGCGCCGAGGCGACACCCGGCCGGCCCCCGGTACCAGGAGTTGCCCTCCTGGCCGAGCAGCGTGGCAGCTCACAATTCGTCAAAGCCGCAAGGTGGTTGAGGGACAGCACCTCGGAGGCACGGACGACATAGGACACCTCACCGGGGAGCCTTGGAGCAGCTTGCAGCAGGAGCGTGCGGGGCCATGTCCCTCACGCCATGGTGCCCTGCTCAGCCCAGATGATCTTGCCGGACTCCGTGTAGCGGGTGCCCCACCGTTCGGAGCAGCGTGCTACGAGGAGCAGGCCTCGGCCGCCTTCGTCGGTGGTGCGGGCGTGCGACAGCCGCGGAGACGTACTGCTGCCGTCCGACACCTCACAGGTCAGAACATGACTGCGGATCAGACGCAGTGTGATGGGTGGTGCGGCGTGCCGAATCGCGTTGGTGACGAGTTCGCTGACGATCAACTCGGTGGTGAACGCCAGCTCGTCCATGTCCCATGACGTGAGCTGCCAGGTGGCGAGGGACCGGGCTTCGGCGACCGTGGCCGGATCGCTCGGAAGGTCCCACGACACGACATGTTCGGGCCCCAGCGCGTGGGTGCGGGCGACCAGAACGGCGACGTCGTCGCGGGCCTGGTCCGGGACGAGTGCCTCGATCACACCGGAGCAGGTCTCCTGCACGGAACCGGGTACGCCGGAGAGCAGGGCGCTCAACCGCTGCGCTCCCGGATCGTCGTGGCCCTGTCCGTACTGCTGGAGGAGGCCGCGGGTGTACAGCACCAGCATCGAGTTCTCGGGCAGTTCGAAGTCCGTCCGGCTGAAAGGCGCGCCCGGGCTGCACAACGCGTCACCGACCGGGCAGTCCACCGTTCTGACAACGCCGTTCGGATGCACGATCACCGGCCAGGGATGACCGGCGCTGGATGCCGAGCAGCGTCGGGACACCGGATCGTAGATGAGGTACAGGCACGTGCCGCCATCCACGGGATCACGGGGCTGCTCGTGCCCCGACGGGGGCCGCTCGCCGCACTCGTCGATGCCACCGACCGTGCCCGACCGGCGTACCACGTCATCGAGCCGAGCGAGGAGTTCATCCGGCTCCAGGTCCAGGTCCGACAGTGTGTGCACCGCGGCGGAAAGCCTCCCTGCCGCTGCCGCGGCCTGAATGCCGCGACTGGGCAGCGTGCCCGCCACCAGGGCCACACGGGCCCCGGAGAGCGGTATGGCGTCGACCCAGTCACCTCCCGTTCCCGCATGCACGGACATGTGAGCCACATCCAGTGCCTGCTGTGTGGGAAGTCCACTGGGACGCAGGATGTGCTGGAGTGCGATCAACGTGTTGTGCTCACGCAGGTGCCGACGGGCGTTGTCGAGGCAGGCGGCGGTGCGTCGCCCCAGTTGCGCGGCCGCGTTCAGATCGTCGGCGTCGAACGGCCTTCGGTCTCCCCAGCGGCAGAACGTGGCCAGGCCGAGAACCCGATCCTGGGCGACCAGCGGCACGATCGCCAGCGAGTGGACGTCCTCGCCCGGCGCCGCGGACATCGACAGATCTCGGAAGGCCCGATGTCCCTCTCGGTCCGAGGGATCGAGCAGGCGGGGTTCGAGGGCGTAGAGGACTTCGACAGCCGACTCGGCAGGCGTGCGGTCGGCGCGCTTTCGGGTTCCGTCACCTCGTGAGCCGGAAGCGGCCCTTCGCAGCGCGGCATCCGGTCCGACCGGCCCGGGGGCGAGTTCTTCGCCTGAGAGCACGGGCTGCAGGAGATCCACCGTGATGCTGTCGGCCAGCGCGGGCACGGACACCTCTGCCAGAGCCTCGGCCGTGTCCAGCACGTCGAGTGTGGAACCGATCCGATTGCTCGCATCGGCGAGCACGGTCAGCCGTTCCTGCGCCAGGTGGCGGTCGGTGACGTCGACGGTGGCGTCCGCGAGGCCGAGGATCCGGCCGTGATCGTCCTCCAGCCGGAAGACCGACGTCGAATAGACATGGTCATGGTGGGGATCGCCCGGCGGGCGCAGCGTCTTCTCCGTTCCGATGATCGGCTGGCCCGTGGCCAGCACCTGTTTCATCACCCGCTCCACCTTTTCGGCGGGAAAGCCCGGCCACACCTCGGAGGGCCGGCGGCCGGCGGCTTCACTGACGGAGGTGCCCTGCATGCCTTCGGCTGCCGCATTGAACCGGATCAGGCGCATCTGGGGATCGAGGAGGTACAGGCCGGTGGGGGAGAGGGTGAACAGCGTCTCGAGAAGCGCGCGCTCGATGTCCGCCGCCCGGGCGAGTTCCGCGGGCTCGAGAGGAGTGATCAGCACCTCCCAGTTCGTGAGTGCGTCCCCCGGGCTCTCGGGGCGCACCAGAAGCCAGCACTTGATCGAGGCGCCGTCACTGCGCTTCAGCACGGTGGCGAATTCGTCGTCGGCCCGGGTCTCGACCTCGGCGGACGCCGTCCCCGCCATCAAGTCTGCCGCTGAACGCCCCACCACCGACTCCGCCGCATGGCCGAGCAGCTTCTCTGCCGCCGGGCTCCACCTGGCGATCACGCCCTGGTGGTCGAGCGAGAACCGAACTCCCTCACCCGCCAAAGGCCCGTCGGCGGAAGCGCTGCGATCAGTGACGTGAGGTGCACCCATAGTCATCAGCTTTCACTCACCACGGATCTCATACGTGGTCAGTGTCCTCCAAAGGGGCGATGTGCGACATCGGAGCGTGTCCCGGTCTGTGACAGCGGCAGCACCCGGTGTGGGCGGGCCCTTGACCGGCGCCGGAACCGCCGTCCCACCGACCGCGGCCAGGACCACGACGTCTGTGGCGGACAGGTCCGCGTCACCAGGGTCGGTAGTAGTCGCGATCACCTCCGCTTGCCGTGAGGATGCCGAACGCCCAGGCGCTCCAGTCCTGGAGCCTGTGTGTCGGCAAAGGACTGCTGCATGGAGGCCAGACTTCGGGAGACTCCCTCGAAAAGCGCGGAGAGTCCCGCCAGAGCGTCATTCATGAGTTGCGCCGGAGGCGCGTACTGGTTTCCGAAAGCGGCACCGAAGGAGTCGTCGCCCCACGGGGCCGCTCCCGTCGCGTGGCCTTCGCCGGTCTGCGGCGCGCTACCAGCGGCCTGCCGCATCGAGTCCGCCGCGCTCTGGAATGTCGCGACAGCACGGAGGAAAGCCTGGTAATCGACCACCAGCACTTCACTGGACGGGTTCCATGCGCTCGGAACGGGTGGCGGTGAATCGATGGTCTGCGCGACAACGGGGGAATTTCGATATCCGCCCGTCGGGCCGTCGAGTGCGGAGGGCATGGAAGTCATACAAACACAGCCGCTGCCCCGTACCGGACCTCTGGTTGATGTCTTGACGCCTCCCTGACGATTCTGGATCCGCGAATACATCCGAGCCGCCGCAGTTCGTAAGTCTCCCTGGGGAGGTGCAAAGGGGCAGAGTTGGTTTCCTGTTCGATCGAGTATGAGACCGGGTGAAGTACGGCATAAGTCCGTTCGTCTACGGTTGTACGTCGCGGGCCCGTCACTGTCGCGATCCGGCGGTGCTCGCGTCCAGAGCCGCGGCCGGCCTCGGGTCCTTCCGTGGCTCGCGCTGTGAGCGGGCGGCGACCTACAGGACGCCGCCGGCCGCAGTGTGCCGCAGTGCCCGGGAGGACCAAGAAATGTGCCCCGATGAACCTGCTCTGCGGGACGCAGGAACAAACATGCACGGGGTGCACTGAGAATCCTGCACATGACGAACTCCTACACATCTGTCCGAACCTCCTGGGCTCGCATCGACGCATGGCTGCAGCGATACGCGCCGGCGACATTCGCCCAACTGGCTCCACCGGCAGACCCGTATGAATACGACCAGGCGCAGAGAGAAATGGGTCTGAGTTTTCCTGCGGGCCTGTTGGAATCGCTGAGCTGCCACAACGGAGCAGAGCCGTATTCCACCGTACTCCCTCAGGAAACCCCTCTCTCGGTGACGGAGATCGTGGAGTTCTGGCGTATGCGAATCGCCGTCATCGACGGGGAGGGGGAGCCAGAAGACTCACTCGATGACGACGGCGAGCACTGGTGGCACCGGCTGTGGATTCCATGGGCCGCCGTCGACGGTGACGCGCAGGTCATCGATATGCGGCCGGGTCCAGGACAGGGAAGAATTGGCCTGGCGCCCAAGGATGACAACGGCGCTTTTGATGGAGACTGGGGTTGGCCCTCGCTGGAAACGTATCTGTTCCAGGTGGCGGAGGCCTTGGAGCTCGGGGAACCCGTGGGGGATTCCGTTCCCCACCTCAAACCCAATGGTGAATTGTGCTGGGCGTACTCCAGCGACATAGAGCTCGACGGCTACGAGCTCACCCCAGCGCCTACCACGCGGTCCCGCTGGTAGGTGCCGAGCGAGAGCGCTGACCACGCCTGCAAGGTCCTCGGGGCAGTATGTGTTGCCCGTTCGCCCCCTCCGCGGCGCACAGTTCAGTTCCCGGGTCCGTCATCGACACTACGCTGAGACCTCGACGAAAGCGGCGGGCTTCCGGCTCAACTCCTCGGAGTGAGACCACGGTTGGGGCGGAGCGGAATCCGTCAATGGGGCGGCGGGGAGCCGTGTCCACCGGGCAGACCGATCCCACCGACCGGGCTGAGCGAGCTGGGGCTGCCGGGCTTGATCCATGAGCAGGCAGCGGGGACACAGGTGCGCCACGCACGCCGGTCGGTCCGGGTGCGGCCCCTACGCGAACGTCGGCCTTCAGATTCTTAATCTGGTTCATATGAAGGAGTACCGATGTCCGCCGACACCTCGACATCCTCCGCCGCGTCAGCCGAGAGCGGGCGCGGGGAGCCCGATCGACTGTCGTCCGAGAGCGTGGCCGCCCGGTCGGCGGAGGAATCCGAGAGCGGTTCCGCGACCGCGGCCGGTGTGCCGGGGCGCAACCGCAGACCCGCAAGCGAGGATTCCTCGGCCACGACCTCCGCTGCCGGCGGAACTCATGGGGGCGCTTCGGAACCGGACGGGGACGAGCCGAGCACCACCACCTCCACGCCAGGTCATGGGGAGCACGACTCCGACGAGGACTCCGACGGCGAGGGCGACCGGGACGGCGACAGCGAGTCCGGCGATGGCGACGCAGCCGACTCCGACGACGACATGAGCACCGCGGAGCCCGTCCATGGTGAGGGCGGCCGACGGGGAAGGCGCTTGTTCGTACTCGGCCGCCGACGTCAAGCGACCGAGGCGGGCGACGGACCCGACACCTCCGCATCCGCGGGTACTGACGTGGCGGTCGGCAGTACCTCTGCCGGGGGCGACACGGAGGCAGTCGGCGAAGCCCGGGCGGCGACAGTGGCCGACATCGCCGCCGCGGGGGAGACGGAGTCTGATGAGCCGGGAGGCATGGACGACCCCGGGCGCGTCAGGAGGAGTCTCTTCGCCGGTGCGGCCATCGCCGGTGCGGCCCTCATCGCCGTACCGTTCCTGGTCGGCGGAGGCGACGACGACAACCGGAACGCCGCGTCCACCCCGACGGACGGCACGGTCCTGAGCGGCGGTGTGGACGGCGGCGGAGCCGAACTCGGCTCGGCCGCACCCACACGAAGCGGTGAACGGCGCGGCGAGGGCAGCGCGGGGGGCACGGGGACCCGGACGGAAGCGAAGGCCGGGAGCACAGGATCCCCCGACACCCCCGAGGAGACGCCCCGCGGCCAGAAGTCCAAGGACGGTCGCAGTTCGGCACCCACGGCGTCCACCACGGCGACCAGAAGCACGCCGCGGTCCGATCCCGCCCCTGCGGCGACTCCGCAGTCACAGCCGAGCACCGCACCGGCCTCCACGGGAGCGGCGGTGTGGAGCCACGCGTCGAACCGCTGCATCACGGTCAGCGGCGGTACGAGCAGGGACGGCGCGCCGCTACAGATCTGGGACTGCAACGGATCGGCCGCCCAGCAGTGGAAGTTCATGTCCGACGGCTCGGTCCGTTCCCTGGGCAAGTGCATGGACGTCGCCTGGGCCTCCCAGCAGAACGGCGCCGCCATTCAACTCGCCGACTGCAACGGCGGGCCTGCCCAGAAGTTCCGGCTCAACGCCGCGCACGACCTCGTCAACATTCAGGCCGACAAATGCGTGGACGTCAGGGACTTGAGGACGGGGAACGGCTCGGCCCTCCAGCTGTGGGACTGCGCCGGCACCGACAATCAGAAGTGGAGCAAGCGCTGATCGCTGCCTGTCCCACAGCCCTCACGGGGACTTGAGGTGCCGCACCGCCGCATCCCCGGTCGGCCCGGGGATGTCAGCCGGCGTCATCCAGTGGGCCCTCGGGCAGGAGCGTCACATGGTGGCGGGTCAGTTCCTCGATCAGTGGTCCGAGTTGGGCGGGATCCCACTCGGGCATGGGCTGACCCGGAACCGCGTCGATGCCGTTGTCCAGCCAGAACCCCTCGTGTCCGCCCGGCAGCATGAACGTGAGCAAGTTCGCCGGTCGAGGACCGATGTTGGTGAAGCGGTGCCGGTTTCCTCGGGGGATGAAGAGGAAGTCGCCAGGGCCGGCCTTCAGCGTCTGATCGCCGTTGAGGAACTCGAAGTCGCCGTTGAGGACGTAGAAGGCCTCGTCCTCGCGGCCGTGGGCGTGAGCGATCGGGCCGCCTCCCGGCAGGACCGTCGTCTCCAGTACTCCGAGGGAGCCGTTGGTCTGCGCCGCTGAGATCTTGACCGTCGTCAGATCGCCGGCCAGCCACTTGGTGGCTCCCTCGTCACGCGTGACAAGGATTCCGTCACGCCGGGTCCAGCGCGGGTCGTTCTCATCCGGGATGGGAACCTTGAACGTCATACCGGTGCCTTTCCCACGGTCCAGCGCGGTGGCGGGCGGGCGGGCACTGATGGCTCTCGCCAGTCCCTGGCTACCCTCCACAGCGTAGGCGTCGGTGTCCTCGGTGGCATGTTGACCTGGCACTTCTCCGACGCGCCGCCGCCCTGAGCTGCCGCACGCACACCTACGGTATTTGTGGAAGATCATCGGCCGTCGTGTTTTCCTTACAACGAGACGACGACATGTGCCACTGACCAGCGCAGTCGGTCCTGACCACCCTGTGCCGGCTCCAGACCCGGGCAGTGGCGGAACAGGCAACGCATGCACGTGCGGCGTCCGCTCGCGTGGAGTCGCATTACGAGGTGAGATCCATGGCCGGTGTGGGCGCTCGTCCCCCGAAGTCGAGGAGAATCTGGCATCGCGCGGTCCCCTTGGGGTCGACGGCTGCACTGATCGTTCTGCTCGGCGGAACGGCGTCCGGCCTCCAGCCCGACGTGAACACGGCTGCGTTCGGCGCCGCTCCCGTGGCAGCGGATGTTCCCTCGGCCCCGAGCCCCTCACCTGACGCCGATGACGGTGCACAAACACCGGAGGAACAGCGCAACTTGGCCGCGGTCCGGGAAGCGTTCCAGCGCTGGGAAGCCGGGGGCAGCTTCTACGACATACTCAGCGATGACGCGGTGTGGACGATCACCGGTACCAGCCCGATCGCCGGCACGTACACCGGGCGCCAGCAGTTCCTGGACGAGGTGATCGCCCCGCTGAGTGACCGGTTGTCCGTCTTCGTGAAACCGACGGTTCGGGGACTGTGGGTCGACGGCGACACCGTTTTCGCGGAGTGGGACGGGCACGGTGTCGCCAAGGACGGACAGCCCTACGACATGACGTATTCATGGATTTTGCACATGAAGGACGGCCGGGTGACACGCGCCGTGGCCTTCCTCGACGACAACGTCGTGACGGATCTGTGGGAGCGGGTGCCGGCCGGCAGATGAGGCAACGGTGACTCTCAACCCTGAGGAGGTGTTGCCGCTGCGGCAGCACCTCCTCAGGTGCCTGGGCTGAGTCAGTGCCCGTGTTCGGCGGCCTCTTCGGGCTGTACGTGTGTGTCGGCGGCGGTCCAGTTGCCGAGCATGCGCAGGGCGCTTTCCGACGGTGATCCGGGTTCGACGGTGTAGAGCCCGAGGGTCTGGTCGGAGTCGCCCACGGGTGTGAAGGCCTCAAACCCGAGGGTGAGGTCCCCGACGAGGGGGTGGTGGTAGCGCTTGGAGCCGTGTTTGGGCTGGTAGACGTCGTGCTCCGCCCACCAGCGGCGAAAGTCCCGGTCGCCGGCGGACAGTTCGCCGATCAGCTGCGCCAGCCGGGGATCGCGCGGATGATGGCTGGCGTACAGGTGGAGCATGCCGACGTTTTCGCGGGCGGTCTCTGGCCAGTCGACGTAGAGATCGCGGGCAGCGGCGTCGAGGAACATGTAGCGGGCCATGTTCCGCTCGCCCGCCGGGAGGCCCTCGAAATCACGGTAGAAGGCGCGGGCCAGGTGATTGGCGGCCAGGACGTCCAGACGGTGGCCCAGGAGCAGAGCCGGAACGTCGGCGATGTTCTCCAGCGCCCGTAGCAGCCCGGGGCGGGCACGCTGGGTCGCCCTGTCATGCGGGCGCCGCTGTGTCGGGTTGGCCAGGGCGAACAAATGGTTACGCTCGGTGTCGTCGAGTTGCAGTGCGCGAGCGACGGCGTCCAGGACGGAGGCGGAGACGCTCGTCGTCCGTCCGCGTTCCAAGCCTTCGTCGCCGGCGCGCTCGACCGCCACGGGCGCGTGGACGTCCTGGTCAACAACGCCGGCGTGATGCCGCTCTCCCTCATGGAGGAGCTGCGCGTCGACGAATGGGACCAGATGATCGACGTGAACCTGCGCGGGGTGCTGTACGGCATCGCGGCGGTCCTGCCCTCCATGCGCGAGCGCCGGTGCGGGCACATCGTCAACGTCGCTTCCACCGCGGCCCACCGCGTGGACCCGACGGGAGTCGTGTACTGCGCGACGAAGTACGCCGTACGCGCCGTGTCCGACGGCTTGCGCCAGGAGACCGCCGACCTCCGCGTCACCGTCGTCAGCCCCGGCCTCACCAAGACCGAGCTGACCCACTCCGGCGGCAACCCCGAGCCGCAGAACGCGATACGGGCTGCGCTCGCAGCAGTCGGTATCGACGCTTCGGCCATCGCACAGGCCATCGGCTACGCCGTCGCCCAGCCGGCCGACGTCAACGTCAACGAGGTCATCGTCCAGGGCACGGCGCAGCTCTGACGCCACCCGGCGGGCCGTCCGCAGGTGCCGTTCACAGCCGCGGCACCTGCGGCGGCCACCGCTGAACCGACTGGCCACCGGGTGAACGGGTTCGCCGTCGGTGGCCATCGGAGGCATCTCGCTCCCCTCGGGTGCGAGATTCACAGGCTGCGCGGCCTCGTCGAGAGAGCCGCTGTGCGACGACCATGGTTTGCCCATTTCAGTAGTTGATGATGTAATCAATTTACGCGGCGGATATTGAACTGCTTCGGGGCCCAGCACGGCCAGAGCCTGCATGGGGCGTCCGTGAGGTGGCTGTGCACAGGTCATGCATGCCTGCTGCCGTGAGAGGGCCGGAATTCAGGAACACACAGCGCCCGGTCCCCGGAGCAGGCACCGGCCGATCGATTCCGGCCGCCTCGCCGAGTGATCCACGCTTTCCGATCCGAAGAGATGCCGATGAACTCCTTTGCCATACACGCCGGTTCGATGTTCGACGGGTTCAGCCTGTCGGGGCCCGCCACCGTGCACGTCTCGGGTGACCGCATCGTGCGGGTGGACCGCACCGGCGCGCTGCCCGCCGACGGCCGCCAGGTCGTCGATCTCGGTCCTTCGGCATGTCTGCTGCCCGGCCTCATCGACACCCATGTCCACCTCGCCTTCGACGCCGGTCCTCAGCCCGTCACCTCGTTGACCTCTGCCTCGGACAGCGATCTGCTGGCGCACATGAGGGCCGCGGCCCGGTCCGCTCTGATGGCGGGCATCACGACCGTGCGCGATCTCGGCGACCGCGAGTACCTGTCGTTGACCCTCGTGGACGAGTTCGCCGGGAACCCGGAGCTGGGTCCGGAGATTCTCCCCGCGGGCCCTCCGCTGACCACACCGGGCGGCCACTGCCACTTCCTCGGCGGCGAGGTCGAAGGCGTCGACGCGCTCCGGGCGGCCGTTCGCGAGCGTCACGCCCGTGGCTGCGCCGTCATCAAGATCATGGCCAGCGGCGGCAACATGACGCCCGGGTCTGTGCCGCCGCACATGTCCCAGTACGGCCTGGACGACCTGCGTGCCGTGGTGGACGAGGCACACCGCCTCGGGTTGCCGGTCGCCGCGCACGCCCATGGCACCCAAGCCATCAGGGAGGCGGTCGAGGCGGGCGTCGACAGCCTGGAGCACGTCACCTTCCTCAGCGCCGATGGCGTCGCCGCCGACTCGGAACTCATCGAGATCATCGTGAGGAAGGGAACCTTCGTCAGTCTGACCCTCGGGCTGGAACCCGGCGAAGCCGTGCAACCGCCCAAGGCCCTGGCCAAACATGTCGAGGCCATCCTGGACACCTACGGCAACCTGCACAAACTCGGTGCCAATGTTGTCATCGGCTCCGATGCCGGTATCGGGCCCGTCAAGCCCCACAACGTGCTTCCCCACGGCGTGGCCGACCTGGCCCGGCTGGGCGTGGCGCCGCTGGACGCGCTGAAGTCCATGACCAGTCTGGCAGCCCGTCTGTGCCGCATGGACGGCCGCAAGGGCCGGATCGCCGCCGGCGCCGACGCCGACATCCTGGTCGTCAACGGCGACCTGGAGCACGACCCCGCGGCCGTCCTGGACGTGCAGGCGGTCTTCCGCGCGGGTGTCCGCGTGCGCTGAGCCAGGCCGGGGGATCGGAGCACCGTTCGCTGCGCCCCGGGCGTGAGGCCGGGGGCGTACGAGTCGCCCGCAGCGGCCTTCAACCGAAAGCGCGGGCGTT